>NZ_CP053085.1:3236932-3884319 GCF_013004105.1 Gemmatimonas groenlandica
CGCCGTGACCGCGCTGCATTCGATCACGGTGTGGTCACTGATGGTCGTACCGCTGGTGATGTTCCTGCAGGAGCCCGCTATGCTGGCCGAAAGCGGCGCCACCATTCCCATCATCGTGTCGGTGATCGTGGGCGTGCCGATCTTCAACGCGCTCATGTTCACGATCCAGAACGGCACCGCGCTGCTCTTTCCCGCGTGGGTGCGACTGGGCACCGAGGCCCGCGGGTTCGAAACGATGGGGCAGAACCTGCTCACCACCGGCGCCACCACGCTGGTAGCCGCGATCGCCCTCGTATTCCCGGTCGGACTGGGCGGCCTGATCCTGTGGTTCACCAACGACTGGGGTGGCTGGTCGGTGCTGGTCGCCACCCTGCTGGCCTGTGCCGTGGTGGTGGCCGAGCTCTGGCCGATCCTGTTCTGGCTGGGCGGCGTATTCGAGAAGATCGATGTGAGCGAAGTCGCCGCCACGACCTGATCGCCGCCCTCACTCCGCCATCGCCCTTCCCGTGCGATGGTTTGGTGCCTAACCTGCCATGCCGGGGTATCACCCCGATGCAGGATTCACGAACCGTGTAGATGAGCCATGCCGGCTGACGAATTCAAAGCGCCCGACGACGAAACACCCGACGAGACGCCGGACGACGACGACACGCCTGACTCCTCCGACGACGACGAAGGGGCCGAGGGCGATGACGACGAAGACGACGACAGCGACTACGGCATCACCGACAGCATCGGCACGGGTGATGTCGATGGTGAGGCGAAGCCTGCCGTTTTCGTAACCACGCGCGAGCCGATCGCGCTGGTCGTGTCTCGCCTGGACGACCCGCGCGCGCCGGAATCATCGGCGCTGGCCGCTTACATCGACGGCCGCATGGTGGCCCGCAGTGCCATGCCGCCGGAAGCCATCGAGCGGCTCGTCGATCTCAAGCTGTTCGAAGAGCCGGTCGCCCTTGGCCTGTTCGCCTACGAAGAGGCGCCGGGTCTGCAGTGCCGCCTGTTCGCGTTGGTTCCGCGCACCTCACTCGAGGCCGACGCCCACTCGTCGGAACCGTGGAAGGCGAGCGTGCCGAGCTACGAATCGATGCGCGACGCGGAAGACGAGATGGATGACGACATGGACGATGACGACGATGAAGATGGCGACGACGAATCGCCGTTCGAGACGATCCTCCTCGGCCACATCGTGCGCTTCGCCAAGGACCGCAAGTATCCGGACAACCTGGCCGAAGAAGCGGTCGACATTCTGACGCGCATCATTCACGGGGCGGAGCCGCTGGAAGACGCCGACCGGAAGGCGATCGACGACTTGCTGGGATCGCTTTAGGAGTCAGTAAACAGCTGGTTCACGCGAAGATCGCGAAGGGCCGCGAAGAGACGCGAAGAACTGCAATGAGGTTTCTTGAATGCCCCTCCGTCGGATCGCCTCGACGGTGGGGCATTTTTTTGTCTGAACAGCGCAACAGCGTTGCTCGCTTTCCTTCGCGTGGCTTCGCGGCCCTTCGCGAGCTTCGCGTGAACGAGCTGTTACCGAGCCCATCCAATCACCCAATGCTGGCGCAACGCCACGAATCCAGCTTAATGTTGCCAAAGGACTGCCCCCAAAGCACCCTCACACCAGCTCCCACCAAGCCATGCGCCTCACTCGCCTCTTCGCTGCCGCCGTCACCGTCGTCACGCTGGCCGTGGCCACGCCCCGAGTCTCAGCGGCGCAGCTGGCCGACACCAAGATGCTCACCGCCGATGCGGTCAAGAGCCTGCTGGCGAGCGCCGAAGCCACCGCGAAGCAGAACAAGTGGAACGTCTCGATTGCGGTGACCGATGCCGCCGGCGACCTGCTCGGCTTCCTCAAGCTCGACAACGCCAGCACCGGCACCGTGCAGATCGCACAAGGGAAAGCCCGCACGGCTGCCCGCTTCGGCCGGCCCACGAAAGTGTACGCCGACCGGATTTTGGCCGACACGCTTACGTTTCTTTCTGTGGACGGGCTCGTCGCGTTACAGGGCGGCTTGCCCATTCTCGTCGGCGGCAAGGTGATCGGCGCCGTCGGCGTGAGCGGAGCCACCAGCGCGCAGGACGAACAAGTGGCCGCGACCGCGATTGCGGCAGTCATCAAATTGTGAGCACGTTGTGCATGCCCGTTGGCCCTCATTAGCGGCTCCCAACTGAATACCCTGACGTCCGACGGTATCGACACGCCCGACCTGCCGCATGCGCTCGCGGCACTTCGCGACAGCAACGCGCGCTATCGGGTGCTGGCCGACACCATGTTGCATGGTGTCGTTCATCAGACCGCGGACGGGCGGATCATCGCGATGAATCCGGCCGCCGAGCGCATCCTCGGAAAGTCACGCGCTGAGATGCTCGGCAGCACCTCGGAGCATGCCGAGCAGCACACGGTGCGCGAAGACGGCTCCGTTTTCCCGGCGGCAGAGCATCCCTCGATGATCACGCTGGCCACTGGCGTCGCTACCCGGGGCGTGATCATGGGTGTGTACAATCCGCGCGAACGACAGCGTCGCTGGATCTGTATCGACGCCGTGCCACTCATGCATGCTGATGCGCCGAAGCCGGTGGAGGTCTACACCGTCTTCGAAGACATCACGGAGCGACGCGCCACGGAGCTCGCGCTGAAAGCACGCGACGCACACTTCCGCCTACTCGTCGAGCACATGCCCGACTTGTATCTGCGGACCAACGTACACACCGGGCACTACGAGTACGTGAGTCCGGCCAGCATGAGAATGTTTGGCGTTTCGGCCGAGCAAATGATGGAGAAGGACTTCGGACGTTTGCTCGAGATGGTGTACGAAGACGACCGGACCGTCGTCATGGCCGCCTTCGAGCAGCTCGCGCGCGATGGTCGCGCCGAGTCGGAGTTTCGCACCGTCTCGAGTTCGGGCGAGCTGCGCTGGTTCTGGTCGATCATGACCATCGTGCCCGACGAGCAGGGATCGCCGATGTATCGCGATACGTTCGTCCGTGAGATCACCGATCGGAAGCGCGCCGAATTGGAGCTCAGTGGCGCGGTGGAGCAGAAGAACCGCTTCATCGCCACCCTCGCCCACGAGCTGCGCAATCCACTCGCGCCGCTCGGCAACGTGGTCGCGCTGCTGCAGGATCCGATCGCCCCCGCCCGATTGCACTGGTGTCGCGACATCATCGAGCGTCAAGTCATGCAGATGGGGCGCCTGCTCGACGATCTGCTCGACTTATCACGCATCACGCACGGCAAGATCACGCTGCAGCGAGAGCAGGTCACGCTCACGGCGATGCTCGAGCGTGGGATTGAAATGGCCCGCCCTGCCATCGAGGCCCGACGTCACGAACTCGTGGTCGATGTACCAAGTGAACGCATGCATGTGTATGGCGACATCGTGCGGCTGGCGCAGGTCTGCTGCAACCTGCTCACGAATGCCGCGAAGTACACTGACGCTGGCGGTCTCGTCACATTGCGAATTCGGCGCGACGGACTGCACGCCGTGATCGAGATTGAAGACACCGGTGTCGGCATCGCCGAGGCAGACCTCGAGCGCGTGTTCGGCATGTTCAGCCAAGTCGACACCACCCGCACGCGCTCCGGCGACGGACTCGGCATCGGTCTCGCACTGGTGAAAGGCATCGTGGAGTTGCACGGCGGCCAGGTCGAAGCGCGCAGCGCCGGACTCGGGCACGGCAGCACCTTCAGCGTACGGCTGCCGCTGGCGATGTAGTGGCGATTCGCCGATGCGCGCTCGACTAGCGCTTCTCGTCGTGTCCGCGAAAACCGATCCGCTGATTCACCGCACGTCGTTCATCGAGCGTCATCCGCGACCAGTTGCCGATTTCGACGATCGTGCGACGACAGCCTCGACATTCCGCGCCCATGTCCAGCACGCACACCTTGAGACATGGCGACGTGGCCGGGTAGGCCGACAGCGCCGCTGACGAATTCGCTGTGTCGCTCACGGTGCGGTCTTCACGGCGCTCCACGCCGGACACGACGGTGCCTGCCCCGCCGGCCGCGGCGCCCCGTCAGCGCGCGGAACGGTATCTGCCACCTGCATCAGTTCGACGTCGAAGATCAGCGTCGCCCGCTCGGGGATCACCGGCGGCCGCCCCTTCTCGCCGTACGCCAACTGCCACGGAATGATGAGCCGGCGCGACCCGCCCACGTTCATGCCCTGGAAGCCGAGATCCCATCCCGCAATCACGCGACGGAATCCCTGCGGAAAGCTGATCGGATCCTTCACCCGTCCCGCATTGGTCGTGTCACGCGACGAATCGAACTTCTTGCCGTCGGTCGTCCACCCCGTGTAGTGCACATACACACAGCGCCCCGCCGAAAGCGGCGTACCCGCGCCAACCGAAAGGTCGATCGCCCTGAGGGAGAACAGTGCCATCTCCCTCCCCTCCACCGCCGGAATCGGCGGCGCATACCGAGGCGCCCCAGCACACCCCACGATCATCGTCGCCATCGCAACGCCAAGCAGTCGTGAACTCATATCCTGAACACTACCTCCTCCCCCACTGCTTTTCACCCACTACCCAAAACCCAAAACCCCAAGCCCCCAGCCCAAAGCCCAAAGCTACCGCTCACTATCCAGCATCCCCATCGCATGCGCGTCATACCGCGCCCCCGTAATCTCCCCCGCAATCTCCTCCAACCTCCTCCCTTCCTCCTCCCTCAGCCCACAGCCCAAAGCCGAAAGCGCCTCCTCCAGCTGCACCACCGTCCGCGCCCCCATCACCGGCACAATGTCCTGTCCCTGCGCCAGCACCCACGCAATCGCCAGTTGCGACGGCGACACTCCTCTCGCCTCCGCCACCGCGCGCATCCGTTCCACCAGCGCCCGATTGCGCTCTCCAGCTTCCCCCGCAAACCGCGGCAACCGCGCACGGAAATCCGACGCGCCGGTCGTCGCCGAGCCGCTGAGCAGTCCGCGCGACAGCACGCCATACGCCGTCACCGCGATCCCCAACTCGCGCAGCACCGGCAGAATCTTCGCTTCGAGGCCGCGCGTGATCAGCGAGTATTCGATCTGCACGTCCACGATCGGGTGCACCGCGTGCGCGCGGCGAATGGTGTCGACGCCCATTTCGCTCAAGCCGATGTGGCGCACGTAGCCTGCCTTCACCAAGTCGGCGATCGCCCCGATCGTGTCTTCGATCGGCACCTGCGGATCGAGTCGCGCCGGGCGGTAGATGTCGACATGGTCCACGCCGAGTCGCGTGAGCGTATGGGCCAGCGCGTTCTTCACCGCCATCGGGCGGTTATCCATCCCGAGCCAGCTGCCGTCGGGCCCGCGCAGCGCCCCGAACTTCACCGAGATCAGCGCGCCGTGCCGGCGCCCGTCGAGCGCACGCTTGACCAGCAACTCGTTGCGCCCCATGCCGTAGAAGTCACCGGTGTCGAGCACCGTAACCCCGCGCTCCAGGGCTTCGTGAATGGTGCGGATGCTTTCTGCGTCATCGCTGGCGCCGTACATCCCCGACATGCCCATGCACCCGAGGGCGATCGGAAACACCTGAGGTCCAGTGGCGCCGAGCTGGCGGAGGGCGCCGCCCGTGGTCGAGGTGGCGATGTCGTTCATGGCAGAACTGCTGGCAGTGTGTGTCATGTCCGAACAGTACCGTTACAGTATCCATTGGCAACAAGGCGCCTGAAAGTGCTATACTTACCCAATGGATACTATCGACAGCCTGGCGGTTGCCACCGACAACGCCGAACTCGTGCGGGAGTTGCTGGCCCGCGTCGCCGACAAGTGGACGCTGCTCGTGATCGAAGCGCTGGAGCACGGCGATCCCGTGCGCTTCTCGCGGTTGCAGGAGTCGGTGGGTGGCGTGAGTCAGAAGATGCTCACCAAAACGCTGCGCCAACTCGAGCGAGACGGCCTGGTCACACGACGGGTGCATCCCGTGATCCCGCCGCACGTGGACTATCAGCTCACCGAGCTGGGCCGGTCACTGGGCGAAGCGGTGTGCGGCATCTGGATCTGGGTGGAAGCCAACGCTGCCGCAGTCGACAAAGCGCGACGGGCGTTCGTGGGGTAGTCGCGGCAGGGATCTGACCTGCCTGTAACGTTCGACCCGCCCACGGCATTCATGAGAAAATCCCCTCCATCATGACTGCCCCTATCGCCTCCCGCCGAGTGACTGACCAACCGACGCACCTGATCGATCAGGTGCGGGCCGGTGATCCGCACGCGCTCGGCCAACTCTACGACGAGTTCGCACCGCGCCTGCTGCGCGTGGCCCAGCAGCTGCTGGGTTCACGCGAAGACGCCGAAGACGCCGTGCACGACATGTTCGTGGGGCTACCCGAAGCGCTGCGGCGCTACGAAGAACGCGGTGCACTACGGGCGTGGCTGACCACCCGCACGGTGCGCGTGGCGCTCATGCGACTCCGTAGCGTGAAGCGACGTCGCGAGGACGCGCTCACGGACACCGAGCACGCTTCGCGGCACAACGCGGGCGACCTCGCCGACGCCAGCGAACTCGAACGCGCCATCGCCATGCTCCCCGACACGCTGCGCGCCGTGTTCGTGTTGCGACAGGTCGAAGGCTTCACCCACCCCGAGATCGCCACGCTACTCGGCATCTCCGAAGGCAACTCGCGTGTGCGCCACACCCGCGCCCTCGAACAGCTTCGCGCCAGGATCACCCGATGACTACGCCTTCGAATCTGCACGTTGCGCATCCCTCGATGGCGACGTGGCAGGACTACCTGAGCGCACCCGTTGCCCAACGTGATCGTGCACTGACCGATCATCGGCAGCGGTGCGCCGAGTGTAAGCATACGGTGCAATTCCTGACGACGCTCGACGAGCGCGCGCGGCGACTGCCGCTCGAGGCCGCACCAACGGCGCTGCGCGCACGCATACTGGCGTCGCGCGCGGCGGGCGTTCGTGTGCTGGTGCCAGAGCATGTGGATGCATTTGGCGATGACGATGTATCCAGCGACGTGCCGACCGTTGCGGCACAGGTGACCCGACGGTCGCGCTGGCGCATTCCCACCACCATCGCCGCCGGCGTTGCCGCGTGGTCAGCCATCGCGTTGTTCCGCGGCACACCGGTGGTCGAAGCGGGCATGATCTCCGGCACGATGACGTTGTCCACCACGCTCCCGAAGGCAGGCGAGGTGGTGACGGTGCGCTACAACGCCGGCGCGTTGTTAGGACGACCGGCCGAACTGCGATTGCGCGCGCGCATCCGCACCGTGCACGGCGAGAGCTACAATGTGAGCGTGCCGGTGGTGGAGATCGCCACGTTGCACCGCACCACCGGCAAGGAATACGTGGGTCGCTTCACGCTGCCCGACTCGGTGGTCTTTGCGGCGCTTGCCGTAGAAGACACGGCCGCGCTGGCGGTCGATGATTTGGGTGGTCGCGCCTGGGAGGTGATGCGCGCCGGGGCCAACGGTGCGCCATTGCTGTCGGCGCTGGACCAGCGCAATCACGATCTCATGGGACGCGGCTGGGAAGAAGGACTCGCCACCACGCGGCGCATGATGCAGCTGTATCCCGACTCCATCGGGGCATGGACGTGGCTGCAAAGCTTCGAGTCATGGATGTCGCTCGAAACCGACAGCACACGGGCGGCGCACAAGCGTGCCTCGGCCAGGTTCGATGCGCGCCATCGCGCGATGCGGGATATCTCGCCAGCGTTGATCGGCACCACCTTTTGGTACACACGGCGCACCGACAGCGTGGCCAACGCCTATTGGCACGAGCGACTGCTGCGTGAAGCACCGACCCAGTCGTTTGCGGCACAGGATCGCATGCTCACGATTGCGGCGCGCGAACTACCTACGCGTCGCGACACCACCACCGCGCTCGCCGGTCTCGAAGCGTTGTGGCCCGATGTACCCGCCGATCGCGCACCGCAGATCGTGTCGGCCGCGCTGCGCCTGTTGCCGCCAGCCACCGCCAACGCCGACGACCTGCTGCGGTGGAGCGACCGACTTGTTGCGGCCGATTCATCGCCGGCCACCGCGCGCTACGTCGCGGTGCGACTGCTTGCCGCTCCTGCATGGCGCGACGAAGGCAAGCGCCGCTTGCGCGCGGAGATTACGCGACTCGCTAGCGCCCGTGCGCAGCTGCGTGCGCTCGACGAATCGCGCACCGAGCAGGTGGAGCGACTGGCCCGCTCGCAGCGACTGGCACTGGCGCAACTCGGTCGTGCCTTGGCCGACGACGGCGCGCATCGCGCCGCGCTCGACACGCTGGCGCTGGCAACGGCGGCCGGCTGGGATCTGTCGGTGTTCAACACCGTGCGCGAGACCAGTCTGAAAGTCGGCGACAGTACGACCGCGCGTATCATGGCTGCACGCGTGTCGGTCGACCCGAGCACCGCACCATCGCGGCGCGCGGCCTTGCAGTCAGCGGGCGTGACACAGATCGGCGCTGCGGCATGGGCCGAGCTCGTGCGCAGTGCCCAGCGTGACCTGTCCACGCGTGTGATGGCCGGTGCCAAACGTCGCGTACTGCCTGATGTCACGCTGCGTGCGCTCGACGGCAGCAGCGCGACCCTGCGTTCGCTCTTGGCACCGCAGGTGACCGTCGTCGTGTTCTGGAGTACCGACTGTGGCCCCGCAGTGGATGCGCTGGGCGAGATTCAACGCACCGCAACCGCATTGGCCAAGCGTGGCATTCGCGCGATGACGGTGGTCGAACAGGCGCAGTCCACGCCGGCGCTGCAAAGCGTGCTGCGCACGAAATCCTTCACGTTGCCGGTGTATCTCGATGTTGGCGGCAGCGCCGGCAAGGCGTTCAACAACTGGGGCACACCGCAGGCGTATCTGCTCGACGCCAAGGGAAATGTGATGTTCAGTGCGACATCGGATTTCGAGAGCGTCGCGTTGCGGGCGGAGGCTATGGTGCTGGCGGCGGAGGCCGGGCGGTGAGCGCCTGCTGAGTTTGTCGGGACGGCCCTCGGTTTTCAGGTGTAAGCGAACCGAACGGGTGCCCCTCGTGGCGCGATCATTGCTCCCGCAGTGATGCAGTAATGCGCCTGCCGACTCGTCGTGTCGACATGCGCCCGTCACGGAACGCCGCGCCCCGGGAGCACGCGACATGTCACCACACGACGAGTACGATCTCAGCCGCCGACATTTTCTGGTGGTTGGTGCCAGCGCAGCAGCGGCATCGCAGCTCATGCCGTATGCGACCGCAGAGGCCGCAACGAATGCGCCGGCAGCAGCGCCAATGGCGAACGCGCTGATGAATGTGTCGTTTAAAGTGAATGGCCAAACGCACCAGCTCGCACTCGATACGCGCACGACATTGCTCGATGCGCTCCGTGAGCAGCTGAAGCTCACGGGCACCAAGAAAGGGTGCGACCATGGCCAGTGCGGAGCCTGCACCGTGATCGTGAACGGCGCGCGCATCAACTCGTGCCTCACGTTGGCCGTCATGCATGAGCGGGACACGATCACCACCATCGAAGGCCTCGGCACGCCCGACGCCATGCACCCGATGCAGTCGGCGTTCGTCAAGCACGATGGCTATCAATGCGGATACTGCACACCGGGGCAGATCTGCTCAGCCGTTGCCGTACTCGACGAAATCAAGCAAGGCATTCCGAGCCATGTCACGGCGAATCTCATGGTCAAGCCCGCCGTCACGGCCGCTGAGCTGCGCGAACGCATGAGCGGCAACATCTGTCGCTGCGCCGCCTACTCCAACATCGTCGACGCGATCAGCGACGTGGCAGGGGCCACCACATGAAGCCCTTCACCTATGAGCGCGCGCTGACACCCGCCGCTGCCGCGGCCGCTGCGGCACAGAACCCCAAAGCCAAGTTCATCGCCGGCGGCACTAATCTGCTCGATCTCATGAAGCACGAGATCGAGACACCGGCGCACTTGATCGATGTGAATGGCATCGGTCTCGATACCATCGAACCCACCGCCAGCGGCGGGCTGCGCATCGGCGCACTGGTACGCAATACCGCCTTGGCCGCCAACGAGCTCGTGCGGCGCGATTACAGCCTGCTGTCGCGTGCGCTGTTAGCCGGCGCTTCGGGACAGCTACGCAACAAGGCGACGACAGCCGGCAATCTGCTGCAACGCACGCGCTGCTCGTACTTCTATGACACGAACCAGCCCTGCAACAAGCGGCAGCCGGGCACTGGATGCAGCGCCATCGGCGGCTACAGCCGGCTGCTCGGCGTCGTTGGCGTGAGCCGCGCCTGTATCGCCACGCATCCGAGTGATATGGCGATCGCACTGCGCGCACTCGACGCCACCGTCGATACCGTGCTACCGAGCGGACGCACCCGTCAACTGCCGATCGCCGACTTCCACACGCCGCCGGGCAGCACGCCCAACATCGAGACGGTGCTGCAACCGGGCGAGTTCATCACCAGCGTCACGCTCCCCAAGCCCGTCGGCGGCGCCCACGTGTACCTGAAAGTGCGCGACCGTGCCTCGTATGCCTTCGCGCTGATATCCGTTGGCGTGATCCTGCAACCCGACGGCACCGGCCGCGTGACTGTTGGCGGCGTAGCACCCAAGCCGTGGCGCATGGGCAGTGCGGACGCGGCGCTGCCGAGTGGTGCGAAAGCGGCCACGAAGAAGCTGCTCGCCAGCGCCACCCCCACCAAGGAGAACGCCTTCAAGCTCAAGCTGGTCGAGCGCGCGCTGGGGGCGGCCATCGCGCAAGCCAAGGGAGCACGCGCATGAAGCACGACAAGCCCGCGACCACCAATCCGATCGATCAGCTCAAGGTGGTCGGCAAGGCGACCGAGCGTATTGATGGCAAGTTGAAGACGACCGGCACGGCACCGTATGCCTACGAACGACATGACGCCGCGCCCAACGCCGCGTACGGCGTGATGGTGGGTGCGTCGATCGCGAAAGGCAAGATCTCCTCAATCGATGCGATCGCCGCGAAGGCTTCACCAGGTGTGATCGCGATTGTCACCGCGTTGGATGCGGGACCGCTTGGCCTCGCCAAGCGCAACACCGCCAAGCTGCTGGCTGGTCCGGACGTGCAGCACTATCACCAGGCCGTGGCGCTGGTCGTCGCGGAAACCTTCGAGCAGGCGACCGCCGCGGCCCAGCTCGTACGTGTGCAATACCTGAAGGCGTTGGGTTCGTTCGACCTCGCCGCGGCCAAAGCCACCGCCATCAAGCCCCCACCCAGCAACGGCGCGGCGCCCGATACCGCAGTCGGCAACTTTGCCGCTGCGTTCGCGGGCGCCGCGGTAAAGCTGGATGCCACCTACACCACACCGGATCACGCGCACGCGATGATGGAGCCCCACGCTACCATCGCCTCCTGGAGTGGTGAGAAGCTCACGGTGTGGACCTCCAATCAGATGGTCGACTGGGCGGTGACCGACTTGGCGGAGACGCTGAAGATCCCGAAGGCGAACGTGCGGGTCGTGTCGCCGTACATCGGCGGTGGCTTCGGCGGCAAACTCTTCCTGCGCGCCGACGCGCTCCTCGCCGCACTCGGCGCGCGCGCCGCCGGCAGAGCCGTGAAGGTCACGTTGCCACGGCCGTTGATGTTTAATAACACCGTGCACCGCCCCGCCACGATTCAGCGTATTCGCCTTGGCGCCTCGCGTAGCGGCGTGATCAGCGCCATCGGCCACGAAAGCTGGTCGGGCGACTTGAAGGGCGGCGGGTCCGACGCCTCGGTCAGTCAGACGCGACTGCTCTACAGCGGCGCCCATCGCATGACGGCCACCCGTCTCGCCGTGCTCGACCTCACGGAGTCGAACGCCATGCGTGCGCCGGGCGAAGCAACCGGACTCATGGCGCTCGAGATTGCCATCGACGAGCTGGCCGAGAAGCTGAAGATGGATCCCATCGAACTGCGCGTACGCAACGACACGCAGGTCGATCCAGAAAAGCCCTCACGTCCGTTCTCCCAGCGTTCGTTGATCGAGTGCCTACGCACCGGGGCCGAACAGTTCGGCTGGAGCAAGCGCAACGCGCAGCCCGGCTCCACGCGCGACGGTCGCTGGCTGGTGGGAATGGGCGTGGCCGCCGCGATACGAGGCAATCCGGTCATGAAGTCGGCGGCGCGCGTACGACTCGACAAGGCGGGTGTGATTACGGTCGAGACAGACATGACCGACATCGGCACCGGTAGCTACACGATCATCGCACAAACCGCCGCCGAAACGATGGGTGTGTCGCTCGACAACGTCGTTGTGAAGCTGGGCGACTCTACGTTCCCCGTGTCTTCCGGCTCGGGTGGGCAGTGGGGCGGCAACAGCTCGACGTCGGGCGTATACGCCGCGTGCATGAAGCTGCGCGAAGCCATCGTGCAGAAGCTTGGGTTCGGCGCCGACGCCGTGTTCGCGAACGGCGAGGTGCAGTCGGGCACGAAGCGCACATCGCTGGCGAGTGTTGCCGGCGACAGCGGCATGGTCGCCGAAGACTTCATCGAGTTCGGCGATCTCGACAAGACGTACGAGCAGTCGACGTTCGGCGCGCACTTCGTCGAGGTCGGCGTCGATGCCGCCACGGGCGAGATACGCGTGCGGCGGATGCTGGCGGTCTGTTCGTGTGGACGCATCCTCAATCCGAAAACGGCGCGCAGCCAGGTAATCGGCGGCATGACGATGGGCGTCGGTGCGGCGTTGATGGAAGAGATGGTGGTCGATACGCGTCGCGGCTTTTTCGTGAATCACGACCTCGCCGGATACGAAGTACCCGTGCACGCCGACATCCCGCATCAGGACGTGATCTTCCTGCAGCAAACCGACCCGGTGTCGTCGCCCATGAAGGCCAAAGGTGTCGGTGAGCTCGGCATTTGCGGCGTGGCGGCGGCGGTGGCGAATGCCGTGTACAACGCCACCGGCGTGCGGGTGCGTGACTATCCGATAACACTCGACAAGTTGCTCAGCGGTTTGCCGGACAACATCTCAGCGGAATAGGAAGGGGCGCGATTCTTGAATGATCGAGACGCACGCGAACGTGATGCGGCTAGCCGCGCCCCTCCTACGCTGGAGTCCGTGATGGTACCAACCTGCTCTCGATTGACCCGTGTGCTGACGATCTTCTCGCTCGGTATCGCCAGTATCGCGTGGCCCGCACACACGCTACACGCCCAACCCGCCACCGTCACATTCGATGCACTCACCGAAAGCTCGCCTGGCTCGGGCATTCGGTTCGTACAAAACTGCTATGTGGAAAGCGGATTTCAGTTCACGGCTGTTGGCGTGCCCTGCACTGGAGCGCCGTCCATCGACGCATTCGTTGCCGGCAGTGCGAACAGTCCGATTTTTGATGGGTCGACCACGCCCTCATTCCTGCTCAACACAAGCTTGGGATCGCTCATCGATATCACGCGCGTGGGCGGTGGCCAGTTCTCGTTTCTGTCGATCGCGCTGGCACCGTACTTCGAAGCGAATACGACCGTGCTGTTCACCGGAACGCGAGCAGGCGGGAACGTGACCCAGTCGTTCGACTTGCTCGGCATGCAATCGGGATTCATGACGGTCATGCTGAACGCGACGTTCAACAACCTCACGAGCCTCCGACTTACCGCCAACAATCAGTTTTCCGAACCACTGGTCAAGTTCGACAACGTCGCGCTGGTAGGCACGCAGGTCGTGCCGGAGCCCTCGACTGTACTGCTTTCTGCGGCTGGGCTGGCGGGCATCGCGTTGCTACGACTCCGCCGGAGGACACGCGCATGAATATCGGAGAGACATTGGGTCGGAGAAACTTTCTGCGCAACGCAGGCCTCTCGGGCGCTGCACTGGCGCTCGCGGGCTGCTCCCTCGATGGAGCGGAGCTGTTTGCACCGAAGTTGGAGCCGTCCCGCGCCGTTGTCGGGGCCGACGGCAGCATCACACTCGACTTCTCCAGCGATATCGACGTGCTCAACTACGCGTACGCGCTCGAGCAGCTCGAGGCCGCGTTCTACGTCACTGTCGTGACCAACGCGCAGTTCACCACGATCTTCGCGGCGAATGAACAACGTGTGCTTCGGGATGTGCGCGATCACGAGGTCGTTCACAAGGACTTCCTGGCCGCTGCGCTCGGTAGCGCACGCATCCCCAACCTCACACCGAACTTCAGCGGAATCAATTTCTCTGATCGGCTGAGCGTGCTGCAAACGGCGCGTACGTTCGAGGATCTCGGTGTGAGCGCGTACAACGGTGCGGCCCGCTATCTGTCGAGTACCGCGTATCTCGGTGTTGCCGGGAAGATCGTGTCAGTCGAAGCGCGCCACGCATCGGCTATTCGTGACCTGCTGAATCCCCGAAGCGGCGACTTCGCACCGTCTGCCTTCGACGCGGCGAACACGCCGCAAACCGTTCTTGCCGCCGCCGATCCGTTCATCGTCGAGAGCATCACCGCCACGAACACCTAGGAGCGACGACATATGTCCAAGCAGTCAGACGCAGTGTCAGCGCTCACCGTCATCGATGCGGACGTGGCGGCTCATCTCGTATCCCGCCGTCATGCCATTACCAAGGGGGTGACGACCTCCGGGCTCGTCATGGCCGGTCTTCGTATCGGCACCGTACCCGCCGCGCTGGCGGCCCTCGCTACCGATGCGTATGGACAGGGCCGACTTCCCACGGTGGTGAGCGGCGTGCTCAACTTCGCGCTCCGACTCGAGTATCTCGAAGCGGAGTTCTACAACCTTGGAGTGGCCGCACCCAATCTCATACCGCAAGCCGATCGGCAGATTTTCACTACGATCCAGGCGCACGAGAATGCGCATGTGCAGTATCTGCGTGACACGTTAGGCACCGCGGCGCGCCCGAAGCCGGTGTTCGACTTTACCGCCGGCAACGGTGCGGGTAACGGACCATTTGCCGACGTGTTCACCAACTACAACACATTCAAAGCGGTCGCGCAGGCCTTCGAGGACACCGGTGTACGCGCGTACAAAGGACAGGCGCCCGCGCTTCAACCGTACAAAGACGTGTTGCAGGCGGCGCTCACGATCCATTCGGTCGAAGCGCGTCACGCGGCAGAGATTCGCCGACTTCGGGGCAACTTCGCCGACAACGAGCCGAACGAAGGGTGGATCACCAACGCTGACACCGATATCACCGGTACAGCAGCCGTGTACGCCGGCGAGGCGAACACCACTCAGCTCGGTCTCAATGTCACGACGGTCACCAGCGTGTCCGCCAAAGAAGTGACGGAGGCATTCGATGAACCGCTGACGATGGCCGCCGTACTCGCCATCATCGATCCGTTCATCGTGTAAGCACAACGTGCAGCGCGCGCTCCTCTCAGGCGCGCTGTACAGGCATTCCCTGTCGTGTCCTTTCTTCCAAGAGTGAGTCACATGTTCAATAGTCCACCAACTCGCGCCCTTGTCGTGGTAACGCTGGCCGGTGCCGCTGGCCTCGCCGGATGTGCCACCAAGGATTCAGCACGCGCCGACTCCATGACCGCCGCCGGCACGCTCTCCGACTCGGGCGAGATGTCGCTCCCGCGTACCCGCGCCTCGGCCGCGAACGTCGAGATGCAAAGCGTCCTCGACCAACTCGGCAGCATGGGCGGCAAGCCCATCGAGTCACTCACACCCGCCGAGGCGCGCAAGCAGCCCACACCGGCGGCGGCCGTGGCGATGGTGATGACGAAAGCGGGCCGGGACACGACGCCGACGGCCATGGTACCTGGCATCTCCAGCATGGATCGCACGATTCCCGGTCCTGGCGGTGCGATGCCGACGCGCATCTACACGCCGAGCGGCCCCGGACCCTTTGCGGTGGTGGTGTACTATCACGGCGGCGGTTGGGTGATCGCCGACAAGAATGTGTACGACGGCGGTGCACGCAGCATATCGAAGGAAGCCAACGCGATCGTGGTGTCGGTCGACTACCGCTTGGCGCCCGAGCACAAGTTTCCGGCGCAGCACGACGATGCGTTGGCCGCCTACGCGTGGGTCGTGAAGAATGCGGCGAGCATCAAGGGTGATCCGAACCGTATCGCCATTGCCGGTGAGAGTGCGGGCGGCAATCTCGCCGTGGCGACAGCGATCGCGGCGCGTGACGCGAAGATGCCCATCCCCAAGGCGGTGATCGCGGTGTATCCCATCGCGCAGCCGGAGAACACGACGGCGTCGTACATCGAACACGCCAACGCCAAGCCCCTCAATCGCGCCATGATGGGGTGGTTCGCGGGTCACGTGTCGCGCACGCCGGCCGATCTGCAGGATCCGCGCATCAATCTCGTGAAGGCGAATCTGGCCGGACTGCCTCCGGTCACGATCATCAACGCGCAGATCGATCCGCTGCGAGAAGACGGCGCCATGCTGGAGCAGGCACTCAAGGCGGCGAACGTTTCGGTGGAGCGTCGCGTGTACGACGGCGTGGCGCACGAGTTCTTCGGAATGGGCGCGGTCGTCGCCAAGGCGATGGACGCCACGCAGTACGCCGGCGCGCGACTCAAGGCGGCCTTCGGGAATTGATCACGGGGACGGTGCGGCCTGATTGATCCGCCGCACTGTCCGCCATTCCACCCACGCGAATTACCGTCTACAATAGGGAGTTCCCGCCACCCCTACTGAGGACGGTATGACCCGTTTCGTCGTTCGCCCGCTTCTTACGCTGGCACTGCTCGCTGCGCTGCCCGCGCTCTCGCCGGCTCAGGCGCAGGACGCCCCACCGCCTCGCCGCGGTGTCGTGATCACCGACACTGCCCGCGCCCGCTCGCTGTTCGTGAGCAAGGACCCCGCCGACCTCGCCGGCTGCGGCGCCAACTGCGACCGCGACATCAAGGCGCGCATCGCCACCGACAGCGCGTACGAAGCGCGCGCGAAAGGCGTGATGGAATTCAAGAAGGTCACGTACAAGAGCCGCGTCGATGGCCTCGAGATTCCGGCGTACGTGTTCGCGCCGCTCACCAAGAATCCGGCCGGTCATGCCGCGCTGGTGTGGGTGCACGGTGGCGTGCACTCCAACTGGGGACTGAGCATGTGGCCGTTCGTGCGCGAAGCGGTGCAGAAGGGCTACGTGGTCATCACGCCCAACTACCGTGGTAGCACCGGCTACGGCAACGACTTCCATCGCAAGATCGATTACGGCGGTAAGGAAGTGGACGACGTGCTGTCGTCGGCGGACTACCTCAAGACGCAGTCGTTCGTCGACATGGACCGACTCGGCATGATGGGCTGGAGCCACGGCGCGTTCATCACCGCGCTCAATCTCACGCGCGACACGCATCCGTTCCGCGCCGGCGCAGCGATGGTACCGGTCACCAATCTGATTTTCCGTTTGTCCGATCACGGCCCCGGCTATCAGCGCGACTACGCCGCGGAAGAAGGCATTCAGGGCTTGCCGTTCGAGAACGTGCCAGAGTACATCCGCCGCTCACCGGTGTTTCAGCTCGAGAAGCTAACCGTGCCGCTCATTGCGCACGTGGCCACGAACGACTGCGACGTCTACTTCCGCGAGAACCAGCAGTTCATCTACACGCTGCGCGCGCTCAAGCCTGATCTGGCCGAAACGAAGATCTACGTGAACCCGCCGCAGGGTGGTGGCGGATGTGGCCACACCTTCAATCGGCGTGTGAACGCGTCGAGCACACAGCGCGACGATACGCCCGAACAGATCGATTCGTGGAACCGCGTATGGACGTTCTTCGAGTGGAACCTGCGCCCGAAGAGCGTGATGCGCGTGGACAATGAAGAGTGGAAGAAGGATCCGCGCGTGGCGAGCCCGCGTGGGCCGGTACCGCCGCAGTAAGCAGCGCTTACGTCACCCGGAACGCGACCCCTCTGGTCCGCAACGCGCGCAGGATCGCGTACCAGAGGGCGACGAACGCCAGCGCCCAGACCAATGACGCCACGCGCGACTCCACGCCGACGGACTCCAAAAGGCGCGTCACCGCCAGGCCGGTGCCGACGCGATGTCCGTCGAATTTCCATTTGATGCTCGACCGAAAAATGGTCGCCACCAATTCACTGCCCGCGTACGCAATCATGGGATTGAGCCCGAAGGCAAGCGCCGGCCTGAGCCACCGCGCCTGCTCACGCCCCTGCACGAGTGCGGTGATCCCGGCCAACAACACGCCCGCGATACCGGCGGTGAACACCACGTAGGAGCCAGTCCACAGCGGCTTGTTGATGGGCAGCACCTGACCCCACACCAAGCCCACCACGATCAGGCCAACACTCACGCCGGCCAGCCCACGCACACGCTCAGCCAATGGCCGCGTAGACGTGAGCCAGCGACCAGCGAGTACGCCGATCAGTACCGTCGCGGTCGCCGAGAGTGTGGAGAGCAATCCTTCCGGCTCATACGGCACCGCGCGATCCCAGAGATGCCAGCCGAGTCCGAATCGTGTCCAATCGAGCGCGATACGATCGACCCACGCCGCCAGCGTGCGACCCGGCTCATCGAGCAGCTGCGCGCCGATGGCCCCTTCGCCGGGAACGGGCACGAGGGTGAGTGCGGCCCAGTAGCTCAGCAGAATCCCTACAACGAGCAGCAGCACGGTGCGCGTCGAGGCCCGCCGACTCAGGAACGCCGCCAGCCCGTAGGTCACGGCAATGCGCTGCAGCACGCCCATCACGCGCAGGTCGGCGGCACGCGCCACGATGTGCCCGAGTACGGTCGGGAGCCACTCCGGCCCGGCCACACTCGACTTCTCGAAGAAGGGCCAGGCATTGAGCAGCAGACCGATGCCCAACAACATCGCCACGCGGCGCAAGATCGTTCGGCCAGGCTGCGCGTCGCGCGTCGTAGCGCGCGGCACCGAGGCGACATGCGTCGTGCTATGCGTCGTGATATGGGTCGTGATGCCCACCACGAACAAGAAGAACGGAAACACCAAATCGGTGAACGTGCATCCATGCCACGCACTGTGTCGCAACGGCGAGAACACCGCCATCGGATTACCGGCATTGTTGACCAACAGCATCGCCGCGACGGTGATGCCGCGGAACACATCGACGGCGACGACCCGGTCAGCCGCCACGGTGGCTCGCGCGCCACGACGAGAACCAGGACTCGAACTGCGCGCCGACCGTCACGTTGTCGAAGTGTTCACGCACAAACGCGATGCCGGCTTCGCCCATGCTGGTGCGCAACGCGCCATCGGACGAGAGCTCGCCGAGCGCACGGCCCCACGCGTTGATATCACCCGCGGCCACCAAACGTCCGGAACGTCCCACGTCCATCGTTTCCGGAATACCGCCGATGTCACTCCCCAGCACGGGGATACCGCAGGCCTGCGCCTCGATCAGCACCCGGCCGAATGACTCGCGTTTGGTCGACGGCAGCGCGAGGAGATCGAGCGCAGCGTAATACGGGTGCACGTCATCGGCCCACGGATGCCGCACGTGGCGCTCCGGTGCGCCCGAAGCGCCGATGATGTCGTCGACCTCGCGTTCGCAGCGGCCGCTGCCAAGCCACAACGCATGCAGCCGTGGATCGCGCGCCATCGCCTGCGCAAGCGCATGCGCGAAGGGAATCACGCCCTTGTTCTGTTCCAATCGACCGATGAATCCAACGACGATCGCATCGTGCGGCAAGCCAAGCGTGGTCCGCACGGTGGCACGCGACGCCACGTCGGGATGAAATGCGCTCGTGTCGACCGAGTTGTACAGCACATGACTGCGCGAGGGCGCCACCCCGCGGTCGGTAATCCAGGCCCGCAGATCGTGCGACGGTACGATGAAGTCCCAGCGCAGCCTGGTCAGGATGAGCCGATTGACACGCTTGAGCCCCGCATGGTGCAGGAAGAACGCCGCTGGCACACCGCACTGCGAGGCCACCACACCGGTGCCCCAGTAATCGCGCTCAAAGGTGGCGAACACCGCGTCGGCTCCACGCTGCTGGATGGCGCGACGCACGGTGCGCATGGCACTCGCGCGATACGTGCTGGTAAACGACGCGTTGTGAAGGGTGATACGCGGGTCGGCCTGCAGCGAACACCAGAGCGCGCTCCCCTCTTGCGCGACGACGCTGACCTGATGGCCGGCGCCGGCAAGCGCACTGGTCAAGCTCAGCAGATGTGCAGCGGCACCACCCACTTCGGGGAGTGTCGCCACAAACACCAGTCGCAACGCGTCGCGCATGGCGGCTACGGCGCGCTCTTCGAGAACGAGCCGTCCAATCCGGCGAGTGCGGCGTTGCCGAGTTGGGTGCGGGTCTTCGAGCGCACGCGGGCGAACAGCGAGTCTACGCGCATCGGCGAAATCGCCGCGCTCCACGCGAAGACCGCCGGCGTCTTCCCACGCTTCGGCGTGGCCACCCGCGCCCCACTGTACCAGATCGTCACACTGTCGGGCGACGTGACCGCAAACGTCGAGCGGTATACGGCCGCCGAAAACGGTGCGAACTCGCCCGGTGCGAGCACCGGCGATGGATACGTGGTCCACGTGAGCCCATCGCGACTCGTGGCCAGGAACAGGCTGCTCGTCATGCAACCGCGGCCGCTCTTGTAGGCGGCGGTGAGTGCCCAATACTCGCCACGCGATTCGACGTACTGCACATCGAGATGCCACGGCACGTAGCCGGGCTGACCCAAGCCACTCGCTTTTCGCGACGACCACGTGACGCCGTCGGTGGAACGACGCACCGTCACGCGCGACGACTTGGTCGAGCAGCCGCCCGTGCCCGCGTCCACCTGATACATGCGCCAGTCGTCGTCGGCGGTGTGCACCACACTTGGCGACACCACGTACCGACCGGAATCCGCCGCGACGCGCGTCGGCACCGACCAGCGCATACCGTCTTCGCTCGTCATCAACCACACGTTGTCGGCCACGTGCGTCGTCTTGCCGTTGGACCCGCGCGCATTCTCCACTTCGCGGTAGTACATCCACAAGGCGCGCGTGTGCGGCTCGAACACCAGGTCCGGGTCGGACAAGTAGCCACGCGTGGTGCGCACGAGGGGATTCGTCACGCTCGGCGGCACTTCCCACGAATCGCCGTTGTGACTTGCGAACACCGACGGATTCTCCAACAACGTCGAGCTGCGCGCGTACGGTGTGAGCGTACTCCACCACTGATAGCCGTTCCAGCGCTCCGTGAAGCGCACGACGTCGGGGTGTACCACTTCGCCCGATCCGTCGTAGGTCTGAAAGGCGAGCGCTTGCGGCCCGGCACTGAACGCTGCCGACGCGGACAGAGACGCCGACGCGCTCGATGGCGTGGCCAGTGCCGTTACGGCGGGAGAAACAACGGGCTCGATAGGCGTGGGCGCGTCACACGCCGTGAATCCGCCGATCAACACGATGGCGACGAGCGGCAACGAGAACGATGGACGTACGACGACTTTCAAAGCGGCGTCGGTGGAAAAGAGGAGCGAGACGGGGGGTGTACATGGAGGTTAGTCGCCTTGGAATCGCGGACCTAGCCCTCCGCATGAGGACAGCACGCTAAGATTGTGTGGTCATCGGTGCGTGCCGGTGGTGAAACGGCGAAACATCCGCCTGGCGTCTGCGTACCGACCTGTTCGGGAATTCCGACACCGCTTCCGCCCCGGGAGAATGCCGAGCCTACGAGAGCAGTATCACACGATGGTCCGCTGGTCGCCGGTGATGATGCGGATGGCGATGGTCTCCGCCGCGCTGCTCTGCGTCGCGCTGATTGGGCTCGTGGTCGATGACCGCCTGATCACCGGCGCCCCGGCATGGCTCAAGCCCGCCAAGTTCGGGGCGTCGGGGGCGATCTATCTGGTCACGATGACGTGGATGATGCGCGACCTGCCGCGCACCCGCACCGTGCGGACCGCCACCTGGCTCACGGCGTGGATTCTGGCGCTTGAAACGTCGGTGATCGCCCTGCAAGCCGCCCGCGGCACCACCAGTCATTTCAACATCGATACGCCACTCGATACGGCGATCTACAGCGGCATGGGGATCGGCATTGCCACGGTGTGGATCATGTCGGTCGTGCTGCTTTGGAAGCATCTGCGCACACCGGCCGCCGACCGCACCTTGGCGCTGGCGCTTCGCGTGGGACTGGCGCTCAACATTCTGGGCGCCGGTGTCGGCTGGACCATGACACAGCCGCGCGCGGAGCAGTTTGCGGCCATGCAGCGGAATGAACGACCGTTTGTGGCGGGATCGCACACCGTTGGCGCGCCGGATGGCGGAGCCGGCCTGCCACTCACGCAGTGGAGCCGAGAGCACGGCGATCTGCGGATTCCCCACTTCATCGGTATGCACGCCTGGCAGTTGCTGCCATTGCTCCTGCTCGGCCTTCGACGCCTGCGCACCGCCACCAACGATGGGGCAGAGCGCACCATCATGCTCGTCGCCTCGTCGGCCTGTGCCGCACTCTTCATCGCCGCGTTCGTGCAAGCGCTCGCCGGCCATCCCCTGATACCGCCGCCAACGAGTTGACCATGTCCGACGCCCAGCTGTTTCAATACGCCAACACCACCGCGCTCGTGAGTTGGATCGTGCTGGTGGTTCAGCCCAAACGCACCGCACCGACGCTGCGCTTCGTCGTGCCGCTCGCGATGGCCGTGCTGTACATCTGGGCTCTGTCCACCGCGCCAGCCAACCCCGATGGGGGATTTGGATCACTCGCGCAGGTGAAGGCACTCTTCACGCAGGACCGCGCGGTCCTCGCGGGGTGGGTGCACTATCTCGCCTTCGACTTCTTCATCGGCTGCTGGATGGTGATGGACGCGGCCGAGCGTGGCATCAAGCACCTGCTGGTGGTGCCGTGCATGCTGTTGACGTTCATGTTCGGGCCGGTGGGGCTGCTGCTGTACGTCGGCCTGCGGACGGCCATGAGTGGGCGCGCCGTGAAGACCGCGTAGGCCTGCGTTAGCGACCGATGCGCTCCACCCACGGGAGCGCGTCGAAGCCGGCATCGAGACTCATGAGACGGCGCACGCCGCGCCGTTTCATGATCGCCGCATGCACCGCATCACGGGCCGATAAGGACGTCACGCTGAGCATGAGTGTCTTCGCGTGCTCCACGTCCGGCAGCTCGACCGGAAAGATCTCGTCCACTACACCGTGGAGCGCATCGAACGCCGCTTGAATCGCATCTGGTCGACGAATGGCGAAATAGCGGTGCAGAATTTCCTGAAAGACCTCGGCGTCCGTCACGAGCCGATCGCCACGCGTGATCGAGACCTCCAGCATGCGCCGCACGGTCTCCTTGTGTGGATGCGGCGCCCCGATGAGATACATCGGCACGTTCGAATCGATGAAGACCGTGTTCTCCGGCTCGAGCAATTCCCGGCTGATCATGCGCCGGAGCCCGGAGACTCGTCCACGCCGTCCAGCAGATATCCGGACTCGATTTCCGTGAGCATACTCGGCAGCGAGCCCACCGGATACGCGCCCTGCGCCGCCTCGCGAACCACCGACAGTTTCCGACGCGGATCAGCCGCCGGAGCATCCTGGCGTGCCGCCCGCAGCGCCTGGCGCACCCATTCGGCCACCGTCATCCGCTCGCGCTGGGCGACCCGGCGAATCTCGGCGAACTCGTCATCCTCGAGGAGGACCTGCAGGCGTTGAGTCATACGATGAGTCTATGCTACTCATAGCGATGAGTCAAATGCAAGTGCGAGCCTAACGTGCCGGAGGCGGCAAATTGATGACACAACATTCGGGAGTGTCGTGCGTGGTGCGGAATGCACGACGAATTCGGCGCTATTGATTCTGGGGAAGCGTTGTCGATCTGGACGGTCGTTATCTCCGGGTAGTAGTGCTGAAGGATTGCCAAACCATCCACAACGCGTTCCCCGATCGCGGATTCGTTCCATGAAGCTCAACTACTATCCCAAGACGGACTCGCTCTATATCGACTTGATCGACCGGGCGAGCGTGGAAAGCCGAGAGGTCTCGGCCGGAGTCGTGGTCGACTACGACGCCGAGGGGCGTGTCGTCGGCATCGATATCGATCAGGCCAGCAACACCGTCGATCTGGCAAAGCTTGAACTGCACGCCCCGCAGATGGCGATCGAGCGACCTGTCGCGTAGTCGCAGCGGACGAGGCGCGACGCGTCAGCCTACGCGGCGCTTCCCGTCCACGGCTTGATCCGTTTGAGCTCGGCTGCGATCGCCTTGGCGGCGATCTCGGTGTCATGTGCCGCCTGCGCACGGAGCCAATAGCCGTTCGAGAGCCCGAAGAAGCGACAGAGACGAAGATCCGTGTCGGCCGTAATAGCGCGTCGCCCCGCCACGATCTCACCGATGCGTTGCGCGGGCACGCCTATCTCCTTGGCCACGCGATACTTGGTGATTCCGAGCGGTAGGAGGAACTCCTCCCACAGGAGCTCGCCCGGCGTGACCGGCTTGAGTTTACGCGTCATGGCGCGAGCCTCTCAGTGATAGTCTACGATCTCGACATCCTCCGCCCCGGCGGACGTCCACCGGAAGCACAGTCGATACTGGTCGTTGATCCTGATGCTGTGCTGACCGACCCGATCGCCTTTCAACGCCTCCAACCGATTCCCCGGAGGCACGCGCAAGTCGGATAGACGCATGGCGACGTCAAGTTGTCGGAGTTTGCGAAGCGCGACGCGCTCGACGAACATCCACCGATGAACGCGCTGCCCGCTGGCCAAGGCAGCCGTCTCCGTGTCGCGGAACGACCGGATCATTGTGAATAATAACGCGATGCGTTAATCACGCAATGCGTTACTACGTGGAAGATATTCAGTGGCATTCCGCACGATGGGTCCTCTCACGGCCAAGGGCGTCATCAAATGAATGCCGACGACGTCCGGCCTACGCACGTGCCGCGCGCTTGGGCTTAGCGACGATTGGTTCCGTGGCCCGGAACATCCTGGTGCTACTGGGGTGATGCCTCAAGAGGGAGCCCGGAGCTCCCGTCGCGGTGACGCCGTCGCGGTTCCGCCCGTCTGTCAGATCCCAATACCAGTATTCAGTATTCCCCAATCAGGAGACGTGCTGTGAAGCAATTGCTGCTCGTGGTCCTCGCGTCGACCACCATAGCCTGTGTATCCACCAACGCCACGCTGCTCAATCCCACGCCGTCCGGCCGCGCGCCCATCGCTGAGAATCAGGTCCGCATTTTCCGCACGGCGGCGCAGGTCACTGGTAAGTACGAAGAAGTCGCCCTGCTCAACTCGACCGGTGAATCCAACTGGACAAACGAGCAGAAGATGATGGAGTCGATGCGCAAGAAGGCCGCGAGCCTCGGCGCCAACGGGGTCATTCTCGACGACATCAAGGAGGCCGGCGCCGGGGCCAAGGTCGCCGCCGCCGTATTCGGCACCGGCACGCAGCGAAAGGGACGGGCTATCGCGATCTTCGTGTTCCCGGACTCGGCCGCGAAGGCCCCGTAGATCGCCGTTTTCTATACACGATGGCGGGATATGCATAGAAAGGGCTGATCTTCTATGCATATCGTGCGGCTGGGCGCATCACGACATCGTCGTCGCCCTGCTCAAAGACATGGGGTTGCGACGCCCGCTGCCGGGCATGGGCGCTGGCATGGGGATGGACATCGCGGCGATCCGGCGGGAGCTGGGGCTGTGAGGCGTGGCCGCAGGATAAACTGATGCTGCTACATTTCTGGTAACCCGAACGGAGCTTGGCGATGACCTGGCAAGACTTCATCACGACAGACACCAGCGTTCTGGCGGGCAAGCCGGTTGTCCGCGGAACGCGGCTTGCTGCCGATTTCCTGCTTGGTCTTTTTGCCGCCGGCTGGACTCAGGAGCAAGTGTTGTCGAGCTACCCGCAGCTCACACCCGAGGCGCTCCGAGCCGTGTTCGCCTACGCGGCCGAAGTCACGCACGACGAGGCTATCCATCTGGTGAATCGCGGCGCAGCCTAACAGTCATGCGCCTCCTCGCCGACGAAAATGTGCCACTCCCTTCCATCTTCGCCCTCCGAACGGCAGGAATGGACGTGGCTGCTGCGACGGAGGACGCACCGGGGGCGAGCGACCGAGAGGTGCTGGCTCGCGCGCGGCGTGAAGGCCGAGTCCTCCTGACCTTCGATCAAGTGCGGCGACGGCGCCTGCCCGGGCACCCGCTTCGATGAGCCAGATAACGAAGTCAATGACGCAAAACGGCCCGCGAGATCACATCGATCTCGCGGGCCGTCTCCGTACTCCGTACTCCCTACCCCTTACTCAGCAGTTATCCCTTTAGTAGCGCGGCCGCGTCTTCCGCGGCACCTTCCCACAATTCGCCGGCCAGTTCGCCGGCCACGTGCCCGGTGAGCGATCGCGCTTGATGAACTCCGGGTCTTCACTCGCCAGGTACACCATCAGCGCGGCCAGCGTCGCGTTGTGCTTCACATCGTCGAACACGATTTTGTCGTACGTGTCGCGGTTCGTGTGCCACGTGTACGTGCCGTAGTTCCAGCCTACCGCACCCATGCCGAAGCTTGGCGTGCCGAAGCAGGCGAACACGGCGCCGTCGGTGCCGCCAGGGTTGCCCGTTGGTACGTCGTTGAAGCTCCACGACACCACGTTCGCGCTCAGGCTGTCGGTGAAGAAGCCCGGCAACTGCGTGTACCACTGCTTCAGGTGACGGCCGATGTCGGTGAGCCCTGAGCTCGACAGCGACTGCACGCGTCCCGTGCCGTTGTCCTGATTGAAGAGCCCCTGCAGCCCCTTCATCACTTCCGGATGATCTTCCGTGAACGCGGTGGAGCCGTTCAGACCCTGCTCTTCGCTGGCCCAGTGACCCACCATGATCGTGCGCTTCGGATTCGGATACGCCTTCTTCAAGATGCGCATCGCTTCCATGGCCATCAGCGTGCCCGTGCCGTTGTCGGTGGCGCCGCTGGAGCCGTCCCACGAATCGAAGTGCGCCGACAGCATCACGTATTCATCGGGCTTCTCGCTGCCCTTGATCATCGCGATCGTGTTGAACGCCGGCTGCTCGCCGAGCAGTGCCGCGTCGAGATCGAGCGTCACCATCGGCTTCTGATTGTTCTCGGCCAGGCGATACACCAGCGAATAATCCTCGCAGGTCAAACCCACCGCCGGCGCCGTCGTGTTGTACGTCTCGAAGACTTCGATCACGCCCCAGCCACCGGCGCCGCCTGCACCACCGCCGCCGAAACCACCGCGTCCCGCTGCGGCCGCGGCGAGGCTCGACGCCGGT
The DNA here is from genome assembly GCF_013004105.1 of Gemmatimonas groenlandica. Classification (NCBI taxonomy): domain Bacteria; kingdom Pseudomonadati; phylum Gemmatimonadota; class Gemmatimonadia; order Gemmatimonadales; family Gemmatimonadaceae; genus Gemmatimonas; species Gemmatimonas groenlandica. The sequence goes on from NZ_CP053085.1 coordinate 3,263,904, forward strand.
CCACCACCACGATCACTCGCGCCCACACTCGGCCGACCACCAGGGCCACCGGGGCCACCAGGGCCACGACCACCGCCCGCGTTCTGCGCGGCGAACGGATTCGCGAATCCCGAGAGCTTGTTGCGTGACGTGATCATGCCCACCACGCCCGCCTTCTCGAGACGCATGCCGAGCGTGCCCGTGCCGAGCCCCATGCCATAGCCCGTGCCGCGATAGAGCTTCGTGCTGTCGGGTTGGCCATTGGCGCCCGTCATCACCGACCAATCCTGCTGCGTGCGCGACACCAGCGTGTCCATGCGCGCCTTCGACTCCGGCGTCGCGAAGCGCACCCAATCTTCACTGGGGCGGCAGGTCGGGAACGACGGCGACAGCATCACGATCTTTCCACGCGCCTTCGGCAACCACGCCACGAATTCCGTGCTGTCCTTGAACTTGGGGAGGATGATGGCCTCCGCCTTCACCGGCTTGCCCTTCGTGCCCGGGCTCCAGGCCAGCATCGTGCCTTCCAGCGAGCGCGTGCGCGGTGCCACGAGATCGATGTGCGACACGCCGCGCCGCCATCCCCGCCAGGTGCCGTAGTTCTCACGCTTGGCGTCGATGCCCCACGACTTGTACTGGGCGATGGCCCAGTCGCTGGCTGCTAGCATCCCCGGACTTCCCGTTAAGCGCGGACCGATGGAGTCGAGGAGTGCCTGGCCGAGGGCCTCGACGCGGGACGAGTCCATGCCGATCTGCCAGATGCGCTTGATGGCCGCGTCGTCGGTGGGGAAGGTCGTTGGGCGCTGGGCCTGCGCTGGTGTGCTTGCGGCGAGGCCGAGGGCGGTGACGACGGCGGCGAGGGCTGCCGAGCGCCGGATGGTGGAGGGCATGGGTGGGGACGAGTGGGTCGTGGTGGGAGCGGGGATCCCGCATAGTGCGCGCGGCGACGGGGGAACGCGAGTGGTGGGGGTGGGATTTCGTGCCGCGCGGCGTACTGCTCCAACGCGTGATACCGGCGCGGGCCGGACGGCTTGCCGGTGACATTCTGTAACCCTATAGGGTGTCATTCGTGTTGTATTTGCAGTACTATACTGCATCACAATTCGAGGTAGACGATGTCCGCACGCGCCGACACCCAGTGGCTCCAACTCCGCCAGACCGAGGCTCAACTCGCTCGCTGGCGCAGAGTGGCGCAGGAACGGCCGCCCGCGGGTGGGTGGATCAGTGCCGTGCGTCAGGCGATCGGGATGAGCGTGGCGCAGTTGGCCGACCGGCTCGGCATCAATCGAACCTCCCTCGCGAAGATAGAGCAGCGAGAGGTCGACGGTGGGATCACCCTCGATGCGTTGCGTCGTGCCGCGCACGCGCTGGACTGCGATGTCGTGTACGCGATCGTGCCGAGGGCAGGCTCGCTCGAGCGCGCCGTGAAGGCGCGGGCCGAGCTGATTGCGGGCGCGTTGGTCGGCCGCGCGGGGCACTCCATGTCGCTCGAGGCGCAGACCGTAGCACACGAAGAGACGACGGCGCAACAGAAGGTAGTCGCGCGGCGGTTGCTGGCAGAATGGCCGCGCGACCTGTGGGATAGCTCGTGGGATCGGCGTACGGAAAGCGGGCGGACGAGCGGTGGCTGACAATACAAACCGCTTGCCGACCGCATCCGCACAGGGAGCGCATGCGCCAGGCGCCACGCGCTTCGAACGCAGCTTGAGCGTGTACTGACCAGCAATTTTCCTGCTTGGCCTCCATCGTCGTATGTTCGGCCAGGGGTGGCGATTGACCGGGGAGCTACGCCGCACCAAAAGAACATCGGTGTACAGTGGCCCAGCATTCGGGTCGAACTCCGCGAACGACTCGACGACCCACAGCTACGGATCGCACCTGACGTCTACGCTCCCGACGAGATCGCGGCGCGCTTTCATCACGCCATCGTAAACGTCATCCGTTACGCGAGACCAACGGCACGAGTGCCCGGACTGCGTTGGCATTCGCATCGAGACCTCGCGCAAAAGCCGTCGAGTCCCGTCACCGATTCCGGCGGAATCCGGCCCGAGCCCGGGCAATGTGGTTGCAACCGGCAAGAACGTGTGCAGGCAGGCGCTGCCTTAAAGTCGACGACACGCACCGCAACCGTAGAAAGCAGCGCGGTCTAGTGGACGGCCACCTTTGGCGGGCCCGCGTTGAGCGCTCCCCCGATATGCTGGTGCGCTTGCACAGTGAGCTCACTAATCGCTGCGCAAAGCGCGCCAGATACCTGGACCGTGACTTCGACAGCGCGACGAACCGCGTTATCGAAGGGCTCCTCGAAATCATCAGGCTGCAATCTTCGAATCTGAGATTTGACAGTTGAGCAGAATGAAGTGATCTCGTCGTCGCTCGGAAGGTCGTCGCCCAAGATGTGCAGATATGCGAGGAGATCTGCCGTAGGATAATAGGTGTTCAGCGTGTTCCAGCCGCTCACATGCTCGAGAATCGCCATGGGGAGGTTGAGACCCGCGAGCGCCGTTTTCATTACTGCCTTGTCTGCGTGAAACGCGGTTTTATCTCGCGCCCGAGCGAAATAGCCCGACTTGACGCTGGCTGTTAGCGGATGTTCAAGAATGGCCTGGAGCGCCATGCTGTACTTCGCGAACTGCTCGTGCTTTACCACATCCGCTGCCACCTTCAGCGTCTCACACGTCATTGCGCCGATGAGCAGTCCACCGGTAATGCGACGTCGTACAGATACGCTGTCATCATCTCCGATAGGATCGATCACCGCGTTCACAAGGAAGAGAAGGCTGTTGGTAAGCTTTGTGAGACGAAGCAGATCGACGAAAGCGGGCTCGGCGAGCTCCCGCCGGGCGATGTCGATCGGCAGCGCAATATGGCATTCCTTTCGAAGACTCTGACGGCGCCGAAAAGCGTGAGCATGCTGCTCATCCGATACCTGCTCTTTGGCTTTCTGGTTCGACGCTTGACGCCGCTCCGCCGCCCTTTGCTTCTGTCGCCGTCTCTTTTCGTTCGGCTTCCCGTTCATCGGCGCCCTCCGGATCATGGCCCTACAGCGGACTCGTCATCTCATACACCATATCACCCACGAACCGCTTGAACGACTCGTTTTCCACGTACAGCTTGTAGACCAGCGTGTCATCCTTCAGCAGGTGCTGCATGACGCGCCCGAGTGCCTGATCATGCGCCATGCGTGCGGTATGTGGAGTGTTCTCGCGCGCGTTCTGGTAGGCCGCATCGGCGGCAACCTTCGGAGCGATGTCTTCACGGATGCGCTTCGCCACGCGATCGGTATCGGTGAACAACGTTGAGAATTGCTCGTTGAACGACTTCAGAATGATGCTGAGTCTATCCAACTCGGGCTCTGGGATAAAGCCGCCCGCCGTAGCGGGAACGGGAGCGATTTCCGCGTTCTTGTCCTCTAGGGCGATCTTCATTACCGCCTTCTTCTCGACGCGGTAGCTGTCCATGTCGATTGCCTCGAGAATTCCTTTGGCAAGGTCCTCTTCCCTCGGCGCTGGCAATTTGGGCGTGAGAAGATCGAGGAAGATCGACAGCTTCTCCCACTCGACGTTGCTGTAAGGAATCACCGACGAGAGAAACGCGTAGGTGCGACAGAGCACCTTGGCCTTTCCCTTGAACGCCACCTGCGCCTCTTCATCAAGCTGCCCAACATAGACGGCCACGCACGCATCAAGAATCGGGTCGAGCTTGTCACGGTCCGCGCCAGCGAGGAACAGCTCAGCGAGCTTCTGCACCTGATCGGGCGCATACACTTGCGACGCATCCAGTGCCGTCTTGAGGTCGTGTAGCTTGTTCGGGTCTGTCTCGTCGGCCAACAGCGTCGTGCGATAATAGTCCTGAAAAGCGAACGTGATCGCTTCGCTATTGTTCTGGAAGTCGAGGACGAAGCAGTCGTGCTTCTGAGGGTGCGCGCGATTGAGACGGGACAGTGTCTGCACAGCCTTGATCCCCGAGAGCGGCTTATCCACGTACATCGTGTGCAAGAGTGGCTCATCGTATCCAGTTTGGAACTTGTCGGCGCAGATGAGGAAGCGATACGGGTCGACCTGGATCCTCGCAGCAATATCGCCGCTTGCGAATCCATTGAGCGACGATTCGCTCACCTTGCCGCTGCCGAAGTCGTGCTCTCCCGAGAAGGCAACGATGGCTTTGTACGGGCTCTTGCGCTCTGCAAGGTACGCGTTGAAAGCATCGAAGTACTGGATGGCCCGCTCGATACTGCTGCAGATCACCATCGCCCGAGCCTGCCCGCCGATCTTGCCAGCAGTAATCACCTGCTCGTGGAAGTGGTCTACCATGATCTCGGCTTTCAGCCGAATTGCGTGATCGTGGCTCTCCACGTACTTGCGCAATTTCTTCTTCGCCCGCTTGGTGTCGAATTCCGGATCGTTCTCGGTCTTCGCCACCAGCTTGTAGTAGCTGGCCACCGGCGTGTACGCCTTGAGCACGTCAAGGATGAAGCCCTCCTCGACCGCCTGCTTCATCGTGTAAATGTGGAAGGGACGGTGCTTGACCTTGCCTTCACCGTCGGCGGGCAGCGCCTCGCCGAACATTTCCAACGTTTTGTTCTTGGGTGTAGCCGTGAACGCGAAGTAGCTGGCGTTCGTCAGCATTTTTCGCGCGGCCATACGCTTCTCGAGCGCGGCGTTGACCGTGTCCTCCGGGTCAGATGCTTCTTCCTCGTTCTCATCTGCATCGTGACCAGCACGACCAAGCGTCTGGCTCATCGCCGCGGAGGTCTTCCCTCCCTGACTTGAATGCGCTTCGTCGATGACAATCGCGAACGCCTTTTCGCTCTCTGTCTCGACTTCGTTCATGATGACCGGGAACTTCTGCACCGTCGAAACGATGATCTTCTTCCCCTGTTCGATGAACTTGCGCAGGTCACCTGAGCGCTCGGCATGACCAACGGTGGCACCCACCTGCATGAATTGCTTGATGGTCGCCTGAATCTGGCTGTCGAGGATGCGCCGGTCAGTAACTACGATGACCGAGTCGAACACCGCTTTGTCATCGCGCTTGAGCCCAATGAGCTGGTGCGCCAGCCACGCGATGGAATTCGACTTGCCGCTCCCCGCCGAGTGCTGAATCAAGTAGCGCTTGCCGGCGCCATGTTCGCGCACGTCTGCCAGCGCCTCCCGTACGAGCCGGAGCTGGTGGAATCGCGGCCACACCTGGCTGCGCTTCTTCTTGCCAGTCTTGGGGTTCTTCTCCTCGACGATCTGCGCATAGTTCTCGAGAATGTTTGTCAGCCCCGCCGGCGTGAGGACCTCTTTCCACAGGTACTCGGTCTTGAGGCCGTACGGATTTGGCGGGTTGCCTCCGCCATCGTTGTGTCCCGTGTTGAAGGGCAGGAACCAGGAGCCCTTCCCTCGTAACTCGGTGCACATGCGCACCTCGGCGTCGTCCACCGCGAAGTGCACCACGCAGCGCCCGAACTCGAAAATCCGTTCACGAGGGTCACGGTCGCGCTTATACTGTTCCACCGCGTCGGCGACGGTCTGCTTGGTGAGGCTGTTCTTCAGCTCGAAGGTGGCGATGGGCAAGCCGTTGATGAATAGCCCCAAATCGAGTGCGCGACGTGTTTCGTGGATGCTATAGGCAAGCTGGCGCGTGATCGAGAAGCGATTCGCCGAGTGCAACGCTTCGGCCTTGTCGTTACCCGCCGAAGGCGTGCCGTAGAACAACTCAAAGTGCAGCGGGCCGTGGTCAACGCCCTTCCGCAGCACATCGATCACGCCGCGTTTGCCAATCTCGCTCGAGAGGCGAGCGAGGAACTTGAGGCGGTTGATGTCCTTCGCGCCGTTGGCGCTGACTATCTCGAGCTTGGCGAACCTATCGGGCTGAGTGGCGCTCAGGAATGCGAAGAGCTGGGCCACGTCGAGCGCGTGCGCGCGGTCGAAGTCCTGCGGGCTGCCGGCGGTGTAACCGGTGCCACCGTATGCCGGCGGGCGTTCAGCCACGCGGTTCGGCGCTACGGCGAGGCCGGTGGTGCCGGTCATATGCCGGACGATGATGGACTCGAGTCCCCTTTCGCTGATGTCGGTGGTCATGTGTCATCCCCAAAGGCGCCCTGAGGTTTAGCCATCAAGCAACCATCAATCAAAGCAGAAATCGGTAAAACATTACCAGTGAATGACTTAGTTATGGCGCGCTCATCAATGAGACGCACGGCGATCAAGTACCCATCAAGTAAATTTCGTATCAGCACGTCGACGGCCGGTTTGGCGGAGTCGACCGACGGTCAGAGCAGTGACCGTCACCCCCTTTGCTAAACCCTTTGCTAAAACCTTTGCTAAACCGCCGGCAACTATCCAAAGCTAGCAAAGCGCTAAACCGTTGATTGACATCCGCTTGCGCTTTAGCTCGATCATGAACTACCACGCTGGATAGACACTCGCTTTGCTTGATCATGCACGCTTCGGTGCTGTCGAGATGGGCTTCTTGCTCACCCATTTCGACTTTGTTCGGGTGCCTTGGTTGACAATCTTTTCGGCATTCCGCAGCTCCTGCAGCAGGTTGTGGACCTTGCGCCGTTTCTGCACGTCGGACATCCGGTCTGGCAGTTTGGGCAGCAAGAGCTCGTCGACGTGCTGGCGCGCGACCGGACCGTGCTCCTGGATGAGGGCCAGGATCATGTCCAGATACCACTGCTTGTCGAAGCCGCGCTCACGGATATGCCGCGCCACGTCGCCGGTGGCCTTGGCCATGGTGCCGGACACCATGACGCTCGGATAGCGGCCCTCCACCAAGCCCGCCGACTTGAGTCGCTTGTGATCTTCGCGCGTGATCCGCCGGCCCTTCTGAATCCGATCAAGCAGCAGCACCTGCGGCAGCGACAAACTAGACTGCTCCATGAGCAGGCGTGTGTAGCGCTCGTCGAGAATCTGACCAGGAATGCTCACGCTGACCTGCCCAGGCTGATCGAGATCATAGTCGGGCAGCGGAAACGAGCGCCGACGTTGCGTCTCGAACATGCGCTTGATGCCACCGCCCTGCGTGTCGATCAGGTTGAGCTCCACCATCGCATCGGCAAGGAACGGATTGCGATACAACAACTGCGGCGCATCCTGCTCGATCACCGTCTGCACGCTCCCTGGCAGAAACTCTCCGATGTTGGTGATCAGCACGCGATCGGGGAACTCGACCACCGCGATCCGCGCATGACGTCGATAGTCCTGATGCGCGATGCTGTTGTGCAAGGCCTCACGGATCACCCATGGGTCGTACTGGGTGAGCTCCTGCGGAAAGAGTGTACCGCTCGGCAGTGCACGCACGGTGAGATTGCGCAAACGTTTCAGAAGCCGGTCACCCACCAGCAGGAATGGCGGCGCGAAATGCTCGTAATCCAGTTCGCGATTCTCCGCGTCCTTGAGCAGCCACGAGACCTTTGCGACGGCCGGTGTAAGCAGCGTGGCTGACTCGGCGCGGCCGAGCAGAACTAGCGCCGCGTTGGTCACCTCGCCCTGCTTCAGCAATCGCGCCTTGTTCAGAAACGTCAGGTCATCCCACTGCGCCAGTTCGCCGGACTGCGACGGATGCTTGACGAGGAACTGCTCCCGCGCCTTGGCAATCGCTTCGGGATTAAGATCGGCCAGCGTGGCACGGTGACACGTTTCAGCAGACCAATCGCTGCCGCGTGTCCACAGGGCACGCTCCTTGGCCGGGTGTTTGACCAGTTCCGTCTTGCTGTTCCCAACACGGCAGTAGGCAACACCCGCAAACGTGCAGGGCCGGTCCCGTGCGGGGCCAACGGCGAGCATCACGACCCGACCGTCCGGATGATCAACGAGATGTACGTCGATTCCAGGATTCGGCTCAAGTAGTGCACCGAGCCAAGGCAGAAGGCCTTGGTTGCCTTTGGCCTTCGCTGCATACGGATCGAACGACGTACCCACGACGTCGTGCGTTGCATCGTCGATACCGAACACCAGATAGCCACGCGGCTGATTGCACAATCCTGCCTCATTCGCCAACGCCGAGAGGTACTCGCCGATCTGTTGCGGGTCGGTGTTGTTGCGCTTGAACTCCAGCCACTCGGTTTCAGTGGGGAGCGCACGCAACCGGTCGACGAGGGTGCTGAGATCGTTGGGGTTCATGCGACGATCATCTCTTCATCGGTGATGTCGGCGGCGTCGACCGGATCGTTATCGTGCTCGATGATGTCGAGTGAAGCTTCGAAGGGCAGACGCGCTGCGGCCTCACGCACGTCGAGCTTGCCGGTCACGACGTCCGCGACGAGGCGAGTGCGGTATTCGCGGAGGAGGTCGATCTCGCGCTCTAGACGGGAGGTAGCGTACTCAAGTGGCTGCGATTGCGATTCGATATAGTTAACAATGCGTTCCTGCTCCTCAAGGGGACACCACAGCAACGGAAGCCCCGTAACCTGGCCGAGCCGTAAGTGTCCGACTGTGCTTCCATTAGCCTCAATATCGATGTAACGCCGAACAAGAGGTCCATAGATGCTGTGCAGCAGGAACGAAGCGTTGAGTTCCGACGTGTTCGGCCTGAAGAACATCATTCGTTGGCCCATGCATAGGTTATGCGCAGCAGGGACATGACAAGCTTCTCCTACTGGGGCTTCACGAGTAAAGAAGACATCGCCCCGTCGCGGTGCGCCACGTTGCGTCCAAAGCAAGAAATTTGCGCGGTTTGTAGCGTACGACCCCTTTGGGTTAAATCGACCATTCCGAATGTTCGTTGTACGAACGACGATGTACTCGCCGTCGTCGATAAGCTCTGGTGTTCTGTTCTTGCAGTCGATGATCTCTGCGCACAATTGCTTGGCTCGCCGCACCTCCCAATGCGCCGGGATCTCCCCGAGCCACGGGATGCCGGAGGGCTTTAGCGGCACGGCGGGATCGAGGCCGCGGGTAACGGCGCGGTGAATGATGGCCTGCTTCTGCTCGCCCAGCAGAGCGATCACGATCCGCTTCGCCCGGATCGCCCGCTCCAGCCGCCCGTTCACCCAGTCCAGGAACCGCACGATTGCGGCTTGTTCGGCGGGGGGAGGCACCAACGCTTCGATACGTCCGAGGTCGTCGGAGTAGAGCCTGAGGCGACTTTCCACAACTCCGGTCGAAGACGCCTTTATCCGTGCCTTGTACGCGGGCGAGCGCAGGAGATGGTGGTAGTACCAAGGCTGTGCGTCAGGATTTAAGCGGTATACGCAGTAAGCCGGACTGGATATTCCCGCGTATCTCGAGACACCCATGCTTCCGTTCCACGCCAGCATGATGTTGATGACTAGGTCATCGGGTTCAACACACTTGTAGCCGACGAGGGAATCAGCGCGCGTGCCTATCCCTTCGGGTCCATATGCGCTGTTGCGCTGAGTGACGCCGGTGTACTGCGAAACGCGAAGAAGCTGCTCTTCGCCGGTAGTTGATCGACGGTCTGTTTCTCGCAACAAGTACTTTGTGCGGCGAACGCCCCAGTGTGCTGGCACATCACCAAGCCATCCTCCTTCGGCTGCGCGGTACTCAGGATACGGCTTGAGGTCCGCGATCACGACTCGAACTCCACGGAGCTTATACTTTGGGCGGACGGACCCACCTGCCAATCAGTAGCGATCTTCTCCCAGCCTGTTGCCCGTGAGATAGCGTTGCCGTGCTCATCCTGACCAATCCACACACCCCAAAACTCTGGGTCGTCGGAGCGAGGCTGTTGCGACTTGGGCAACTCGTTCATTTTGACCAGCACCGGCAGCTCTGACGCCCAGCCGAGTAGAATCGCGTTTTGCGAGGGAAGCGAGGGCAATTCGCGGAGCAGTCCGCGAAGATTGTCAGGGACGAGCCGTTGCACTAGCTCTTGGTCGCGGTCGTTGCTAATTCGGTGAAGCAGAAACGTGTTGCACTGAGACAGCACCGTGGGCGAAAGCTCAGAGGGGCGCTGCGACGATAGGACCAAGCCGAGTCCGAATTTACGCCCCTCACGGGCAATGCGTTCGAAGACCTGACAGCAGATGCCGGCAGCGTCCTGATTCTCGACATCTTCCTTGTAGCGCTTGATGAAGGTATGCGCCTCTTCCATCACTAGCACGGTGGGTAGCGCGACACCATTCAGCTTTACGTACCGTTGCGATGCTTCGAACACCATTCGGGCGATGACGGCGGTAACGACGTGCACGACTTCTGTGGGTACAAGCGACAGGTCTATCACTGATACGCATCCGCCATCGGCGTTGTCGTCGCCAATGTAGCCATTCAACCATTGCTGAAGCGTCATCGCCCCCACATCACCCATAATTGGCTTCATCCGGGTGTCGGTGAGAAGCGCACGGATTCTGACCAGGAGGGTCTCGATGTGTTCGGAGACGTTTAGCATTTCACCTGCCGCCTCGACGCCACGGAGCAACGATGCGCCTTCGAAGGGTCTGGGCGCGTCCACGTCCGCCGGAATCACATCCTTGGCTGTCCCACCGAATGCGGCATGAGCTTCGCTCGTAGCCGTGAGAAGTTCTTGGACTTCGGGCTTGGTGAAATCCTGATGTGCGTACTGAATCCGACGAGGCACGCACAGACCTTCAAGCTTGTCGATCAGCGCATTTAGCCGTGCGTGCTGGTCACCCGTGAAGGAGCTCAGTTCCGGCTCCAAACCCTTCTTCCACTTTTCCAGCTTCTCGAAGAAGCCTTTGGGTTTCGGGAACGATCCCCACGGCGCACCGGAGTTCTGCTCGATGCGTATCGTCGTTACCAGCGTACGGAGAAACCGGCGCATGTCGTGACTTGCATCCGCAGTTGGTTCGGTCTGGCCGTCACGAACAACTCGAAGGGCGTGCATTAGCGCCGGCCGCTGGGTTTTCGAACTCGCCTGAGTGAACGAGCACCACTCCGCGCTGTTCCAGAACCACAAGGGCACCTTCAATGCGTTTTCACCTTCGCTCGGGTTCACCTTGAAGATCCGTGCCTTGATTGCATCGTCACCACCGAACGCACGCGAATACTCGCCGTTCGGGTCGAGCACGATGAACCGGGCGTTCGGTCGCCCTTCCGCACCTGCTTGCGCACGCTCCTGCGCTGCTTGCTCCAGGCTCCAGCGGATAAGTCCAGCAACCGAGCAGGACTTGCCGCTTCCAGTGTTCCCCAGCACGGCGAGGTGCCGCCCAAATAGACGATTGGGGTCAATGGACACCACGGCATCACCAGCGAGCGGGCTGGTACCGATCTTCACCCGGCGTCGTTCTCCGGACTCGACGATCGAGCGAAGCTGGTTGTCAGTAGGCAGAAGGACGGCGGCGCCAATCGAGGGCAAACCGTCCGCGCCGCGGCGGAAGGCGTACCCTACGTTTTGTGTGTGCCGGCGGAGCGTACCGAGTGGGTTGAGCCGCAACCTGCGCAGCGGAAAGGGCAGATCCACCAAACCGAAGTCCTGCATTCCGCGCCGCTTCGGAAACGCCGAGCGTTCGACGGTCAGCCACTCAACCTGTCCAACGAGGAAGGCGTCATCGACCGGAACCAAGAGGTAACCGTTGACCCTAGGAAACGGTCGTGGACCTCCAGCATTTAACGCGACCGACTCAGGCGCCTCAATATCCAAGGCGACCTTGATTTCGTCCGGCGAGACGAAGTCCACCGCACCAACACGAAGGCTGCCAGCTTGCTCGAACGGCGCTTGGCTCATTATGTCGAGCCCTCACCGCTGGCGGGCGGGACTTCAGATTCGGTGGCAGGCCGCGGTTCTGTGCCCCAGCGCGCCTTGAGCAGCTCCGCCATCCGAAAGGTCGTGCGATCAATCGCAGGCTTCGGTAGGTAGTGATCAACAAGCGCCTGCAAGTCACCCAAATGGTTACCGATAAGTAGCGTGACCTGAGCGTGCCTGCCCAATCGCTCGTACGTGCGCATGATGCGGCCTAGCGGATCACCGTGGGCGATGACAACCAGGTGCGCTGACGGGATCGTCAACATGTCCTCAATTACGCGATTGATGTGCTCGTCGCCAAAGCTGTAGCCGTAGCAGACTACGGTGCTATTCGGACGGCAGATTGAAGCAGCAAAGTCCCTAAACAATTCGACGTAGGGGAACGCCGTCGTCTCGCGGTCCTTGGCGGCGTTGGGGTAAATCATCAGCGCTGAGGCATCGACGCCGGTGAGGCCAGGTGCCGCCACGAAGGGCCTGATGTCCTCAGCGCCAAAGGGCAGGCCGATCCGACGGATGGCGCCATCGCTCGCGAGCCAGTCGACCGAACCGTGGAGCTTGGTGAACCTCGCGACGCCTTCTAGGTAGCGGGGCTCCCCGCGGATGCCGGGCGGGTTGTAGTGTAGGTCCACGTCGAGGCGCGACGCGCGGAACACGGGGGCCAGGGTGCCTACGAAGCGGTCGATGAGACGTAGGCCCGCCACGTCCGCACCGGCCTCGATAAACCGATCGTAGTTGGTGGTGAATAGCTGCAATCGCTCGCGGGTGCCAGCACGACTCGCAAAGCTCAACAAGAAGCTGGTGAGGTAGTTGAATGCGTCTTCACGCTTTGTTGCCTCGGCTTCCGCTAGGCTTCGTTCGCCCTGAAGGATTGACATGGCGAACGACTTGAGGATGCCCTCCAGGTCACTTCGCAGAGCTGAAGCTTGATTCTTCTGCTCAGAGTCATTCTCCTTCGGCGCCGCCAGTATCTCTAGGCCACGAAGCAATTCGTTCGCGACCCGAATCTGATCCTCGAAGTTCCCATTTTCGCGCCCTGCGGCGCTAGCGGCACGGGTCACTTCGCCTGCTATCTCATCGTCCAGCGTCTGGAAAGTGACGCCGCTCATTCCCGGAAGACCCGCGCCAGTCCCGAGCCAGTGGACCGCGTGCGTGAGACCAGAGCCAACAAGCAACGATAGGTGCTCGGATTGCACCAGGGCCGTCAGCCAAGGCTCGATTCGCGGACGCAGCCTCTCGGGTCCGAATGTCTCCGCGGACTTTGCCCAAGAACACTGCGCGCCTGCGGGCAAGGTGAACAAATCGGGTCCAGTGGATTCCACAGTGCGATTCAGGAAGACCGGCCCGTGATCGTCTCGAGTCTTCAGTACCTGCCCGCCGGATTTCAGGTGCTCCTTGAGTTCCCCAACAGTCATATCTTTACTCCCGCAGTGATTCCTGCCAGCAGACCTTCTGCCTCCTTCTCAATTGCCATGATGTCCGCGCTGATCTCCTCGAGCGTCCGCAGCGGCTGCGGCTTGTAGAAGTGCCGAGTAAAGCTCACCTCGTAGCCAATCTTGGTGGCGTCCTCCTTGATCCACGCATCAGCTGTGTACGGAAGCACCTCGCGGCGAACGAACACCTCGATGCCGCCCTCCTCCAGCAGTGGCACTTGCTCGGTGTCGCGCAGATCGGCGTCGGGCTCAAACTCCACCACCGCCGCTTTGTTGTTTACGGTGACTTCGTAAAATCCGCGCAGTGGATGGGGTTTCACCTTGCCCAGCTTGTGCACCTTGGCGATCACCGGCGGGGCGCTTTCCTCACGCCAGCTCACGGCTTTGAGAATCAGTTTGAGTTCTGGGGCCGACAGCTTGATCTTCGCCTTGGTCAGCGCCACGTTCACGCGATCGCGAAAGACGTTGTGGTCTTCGTACAGCGCATCGCCAAGGGCGTCACGTAGCATCGTCGCGACTTCCACCAACCGCGCGTCGCGCTCCCACGACTTGGCGTCGAGCAGCTTCTTGCGCTTCTTCTCGGGCAGACCCTTCTTGCTGCCGCCGCCCTCCTCGTCATCCGCGTCGTCTTCATCGGATCCCCACTCAGCCAGCCGCTGTTCAAGCGCCGTCGAGAGCCGCGCGAAGTCGGTCACCAGCGCGTTACCGAACTCTTCGTACAGCACCGAGCGAATCTCCTCGTCGCCTGACGCAACGCGCAGCGACTCGATCGCGCCGGGGGTGAGGCGACTGTGCAGCCGCAGCGGACGCTCCACGGTGACCTTCCAGTAGCCGAACGCTTCATTGGGGAAGATCTTTGATTCGGGTGTCTCGTTGAATTCAAGAAACGTCTGGTTGATGCGCGCGACATCGTCTGGCGAAAGCTCGCAGTTCTTCTTGCCGAGGTTCTTGCGCAGCGGCTTGAACCACTGCGAGGCATCGATGAGCTGCACCTGTCCCTTGCGGTGCGCCGGCTTGCGGTTGCTCAGCACCCAGATGTACGTCGCGATGCCAGTGTTGTAGAAGAGATTGAGCGGCAACGCAACAATGGCCTCGAGCCAATCGTTCTCTATCAGCCAGCGGCGGATGTTACTTTCGCCCTGGCCCGCGTCGCCGGTGAAGAGCGACGAGCCATTGTGCACTTCGGCGATGCGGCTGCCGAGTGCCGACGTGTCGTTCATCTTCGACGCCATGTTGGCGAGGAAGAGCATCTGCCCGTCGCTGGACCGGGTGACCAGAGACAGCTCCTCACCCCGATGCATCACCTTGAAGCGCGGATCGCGCATGCCGTCTTTGCCGCCCATGGCCTCGAGGTCCTTCTTCCAGCTCTTCCCGTAGGGCGGGTTGGCGAGCATGAAGTCGAACTCCTGCGCGGGGAATGCATCGTGCGCGAGCGTGGACCACTCCGCTCCGCCTACGATGTGATCCGCGTTCTCGCCCTCGCCCTTGAGGAGCATGTCGGCCTTGCAGACTGCGTACGTCTCGGGATTGATCTCCTGACCGTACAGGAGGCTCTTGACCTGTTGGCCGTGCTTAGCGGCAATTGACCTCAGCGTCTCCTCGGCGACTGTGAGCATGCCACCGGTGCCGCAGGCGCAATCGTACAGCAGGTAGGTGCCCGACTTGATCTCGTGCTCGATCGGCAGGAACACGAGGTTCGCCATGAGCCGGACCGCATCACGCGGGGTCCAGTGCTCACCGGCTTCCTCGTTGTTCTCTTCGTTGAACTTGCGAACCAGCTCCTCAAAGACCGTACCCATGGCATGATTGTCGATGCCAGCAGGGGATAGGTCGATTAATGGATCGAGGAACTTGGAAATCAGCGTGCCAAGCGAGTCTGAGCGAGAGAGTGTCTGAAGCTGGTTACGGAACTTGAAGTTCTCGAGAATGTCCTGAACGTTCGACGAGAAGCCGTTCAGGTAGTCCTCGAAGTCCGACAAGAGCTGCTGTTGGCTTCCTCGTGAGGTCAGGTCACGCAGGGTGAACTTGGACGTGTTGTAGAAGGCCTGTCCCGCTGCATCCGCGAGCGCCGCGCGCTGCTCAGTGATGCCCGCTTCGTCCAACATGTTCCGTGTGGCAAGCACGCGCGCCTTGGTCGGCTCGAGCACGGCGTCCATGCGCCGAATGACACACATCGGCAGAATGACATCCGGGTACTTTCCGCGCTTGAACAAGTCGCGCAGGACATCGTCCGCGATACCCCAGATGAACGAGACGATCTTGTTGTGGGTGGCCTGGTCCACTGGTCTATTCGCTCCAAGTTCATTTAAGGAGAAGCTCGGCGGATACTCGAGCATCAAGTTGGCTAAACTCGCTCGCGTTCGCGAGAGGTGGATTGGGCGCACTCGAGTGCAATCCTCGACGTCGGCAGCAACGAAGGTCTTGGACTTCGAAGGGTTCCTGCGCCTTCTACATCGCCAGCCAAGGCGGATGCCCGATATGTTCACGTGGGGCGAGTCGCATCCCCACGGAGTTGGGCATCCGGAGGTCACCTGTGACGCGTCGACTATTCCTTGCCGACAATCGCCAGCGCATCCCAGTGAAAGATGGCAGCGAACGGGACTTCCGTGACCTCTTCGGTCTTCTGGCCGATTTGCACCCGTATATCGGCGACCTTACGTCGTGGGTCCACACGAACGAGTTTGGCCGCCAAGGGCTCATTGGGAAAGCCGCGGATCGTGGGCGCATATACCGCGACTGCGCTCCTAGGCTTCAAGTCACGCGACTTGAGCGGACGCATGTCAGGGAGTGCGTTCGGCTCGAACCTGTATTCCGCGCGCCCGAACTCATCATCGCCAGATGCCATAACGGCGAGGCGCTGAATTTGGGCAGCCCGATCGCCGTTCTGGGCCGACCGTATCTGTGCAAATAGCGCTGAGGCGTGCCCCTCAAGCCACTCTCGCGGATTCCCCGACCGAAGATGGATGCGCCACTCCCGGCGCCTTGGCCCCCGAGCTCCCGTTTCGATGTGGTCGACGGCAGCGCACTGAAAGAACATGTTGATCGTTCGACGGAGATCGCGTTCCAGCTGATCCGGATTTGACGACGCAAATCCGCTGGGGAACTCAAGCGGCGGTACGGCACGAAGTAGTGTTGCCGTTCGTCGAAAATGCATCTCCCGAATGCTCTTGTCCCGGTTACAGGTAGAGCAGAGCGTTTGAAGGTTATTGGGCTCATTGGTGCCCCCATGATATCGCGCTACAATGTGGTCAACCTGCAGTGTGCGCGAGTTTGACGAGCCGCAACAGAGGCATCGATTGCCGTCTCTCCGAAACACCTCCCTTTTCGCGGACTCGCTCGGCTCTGAGTCCGGCAGCACAGCGGGCGGAGCAATCACCGGTGATGTAGGGCCAATGATCCCCACGCCGGTGGTTCGCTGCAGTTGTCCCTCAACGAGGTGACGAAACTGGTGGCGAAACAGATCGAATGTTGGAAAGAGGGCACGCCAGAATCGCTGCTCATCCTCGTACACGGTGCTGAGATACTTCCACGTTTGGCTAGGACCCCAGTCCTCGACCGTCGCTTGCCGAGCGGCCAGCGTGAGATCGTGCGCTTCCCGATGTTCAAACGGAAAGAAGGGCGGCGCCTCACCGGCCCGCTGCCCGACGTGTCGAGCGAGATGGAAAAGACTCATACCAATACCGCTGGCGTTCTGCTCCTTGTTCGCGAAGAAGAATGCAGTCCATTCATCGATCTGTGCCGAGACCGCGTTGTAACGCAAACCGGGGTCGGCGAAGGGACGAATGTCTGATGAACACAGATGCTTGAGGAAGGCGTCATAGCTTGCCTTCTCATCTTCGTGCACTAAGACCATCGGGCGAACGTGCGCTGTATCGTCAGTTTCAGCCACCTCGACATCAAAGTCAGAGACGAACCAACCAAGCGGCAGAAGCTCCAAGAAGGACGCTGGCGCGAGTTGTCCGGTCTCCATCTGTCGCGCGAGTCGCCGAACGAGCTCAATCGAGACCAGCTGCAGGGGCAGCTCACGGCGCGCCGGCCGCGCCTCTTGGCTTTCCGCACCGGTCCACAGGTCGTCGAACTCGGCCCACTGGATGGCCTCACGCCATTGGTCCATGAATAGCACGATGTTCGCCGTCGTCGTGCCACCGAATTTCGGCCCCCGAAGCGCGCGCCCAACCATCTGCCGCAGCAATATCGGACTTGTCGTCTGCCTCGTGAGGAAGACGGTCTGCACGTTGGGAACGTCCGTGCCCTCTGTGAGCATGCGGACGTTGATCAGTACATCAAGCTCGCCGTCGTGAAATGCCTTCAAAACGAGCGCATTGGCATCTCGGGATCTGCGGTTTCGCTCCTCAACGGTACCCGGACCGCGGTCTACATGTGAATACACGGCGTTCGCCCGTACGCCGTTCTCTCGCAACTTCTCGCAAAGATATTCACACTGGTGCCATCGGTCAGCAAAGATGATTGTCTTGCCGAAGTCGGCGCGCCGCTCCACGTAGGTGCGCCAGATCGTATCATTCCGCTCTTGGTTCTCAGCGAGTTGTGTAATGATGTCGTCCGGAACGTCTTGGTACATGGCGCGCCATCGCTGAAACTTCGCCGCGTCAAATCGCGGCTCGAACTTTGTGCGGCACGGAATGGGAATGGGCTTCGCGAGAATACCCTGGGCAATTAGCCGAGACGCACTCACCTGATAGAGGATCTTCTGGGGAAAGAGCTTCGCGAGCCAACCTTCACGCTTCGTGTCGTTGTACATGGGCGTTGCCGTAAGGCCCATCAGCTTCATTCCCGGGATCTGTCGACGGAGCGACAGCAGGAATTCCGTGTACGAGGGGGCTGGCGCATGATGCGCCTCGTCAAACACAACAACAAGCTTCCCCTTCGCTGACTCGAGGAATGCTTGTAGCTGCGCATGACCCTCACGATAGGCCCGCGCCGCCGTCTGCAACGTAGCAATTACGACGTCATCGTTCTGAGAGACCGCAGCGATTCGGCTGTGGCCGTGCGTGCCGGACACCACGCGAGCACGCAGCCGCTCACGCGGCTCACGGATGTGGCCAACCTCGAGTCGTGCACCGTCACTTCGCTTCCCAAAGCTATCGAGCGCCTGCTCAAGCAAATGGTGCGTGTGCGCGAGCCAGAGCACCTTATAGCCTTCACTGAGCGGGTTGCGGCAGAGGAACCGAACGGCCGTGAACGTCTTTCCCGCCCCCGTTGGCAAGACCAACAATCCACCAGAGTCAACGGTCGACTGCGCTGAATACCACTTGCTGAGCTCTGAGAGCGCTTCCGTTTGGTGCGCCGCCTCCTCACGACCGGACGGCTGCTTGCGCGCCTCGTCCAGGTTGTACTCTCGCTCCCACTCACTCAACGCACCCATTGAATACTCCCGTTGGTTTGATCCAGCATCGCGCGCAACCCGCACTTGCCCCTTGCCACAAACGGTCAGCTATTTCTTCTGCCGCTTTCCGTTCTCCTTCATATATGCGGCGAATGCTTCAAGACTGAGCCCATACCAGTCTCGTGAGTTTGATGGAGCCCAGAGCACGCCGCTGGGTTTGACGCGAATATGTCCGACCACCTTTCCGTCCTCGTCGACGATCTCGTGGTCCTCGAATTTGCGCGGCTTGAAATTGTTCTTAGACATAGACACTCTTGATTGATGGCTGATTGGAAATGCGAATTTCCATTGTCCGGCTTCACCCTTTGAATGTCAAGCGATCGACTCTCAAGTTCGCTAGACGTCGCAGGCGCGTCTGACAATCACTTGAAGCCCAGATCCACGTCACCGTCGAGGTCCAGCTCAAAGTCGCAGTGCTCCTGCCCAATGCCCCGTGGCGACGGATCCGGCACCCTCCGCTTGATCAACAGCGTCGGAAAGCGGATCGACGTGCCCTCGCAGTGGAAGGCCTCGTAGTGCAGCATACCCGGGTGCTCCACGCCGTACACCGTCCGGAACGTGCGCGTGGTGCGCCGCGCCAGCTCACGCAGGCCGGCCTCCGTCGCGACGACGTCGGCGTAGAAGTTGGGCGACCCTAGCGCGCATGGGTCGTCAGGAAGCGCCGTGGGCCGACTCCAGCCGAGTCGCTGCATCCGTGCATACTGCCGTTCATCCAGCAGCAACTCCGGCGGCTCGATGTAGCCGTTACCCGCCGCCTCGGCCCGGATGCCGTAGGCACCCTGTCCGGCAAACTGCACGTACTGATTCGCCCGCTTTCGCGCGATGATCAGGAACTCGTCTTCCGCCAACGCTCCGATGCAGGCGGCGAGGTTCTTCGTGAAATCGCGCCAGTGTCTGTTCACAGCCATGGGACCCTCCTCAGGTGAGGTGCGGTGAGCACTCGGCTCACACCGCAACATGCGTGGGGGGTCTGACAGTGACCGCGACGCGCTCTACCAACCATGCGCCGCGCAGCACGACACCCGTTGGTCGAATGTCGTGCTGCCCGTATTGCCTGCGCCGTCCGACCTACCGAACCCGCTTCGCCTGCCTCGTCTCCACCGTGCTGGCCGTCCACACCGGCCACGCCCGCAGCAACACCGAGCCATCCGCCGCACTCGACGCCGCCACCGCACGCGCCGCCGCGTCGACCGACACACGCGCCGCTCTCGGCACACCACGCGCCGTCTCATACGCCGCCATCACCCGCGCTCCTTCCGCGAGCGGCATCGCAACTTTACCACCCGCCCCCGGCGCACCCGCCACGATCGCGTTGCTCGGGCACATCGTATACAGCGGCGCCACCAAGGGAGCCAACCCGGTTACACGAAAGATCGTAGCCTTCGTTGCACCCATGAACTCGCCGAAGCCGAAGCCGAACTGACGTGAAGCCGCGATCTGTGCGGCGAAGGTCTTGGTGCTGCCGTTCGTCCCCGGATGCCACAACGTGCGATAGTCGGGCGACAGCTCGCGCCAGGTGGCGCCCTGGGCGGCGCCGCCGTCAAAGAGATAGGCGACGGAACCGTTCTGCGTCACGATGTGCGGTGTGCGTACCCACAGAGAGAAGTAGCCGTCCGTTCCGCACGACACGACGAGTTCGGGCCGGTCGTTGACGCCAGAGCGATTGGCCACCGCGATGTCCGCCTCGATCGAGACGAACGCGCTCCCACCTGACGTGAAGGCGCGCCAATCGTACGCCGTGATGCTTGTGGTCCACAGCCCGCCATCGATGAGCAGCTGTATCGTGAACGTCCCCGCCTGTAGCGGCATCAGCATGCCGTTCGAGTTCACGACCGCACGGCCTGCCTCGGTGACGCCCCAGATCGCCGGCGGCGTGACCACCGTGCCATCGGCCAGGCGCGCCGTGATGGTGTACGGGTAGCTGTCTCCCACCTTCACTCGCGTTGCGCCGTTGAACACGACGGTCGCGATGTTGTACCGCACCGTGAGCACGACACTGCCCGTGCGTCCTTCACTGGTGGCCGAGATGGTCGTGGTACCCGGTGCAATCGCGAGCACGTTGCCCGCGGCCGATACCTGTGCCACGCTCACGTCGCTGCTGCTCCAGCTCACCGCGCGATTGGCGAGCGTCGCGCCCGCGGCGTCACGCAACAGGGCCGTAAATCCCGACGCCGAACCCGGCGTGAGCGTGGTCACCCCCGTCACGCTCACCGACGCCACCGGAATCGGGATCACCGTGATCGTCGCCGTGCCCGTCTTCCCCTCACTCGTAGCCGAGATCGTGGCCGTACCCACCGCCACACTCGTGATCACGCCGTTCGCGTCCACCGAGGCCACCGACGGCGTCGCCGAGCTCCACGACACCGCGCGTCCCGTGAGCACCGCGCCCGCTGACGTGCGCAACTCCGCCGTCGCACTGGCACTCTGCCCCAACTGAACTGTGCTCGGCGCGATCGCGACCGTCACCGTGGACAATACCGGTGCCGGCGGCGCGACCGGTCCATCGGTTCCCCCGCCGCCGCACGCGGTCATCACAACCATCATCACCACTGCATACGCAACACGTTGCATCAGACTCTCCGTTGATTGTCATCACGGCATCGTCATTGGCCATGTGATCAAGCTCGGAGAGGGGTCTGACAACACCTGTGCCGCACCCAGAACCAGGCGGCGTCAAAACTCCTCAAATATTCCTTTGCAGTTGCAGTTCTTCGCGCCCTTCGCGAACGTCGCGCCCTTCGCGTCAAGCCGTTGCCGTTGCAGTTCCCGTTGCCGTTCGGGCCCGCCTACGGATGCGCCGCACTCACCCCGTACGCCGCGTGCAGGTACGCCGTGATGTCATCGGCGCCCGTGCAATACGGCCGCCCCGTGTCCGGACTCTCACGAAGCAACGCCGCGTGCTCTGGCCGCGCGTTCAGTACCACCAACACCGGACAGTTCTGATACGCCTGCCCAAGCAACTCCACGATCGGCGCGCGCGGCCGCGGCAGGTCGACATAGGTCACGTCGAGCTGGGTCCGGAGACGCGGGAAGTAGCTCAACAACCCTTCAATGCGCGCGCAGTCGGTGCAGTGGTACGCGCCCGGGCCGAGTGCGGGGTCGGCAAAGTCGGCGCGTAGGAGAAACAGGTGGTCGTGAATCATGGCCATGTTTGAAACTTCATCATCGCATTCACTCATGTCCACTCCCAAAAGTCGCGCTTCGCCCCAGCGTGTCGTATCGTTGCGCACGTGAGCTCTCCCCACGCCCGTCTCGCCGACGCCATCGCCGACCGCTACACCATTCTCCGCGAAGTGGGCGAGGGTGGCATGGCCACCGTGTTCCTGGCCGAAGACCGCAAGCACGATCGCAAGGTCGCGCTCAAGGTGCTCAAGCCGGAGCTGGCGGCGGCGCTCGGCGCCGATCGCTTTCCGCGCGAAATCAAGACCGTCGCCCAGTTCAACCACCCGCACATTCTCTCGCTCTACGACTCGGGCGAGGTGCAGGGGTTTTTGTTCTACGTCATGCCGTACGTCGAGGGCGAGTCGCTGCGCGAACGGCTCGATCGCGACAAGCAGCTGCCCGTCAACGACGTCGTCCGCATCATGCACGAAGTGGCCGACGCGCTTGCCTACTCTCATGCGCGTGGCGTGGTACATCGCGACATCAAGCCGGGCAACGTGTTGCTGTCGGGGCGTCATGCCGTGGTCACCGACTTCGGCGTCGCCAAGGCGGTGAGTGCGTCGGGTAACGACAAGGCCACCACCACCGGCATGGCGGTGGGCACGCCGCAGTACATGGCGCCCGAGCAGGCGATGGGCGAAGTGGATGTCGATCATCGCGCCGACATCTATGCGCTGGGGCTACTCGGCTACGAAATGCTGGCCGGTCGCCCCACCTTCGACGCGCCGTCGGCGCAGGGGCTGCTGGCGGCGCACGTGATGGCCGTGCCCGCCGACATTCAGACGCTGCGCCCTGACACCCCACCGCTCTTGGCCGCCGCGATCATGCGCTGTCTCGCCAAGCAACGTGACGATCGCTGGGCCAGCGCCGACGAACTGCTCGCGCAACTCGAGCAGATTCCGAGTGCGCCGACTGGCGGTATGACGCCGGCGCAGACGGCGCCGCACAAGGCCACGGCGGTTCGGCCGGCGTCGCGACGCGGCGCACTGATCGGCATCGCGACCGCGGTGCTCGTACTCGGCGGCGCCGCCGGCGCGCTGTACGTGAATCGCAACAGCACCAGCGACAGCGCGCGCATCGAAAAGATGGGCGTCATGCCGATCGAAGACATCTCCGGAAAGGACTCCCTGTTCGTGGCCGCCATGCACGATGCGCTCACCAGCGCCCTCACCCGCGCCAACGTTGGCGCGGTGGCGTCGCGCTCGGCCATGATGCGCTACAACAAGAGCAGCAAGACCACTGAAGAAATCGCCGGAGAACTCGCACTCGGCGCCATCGTGGAAACCACCGTGTTCCGCGCGGGCGACATCATGCGTATCAACGTGCAGCTCAGTGACCCGGTCACCACCCGCGTGATCTGGTCGGATACCTACGAACGGAACGTCAGCAACGTGCTCGCGGCGCAGAGTGAAGTCGTAGCCCTCGTGGCCACCGGCATCGGCGGCGCGTTGAGCGGAACGAAGACCTTGGGAGAACGGAAATGAAGCGCTGGCCCTTCGTCTTGACGCTGGCACTGCTCGCCGCCTGTGGCGGAGCTGACACGATCACTGCCAATGCGGTACCGACGGCCGTCGCGCTATCACCTGACGGCGTGCGTCACGCCTCCGCATCGTTCTCGCCGGATGGGAAGCACATCGCCTATTGGACGCCGGCCGCCGATTCCACCAAGGACTGGGTCCTTACGGTGGCGAACGCGGATCTGAGCGCACCCACCACGATGCCTGTGCGCGCGAATCAGCCCGATATGCCGGTGTGGCATCCCGATGGCACCAGGCTCGCCACCGTGTCGTCGCAGTATTCGGCCACGTGGGACATCGTACAGGTCACACTCTCCACCGGTGACGTGAAACGGCTGACCTCAGATCCCGGGATTGAAGACCCGAACGCGTGGAGTGGGGACGGCCGTACGATCGCCTTCGTGCGCTCATCACCCGAGGGTTCCATCCGCTCCGACATCCTCACGGTGGCCGACGGCAGCAGTCGGCCATTGGTGCCCGGAGAATTGCGTCCGCACATCGGCCTGCCCTCGCCCGATGGTGCGCACGTCGCGTACATGCTGGGCAACGGGTCGGCATTCACGATCTGGATGGCGGACAGCGTGGGCGGTAACCGACGGCCGCTCACCACCGAGGGGCTGGAAGTCGACGTGCCAAACGGCTGGTCTCCCGATGGCAAACACTTTCTGTACATCTCCAACCGCACCGGCACGTCCGACTTGTGGATCGCGTCGGTTGACGGGAGCCCGCCGCGACAGCTCACGCGTAACGTGCGCAATGATTACGACGGAGCATGGTCTCCCGATGGTCAATCGATCGCCTTCCTTTCGGATCGCGGTAAGCAGACCGACATTTGGGTGATTGCGGCGGCGGGCGGAGAGGAACGTCGAGTCACCAACACGCCTGCCGAGGAGCATGGGCCGCTGACGTGGCGCGGGGGAACGAACGAGGTGGTGTTCAACGCCGGGATCACGACGAATTCCGTGTGGGCCATCGATCTGAGCAGCGGAAAGGAACGTCAGCTCACCGCCGACTCGGATCGGGTGAGTGACTGGTGGTCTTCTCCCGACGGATCGCAGGTCGCCGTGGTCGTTGATCGCGGCGGCGGGGCAAGGGAATTGTCGCTGGTGCCGACAGCGGGTGGTCCTGCGCGCACGCTGCTCTCGGTGTCAGCGACGCTCGACCGGCCCATGTTCTCACCAGACGGGTCACAACTCGTTTACGCCTCGGATGCCGGCGGCACACCGGGCATCTGGGTGATCGGTGTAAACGGAACAGCGCCGCGCGAACTGACCAAAGGTGGTCTCGCGTCGCAGGCCGTGTGGAGCGAAGACGGCACCAGCGTGTTCTACCTGCACAATCGCGAGAGTCGCATGCAGGACGTCTGGAAGGTGCCAGCCGCCGGCGGAGAAGCGACACGAGTGACCCGCGTCGGTGGCCTGACCGGTATCATGAGCCGCGCCGGCTACCCGGGCACCTACGTTGCGGGCTTCAGCAAGCAGGGCGGCACGTACGCCGTGATGCGACTGCGCGACGACGGTACGCTGCTTCCCGTGTGGACGCGATCGAACTCCGGTTGGATGGTGCCACTGTCACGCGATTCGATGGTCGCTTTCGTCGAGCAACCCAACGGCACCATGCGCGGCATGGTGCTCTCCGCTTCGGGCGGCGGCGGTCGCGTGGTGCTCAAGCCAAATGAGGAGCCGTCGGGGACGTCGATCGACGGCAAGTTTTTGCTCTATCACATGACGGTGAACGGGGCGACGGATCTTGGCATTCTCACGCTCGCCGACGGCTCGGTTCGGCGACTGACGACGTCTCCCGAAGACGAGAGCGGCTCCGAGTTCACGCCCGACGGCAAGACCGTGATATTCGCCCGGCAGCGGCTCGTGCAGCGGATCCAGACGGTGGATGTGACGTCGCTGCTGACACCGGTGAAGCAGCGGTAGGGCGAGCTACCGAACGACCACTTCGATCCCGAACAGCGCCATTTCCGCCTCGCAGTACCGTATCCCCACACCCCGCACCTTCCGCGCGGACCCATCGCATCGCTTCTCGGCACGCTGCAGATACTCGGGCATCGCCAGCCGCGACAGGATTGCGCCCTCGATGTTCGCCCGACGGATCGTGGAGTCGGGCAGGCTCGCGATGTCGTTGCCGTCTCCCCAGACCGGCTCCCCCAGCGTCCAGTTCGTGCGCGACAGCGCAAAGCCGCCCGAGGGCTCGGCGGCAACGACAAACAACAGCCAGTAGCGCCCCGCTTCCTTCGGCGCCTGCACGCCGATCGACATGTCGATGATGTCCTGCTTTACCGGCGTCGGCACGGGAGTGAGATCGCGACCGAGTGCCTGCGGGTCACCCCACGAGGGCGTCATCGACAGCCATACCGACGCGGCCGGCCAGTTGGCGGTGTACTGAATCTGTACCACACCGGATATCATCGCGCCGCGCTCCACATCGATGCGCGCATGCGGACCACGCACCCGCTGCGACCCGAACTGCGCCTCGGCCAAGCGCACCCTGTTGGTGCCGAGTCGCGGCGTCTGAATTCCTTCCTTCGACGACATCTCGAAATCAATGGGTCGATACCCCTCGGCTTCGAAGCGGAGTGCGACGACGCTATCGGTGGTGCGTATCCGCAGGTTGCCGAACGCCGCGGTGCCATTCTCCACCATGGCACTGTCTCCCGCGATTATCGTTGCACTTGGCCGCAATGAACGCACGCGCACGCCGCGCGCCTGCAACACGTCGGCGCTTCGCCCAGTTGGCACCGCCACCACGAGCGATGGCAACAGTCGCATGGCGTTCGTGCCGTACTGATTTGCCGGCACCGTCACCACTGCCGACTGCCGGATCGCCAACGACGGGGTGCGCATCGCATACCACGACGCGCCCGTCGTGGCCACACTGAGCAGCACCGCTGCCGCCACCATCAATCGCGAAGCCACGCGCGCCGAGCGCTCACGCCACGGTACGGAGGCCAGCAGCGTGTCTTGCAGCGGCTGGGGTAACCGGTCGCCGAGCAGGTCCGACATGATGTCGCGTGCGTGACGCGGGTCGCCGCTACGACGAGCACGGGCGACAATCCGCCCCAACGTATGAGCCGCGCGTGTGGCGTCGCCGCCGTGCACGAAGTGACGCAGACCGACGGTGAGTCGATCGACGGCATCGGACTCGATCAGCGCGATCGCCAGCGCGACATGCGCGTCGCGCACCGCATCGGGGGCACTGCGCGAGAGCAGATGCTCCGTGATCACATCGTGGGCCGGCGCGTACATCGTATCCTGCTGCAGCACGAGTCCTTTCTGCTGCAGTGATTGCACACTCGCCGTCGTCGCGACGTCACCGGCCGATACAGGTGCATGCGCCAGCCACACATCGGCCGACAATGGCATGCCCGCGACCGCCAGCCGCAGCAGGAGTCGATGTTCGTGTTCGCTGCACGCCGCGATGCGTCGGCTCAACGGCGACGATACCGCGATCTCGCTCGCGGCCTTGGGCCAGTCGGCGGATCGCCAGCTGCCGTCGTGCAATAGAATCAGCCCCGACTCCTGCGCCAAACTCAGTCGTTCCATCACCGCCAGCGGAATCCCGTCGCACGCCTCGGCCAGCGTGTGAATGAAATGCTCCGCTTCGGCGCTGTCGGGCCACACGCCGCTGCTGCGAATCGCATCGACCACCGCGTCGGCGCCAAGCGGCAGCAACGGCAGTACCGCGAGCGTGGCGTGATCGAGCGACGTCGCACTCGACGGACGTGTGGTACCCACCACCAGCAGTGGCAACTCGCTGAGTCGTCCGATCGCGATGGACAAGAGCTGCCGCGACGCAGGATCGGCCCAGTGCAGGTCATCCAGCAACAGCGCCAACGGTTCCTGTTCGGCGATCGCCGACAGCAGGTCGAGCACCGCCAGTGCTCGACGCCGCACCGACTCGCCGCCTTCGTTGGTGGAGGGCGACACGGCGTAGCGACTGCCAAGCGCGGGATCGAGCGCGACCAGCTCACGCGCGCTGTCAGCGTTGATGCCGGCCGCACCGGGCAACGACGCCAAGGCCCGCGCCACCTGCGCCGCGTAGCCGAAGGGCACGTCCTGTTCGCCAGAGTTGGCGCGCACCGTGAGTGCGCGCGATCGACGACCGGTGCATCGCGCGTGAATAGCCTTCAACAGTCGACTCTTGCCGATGCCGGCCACACCGGTCAGCAGCACGACCTGACACTGTCCCTGCTTGGCCAGTGTCCACGCCTGCACCACGCGCGCGAACTGGTCGTCGCGTCCCACCAAATCCAGCGACAGGCCAGTCGGCTCGGCCACCGCCGTCGTGTCCACACGTTCACGGGCGCGGGCTACGCTCACCGCGCAGGCCGGCGACAACGTGATCTCCTGCTGCTGCGCGAGTTGCTCCATCGCGTCGGCTTCGCCCTGCGCGGCGACGCGATCGTCCATGTCGAGCAGCACGTCGATGGCGATCCGGCGTGCATCGGGATTGGCCGGGGCCTTTTGCACGAGGGCCTCGATCGCACTGCGGCGCTCCGAGGGCTTCATGCGCAGCACGTCGCCGCGCAAGTACGGCTCCGCCACCCGCAGCAGCGCATCCTCTAACCGCCGACGCTCGCCGCTGGCCCAGTCGTCGAATTCATCGCCACCGGGAATGGTCACGCCGCCCAGGAACGGTCCTTCGTACCACCCCAGTGCGTCGGACGCATCGTTGCGGTACACGGCGTCGAGAAACAGATCGCGGTCACTCGCGAGGTCGGCGCCCACGCTGATCACCGCGTCTTCGCGGGTGACGAACAGATCGCCCAGCAACCGCCGGAGCCGCCAGAGCGCCTGCCGCACATTGTGCCGTGCGCGATCGGGGGGCGCGTCGGACCAGAGCAACGTGGCCAACGTGTCGCGCCCATGTTCACGCTTGCGGGCGCTCGCGCAATACGCGAGTACCGCCAGCGGTTTGCCGCGCTGCAGGATTACCTGCCGCGTGCCGTCTGGCTGTCGGGCCGACAGCTCGAGGTTGGCAAAGGTGCGAAGAAAGAACGGAGCGCTCGACGGGGTCATCAGGTCTGAACCATTGAGGACATTTCAATCATAGTGCGCGCGTGGCAGAGCCACTGGCAAGGCAAAGTAGTTTCATTAGGGTGAACAGTACGCCGGCGCCGACTATCCAGCGTCAAAGCGTTGGCGTGCATGGGGTTGGGCGAGTACACGGGGGACGAGCTGAGACGGTGGAGAGACAGCATGTCGATATGCTGGCCGTATTCGCGTGTTCGATATCCCTTCTGCTTGGTCGCCTATGCGTATCTCAACTCTTCGTATTGTCCGTTCGGCCGTCGCCATCGCCGTTCTTGCCGGTCCAATGTCTGCTGCCCGCGCCGACGGCACCCCCTCCAGCTGGAACTGGCAGCTGGTCAGCGCCGGGTTCTCACCCGACGGCGGCAACGTCAATTCGTCGCTGCCATCGCTCTTCGCCGCGTCGACGTCCGACGTGTACCTGACCGGCTGCTATCGCTGCCTGTTCCGATGGAACGGCACGACGTTTTCCTCGCAGACGCAACCCGCCGGCGCAAATCGCTACACGGTAAGCGGTGCCCCCGGCAGCGCGATCTACAGTGCCGGCCAGCAGGGCTATCAGTCGGGCAATCTGCTTCAATTCAACGGCACCACATGGACGAACGTGCTCACCACCGGCGGTGAGCTGTTCAACACCTACGTCGCGCCCGACGGCGGCGTGTTCGTGGTGGGCGACGGCACGTTCTATCGCAACACAGGCATCGGCTTCAATTCCGTGAACACGGGGTTGAGCACCGCCTTCAACACGGACCGGTTGCTGGCGGTCACGGGCTTCAGCTCGAACGACGTGTTCATGGGCGGCTACAACGGCCGCATTCTGCGCTACGACGGCACGAGCATCACGTCGATGAACACGGGCGTGAACGCGGCGTTCGTGGCCATGGACGGGACATCGGCCAGCAACCTGTTCGCGGTGGGCAACAACGGCATCGTGATGTTCTTCAACGGCACCACGTGGACGCAGCTGCCATCACTTGGGAACGTTGGCTTGTTCGGGGTCAAGGCACTCGGTCCGAACGACGTGCTGGTGTCGGGCGAGAACGGTCTCCTGGCTCGCTGGAATGGTGTGAGCTGGACGACGATCAACCTCGGCACCACCAACCGACTCGGCGCCATCAGCACGCCGGATGCCGGCAAGACGCTGTTCATCGCCGAGGCTACTTACACGGATGTGCGCTTCCGCCTGGGTAGTGCGGTGTTCGCGCCCACCACCGTGCCCGAGCCGGCGACGACGGTGCTCGTTGCGCTAGGGCTGGCGGGGGTGATGGTGGTGCGGGCACGGCGGCGGGGCGTGGGCTCCGTGTGACTTCCCGGGGGCGGTGCATAGCCGCGGCTCCGTAGGTTCACGCGAAGCGCGCGAAGGGCCGCGAAGGGCGCGAAGAACAGCAAAAGAAAAGTATTGCAGTTGCTGTTCTTCGCGCATCTTCGCGGCCCTCCGCGCCCTTCGCGTGAACGAGCTGTTGCAGTTGCCGAACTGTCAGACCCCACCCGTATCCTTCCTATTCACCCCGGAGGGATATGACCCAAAGGCTCACGCCGAAGCAGCTACAGAACGCACTGCGGAAACAGCGATTCCTCAAACACGACGGCTGGACCATGACCACGCCTACCGCGAGCGCCATCGCGGTCACCAATGGCAGCGAATCCTTCAACATTGAAATGATCCACGACCAGCAGCCCGCGAGCCGCGTCGACCAAATCTGCACTGCACTCGGCCGCCTGCTGCTCACCATGCGCGACCACGAGCCCACCATGACCTGGGCCATCGCCGCCCCGCACACAGAGAAGTGGCTCGAAACACTGGAGCGGATCCCGCTGCGAGTGCTGGCCACCTTTCGGCTCACCCTCCTGCTGGTGGATCACGACCGCGTCATCGAGTACCCCAACCCGTACGAGTACGACGAGCGGGCGCTGCTCGATGGTGAGGATCTCTCAGACCTCGTGCTGGGACCGAACGCGGACGACGAGCTCGATGCGTTTCTGGATGAGATGCTGTGAGGCCAGCCACCGGGTACGTAGCCGGCTCGCAGCGTTGCCAGACACCGACGTGGTGCGTCACACGTGGTATTTCCGACAGCCCACTCTGACCGCACAGGTATGACCGATTCAGCTCCACCACCGGCGAATACCATTCCCGGATATAATCTGGTTGAGCCGTCGGAACGCGACGCGCGGGCCACCGTGCAACGGGTGTTCGGCGCCGCCAATGGTGATGCGCGCTGGACCCAGGCCTGTGAGCTGGTGAACGCTCGCCCCGGGTCCGTGGCACCGGGAGACGAACTACGCGCGGTCGCGGCCGCCCTCGGCCTTCAGGGCGGAGCCGCCGCGACGCTCGGGCGCTCCATCGAGATTCGCATTCTCACGTATTACCAGCTTCCCCTCACCGCTTCCTCGACGCCGAGCGAAACAGTATGAGTGCAGATCCACAGTACGCCCTCGAGCGCTTGCAGGAGATCGCCGAGCTCGATCTGCTCTCTGCCGACGTCGATCCGATGTTGCAAGACATTGCGCGTCAGACGGCCACGCACCTGTCGCTGCCCGTCTCGCTGATCAGCGTCGTACTCGACGACGCGCTGCACGTGGCCGGCTCACATGGACTGGACGGACTCTGGCTCGGCGAAACCCGCGGCCATCCGGTGGAGTGGTCGTTCTGCGCCACATCGGTACGTACCCGCGAAGCGTACGTGGTGGAGCGCGCGACCGAAGACGCCTATCACCGCACGAATCCATTGGTCGTGCAAGACGGTGTTCGCTGCTACGCCGGCGTTCCTCTCATCTCGTCGCGCGGCTTCGTACTTGGCAATCTCTGCGTGGTCGGGCTCGAAGAGCGTACGTTCACGGTAAGCGAAGTCGCATTTCTCCACGATATGGCAAAGACCGCAGTGGCTCGCATCGAGGAGCGTCGCACACGGGGTGCGGTGACCTAAACGCCGTTACGATCCCGTCCCCACGCGCTTGCCACCGATCCACACCGAATGCTGCTTCCGCACGTTCGAAATATTCTCGAGCGGATTGGCGTTGAGCACCAGGAAATCCGCCCACTTGCCGGGTTCCAGCGTACCGAGCTCACGGTCGATCTTCATGCAACTGGCGGCATCACGGGTAGCGGCGGCAAGCACCGCGCGAGGCGTCATTCCTGCCTCGACCATCATCTCGAGCTCCATCAATTCGAAGTAGCCCTGGAAGCGACCCATCGGACCCGTGTCGGTACCCATGGCAATGCGCACGCCGGCGTCGGAGAGTCGCTTGAGATTCCGCATGGCCACCGGCAACTGCTTCTTGTACTGCTGCGCACTGGCACTCGTGCGCATGGCTTCCATGCGCGCCGGCTGCTGCAGCGTTGCCATCCACACCTTGTTCGCGTGGGCCAGGAAGAGTGAATCGGCAAAGAATGACGGCGTGCTCTCGTACACGAACGTGGACACTTCGCGCATGAGCGTGGGCGTGTAGCACACCTTCTTCGCGCGGAGTGACGCGGCGAATGCGTCGTTCACCTCCACGTCGCGCACGCTGTGCGCCATGAAGTCGGCGCCGCTGTTCAACAGGTCGACCGCGTCGGCGAAGTAGTACATGTGCACCGCCAATCGCAGTTTGCGGGCGTGTGCCTCGTTGATGACGGCGCGATACACCTCGGGCGTCATCTTAGGGCCAAGTCCGAGGTTGTCATCCACGCGGATCTTGGCGATGTCGACGTGCTGCGCGGCCACACCTGCGACCTGCGTGCGCGCCTCGTCTGGCGTGGTCGGTGTCATGACCGGGCCTGCCAGAAATACGCGCGACACCAATGGCGATAGCGGCGCTCCGCTCCGCTGCGCCTCGCGCTGGGCGTCGCGCGCTGCGAACACATCGGCCGGCTCGCCGCCCAGCGAATACAGCGTGGTCACACCATAGGCGGCATACGTCGCCAGATCGCCGGCACTGCTGGCGTGTCCGTGACTGTTGATGATGCCGGGCATGATCACCTTGCCCGCCAAGGCCACGCGTGCGGCGCCGGCGGGGATGGTCACGCGGGCCGCCGGACCGGCCGCGATCACGCGTCCATCGCGCACCACCAGCGTGGCATCGGCGATCGGAGCGCGGTCGGTGCCGTCGATGAGCGTGGCGCCGGTGAAGGCGGTGGTCGCTCCGGTCGACGACTGAGCACCAGTCGCCACGACGGGACATAGCGCGAGAACCAACAGGGCAGCAGCGGATGGCGCGAGACGGCGGAACATGAGGAAGCCTGTTGGGGAAGGATCTGTGCATAGCCAGCGGACGAACACCGACGCACGTTACTACCCGGAACGCCCGTTCGCCCTCCCGCGCCACCCGCACCACACCACCATGATCAATCGTCGCGATTTCCTCGGCCTCTCCGCCGGACTCGGCGCCTCGCTCGGCCTCTCGCCCCGCCTGCTCGCCGCTCTCAACAGCCTGCCCCAAGGCCAGCTGCTGCAGCGCGCCATCCCCAGCACCGGCGAGATGATCCCGGTGATCGGACTCGGCAGTTCGGCCACCTTCGCCACCGTGGCGCGGGCGGAAGACGCGAGTGGGCTGAAGGCGGTCTTTCAGGCCATGGCCGATCGCGGCGCACGGGTCTTCGACACCGCGCCAAGCTATGGCGCCTCCGAGGTGGTAGCCGGTGGCATCGTGAACGAACTCGGCGTCGCCAACAAGCTCTTCTGGGCCACGAAGGTAAACGTGGCCGGTCGCGGTGGTGCATCGGCCGATCCGGCGGCGGCGCGGGCGCAGATCGAGAAGTCGTTCACGATCTTCAAGCAGCCCAAGATCGATCTCATGCAGGTGCACAACATGGGCGACCCGGCCACCCAGCTGCCCATCGTGCGTGAATTCAAGAAGGCCGGCCGCGTGCGCTACGTGGGCATCACGACCACGTTCCCGAATCAGTATGCGCAGCTCATCGAGGTCATGCGCAATGAGCCGCTCGACTTCATCGGCGTGGACTACGCCGCCGACAATCGGGACGTGGAAGACGTGATCCTGCCGCTCGCCATCGAGAAGAAGATCGCGGTGCTGGCCTACGCACCATTCGGTCGCACCAGCTTGTTCCGTCGAGCCGCAGGCAAGGAACTGCCGGCCTTCGCCAAGGAATTCGACGCCACCACCTGGGCGCAGTTCTTCCTCAAGTTCACGCTTACGCACCCGGCCATTACCGCGGTCACCCCGGCCACCAGTCAGGCCAAGAACATGATCGACAACATCGGCGGCGGTATGGGACGATTGCCCACCGCCGCGCACCGCAAGCAGATCATCGAGTACGTGGACGCCTTGCCGCAGCTGCCGGGGCGCTGACGCGCGATTGCGCTAATAAAGGATACGGCGTTTTGGTTTAATAGCGCCGTGAGCTAATCATGAACCTTTATTAGCGTTTCGGCCCGGGTGACGAACAGACAGAGCGCATCCCCGCCCGCCTGCATACGCACGATGCCGTCCTGACTCATCCCGAGTTTCTGCAGGACCCGGATCGACCCGACATTCCCCGGCGTGACGATCGCCAGGATTCGCGTCATCCCCAGTCTGTCACGGGCGTCGGCAACGATCGCGGCCGCCGCTTCGAACGCGTACCCCTGCCCGCGATACGCCGGCAGGAAGGCGAATCCGATGTCGACGTCGGGCAGGGCGTCTCGCTTGAGCAGCCCGCACATCCCGATCGGCACGCCGCTCTCCCGCAGCGACACGCGGTACAGGCCGAACCCGTTCGTCGCGTACGACGCCATCGGTCCGTTCTCGAGATAGCCGCGCGCGTCGTGTACGGTGCGCACACCGCGATCGCCGATGTAGCGCAGCCAATCGGGGTCAGTGAGCAGCTCGACGATGAACTCGGCGTCGCTGTACGTGAGCGGGTCGAGTGTGAGGCGTTCGGTGGAGAGCATGCGCTGATCCTGCGGCCCACGCGCGAGCACCGCAAGCCACGTTCACCCGATCAGTTCGACGTCATCCGCACGACGTTGTCAGATCGACGTTGTCAGCTCGTAGCAGCGTTGCCGGCCACGACCTGCACGCACACGACACCGGTTTCCTTGCCCGGCACCAAACCTTCGCCCGGCAGTGATTCGGTGATGCCCGCCGGCAAGACGCGTTCTCGCACTCGCGTAGCGGGGGTGCCGAGTGAATCGGCCGCGAAGCGAAACCGCAGGTCGCGTTCGCTACGATTGCGCCACACGATCTCGTAGCTGCGGAACTGCACGTTCCACACGAGGGCGTACTGCAGGTTCGGTTGAGTGGCCACGCCGCGCCATACCGTGACCTCGGGCTCGTTCAGCTGCGATGAGGGAACGCTCGCGCACCCCGCCACCGACCCTGGCGCAAAGGCACTCGCACCGAGCTGCATCTCCCCAATACTCGAACCGCCGACTACCGCGGCCGCCGCCAGCACGATGCCGGCAAGGGCCGCCTTCTGACTCTGAGACATCTATGACTCCGGTACGAATGTATGGAGTCTTGCGATATCGAGGCGCGCCGGAAATTGGCAGTTCGTCCTATACAGCACTCATGCATATGGAGCGCAGAATTGGGTGTGCGGCACGGGCGTGCGGCACCCTCCACACTCTCTCGCGAGATCGCCTGCATGTCTGACGAAGCCGGAAGTACTCCGCCACGTAACGCCATCACCGCCGACGACCTGCGGCGCGTGGCCGAGTGGGCCGACGGCGTGCGCGGGGGCGAGTACCGGCTCAGCATGAACGCCCCACTGCCAGGCGGCGGCACGGGCTTCGGCCTGGAAAGGATCGACGGCAATGCCAGTCCAGTCGGCGAGATCATCATCAGCACACCGCAGCGCGTGCCCACGAAGAAGTCGCCACCCGTCTTCATGCTGGTCGATCCCGCCACCGGCGAGAACATCCGCGTCGATACGAAGAAACATGACGCGATCTTCTGGGGTGAAGTCTCCGCCGAGAAGTTCTTGATTCCGTACTACACACGATTTCTGGATGACGCCGGCATGCAGAGCTTACGCGAGGCCATCGCCGATCCGGATGTCATTGCCATCGCGCACGACTATCCCACGTTCCTCGACGTGGCGACCTCGAGCCGCGGCTTCGAGCCGCTCAGCGAGTGGGCGACGCGGGACCGATCACGTCCTCCGCAATCGACCTGAACAACGGTGCGCTCGCCAGAATCCGTCGCGTCACCGGGCGCGTGGCGACCATCGTGCGAAGCAGTTGCACGGCCTTGGCGCGATCGCCCAGCATCAGGTGTACGTACGCTTCATCGAACAGCAAATCGGTTTGCAACACGGGATCATTCGCGACCAGCGCGCGAGCTCGCGCCAATCCTTCTTGGGCGCGACGTACATCCCCGGCGCGCGCCGAGATCGCCGCGGCAACGGCGTTGCGGTAGGCCTTCGCATATGCCATCTGTGAGGCGCGAGGCGTCAACGCGGCCATCGAATCCATCGTCGCCACGATCCGCCACGCCGTCTTGTCGTCGCCGTTCGTGCGCGGCAGTTCGCGCATGACGGTGAGTTCGCACAGTCGGAACTGATAGTCGTCGGGGAAACTCTCGCGGCCTCGCGTGCACCACATGTTGGCGTCCTTCGGATTGCCCGCCGTGAGCGCACTGCCGAACAGCACGAGATAGGCTTCCTGGCCGTTCTCGAGGAATGCGTCGTACTCCACCGCGCGACGCGCCGACGCGACGGCCGTGGCCGACTGTCCGCGCAACAGCTGCAACTTAGACACGGCCAGCCACGCGTCGGCTTGCGACGGCTCCAACTCCAATGAACGGCGCAAGTCACGATCCGCCTGCACGCGTCGTACGGTATCGGCGGCGCCGCCGACGACGGCCTGCGCCCCCGAGGCATACAGCATGCCTCGCACGGTGAGCGCTTGCGCGTTGTCGGGGGCGAGCGCCACCGCCGCGCTCGCATAGCCAACGCCACTGTCGGCCAACATGGCCCGGCGCGCATCGGTGGTAAGACTCGCACGCGCCTTCATCACGCGCGCCCGCTCCACCCACAACGCCGCCCACGTTCCGTCCTGCGCAATCGCGCGCACCAGCAGCGAATCCGCCGACACCAGCAGCTGCTCGGCCGATTCGCGATCGAGTGCGTATCCACTGCGGATCACCCCTTCAGCATCTTCCCGTGAGCGCGCGGCCGTGACCAGCAACTTGCGCACATACGGATCGCGCGTGGCCTCGTCGGCGTCGCGCACCAACACCTCGCGTCGCAGCCGTCGCGTTAGGGCATCGGCCGCGAAGCGCACGATGTCACCCTCGAGTTGCAACGCGTCGACGATCGGTCGCTCGTACACACTCGACGCCACCTGATCGCGCGTCGCTGCATCGAGCACACGGACCGTGACGCGCAGTCGGTCGTCGCGCGACTCAAAGGCGAGGTCGACCAGCGTGCCGAGTCGACGCATGGCAATGAGCGAGTCGAGTGAAATCCGCCCCGACTCCATGGCGCGCACTTCGCCGGTGCTCGCGACGGCGAAGGCGTTGACGCTGAGCTGATTGGTGACGCCGTTCGTGAGCGCTTCCCGCAGGAAGCGCAGCGACGTATCGCGCGACGCCAGCGACTGCGAAATGATGGCCACACGGGCCACCTCGCTGCTGGCCGCCGGTGCTGGCGTGCGCTGTTTCCGCCCACCGATCGCCACGGCGGCGATCGCCACGGCGGCGATCAGCGCCATCGCCCCCACCGCCCGCGGCAGGGCACGTCGCCGGCGGAGCGCACCGGGGCCGGCCGACTCGTTCGGCGCCGAACTTGGTGCCGACGGCGATCCCGCGGCGACGGGCACCGCGTTCGCGATCGATGAAGTGGACGACGGCGTGGCTGTGGGCGTGGCGGCAGCAGCCGGCGTGGCCGACGGAGCCGCTGCGGGCTTGGCGGTGCCCGAGACGGGCGTCGCCGCGGCCGCACGGAGCGCCCGTTCCACGTCGACCACCTGCCGGTCAGGGAGAATGCCGAGGTCGGCCTCGAGAAGCGCCCGGTGCACGGCGATCACGCGAAGTCCCTCGGCCCGGTCGCCGGCCCGGCCGAGTACCGTGGCCAACCGGGCGACGGCCAGGGCGGAGCAGCCGTCGATCTCGACCGCGCGTCGCCAGGCAGCGATGGCGAGTGGGAGCTGATCCGCCGTTTCCGACCGCCTCGCTGCTTCTATGAAGAGGCCGAGCAGGATCGTCCGCACCCGTTCGCGCTGGGTGTCGACCCACATGGAAAAACCCGGGGCGTTTTCCAGATACCAGCCATCCAGAAACACGCCGACGGGAATGCGCAGCAGGGCTTCGTCGTCGCGGCGGGCGTCGGCGTCGATGATACGGTCGAGGTCGCTCGGTACCACACTCGGGTCGAGCTCCACTTCGTCCCCGACGGAGCGAAGGGCGTTATCGCCGAGTTCGCTGCGAAGCTGGTAGAGCGACTCGGAGAGGAGCTTCCGGCCGGCCTCCGCCTGGGCGTCCTCCCAGAGGAAATCGATGAGACGTTCGCGGGTCAGCCGGCGCTTGGGAGAGCTCGAGAGGAGTACGAGCAAGGCGAGCCGACGCCGGTGCGCCGCCTTTCCACTCACCGGTTGGCCGTTCAAGACCAGCCGCAAGCCGCCCAGCAGCTGCAACTCGTGGTTCACCGGCGCCGGGTTCGACAGAAAAACGCCTCATTGGTCGAGTTCGATCCCCGGCCGAGAGCGGTCCGAGAACAGGTTGAGAGGCAGGAATATGGTACTCACGTCACCAGAGCGCTGGTCCGGCGCCACAACATTTTCCCCTCTGAGCATTCTTTCCATGCGCGCCTCAGCGACTGCTCTCCACCAGTCCATCACCAGTCAGCCCCCGTGCATCATGGTGGCCCCGCTTGCCGCGGCGGGGGTGCCCTACGGCGTCTTCGATGCGCTGTCGGGAGAGCTCTGGTGGGCCGAGTCAGCGCAGGGTCTGATGTCGCGCAGTGAGCAAGGGGAGCTGGAACGGTATCTGAGCTCGGTGGCCCACGGGAGTTCCGCCGTCCACGCCTGCGTGGTCGGGGGTCGCCTGGAACCCGTTGGCGTGCCCCGCGTCCGGCTCGCGATCAGTGCGCACCCGGAGGTGAGTTCAGCCACGGTCGTGGTGCTCACCCCACGTCCCGCGGCGGCGCACGGACTGGCGATGGACCGGCTCAGCCTCCGCGAGCGCGCGGTGGCCGAATTGATCGCCCGAGGCGAAAGCACCAAGTGCATCGCCGCCGACATGGGCATCAGCGAGCACACCGTTCGGCGGCACACCGAGCACCTCTTCACCAAACTGGGCGTCCGCACCCGCGCCGCGGTGGCCGCCATGGTGGCCGCAACGACCGCCTGACCGACCAGCGACCGACCAGGCTCGTATTGATGTGAATTCTTTCAGTGAACGCTGCCGGCGAGTTCTGTAACTGAATGAAGTGCTTCTATTGAGTTCCCTTGAGTTCCCCTTGAGTCCCCTATCGCTCGGTCTTCAGGTCGACGAGCTGCGCCAGCAGATCATCGTCGTCGCGCGTGGGCTCCCCCCAGCTCTCGTGCACGGCCATGTGCTCGAGCCACCACAGGCCGGTGGCGGAAAGCATGGTAAAGCGACCGCCGGGCGCCGTCCGGACCATCAACGACGGCTCGCCCGTGCACGCCCCACCATGCTCACGGGCATTGCGCGCAATAATCCGCTCGGCCTCGGCCCGGTGATCACCTTCGCGCACCCAGGCGAACCGCGGCGGGGATTTGGGATCGAATCGCATGGTGGTGTGGCTGAGGTTTGCGTAGGGTCCGCAGGTTTCGGGTAAATCCCAGCACGCGACGGCGAGTTCCTCGGCATGCGCGAGTTCCTGAACAGCCAGAACACGGATCTGAAGAGTGATGGCACGGGTCACACAGATAAGCGAAAGGCGTGTTTGGCTTATCTGTGACATCTGCGCCATCCATTTTCAGATCCGTGTTCTGGCTGTTGCCGTTCGCTGTTGCCGTTCGCTGTTGCCGTCCGCTGTTGCCGTCCGCTGTTGCCGTCCGCTGTTGCCGTCCGCTGTTGCCGTTCGCTGTTCGCCGTTGCCGCGGAACCGGTCCGGCGCATATTCCCCGTGAGCCCCTTCCCACCGACTCAAGTCCAACTCATGCGACTTTTCGTAGCTACACTCGCCGCCGGCACCGCGCTGATCAGCGCGACGTCGGTTTCCGCCCAGTCCGCCTCGCTCGTGTACCGGCTTGGCAAGGACACCGTGGCCATCGAGCAGTTCACGCGCACGGCCACCGGCATGACCGGGGAGATGGTGCAGCGCTCGGGCGCCGCCGTGGCGCGCTACCAGTACACCATCACGCTGTCGAAGAACGGACGGCCGTCGTCCGCGTCGATCAAGCGGTTGAACGCCGACGGCTCGTTGCCGCCGAACGCGCCCAGTGACACGCGCTTCACCGTGACCGCCGACTCCATCGTGCGCGAAGCCGTCTTCGCCGACAGCACACAGCGCCGCGCCTTCGCGGCCAAGCAGGCGATGATCAACTTCCCGACGTTCATCTACGGACCGACCGAGTTGCTGGCCGGTATCGCCAAGAGCGGTGGCGCAGCGGATTCCCTTCCGGCGCTCGGCGCGGTTGGCAATCTTGGCGTTACCGGAATCTCGCCTGCCGGTGGTGACAGCGTGCGGATGCGCGGTGGCGCCTACGCGATGATTCTGCGCTTCGACGCGACCAACAAGCTGCAGCGGGTGGATGGCTCGTACACCACCAACAAATCCATCGCCACGCGCGGCGCCGGCGGTCTCGACATCGCGGCGATCGCCAAGAGCATGAAGCCCACCGGGACGCTGTCGCTGCGCGAAACGGCGCGCGGTGCATTCGGACAGGGCGGCATCGTGCTGATCGACTACGGACGACCGTCGGTGCGCGACCGCACCGTGTGGGGCGGCGCGTTGGTGCCGTTCGATACCGTGTGGCGCACCGGCGCCAACGATGCCACTCACCTGTTCACGTCGCGCACGCTCACCATGGGTGATCTCGTCGTGCCGCCGGGGGCCTACACGTTGTTCGTGCAGCACACGCGCGCCGGCACGTTGCTCATCGTGAACAAGCAAGTGGGACAGTGGGGCACCATCTACTCAGCCACCAACGACCTCGGACGGGTTCCGATGCAGATGACGGCCACACCAAGTCACGTCGAAGAGTTCACGATCGTCGTGCGATCGATGGGCCCCACGCGCGGCGCGATCGAGATGTCATGGGGACCGAGCATGGTGAGCGTGCCCTTCACCGCCACCGCGGTGCGGCCATGAGCACGCTGTCGGATTTCACCGTCACGTCGGTGCTAGGCGAGCCGATGCCGCTGTCGTCGTTGGCCGGCGGCGTCACGCTGGTGGTGAACGTGGCGAGTCAGTGCGGACTCACGCCGCAGTATGCGGGCCTCGAAGAATTGTATCGCAGCTACCACGCGCAGGGCCTCACGGTGCTCGGCTGCCCGTGCAATCAGTTCGGCGGCCAGGAGCCGGGTACCGAAGAGACGATCGTGCAATTCTGCAGTACGCACTTCGATGTCACCTTCCCGCTCACGTCGAAGCTCGACGTGAATGGGGACGATGCCGACGCGCTCTGGCAGTGGATGAAGAGCGAGAAACCCGGTCTGCTGGGGAGCACGTCGATCAAGTGGAACTTCACCAAGTTTCTGATCGGTCGCGACGGACGCGTCATCGAGCGCTTCGATCCCACCACACTGCCGAGCGATATGATTCCCGCTATCGAGCGCGCGCTGAAGCAAGACGCGGGAGCATAAGCAGGACCGCACAGAGTGTGTTGATCGCGATGGCCAGCAGCATGGCGATCGCGAGTGACTCGCTGATGCGCGTGAGGTGACGCAGCGCGTCGCGCCATCGCGGCACGACGCTGCTGTCCCACACGAAGGGTGCCACGTGCTGAAGCACCCACCAGAGCAGCGCCGTCGCCAGCAACGCGGCGGCGCTCCAGATGGCCAGCGTGACGACACCGCGCCACGTACCGCGCACGTCGGACGCGCTCAAATGCATCGAGCCGCCCACGGAAATGCTCACGTAGGCGAACAACGCCCATCGCCACATCGGCACGTCGTCGACCTGCCAGGCCGATACACTCCACGTCGATACGCTCCACGCAACCGGCGGCGTGAGCCCGAGTAGCCGTTGCGCCGCAAACAGAATCACGACGGCTCCGACCACCAACGGCGCGATACCGATCACGACGGTGCCCACGCGTTGATACGCGCTTGTCGGGTCATACGAATGCTCGACCGAGCCAAGTGCGCCGTCGGTGGCCTGCGCGTCGAACCATTTCACGCGATGCACGCGATGCCGGAACAGCACACAGGCGATCACGTGACTGCCTTCGTGCACGATGGTGCCGAGGAGTCCGAACAGGTAGAGCTGGAGGCGACGGCCAAAGAGTCCACTGGACTGCCGCGCCAGGAACTGCGCCGACCAGTGCATCGCGACGAGCAGGAGGACGGGGGCGAGGAGCGGAATCATGGTCGGAATCACCGAGGGCAACATAGCTGGGTCCGCACCCCCCCCCGCTGACGCCCACCCCCCGATCCGCTACCTTTCCCCCAATGGAAACGGAAAAGCTCTACACCCTGATCGGTCCCGACGGCTCGCGCGTCACCGGCACCACCAAAGGCACCCTCGGCGGATATCGCAAAGAACGCCGCTACGGCCGCCTGGACTGCAAGGCCGCCCGCCGCGCTCTCGCCAATGGCGCCCTGTACGCCCAGCAGCGGGTGTTCTTCGCTGATGAAGCCACCGCCGTTGCGGCCGGATACCATCCGTGCTCGGTGTGTATGCCGGTGGAGTACAAGAAGTGGCGAGCGGCCGGGGGCCACTCCGCCCGCCCGTAAGACGAGTCCTGTGCCGAGTGTGGAGTGACCCAGTACCCAAAACACACGGCCTCGAACTGCAAGCCAAGAGCCCACAGCGCGATGTTGGAACAGCGTGCTGTGGGCTCTTGGGCTTGGGGTAATGGGTAGTGGGTTTTGGGTAATGGGTTTGCCGGGACGAGCATATAGTCCCAGCATCGGTGAGACCCGCTGCGTAGTGTCGAGTATGCCTCACCACTCGACGCCGCGGCGTTTTTCGTATCTGTCACTCGCCGCCGCGCTGCTGTTCGCCGCGACTACCGCTCGCGCGCAGGGCCCGGGCCTCGACCGCGCACCCACTCCGGTCAATCCGGAGCTGGTGGCCCGGCCGTCGTTCCGCGCCACACGCACCACGACCCCCGTCGTCGTGGACGGCACCCTCGATGACGCCGCCTGGGCCGCCGCCCCCGTGCTCACCGACTTCGTGCAGCAGCTGCCGAGCACCGGGTATCCCGCGCTCTTCCGCACCGAGGTGCGGGTACTCTACGACGCCACCAACCTGTACATCGGTGCCGTCAACTACGATCCGGAACCGCAGAAGGCGATTACGGTCGGACTCGAACGCGATTTCGTGTCGTCGAACAGCGACATCTTCGGCGTTGTGTTCGACACCTTCAACGACAAGCGTAATTCGTTTCTGTTCCTGGTGAATCCGAAGGGTGCTGTGCGCGACGAGCAGACGTTCAACGACTCTCGCAACATCGTTGAAGCGTGGGACGGCATCTCCACGGTCCGTACGCGGCAGCGCGATTCGAGCTGGACACTCGAGATGACGATTCCGCTCAAGACGCTGCGCTTCGATGCCTCGCGCGATCCGCAGACGTGGGGCATCAACTTCATCCGTCGCGTGCGTCGCGTGAACGAGACGTCGTACTGGGCGCCGCTGGAACGGCAGTATCGTGTGCATCGCATGTCGAAGGCCGGCACGATGGAAGGCATCACCGGGCTCAAACAGGGACGCAACCTGCAGATCAAGCCGTACGCGCTGGCCGGTAACTCTGTGGGTGCGCAGGTGCCGAGCGGCTCGCTGGGCAGCAAGGCTGACATCGGCGGTGATCTCAAGTACGGTGTGACGCCGTCGCTCACGCTCGACCTCACCGTCAACACCGACTTCTCGCAGGTCGAAGTCGATCAGCAGGTCGTGAACCTCACCCGCTTCGGCATTCTGTTTCCTGAGCGTCGCGAGTTCTTCATCGAGAACTCCGGTTCGTTCACCTTGGGCGACGTGGCCGAGCGGAACTACCGGATGGGCGCGTCGCTGAGTGATTTCACGCTGTTCAACTCGCGTCAGATCGGTCTCACGAAAGACGGACTACCCATTCCGATCGCCGGCGGCGGTCGTCTCACCGGTCGCGTGGCCGGCTGGGAAGTGGGATTGCTCGACATGCAGACGCAACGTGCTGGCACGAGCCCCACCGAGAACTTTGCCGTCGCCCGCGTACGCCGAAACATCTTCGGCAACTCCGACATCGGACTGCTCGCGGCCAATCGTCAGGCTACTGACAGCAGCGGAACGTACAATCGCTCCTACGGCGTCGACGCGAACATCCGCTTGCTGGGCAATCTGATCATCAACTCGTATTTCGCCGTGAGTGATGCAGACACCGCCAGCTCCGATGGCACCGCCGGGCGCGTCTCGGCGGCGTACCGCGGGAAGCTCTGGAATACGTCGGCGATGTACAAGCGCGTGTCCGACAATTTCGACCCCGGCATCGGCTTCGTGAACCGTCGCGGCTTTCAGCAGCTGTACGGCACGACGGGCATCCACGCACGACCGAAGCTCAAGCTGATTCAGGAGCTCAATCCGTACGTCGAAGCCGACGTGTACACGGATCTCGATGGCACCGCGCAGTCGCACAACCTGACCGCCGCACTCGACATCTTCTTCCAGCCCGACGGTGAACTGAAGCTCGAGGTGAATGACTGGTTCGACCGCCTCGACCGCGCCTTCACACCATTCCCTGGACGGTCGATTCCGATCGGCCGCTACAACTTCCGCAACGCGAAGGCCACCTACACCT
Source organism: Gemmatimonas groenlandica (assembly GCF_013004105.1). Classification (NCBI taxonomy): domain Bacteria; kingdom Pseudomonadati; phylum Gemmatimonadota; class Gemmatimonadia; order Gemmatimonadales; family Gemmatimonadaceae; genus Gemmatimonas; species Gemmatimonas groenlandica. Next base: position 3,307,917 of record NZ_CP053085.1, read on the forward strand.
CCACGCAGCGCTATCCGGTGTACGGCAACGCCAGCGTGCAGGTGGGCGATTTCTACAACGGCACCAACACCACGCTGAGCGGTGGACTCACCTGGCGCCCGCGCTACGACATCAGCTTCGAAGGCACGTATCAGCACAACGACGTCGCCTTGCCCAGCGGCGCCTTTGCCGCCGACCTGGCTGGCGTGCGCCTGAAGTACGCGTACTCCACCACGCTCTTCGGCAGCACCTTCGTGCAATACAACACGCAGTCACGCAGCTTCGTGACCAACGCGCGGCTGGCGTGGCGCTACGCACCGCTCAGCGATGTGTTCCTCGTGTATACCGAGCGGCAGAATACGTTCACGAACGTACGCAACGAACGGTCGGTGGCGATCAAAGTCACGCGCATGGCGGCGTTTTAGCAGCGGCAACAGCAACAGCAACGGCAACGGCAACGGCCAGAACACGGAGATCACGGACTACACGGAAAGAACACAGATAAGCGAAAGAACTTTCTGCTTATCTGTGTTGGTTCGGTCAACTCTGTGTGCTCCGTGTTCTGGCAGTTAGCGATCTCGCCCCAGCGCACCGCTAGCGGATCGGTTCCGGTGCGTCAGCGTAGCGCGCGTACCGGCCGAGCAGGCGGCCGATCGCCACCAGCACCGGAAATACCAGCCGCTGCACCGGCGCGGGAACGGCGAGCATCGTGAACTCGCTGCGGTAGCGACTCGTGAGATAGGCCGCGTCGAACACGTTGGGCATGTCGCCGCCGCTGCGTCGCGACGATGCGAAGATCTCGCCCAGGAAGTACTCGATGTTGTCGGCCGGATCGATGTAGCCTGAGCAGACCAGGTCGTCGTCACCGGCGTTCCAGAAGCGGTGCGCATCGCCCGCCATGAACGCTACCGTTTCCCCCGGCCCGGCATATTCGGCCGGCTGCCCAGGGCGCTGATAGCCGATCCGACCGCGCACGACGGTGAGGACCTCAGACTGGCGATGATGCACGTGCATCGGCGGTCCCGCGCCAGGAGCGACGACGTTTTCGACTTCGAGCCGGTCGCCGGTCTCGCTCGGCACACGTCGGAGAAAGGTGAGGCGCTCGCCGGCACCGTTGTCGATGGTGTGAGGATAGACAAAGGTTGTCATGGGTGATCTCGGAGTAGGGAGGAGGACGCCTTACGCCCCTCTCTCCCTACGCGACCACACCACACCGGCGTTTCATCGACCGCGGTCCTCGGCTGGTGGACGCCGAATTCGAGTCGGAGCACCGGTTGTCCAGTTATTGGACATTTCAGCGAAAAGAGGGCCTTGGCGCCCGATACGAGACAGTATCTCGGAGCCCCACCCTCTTTCGGAGTCGTTCGACATGCAATGGCTGAATAACCTGAAAATCCGCGCCAAGCTTCTCACCATGATGGGCGTGTCGCTGGCGCTCACCGTAGTGGTTGGTGGCTTTGCCCTGTGGCGAATGAATGCCGTGCATGCTGAAGGGGTGAACATCTCCAGCGTGCTGCTGCCCAGCGTGAAATACATCGGCGAAGTGTCGGCAACGGCACGCGAGATACAGTCGCTGCAGTTCCAGCACATTGCCATGCCCGACGACGCCGGCATGAATGACATTGAAACTCGACTGACGACCGCCTTCGCCGATCTCGAGGCCTCGAAGAAGAGTTACGAGGTGTTGCCGGCTACTACCGAAGAGACGGCCGCCTATGCGCGATTCAACGCCGCGTGGACGACCTACATCGCGCCATGGGAGAGCATCCGGCTCCTGTCGCGGGCGCAGAAGGCGCGCGAGGCGAATGGCGCGCTCACCAGCATGCTTGACGAGTACCAGGTGGTCGACCAGGAACTGATCGCGGTGAGCGAGATCAATGCGAAGGGGGCAACCGCCGCTACGGCGAAGGCCGCAGCGATCTACGCCCAGTCGAAGTTGTTCGTCATGCTCGCCGTTGCACTGGCGGCGATCCTTGGCATGGCGATGGCGCTGGTCGTCTCGGGACGCATTGCGAAGACCGTTTCGCTGCTGGCCGAGCGCACGCAGTCGTTGCGTCATGCTTGTATCGCCGGCACCCGTCGCGGCCTTTCGGCCATGGCGGTCGGCGACCTGAGCGTCTCCGTTACATCGACGACCACCACGATCAACAACACCGACGGCGACGAGATTGGCGATATCTCGCGGGCCGTCGACGCTATCATCGGCGACATCCAAGAGACCATCGCGGCCTTCTCCTCCACGCAGTCGACGATTCGCACGGTCATCGGCGAGACGCAGATGCTGGTCGACGCGGCCATACGTGGAGATCTCGTGAAGCGGGCGGACGCGCAGCGTCACCAAGGGGCTTTCCGGCAGCTCGTGGAAGGCATGAATGGAACGCTCGCTGCCGTCGCCGCGCCGATCGGTGAGGCGAAGTCGGTGCTGGGTCGCCTGGCCGACAAGGACCTCACGGGCCGGATGTCAGGGAGCTACGAGGGTGATTACGCCGAAATGCAGTCTTCGATCAATCTGGCGATCGAGAATCTCGAGAACACGATCACGCAGGTCGCGACCGCGTCGGATCAGGTGGCGTCGGCGAGCACGCAGATCACGGCCGGCGGACAGTCGCTCGCTTCCGGCTCGAGCGAGCAGGCCGCGAGCCTCGAAGAAGTGTCGGCGAGTGTGCAGGAGTTCGCCACCATGGCCAGACAGAGCGCCGTCAACGCCACGGAAGCGCAAACGATGTCGATCGATGCACGTACGAACGCCACGGAGGGCGCTGCCCGAATGCAGCGCCTCACCGAGGCCGTGAATGAGATCAAGCAGTCGAGTTCGGAGACCGCCAAGATCATGAAGTCTATCGAGGAGATTGCCTTCCAGACAAACCTGCTCGCGCTCAACGCAGCGGTTGAAGCAGCTCGAGCGGGCGATGCTGGCCGTGGCTTTGCCGTCGTGGCCGAAGAGGTTCGCTCGCTGGCCATTCGGTCAGCCGAGGCGTCGAAATCGACCGCTGAGTTGATCGAACGTGGATTGGCCAGCGCCGAGCGCGGCGTCTCGCTCAATGCCGAAGTCTCGCAGAGCTTCGGTCGTATCAACGATCAGGTCGAACGCGTGGCGGAAGTCATGGCGCAGATCGCGTCAGCGGCCAATCAGCAGGCCAGCGGCGTGTCGCAGATCAACGTGGCACTCGAGCAGCTCAATCAGGTCACGCAACAGGTGGCCGCCAACGCCGAAGAGAGCGCGAGTGCGGCGGAGGAGCTGAACAGCCAGGCGGCATCGCTCAACGATACCGTGTCGGCGTTCACGCTGGCGTCGGACGCGACGGGATCATCGCGACGGAGTTTCTCGGGCGGGCGGTCGCGAGGTCGTTCACTCGCCGCGTAGTCATGATTACGGGGCGAAAGACGGCTCCTGAAACATCGCGTACGGAGCGCAGAGCGGATCGCCAATGACGAGATCCTTCCAGAGCACCATGTACGATGCCGCATAGAACGACTCCGCCAAGGTGGCGCCTCGTACATAACGGTCGAATAGGATGTCAGGATTCGCCAGCGCCAACGTGAAGGGCTCACTCACGTACCCCTTCACGCCGGTCACACCCTGCGCGATCAGATCGACGATCCGACTCTGCCCACCCTTCACGGGTCCGAAGGTGCGCGCGCTGGTGGACACGAAGGTCTCGGCCAGCGCGCCGGGCAGGAAACGCACCTGATGATATGCCGTGCTGTCGAAGCGAGAATCGTTACTGCCCCAGCTCACGTAGCCCATAACCGCCGCTGGCGGCGCGACGAATCCCGACGTCGTGTCGATCTGCACACCCACCCCGCGCTGGCCAAGGCGGAACGCCGCGCGGTACAGCAGTAGGTTCGTGGTCGCGTAGCCGTCCGCGCCACGCCGCGGCGGCATCGCGTCGAAGTAGAACGGACCCGGCGCCGGTCGCGCGGCGATGGAGCGATCCACCAGCGCCAGGCAATCCGCCACGCGACCGCAGTCCAGCCGCGTGACGAGATAGATGCCGTACCGGTCGCTCGCAAACGGTCCGTCGGCGTTGTAGTACGGATTGCGGTAGCGTGACAGCCACACGCTATCGAGTCCGACCATAGGCGGAATCGCGAGGTGCATCCCGGACAGCATCGCGTCCACGCTGTAGCCGTTCTTGCGCGCCACCCGAATCGGGACACCGGTCGTGAGCACGATGAAGTCGATCCGTACCGGCAGCGCCTCGATGGCCGCGCGGACTGGTGACACGAGACCAGTCTGGAAGGCGATGTCGCCGATCTCATCATCGAGCGGCAGCGCCAGCCGCACGATGTGCGACGGATCGATGCCTCGACGCTTGGCGTAGTAGCGTCCCACCGAATCGCTGGCGGCACTGCGCGTATTGATGACCACCAGCACGCGCTCGGCGCCCGTGGCCGGCGCACGCTTCGCCACCCGCGGGGCGGGGGCGGCACACGCCGCCAGAAGCAGGCTGCCGACAAGGCGCACGAGGGGTCTGAGTCGCATCGCATGGACGATGCGGCGGCGCACGGCGTTCCAGTAGGGTCGCGTGCGAGAAATCCGTCCCGCGGTAAATTCGCTCATGCTCTCTTCCCGCCTCCGCCCCGCCATCGCGGCCGTTGCCACAGCCGTCGCATCAGCGGCCGTGCTGGTCGTGCCGCCGTCCGTGCTGTACGCGCAGTCGGCCTCGGCCTCAGGATCGGCTTCGCCGAGCCGCAGCTATCCCCAACTGCTGACGCTGTTCACCGAATGGCGCACCTTTGAGGAGCCACCTCGCCGCGACGGCATTCCCGACTACGCGCCGGCCACCAATGCGCGCCGGCTGGCGGCCCTGCGCGCGCTGCAGGGGAGGCTGCAGTCGATCGACACCACCGGCTGGCGCGTGCCGGAGCAGGTCGATTGGCATCTGGTGCGGGCCGAAATGAACGGCATGCAGTACCACCTCACCGTACTCCAGCCGTTCTCGCGCGACCCGGCGTACTACGCCTCGGTGCGCACCGAGGAAAGCGATACGCCTGCGGAAGAAGGACCCACGATTCACGGCGCCATCCGCCTTTGGCAGTATCCCGTGTGGCCGCGCACCGTGCTCGATCAGTCGCGCGCGCTCAATGCCGACGAATCGCGCCGTCTCACCGCACAGCTGAACACGATCGCCCCGCTGTTGCGCCAGGCGCGAGTGAATCTGGCCAAGGGCAACGCGAAGGACCTGTGGGTGGGCGCCGTTCGCACCTTCGAAGAACAACACGAGGCGCTCGGCACCCTTTCCTCTCTCGTGAAGGTCAGCAATCCAAACGACGCGGCGCTCAACGCGGCGATTGCGAGTGCGTCGAGTGCGACGGAATCGTTCACCGGTTGGCTGCGCTTCGAGGCGCCCAAGAAGACCGGCGCGTCAGGCATCGGCAAGACGCAGTACACCTGGTTTCTGAAGAACGTGCTGCTGGTGCCGCTTTCGTGGGAGGAGGAAGTCACGATCACCCGTCGCGAGCTCGCCCGTGCCCACGCGTCGCTACGTCTCGAGGAAACGCGCAACGCCGCGCTCCCGCCGATGCCTGTGGCCGGTTCGGCCGCCGAGTTCGCGACCATGCAGGCCGAGGCGCTGCCGCGGTACATGCAGTTCTTCCGCGACAAGGGCATCGTGACGGTGGAGCCGTGGATGGAGCGGGCACTGCGCGAACGCTTCCAGTCGTACTCGCCCGAGGCCACGCGCAACTTCTTCTCACAGGCCACGCACCGCGATCCGCGTACGCTGTGGACCCACCTCTGGCATTGGTGGGACAACGGCCGGTTCCGTGAGCATCCGCATGCGAGCCCGATCCGTCGCACGCCGCTGCTGTACAACGTGTGGATGAGCCGGGCCGAGGGCATGGCCACATCGATGGAAGAGTGGATGATGCAGGCTGGCCTCTATGACCAGTCGCCGCGCTCACGCGAGATCGTGTGGACGATGCTGGCCGCGCGCGCCGCGCGTGGACTGGGCAATCTCTACGCGCACGCGAACACCCTCACCATGGCGGAGGCGGCCGACATGCACGTGCGCTGGACGCCGCGCGGCTGGATGCGTCGCGATCCGCTACTTGGCTTCGAGCAGCACCTGTATCTCCGTCAGCCGGGCTACGGCGCCAGTTACATCACCGGTGGTCGGCTCATGGAAGAGACGATGGCTGAGCGCGCACGGCAGCTTGGCAGCGACTTCACCATGAAGCGCTTCTTCGATGAAGTGAACACGGTGGGCATGATCCCGGTGTCCCTCGTGTACTGGGAGCTCACCGGCGACAGCCGCATGGTGCGCGAGCTGCGAAGCGGGAGCGGACCATTGCCCTTTCGGTAGGTAATCGTGAATCTCCGTTCAGGGTGACGGAATTCCGCTTTGCCCTACTGGATGAAACCGTATTCCGAGTCGATAATACACAGAAGGGCCAGTTCTCACTGAGACGGGCTCGCCGATGTTTCGACGGGATGACCCGCCGGAATCGGATCTCCATTTCCATCGGGATCCTCATGACGATCGACGCTCGGCTCGCCTCCGCAGACGACACAGTCGTCGTCCCCGCCGGCGGCTTGATCATGAATTCCGATGGGTTTGCCTTTGGGCCGGCGTTCGCAGCGGCGCTCGAGGTACTGCCCGCGCACCTGACCATATTGGATGCGCGTGGCACCATCCTGTACGTGAACGAGGCATGGCGTCGCTTCGCCGCGGACAATGCACTGCGGAGCCAGGATTTCTGCGTCGGACAGAACTACCTCACGGTGTGCGAGACTGCGAACGGCGACAGTTCGGATGGTGCCGCCAGCGCCGCAGCGGGCATCCGCGCGGTGCTCACTGGCGAGCTGCCCAGGTTCGTGCTGGATTATCCCTGTCATGGGCCGGACGAACCACGCTGGTTTCGTTTGTTGGTCGCACCCGTGCGCGAGGACAAGGTCGTCGGCGCCGTGGTCATGCACGTCGACATCACCGGACCGGAACAGGACGCGCACGCCCTGCGTGTCGCCGAACGGGTGGCGCGAGAGAGCGAACAGCGACTGAGTTTTGCGCTGGAGGCGGCCGATATCGGCGACTGGAGTCTCGACCTGCGCACGAATCTGGCGCATCGTTCGCTGCGGCACGATCAGTGTTTCGGCTACACCGCGCTACTGCCGGAGTGGAGCTACGACACATTTCTCGCGCATATCGATCCGGCCGATCGCGCGAGCGTGGACAGCAGTTTCAAGCGGGCGCTGGCTGGCGCCGGCGAGTACAACGACGAATTCAAAACCACGTGGCCCGACGGGTCCGTACACTGGCTGTGGACGCGCGGACGGGTGTATTTCGATGACCTCGGCGCACCGATCCGGATGGCCGGCATCGTCGTCGACATCACGGAGCGCAAACGCTCGCAGATGACCGAGCAGTTGGCCGTCGATCGGTTGAATGAGGCGCAGCGCATTGCCAAGATTGGCGATTGGTCGTGGGAGATTACCACGCAGCAGATCACTTGGTCGGCACAGGTCTTCGAGATCATGGGCCGCGATCCGTTGGCGGGTCCTCCGAGCGGCCCCGACGAGTTGGCCTCCGTGTATGATGCCAGCAGCCTGCGCATTCAGCAGGAGCATATTGTCGCCGCGATCTCCAGCGGCGAGCCGCAAGAGTACGAGCTGGTGATCATTCGACCGGACGGTGAGCAAGTCTTTACCCAGGTCATGGCGCTCCCCCGCAAGGACGATACCGGGAAGGTCGTCACGCTGTACGGCACAATTCAGGATATCAGCGAACGCAAGCGGGCAGAGATGGATGCGGTACGACTCGCGAGCATCGTCGCGTCGTCCGACGACGCGATCATTGGCAAGACCCTGAACAGCACGGTCACGAGCTGGAATCGCGGCGCGCAGAAGATCTTCGGGTATACCGCGGAGGAGATGGTCGGACACTCAATCCTGCGGATCATTCCGACAGACCGCCTGGACGAAGAGGAGCACATCATCGGCAGCGTGTCGCGCGGCGAGAGCGTGGAACACTTCGAAACGCAGCGACTCACCAAGGACGGTCGGCAGATCGACGTATCGATCACCGCGTCGCCAATCCTCGATGCGACGGGCACGGTGCTCGGCGTGTCGAAGGTGGCGCGGGATATTTCCGAGCGGAAGAAGCTTGAGCAGCAGTTCCTGCGTGCGCAGCGCATGGAAAGCATCGGCACGCTGGCCGGTGGTATCGCGCACGATCTGAACAACGTGCTGGGGCCGATCATGCTGTCACTCGAGCTGCTGAAGATGTCGTTTCCGGACGCCGAGAGCCAGGAACTGATCGGCGTCATCGAGGGGAGTGCGCGTCACGGCTCGGCGATGGTGAAGCAAGTGCTGTCGTTTGCACGCGGCGTGGAGGGACAGCGGCTCGAGATCGATGTGGTGGATTTGCTCCATGACATCGAGAAAATCAGCAAGGACACCTTCCTCAAGCACATCGAAACGCGCACCATCGTGCCACCGGAGCTGTGGCGAGTGGTTGGCGATCCCACGCAGTTGCATCAGGTGTTGCTGAACTTGTGCGTGAACGCACGCGACGCCATGCCGGATGGCGGCACGCTCACCATCGCGGCCGACAATGTCGCCATCGACGCGCACTACGCCGGTGTGAATCTCGATGCGAAGGCCGGCTTGTACGTGGTGTTGCGTGTCGAGGACAGCGGCACCGGCATACGACCCGATGTGCTCGAACGGATCTTCGATCCCTTCTTCACGACCAAGGAGATCGGTAAGGGCACCGGCCTCGGCCTCTCCACATCGATGGCCATCGTGAAGAGTCATGGTGGATTCATTCGCGCCTACAGCGAGCTGGGACGCGGCTCGAAATTCAACGTCTACATTCCGGCGCGCGTCGAGGCGACGGCTGAGCGTGGCGTACCGGTCTCCGAGCTGCCGCGCGGTCACGGTGAACTCGTGCTCGTGGTCGACGACGAACCAGCCGTCCGCCAGATCACGCAGCAAACCCTCGAGGCCTTCGGCTATCGCGTGGTGGTGGCGGTCGACGGCGCCGACGCGGTGGCTACATACGCGCAGCGCAGCGGCGAGATCGCGGTGGTGCTGACCGACATGATGATGCCGGTGATGGACGGACCGGCCACGATCCGTGTGCTGCGCAAGATGAATCCGGCCGTGCGCATCGTTGCCGCCAGCGGTTTGGACGCAAATGCACACGGCGTAGGACTCGGCATCTCATACTTCTTGCCGAAACCCTACGCCGCTGATCGCCTGCTCACCACGTTGCGACAGATTCTCGCCGACCGCCGGTAGCGACGGTCTGGAACGGTCAGGCTGTCTTGTGCTTGGCCAGACGCGGGAACCAATTCAACAGCTTCACCGCGGCGACGATCTCGGGGCGCAGCGTCCAGCGCGTCTGCGGGGCTTCCGCGCCACCTTCGGCGAACGTCGCGAACACCGACGCCTGCGGCTCCTTGGGCGGGACGGTGTACAGCAGGCGTCCGGCCAGCTTCGCGCCAAACCGGCCGTAGTTGAGATTGACGGCACCCGGCTTCTCGAAGCCGGCCGCTTCGGCGAGTTCGACGGTCGTGAGCGTGTAGTCGGGGGCCAGGCAATGCGCGCGAAGCATGCTCCACTGCGCATCGGAAATCGTGTTGGCGACATACAACAGTCGCAGCGCCTTGTGGTACTCGGTCGACGTCGGGATGGACGCGGGCGTCGGCGCGGGTGTGGCAGCAGCGGTGGTCACAAGCAAATCTCCTGAAAGAGAGCACAGCCGCGCGCAGGAGATCGCCGCCGTCACATCGCACACATCGCGTCAACCCGCAGACGGACGGGGGTGTTCATACAAGTCCTTACCCTTGGAACATCCCCTGAATTCGTCTGTGGCGCAACGGGCGAGCGTCGAATCGGGTGCGGTTTCTGTCCCGTTGCATCACGAAGCCCCGATTCCTGTCACAATTGTGCTGTTTTCAACCGTACCAGCAGCTCCAGCACGTCGGTAAAGTCGGTTGGCGTCAGGACGAGATTCGGCGTGATGTCGTTGCTGAACTCGAGGGTATGCCAATCCTTGTCGAATTGCAGCTGTGGCGTGCCGAGCATGGCCAGCACGCCGGCGATCCCTGATGCCTCAAGTTTGGCGCGAAGGGCGTCATTCTCTCGACAGCTGACCTGCCAGCCGTCGCGACCGAGGCCGAAGATCTTCGTGTCGTGATAGATGCGCCAGTCGTGCACGCCCGGCACGTCTTTCAGCGTGATCGAGAAGTAGTTGTAGCGTCCTGTATCACTGTGCTCGTATTGCCGGCGTTGCGGCTCCATGTGCGCGTGCACCGCGTGTCCCTTGTACGTACCGTGCAGGGAGCTGGATGCGGCCGCCCCCTTGTCGAACACGACGGTGCCGTGCAACAGCGGCACAAGCGGGGCCCAGGCTCGCGCATACTTTCGGTTGGTGATGGCACTCATGGTCCGTCCGATCACATAGGCGACGCCCATAAACCCGGCCAATACGACCGAGCCGAAAATGATGTCGGTGGTCGAGACGTCGCCCTGGATCATTCGGCCCTCATTCGGTGATCACGGAACGATCTTGGCGGGCGGCACGATCTTGATGCCATCGGCGAACGTGGCCGTGAGCAGATAGAGCAACTTGGTCGACGGCAGCGCACTCGACGCCAGCGCGAACTCGGTGAGCTGGTGTGCACCACTGGCCTTTGAACCACCGATGGCGATGCTCGGAATCTTGCGCACCACGCCGGGGTTGGCGTCGGTGGCACCGGTGGCCACGGCCTCCGACGCCCCCGGCATGCCCGGGGTCATGCCCAGCGCGCGATTGATGTCGACCGCGGTCTGCACAATCGGATGCGCGCGCGCACCTTCGAGCTGCTTCTCGGTGCCACCGGCTCCGCTCTTCTGCTCGATCTCGATCTTGAGTCCGACCTTCTGCTCCGCCGCCACTTCCTGCGTGATACGCGTGATCGTGCGGTCGAGCGAGTCGAGCAGCACCGGATCCGAACTGCGCAGATCCACCGTGAAGTACAGTTCCTGAGGCACGGCGTTGAAGATGTTGCCACCGTGGATCTGTCCGATGTTCATCACGGCGCCATTGGGCAGCGCGTCGAACTGCAGCTGGTACAGCCGATCGATCGCCTTGGCCACGGCTTTCACCGGCGTCGGGATGCCGCGCGACGACAGCGTGTGCGCTCCGGGATGCGTGAACACGAACTTGGTCCAGTAGATGCCAAGCGCGCCGTACGCCACGCTGCCGTACGCGCCATCCGGCACGATGAGCAGGTCGGGCTTCGGGTTGTGCTGCAGCCAGTACTCCATGCCCTTCAGGCCGAGTTCTTCCTGCACCGTGCCGATGAAGATGATGTCGCCTTTGCTGGTGAACTTGGTGGCGTTCATCACGCGCAACGTGGACAGCATGTTCGCCACCGACGCCGTGTTGTCACCGACGCCCGGCGCGAACAGCGTGTCGCCCGAGCGGCGCACCTTGGTGTTCGTTTCCGGCGGGAACACGATATCGGTGTGCGCCGCGATCACGATGGTGGGGCCACCACCGGTGCCTTTGCGCACGCCGGTCACATTGCCGATGGAATCAACCGACACCTTGAGGCCCTCCTTCTCGAACACCGCCTTCACGTACGCCCCACGCTGCTGCTCGAGCCGCGACTTGCCGGGCATTTCGGCAATACGGATCCACTCGTCGACCTGACTCGGGAAGCGCTGCTCGAGCATCGCCATCGCCGACTTCACGTCGGCGCGCTTGAGCAGTTCCGGATTCCAACTGGTCGGATAAGTCTGCGCGGCCAACGGCTGAACCAGTGGCTGCGACAATGACAGCGCGGCCGCAGCGACCGTGAGGAACACAAGAGAGCGACGCATGAGAGAAGAGGTAGAAGTTACGGAAACAGCGGCGGACGTACGCGCTTGTTCGTGGCCTGCTCGAAGGCATACGCCAACCCGACTAGGGTAGGCTCACCGCACGCCGACGCGGTGAAGCTCACACCGAACGGTGCAGGACGCGGCGAGAAGCCATCGGGGAACGCCTGCGCACCCTGCCCCTGCGCCACGGGCAGCAGGGCATACGGAACGGTAATGGTAGGATAGCCGGGGCGCGCGCCGATGTTTGCGCTGCTGGCGCCGGGGAAGAGCAAGGCGTCGAGCTGGTGCGCTTTCATGGCGGCGTCGATGCCGTTGGTGGCCGACAGCAGGATGTCCTTGCGACGGTCGGCTTCGTAGCGTACCCGGTCGGCCTGCACGTCCATCTCATCGGAGATGTCGAGCAGCGCTTGTCCGTATTTGATCGCGCCGGCCCGCTGGTGCGCGATGTTCCACTGACGCAGTCCCAGCAACGACTTCACGGGCGCCCGGTCGCCGAGGAGCGCAAGCCAGGCGTTGAAATCACGCTTCATGCCGTATTTGAAGGCGATCGAGCAGTCGGCGTCGCGTCCCTTGGCTTGTTCGAGGCCGCTGCAGGGATTCCAGTTCAGGAAGTTGTTGGCCGGCACGGGCTCGACGACGCTCGGGATGTCCGCCGGATCGACGATGACGGCGCCCTGCGCCTTGAGTACAGCGATGACTTCGTCCATCGCCGTCTTCTGGGCGGCATTGAGCCCGCCGCGCGGCGTGCTGCTGCCGCCGGCCGGCGGAACGGTCGGCTCGTAGAAGAAGGCGCGAGGGATCCCGATACGGGCGCCCTTGAGCTTGTCGGCGCCGAGAAAGGCCGTGTAGTCGTTGCGTGGCGGCGGAGTGCACACCTTCGTCGCCGCGTCGTTCGCATCGGGCATGGTGCCTTCTAGCGCGCCCAACATGATCGCGGCATCGCGTACGGTGCGCGTCATCGGTCCGGGCGTGTCCTGATCGGCGGTGATGGGAATCACGCCGTAGCGGCTCACGCGCCCCACCGTGGGCTTGATGCCCACCAGAAAGTTCTGCTGCGCCGGACTGAGAATCGATCCTGACGTTTCGGTGCCGACGTTGCCGGCCCAGAAGCTCACGTTGGTGCCCACGCCCGAGCTCGAGCCGCCGGTGTTCATCACGGGACGTCCATCGAACGTGGCGTCGCGCGGATCGCGCCGCGGGTCCCACGGGTTCATGCCGTAGCCGGTGAGCCCGGTGTAGTTGCCGGGCATACCGGTGGCGGTCCAATTGGCGAGTTCGGTGAGCTGCGTCTTGGCGATGATGATGGCGCCGGCCGCCTTGAGGTTGCGCGTGACCGTGGCGTCGTAGTTCGGCATCAGATCGGCGAACGCGAGCGCCCCACCGGACGTCGCCATCTCGGTGGTCTGGATGTTGTCCTTGAGGGCAATCGGAATGCCGTGCAGCGGACCACGGATGCGCCCGGCCGCACGCTCGCGATCGAGCGAGTCGGCGATCGCCAGCGCCTGCGGGTTCACCGTGATCACGGCGTTCAGTTTGTCTTCGTACGTCGCGATGCGCGAGAGATACTGCAGCACGATCTCGCGCGACGTGATTCGCTTCTGCTCGAGCGCCGTGCGCAGATCGGCGAGACTCGTTTCGACGACGGAAATCGGCGCCGACGCCGGCTTCCGTTGCGACACGAGCGCGCACGGGGTAACCGCGAGGGTCGTGATGATGCCGATGACGACGGGTACCGCTCGCATGCCTACTCTCGGTCATGAAGTGAAGTTCGAAACCAGCTGCCCCGACTGGTACAATGCGCTCGTATTGCCTTCCCGGCAATGCGACGCCAGATATCGTCGCTATGCGCTCTTTCCCCCGCTGGACGTGCTTCGCACTCGTCGTCGCCATTGCGCCACTAGGCGCGCAGAACACCGAATCCCAGCGCCCCGATGCGCCGCGCCCTCCACGCATTCTCTTCGAGCGCGGGCTCACGCTCGACGGCGTGTTGAACGAATCGGCGTGGTCGCAGACGGATAGTCTGACCGCCTTCACCCAGCGCGATCCGCGCCAAGGCGAGGCCGTCAGCGAGCGCACGGTGGTCCGCTTCGTCGGATCCCCGGAAGGACTCTGGGTCGGCATCTGGGCCTTCGATCGCGACCCCTCTGGCATCAGGCGCACACAGCTGCGACGCGACGCCGACCTTGGCGCCGACGACAACGTGTCGGTGATGCTATCGCCGACCGCCGACAAGCGCACCGCCTTTCTGTTTACGATCAACCCCAACGGCGCCCTGAACGACGCCGAAGTGTTGAGCTTTGAAGGAGAGTCACGCGAGTGGGACGGCATCTGGGATGGACGCGCGCGCGTCACCGCCGACGGATGGCAGGCCGAGATGATGATTCCGTGGCAAACGCTCCGCTATCGTCCGATCGACGCCGACGCGGCCGCCGATGCCTGGGACATCAACGTGCGGCGCTACATTCGCCGCAAGAATGAATCAGCGCTCTGGTCGGCGTGGAAGCGCACCGAGGGCATCCGCTTTCTCGAACGGGCGGGAGCACTCACTGGCTTCAAAGAGGCCGTCAAAGTGCTTGAAGACGGTCTCCCACGTCGCGCGTTCGCGGAAGTGCGCCCGTATGTGTTCTCGAGCGGCGCGCTCACGGAGCGCAGCGTCGGTGACGATGGCGCGCTCCGGGCCACGCGCGATCCCGGCTTCCGCGGGACGGCCGGTCTTGATGCCAAACTGGCGCCCACACCCACGCTGACACTCGATCTCACCGCGAACGCCGATTTCGCACAGGCCGAAGTCGATCGACAGGTGGTGAACCTCACGCGCTTCTCGATCTTCTTTCCGGAGCAGCGCACCTTCTTCACCGAGGGCGCCGGCATCTTCCAGTTCGGCCGTCAGGGACAAACGCAGCTGTTCTACAGTCGTCGCATCGGCTTGGGAAGCAACGGTGTGCCGATCCCGTTGCAGGGCGGCGCCCGTCTCACCGGTCGACTGGGGCGCCAACAGGTCGGCTTCCTTACCACGCACACGGGCGGCGACAATCCCTCCACCGCCGCGGTCGCGCGAATCAAGCGCGACATCCTCGGCCGGGGCTACGTGGGCGCCATGGCCACGCTGAACACTCCGCGCGACGGCGCCGCGAGCGGCTCGGGCGGACTCGATGTCACGCTCCCCTACGTTATTCGCGATCAGAACCTCGTGCTTCTCGCGAATGCGGCGGTCGACGGTGGCAAGGCCGAGGGCGATCCGTACTATGTGCGCGCGATGGTCGACTTCCCCAACGATATTGCCGATATCGCCCTGCGCGTTGACCGTGTGGGTCAGGGCTTCAATCCGGACCTGGGCTTCGTGCAGCAGCGGGGCATCACGCGCACGAGTTGGCAAACGGAGTTCACCCCACGCCCATCGGCGTTGGGCGCGATCGGACGTCCCTTCGCGGCGATGCATGTGCGGCAGTTCAAGTTCAACCTGCTGGGCGGCGACTTGGTGCGCACGATGGGGCAGACTACCGGTCTCTCGGGCCTCTCGAATGGCCGGCTCAGCACATCGCCATTCGGACTGGAGTTCGACAGCGGTGATGAAATCTCGGTGGAGTTCACGCGGTCCTACGACGCGCCCCAGGACGACTTCGACCTGTTCGACGACGCCGTTATCGAAGCCGGTCGCTACACCTGGAACCGCGCCGAGTTGGATGTGCAGTCGTCGAGTGCCAGAACGATTGGCGTCGACTTCACGGTGTCGCGCGGCGGCTTCTATGCAGGGCGCTCGTCGGAACTGGAGCTGAGCGTGCGAGGGCGGTTCGCGCCACACGTGAACGTGAGCGTCGATTACAACCGCACGGCGGCATCGCTGACGCTGGTGGACAGCACGGTGCGCTTCGTCGCCCAGACGGCGCGACTCCGTCTCGATGTGGCCACGAGCCCGCGTCTGAACTCGACGTTGTTTGCGCAATGGGACAACGAGTCACATCGCGGAGCGCTCAACGCCCGCGTGCGTTGGACCTCGTCCCCCGGCTCCGATCTGTATCTGGTGTGGACCAGCCAATGGCCGACAGACCTACCGAACGGTGTGCCGTGGCGCACGCCGACGCGCGGCACGTTCGTCGCCAAGTACGTGAAGTACTTTCGCGTCTGATGATGCGTCGCGGGCGTGATGTCCTGTTCCGCGTCGCCGCCGGTTTACTCGCCGTCGGCGGCTTCCCGTCCGTCGGCGATGCGCAGGCGCAGACGCCAGCGCGCGTGTTACGCATTGCCTCGACCGTGTTGAACGAAACACGCGCGGTGCATGTGCAGCTGCCGCCGAACTATGCAATGGCACGCCAACGCTATCCGGTGGTGATCCTGCTCGACGGACAGGTGCGCGCGTTTTTCGACCTGGCGGTGGCCAGCACGAATTACAACCTCACGGGAGATGCACAGCGATTCGCGATGCCGCCACAGATCGTGGTCGGCGTGGAGCAGGGCGAACGCAGCATCGATCTCGCCCGCAACGCTGACGCCTTTTATCGCTTTCTCACCACGGAGGTGCTACCGCGCGTCGACCGCGAGTATCGCACGATGCCGTTCCGCACACTGATCGGCCACTCGCTCGGCGCCCGCTTCGCCCTCGCCATGATGTGCCGTACGCCCACGGAGTTCTCGGCCATCATCGCCATCAGCGGGGCGCTTCCGGATTCGTCGCGCGACGAGTCGACCCGCTGCCTGTCGTCTCCGGCGGCCGGTGGAACCGCCACGACGTCACTGCGTCATCTCGTGATATCCGGCGGCTCGCTCGAGCCTCGCACCATGGCCAGCACCGATCGCCTGTTCACCACGCTGCGCGATCGGCTCAGCGCGCAATCCGCACCGGCGTGGCGCATTCATCGCGTCGATGCCACCGGACTCGAACACACGGGCGCGCCGCTGGTGGGCATCCCGATGGGGCTGCGCTTCGTGTTCGACGGCGAGGCTTGGGACCTCCCGCCGTCCATCGCCGACAGCCTGCGCGATCGACTGGGAGATCCCGACGCCCTGCTGGCTGCGGGAGTCGCTGCGGTCTCGGCGCGTATCGGTCAGCCAGTCGCGCCGACGGCCACGTGGATGGCAACGGTGGTGCGCACCTGGCTCGCCCGCCGAGACGCCCGCGCCGCACTGGCAGCGGCCGAACGGCTGGTGCGCGACTATCCCGAGCAGGTGGACAGCCACACGCTCTTGGCCGACGCACGGGAGTTGAACGGCGATCTCGATGGCACGCGCAAGGCCATCACCGCCGCCCTCGACCTGTCGAACCGCATCGCTTGGCACGACGAGCGACAGAAGGCGGCCGTGCAGGCGTTCCTCCGCCGGTCACTCGCCGAGCGCGCGCCGTAACGCCTCCGCGCCGCTGGGATACGAACAGAAACGGCGGTTCGTGCCTGACACGGATACGAACCATGTGATTGGTGTTGTTCAACAACAACTTCATGGGCTCGTGTTCTGCACAGGCATTCGTCGAGGACACGAGGACGATCCGTTGCTATCAGTTCTCATCAGTTCGTATCCGTGTCAGGCTGGAACCGCCGTTTCCCCTGTTCCGCGTGAGCTGGATACGAACGGAAACGGCGGTTCGTGCTTGGCACGGATACGAACCGATAGCAACGGACACTTGGGATTCGTTCCGCGTGTGCGCATGGCATGGTCGCGCGTCACCAACCATGTGATTGGTGCTGTCTTGCAACAATTACATGGGCTCGCGTTCTGTACGGGCATTCATCGAGGACACGGGGACGATCCGTTGCTATCAGTTCTCATCAGTTCGTATCCGTGTCAAGCTGGAACCGCTGTTTCCCCTTTTCCGCATGAGCAGGATACGAACGGAAACGGCGGTTCGTGCTTGACACGGATACGAACCGATCGCAACGGACACAAGGGATCTGCTCCGTGTGCTCTCATGGCATGGTCGCACATTGCCAACCATGTGATTGGTGTTGTTCAACAACAACTTCATAGGCTCGTGTTCTGCACAGGCATTCGTCGAGGACACGGGGACGATCCGTTGCTATCAGTTCTCATCAGTTCGTATCCGTGTCAGGCTGGAACAGTCGTTTCCGTTCCATCGAATCAATCAGCCCGAACGTCGAGCCCCATGGCCTGTACGAGTGACAGCGCCTGCTGCATGTCGATGATCGCCCCCTTGAGCCGCACGCGTGCCGGGTCGAGTGAACTCAGGTCGCTGCCACGCAGGTCGCAGTCCGTAAAATCGGCGCCGTCGAAGTCTGCCCCCGACAGATCCGCGTCGCGGATCGAACCGTCCTGAGCGCGAACCCGCGAGACGTCGGCTTCGCGCAGTCGCGCGCCGCGCACGATCGCGCGCGTGAGGTCGGCACCGGAGAGTCCGACATGCGACCAGTTGCCACCGGTGATCTGCAGCAAGTCGAACGTACAGCGCACGAAGTTGCTGCCCACGAACTTGCACTCCGTAAAGCGCGCGTCGAAGAACGAGCAGCCGTTGAACGTGCAGTTCACGAACGCGGCATCGGTATGCACCGAGCAGTTGAACGTGGCGCGTTGGAAGGTGCAGTCGGTGAACACGGCGCCACGATTCACGACTTCGGTGCAGTCGAGATCGGTGAACTTCACGCCGGTGTGGGTCTGCCCGGAGATGTCCTGTCCTTCCCAGTCGGTTTTCGCCATCTCAGCGGGACCGGCTGAACACGGCGCCGTGCGGAATGCCTGCGCCGTTGCCACCGTGCGGCCACGTGATGTTCTCCATGCGCATGCCGGGCTCGGCGCTTCCCGCCGCGCGGAACCGCTCGTCGAGCGCCAACGCGCCGGTCTTGGCATTGAAGGTGGCCATCAGCACGCGCGTCTTCATGGCCTGATACCCGGTGATGACCACGCGTTCGTGGTTCGGCTCGATACCGATCCAGTGCGGAACATCATCCGGGCCCAGCGTCACACGGCTCACTTCGCGCGGATGCGAGGGATCGGAGACATCGAGACTGACCACCGCGCTCCACGCGGGTACGGTAATGAGATAGTACTGCCCCGCGACCACCGGCACGGCGCAGCTCGTGCCGGCTTTGCGCGGAAACGACGCCACCATGCGCGCGCTCGGCGTCGTACTCAACAATCCGTCCAACAGAAACAGCCCGCAGTTGAACGTCGACACCAGCACTGTCTTGCCGTCGGCCAATACGCGCGGCTCGGCGCTGCGATAGCCCTCGAAGTGCGGCCCGAGCGGCAGCTCGATGGTGCGCTGCAGCGACAGATCAGACAAGCGCCACAGCTGCACATTGCGCGTGGAGTCAGCCTTATCCATGTCGGTCGTGGTGACGACCACGCGATCGAGGTCGCTGAGAATCGCCGCCGAATAGGGACGATCGCTGCGACTGCCCGGCGCGCGATTGGCCGATGATGACCGAACACGCTCGGCGCGCGGCGTCAGCTCGACCAGGCCGCCAGGGGCCATACCCGCCGAGTCGTGCTGCATCTGGAACGTCGACAGCAGATTGCCATTCGGCAGACGCCAGAAGCTGTGCGGATGCATCAACCCGGCAATGTCCCCGAAGTGCGTTTCTACCCGCGGGGCTCGGGGATTGCGCAGGTCGAACACGAACGACTGGCCCGACCGGAAGCCGTTGGCGAACAGGCGCCCGTCGGCCGGCATATCGTGCTCCGTGTGATGCGGACCATTCCCGCGCCCGGGGACCGCGACCGTCGTGACCAGTGCCCCGTAGCGCGCGGCCTTCGGGTTTTCGCGAATGTCGTACACCGCGAGAAAATCCGGCCCACTGCTGTCGGCCGATGCCGTCCAGAGATACAGGTACTCGCTCGAGGCGCGGGCGGGAGCGGGACGCTGGGCGGACAGCGGGATCGCCGACACGACGCCGGCAACAGCGAGGGTCAGCGCACGGCGGGAAGTCAGCATGCGCTGATCTTACCGCGAAGCGTCAGGCGCGCAACGCCTTCGCCAGCACGCGGTCGAGCGCATTCGCGAACTGTTGCTTCTCCCGCGCGCCGTACGTGCCGTGTCCGCCGGTTTCCACACCCGAACCGCGCAGCCCTTCCATGAAATTGCGCACCGAGAGCCGCTCGCCGATGCTCTCCTCGGTGTACAACTCACCGCGCGGGTCGATCACGTAGATACGATTCGGCACCAGAATCGCCGCCAGCGGTATGTCGGCGGTGATCACGACATCGCCGGCCACGGCATGCGATGCGATATAGGCATCGGCCACATCGGCGCCGCCATCCACGCGTACCGCCGACAGCTTGGCGTAGCCGACCGGCAGCACCAGCCGTTGGTTCGCCACCAGGATCGTCTCGAGCGCGAGACGGTCGCAGGCGCGATAGCAGACCTCCTTCACGTCGCGCGGGGCAGCATCGGCGTCGAGCCAGAGTGTAGGCATCCCTGAAGCTACACACAAACAGAGAGCGCAGGGAACAGCGCGCGAATGACATCGCGTGCTGCGCCTCTGCGCTCTCTGTGTACTCCGCGTGATCAGTTCTTCAACAGACCACGCGCAGAACGCCCAGCAGTTACGCGGCCGTCGGCGGCATGATCACCGCATCGATCACGTGGATCACGCCGTTCGTCGCTTCGATGTCAGCCGTGACCACCGTCGCGCCGCCAACCGTCACGCCGTTCGTGGCGTCGACTGCGACGTCCGCACCCTGCACCGTCTTCACGTGCATGGCCTTGCCCGCGATGTCCTTCGAAAGGACCTTGCCCGGCACGACATGATACGTGAGGATCGACACCAGCGTGTCCTTGTTCTCCGGCTTCAGGAGATTCTCCACCGTGCCGGCGGGAAGCTTCGCAAACGCCTCATCGGTCGGGGCGAACACCGTGAACGGGCCCGTACCCTTGAGCGTCTCGCCGAGTCCGGCGGCCGTTACGGCAGCCACGAGCGTGGTGAAACTACCCGCGGCGACCGCCGTGTCGACGATATCATGCAACGCAACGTGGGTCGGGGTCGCGCTTTCAGTCGTGGTCGTCATGTCAGACTCCATCAAACAGCACAATCACAAGTCTGGACTGCATGATTGTCATGCACACGTTCCCGTGATGAACAGTCCGGCGCGTGGCCACGTGCGCCGTGCATGATGACGCCCTGCTCGTGTCACCATGTGTTCATGTTCTCAAGCATCTCGTACGGCCATTGGTGCCCATTTCGGGCACATTCTTTTCAACTGATCGTGCTACTCAGCCGTGTCTTCCGGTGGACGCGCGCCGACGATCTCCGCCTTCTCGCGAAAGGTGACCGTCTTGCCACACTGCGTGCAGATGAAGTTCCCGGTGCGTGCCCCCAGATCGTATTCCCTGGCGAATGCGGGGTGGTCGCAGGGCTTTCCGCCCCACTCCTGCTGGAGGGCAACTGCTCGTTTCTTCTGCATCGGGACGGGCTGAGGGCGAGGTTCAAGGGCACGGACGTGATCTTGAAAGCTATCACGGGAGGTTCCGGCCAGGCGACGCGCCCGGAACTGGCTGATCGGCCCGGCAGTCGGCATACTGGCAAGGACGGCTCGTCCCCGAACGACGCTTGACGCTGCTCTGACGGTCACTGCTGAGGTTTGACGCATGACGGTTTCGGCGAATGCTCTATCAATGGCCTCGACTGACAGGCCTCTGACCCTGACGACGCTCGGCTCCGCCTCCCTCCGCAGCAGCGTCGAGGGAGCCGAGGGGCTCGGTCCGGGTAAGCCGCTGGCGCTGGTGGCCTTTCTTCAGGGTGCGCCGGCGCAAACTGCGTCGCGAGAGCAGCTCATCGAGTTGCTCTGGTCGGACGCCGATCGCGAAAAGAGCCGACACACCCTGCGCCAGACCTTCTGGTACATCCGCCGTCGCCTTGGCGTGGAACTCTTCGAGCATGTCGGCGACACCGTCCGGATCGCGGTCCCCATCGCGTCCGACCGACAGGCGTTTCTCGAGGCGCTCGACGCCGATCAGCTCGACACCGCTCTTCAGCACTATGCGGGCGACTTCTTTCCGGGCTTCGCGGCTCCCGGCGGCGTGGCCTTCGAACAGTGGGCGGATGTCGAGCGCACGCGTTGTCGTTCGCTGTATGTCGGCGCCGTCACGCGTGTCGCGCGCGAATTGCTGTCGAAAGGGCGGGCCCGTGACGCCATGCTGCTCGCTCGGCGCGCGGTCGAACTCGTCGACAATCATCAGGGTGCCTGGCGACTCCTCCTGGAAGGCGCCATGGCGATCAACGACGGCATCAGCCTGACCGTCGAACTGGAGCGGGTGGAGCGCTGGCTCGCCGATCACGACGTCGAACCGGACGCCGCCACGGTGCAGCTTCTCAAGGCAGCACGACAGGGGCGGGGCAGCGCCGTGCAGGCGGTATCGGGAGATGATGAACCGAGAACGCTGTCGACCGAACTGGTCGGACGCGAAGTCGCCTTCGCCGAGCTGGTCGCCGCCTTCGAATCGGCAAAGCGCGGCGTGGCGGGACACGTCCACATTGCCGCACCGGCAGGACTGGGCAAGACGCGGCTGCTGTCCGGCTTCGCCGCACGACTGCGTTCAGCCCGCGCCAGAATCGTGATGGTACACGCGTCGCCAGGCGAACGGGCGCTTCCCTACGCCTTCGCGGCGCAGATCGTGAGGACGCTGGTGACGCATCGTGGTGCGGCAGCGATCTCGCCGGACGCGGCGAGCGCGTTGGTGGCCTTGGCACCTGCCGCGTCGAGCTATCTCAGTGCACAACCCGACAAGAGCAGCGGCGACGAATCACTGCGCCGCCGATCGCTCGCCCTCATCGAACTCGTGGAGTCGGTTGCCCAGGACAGTGCACTCGCGCTGCTCATCGATGACGTGCACTGGGTCGATGCGCAATCGCTGCAGATGCTGGTCTCGCTCGCCGGGCGACTCGACGGCGGCTCGCTGTTACTGGTCACAGCGGCCCGACCGAATGATCGACTCAGCGACCAGACCACGCCTATACGACGCATCGTTCTCGAACCGCTGAGCATCGATGATGTCGGTGCGCTGCTCATGAGTGTCGGCCGCTTGCCGCAGGAGCCGTGGAGCGACCGCTTTGTCCAGGCGTTACATGCTGCGTCGCGAGGTTCACCACTGCTGGTGCTCGAGACGCTGCAATTGATGCTCGAGCGCGGCACGATCGCGCTGAGCGGCGACCAGTGGGTTACGCCGGATCCAGAGCAGCTGGTCGGATCCATCGGCGTCGGTCAGGCGATGCAGCAGCGTATTGCCGCGCTGCCCCCCTCGGCTCGCGACGCGCTGCTACGACTCGCGGTCGCCGGCACGGCGGTGAGCGAATCGACGACGGGACGCCTGTTGGCCGCCGACGGGCAAGAGTCCCTGCCCTTGCTCGAGACCCGTGGCTTTATCGCGCGCGCGGGCGATGCGTGGCAGGTCGCACACGATGAGATCGCGGCGATGGCCATCGCGCTGTCGAGTCAACCCGACCGCGACCGGGCCAATCAAGCCCACGCCGATCTGCTCGAACAGGACGAACACGCCGATACGTCGATCCTGTTGCGTGCCGCGCAGCATCGATCGCGCGCCAACGATCCGGCGGCACTCGACCGCACCTTCGCCCGCGTCGCGCGTCGTGCCCACATCACGGGGGAGCACGCCGCCATGCGCGCATTGGCGCACGAGGTGCTCGGGCCTTCGGCCGAGCCGGCGCGTGTGGAGGAACTCATCGCCCGACTGCCGCGAAGTGTCCGCCATCGGCGTCGGCGCTGGGCGTCGTTCGCCACGCTGCTCCTGGCGGTGGCGGCGCTGATCTTCACGGTACGACCCACGACGTCGATGCCCACGTCTGATGTCGTCGTGACGATGCTGGTGCGTGACGACCGCGGCGCGGCGTTTGCCTCGCTCCCCGTGATGCTGGCGGAGCTGACGCGCAGCGAGCCACTCGATGTCGTGCCCACGACTGCCCCGTTCTCGACATCGGTGCTCGACTCCAACACGGTATTCGATGCACTCGCCTCCGGTGACTTCATCGGTTCGACGCTCACCGCCGCCATCGCGCGCAACGGCACGGATCTCGTGCAACTGTCGCCACCGGATAGAGTGCGGGCGCTCACCACCGCCGCGCACGACCAGACTGGCGCCATCGTGTCACCCGATGGCCAGCGCGTGGCGTACCTGACCGGCGAATGGCATCCGGCACAGCGCGGCGAGATCATGCTGATGAACACCGTCGGCCTACCCGCGCGACGCTTGACGAATACGGATGCCGCCGAGCGCTCACTGGCGTGGAGCCGAGACGGTTCGCGGCTCGCGTTCGTGCGCAGCCATGCATCGGAGCGACCAGCCGATCTGTGCTGGATGACGGTGAGCGGTCAACGCGAATCCTGCCGGCGGCTGCCGTCGGACTATATCCCGGCGGCCGTGTTGGCATGGAGCGGCGACGAGATGGTGCTCGTCATTGCACGGCGGCGCCCGCAGCTCTCCAACGTGCTGATGCTCGTGGACTTTGCGTCGAGCGCGGTCACGCCGCTCGATTCGTCGGGGAGCGACTACACCGCCGATCCTCGCGCGCGCGTCGTGAGCTGTTCGTGCCTGGTATCCGGATATGCCGAACCGGTCACGGCAATCTTCTCGCCGAACACGCCAACGACGAAGCGCGTGATCTTTCGCGACGGGCGGCCACTGGCACCGGGCAGTGTTCCGCTGCGCTTTTGGGGGCGCTCGCAGGACTACCTCGATACGCTACGCATCACCGAATCCGGCCCGATGTACGTCGGGCAGGTCGTTACCCTCACCGTACGCGGGGCTGATGCGGCCGGCCGTCGTCGTGCGGTGCCGGCGCTGCTCACCTGGCGTTCACTCGATACGGCGATCGCTACCATCGATACGACCGGAACCGCGACGATGCGGCGCGCCGGCGTCGCACGCGTGCTCGTGGATCTCGGCGGATGGCGCGCCGACACCGTGCAGCTCACGGTCCGCGAGCCTTCACACGTCGTGGCGCTACGCGAGACGTGGGGGTCGGAATGGGAACAACGCTGGATGAGAGTCGGCGCGCCCTTGCCGACGGTGGCGGGCACACCGGCGACGCTCCGCGTGAATGGCGACGAGCATCTCGACAGCGGTCTGGGGAGCCATGCCACTTTCGTCCCGACGAATGGCGCCGGGGCGGAGGCGCGCGTGCGACTGCCCGTGACGATCGGCCAGTGGCAGTGGCTGAACATTGCGCTCGACCCCATCGCGAGTGACGATGTGGTTCGGCAATGGCCGGCAGGAAACGAGCAATCGGCTCTGCACTCGCTCGGCGGAGAGCGCATTCAGCGATCCTGCCGCGTCCGTCTTCCTCCCGAAGAAGGCGGACAGTACATCGACCTGCTGGCCCTCGAGGTGGCCGGACGTGCCGTACCGGTCTCCCGCACGCCGCGCGTGGCCGATGGTGAATGGCACACGTTGGTCCTGCAACTGTTCTCGGATGGTCGCTGCGCGCTCGCGATCGACGGGATACTGGTCGCCCGATCGAAGCACGCGGTACAACTCGACCGGCCACTGCGGGTGTGGATCTCCGGTCAGTCGGTGGGGACCACGCTGGAGGTCGGGAGCGTCATCGCGTGGACCGGCGTACGGTCCGACATTGCGTGGACCCCGGGCAAGGCAGCACGCCCGGCGGGCACGCGATAACGATATGCGCTAGCGACAGGAATCGCGGCCGGACTACACCGTGGCGGCCGTGGTCGCCGCTGCCTGCGCAGCCATCGCCGCAGCCTGCGCAGCGCTCACGCTCGAGCCCGTGAACGCAACGATGCCCAAGCCGAGCCCCTTGAGCTTGTTGTGCCACAGGATCTGTCCAGAGGTCGGTTCGAGGCAGAACACCTCCCCACCGGCGCCGGCGTACAGCGCGTCACCTTCCAGAGAGACGGTGACGAAGCTCGAGTTCTTGAGCTTGGTGCGCCACAACTCCTCGCCAGACGACGCCTGAATCGCCACCACGTGCGAGCCGACGCCGACGTAGATCACGTTCGAAATGCGCGAGCGTGCCATAGGACCCAGTACCTCTGAAAGTGCGGAAGTGATGGCCGGTGCTGCTGAGGTCTCGCGAATCTAACCCTCGGAGGACTCATCCTCGACCGCATCGGTCGCCTCGACATCGTCGAGCACGGCGCGCGCCTCGTCGACGAACGCCTCCGGCACCAGCACCGATACGCCGCGTGCCGTGGCTCCCTGAAAGCCGGGCCCGAAGATTCCCACCGTGTCATTGCTGTCGCGCATCGCGGGAATCTCTGCCGATTCGAGGCGGGCGATCGCCAGGTCGGCCTCGAAACCCGAGGCGTAGGTGACAAGCACGTGCCAGGCATTCGTCATGGTGCTGCTCCATTGGAGAGTCGCGCGCGGGAAGGCGGGTTCACTGACCCATCGTACTCGCGTCGCCGGGCGTGCGTTCCGCCGTGGCGTCGCCGCGCCGCATCTTGCACCATGCAGCGCACCGATCAGCTTACGGCAGCGATCGTCAGGAGCCAAGTGCGTTGCGATCGATCGCTTCCCGCCCCCGTCGCCTTACCGTACCCATGCGATTCGCGCTCACTGCGGCCGTGCTGCTGCTTACTCCGCTGTCGGCCAACGCCCAGCGGCCGCTGCTCCCGATCGAGCATGTCAACTCGGCCGAATTCGGCTGGCTGCAAAAGCCAGTGCTGGCCAGTCGCGTGCTCGATGACTTTGCGCAGCCAGCCACGTGGAAGTTCAGCGGTACGGGGACACTGTCGTTCCCGCAGCAGCTGGCGCTCGGCGACATGCGGTCGCTCCGCGTGGAGCTGCAGATGTTCCGCAACGCGCCGGCCCCGAACCGCGCACGGCTCTCGAGCGTCAATCTGCAGCGCGCGTTCCCCAACGAAGACTGGAGCGGCTACAACCGTCTTTCGCTCTGGGTGCGCCCCGACTTCGCCGGCATTCCCGTGCTGCCCCTGCAACTTGTGCTGCACAATGACGGCGCGGTAAAAGTGCCTGATCGCTACGACCGCGAAGGCACGCATTTCATCACCTTCGCCCGCAACGGCTGGCAACAGGTGGTGTGGGAGATCGAACCACTCGCGCGCGATCGTGTCACGCGGCTCGAGATCGGCTATTTCGTGAACCGTATGCTCGCAGGCGCCGACGATCACGTCGCCTTCGAGATCGGCAGGCTCGAACTGCAGAAAGTCGACCCCGATGTCCACACCGGCTGGGTCACCGGCGCGAACAAGATCGCCTTCAGTCACAGCGGCTATCAGTCCGGCAGCTCCAAGTCCGCGATTGCCAGCGCGCTGCCGGCACAGTCCTTCGAGCTGGTGAGCGTGCAGGACATCGCGTTCGGCGAAACCGTACTTCGCAAACCGATCGCCACGGTGCAAACGCGCAACGGCACCTTTCAACAGATGGATTTCTCGGAGATCCAGACGCCGGGCAGTTACGTGCTGCGCGCCGGTGGCATCACAAGCAAGCCGTTCGCCATCGGCAACGAAGTCTGGAAGTCGTCGATCTGGAAGACGCTCAATTTCTTCTACGGCAACCGGTGCGGTGATGACATTCCCGGTGTGCATGGCATCGATCATCTCGACTGGTTCGCCACGCACGACAGCACCCGCATCACGATGAGCGGCGGCTGGCATGATGCCGGCGACCTGTCGCAGGGATTGATCAACACCGGCGAGGCGACGTACGCGATGTTCGCGCTCGCCGACAAACTTGCCGCGCGCGGCGACGACCCGGCACTCACTGCACGCCTCGTGGAAGAGGCGAAGTGGGGACTCGACTGGGTGCTGCGCGTGCGCTTTCCGGGCGGCTATCGCATCGGCTTCGGTCCGCACAACTACTGGTCGAACAACATCGCAGGCGATGCGGATGATCGCGTTGTGGCGGCGAAGAACAATCCCAATGTGAACTACATCGCGTCGGCCGCGGCAGCCATCGGATACCGCATGCTGAAGGATCGCGAGCCGGCGTTGGCCGCGCGCGCACTGCGTGTGGCGCGAGAGGACTGGGCGTTTGCGATCGTTGGCATCGAGGGACCAAGCACCTGGCACACACCGGCCTTTGCCGCCTCGCGTATGGAACTCGCCGGGGTCGGTATCACGGCGTCGCTCGAGCTCTTCGCGGCCACCGGCGAGGCGCGTTACCGCGACAAGGCGGTTGAGCTGGCGCGTGTGGTGATGGCGTCGCAGCAAGTCGCGCGTGTGGGTTCGGTGTTTCCCCTCTCCGGGTTCTTCTACACTGGACCCGACCGCGACACCATCTTTCACCAGTTCCACAAGGCGTCCGATCAGGCGCCAATCGTGGCGCTGTCGCAGTTGGTGCACGCACTGCCCGACCATCCCGAGTGGATGCAGTGGTACGCCACGATCGCGCGATACGCCGAGTACCAGAAGCGTGGAGCGACCACGACGGCGCCGTATCATGTGTTGCCGGCGTACGTGTACCGACTCGCCGATAGCGTTCAGGTTCCCGACTCAGGCGGTCGCTATCTGGAGAAGCAGGATCAGTACGCCGCGCAGGTGCGCGCCGGCTTGCCGATGGGCGACGGATGGTTCCTGCGCGCCTTCCCGGTGTGGTTTCAGCGTCGCGGCAACTACGGCGTGCTGCTGTCGCAGTCGAAGGCACTGTCCACCGCCTCGCGGCTGCGCGGCGACAGTGCGGGGCTCGACCTGGCGCAGCAACAGGCGCAGTGGGTCGTCGGTCGCAATCCCTTCGTGCAGAGCACGATGTATGGCGAAGGCTACGACTGGGCGCAGCAGTACAGCGTGTCGTCGGCCGACTTCGTGGGGTCACTGCCGGTAGGGATGCAGAGTCGCGGCACGACCGACCTGCCCTACTGGCCTTCGCAGAACACGTACGTGTACAAGGAAGTGTGGGTGCACTCCAGCAGCCGCTGGCTGTGGCTTATGGAGGACCTGCTGCCCGTCGCGGCCGCGCGCAACGCGACGTCGCTTACGGCATTGACGTTCAACAGCACCACGTCTGCCGACGGCACGATCACCATGAAGCTGATCGTGACCGGCACCGGCGTGCACCGCTACGAGTTGCGGACCGACAATCTGCGCGGAACGACGGTCGCGCAGACCGTGACGTTGCGGAACGGTGTGCCAACCACGCTCGTGTGGACGGCGAAGCGAGTGCGGGCCGACACGCCGTACACCGCCGTCGTGATCGAAGACGGCAACGTCACACGCACGCGCGAACTGTTCGCGCAGTAGATCAGCGCGTTTTCTTCGGTGCCTTTTTCGCCGCCTTTTTCGCTGACTTCTTCGCAGGCTTTGGCTTGGGCGCGGGCAGCTCGGCCGCTGTGACCCGCATCAGCTCGACGATCAACCCCTGATCCTCGAGCTGTTCCGTGATTAACAGTTGCGGCTTGGCGCCCGGGTACGGCGGTGCCTCCGTGACTGTGCCCAGGAGCGCGCGACCGGCCTCGGTCGGCTTCACGAACAGCTGATTGTCGCACACCAACGCCACGACCTTCTCGTCGATGTAGAGCGCGTACTCGCCGAACATCTTCTTGAACGTCACGTTGCCGGCGCCGTGCATCTGGTCGCGCACGTACTCCACGAAACTGAGATCGGACGCCATCGATTGCTCCGCAAGAAAGCCTGAGAAACATCGCAGCCCCCACTCCTCTGCTGGAACGGGGGCTGCGTATTCCGTACTCCGTACTCCGTACTCCGTCTTACATCGCCAGCGTCTGCAGATCCTGCAGCGCCTTCTTCAGCAGGTCCGTCTTTTTCGGGTCGCAGCCACGGCTGGCTTCGACATCCGTCACAAGCTTGGTCAGCGTTGCGTTGCGCGCCGCACCCGACGACTTCTCGGCGCTCGAGATCGACGAGCGAATCTCAGAGATTTTCGCCGGCGCCACACAACCCTTCCGCTCCAGCTGATCCGTGTACGCCTTCGCCAGCGCAAAGCTGGGCGGCCATGAGATCTTCGGCTGACCCTGCGCGTTCAGGTAATCCCACTTCACCGTGTTCGCCGCGTCGATTTCGTTCTGCGAGATGAACTCGCTGGGCACGAGTTCGGCCACGTCGAGGCCACGCGCGATTTCCGAGCTCACGATCGCGCCGTTGTACCAGTACACCGACCACGAACCGCCCATCGCCATACGGGTGGAATCCACCGGGCCGCGATCGAACGAGGCGATTTCCTTCGGCTTCGACGGGTCCGTCCAGTCGAACACCGAGATGCCGCCCTGGTACCACGACTGCACCATCACGTCGCGGCCCGGAATCGGAATCAGCGAGCCGTTGTGCGCCACGCAGTTTTCGTTCGACGACTGCACGGTCGGAATCTTGTAGTAGCTCTTGAACACGAGCTTCTTGTTCACGATCGAGAAGATCGCGTTGGCGCCCCACTCCGGCTTGTCGCCGGCGCGGCACTTGGGCGACGAACCACCGCCCCACTCGTCGGAGAACAGCATCTGCGTGCCGTCGTTGTTGAACGTCGCCGAATGCCAGTAGGCGAAGTTCGAGTCGGCCGCGGCGTCGAGACGCACGGGGGCCGTCGGGTTGCTGATGTCGAGCAGCAGGCCGTGACCTTCACAGGCGCCGCCAGCCAAGCCGAGCGCCGGATACACCGTGATGTCGTGACACTGCGAACGCTCGCCACCGCGACCGCCGCCGCCCGCCGCACCGGCGAACATGCGCGTCACCGCGCCCTGCGCCATGCCGCGCACCGCCGTGCTATCCGCCGCATTGACGGTCGTGCCGCCACGCGCCTTCATCACGCTGTCGAGCATCGGGCGGATCACCTGCGGAGGCACCACCATCTCGGCGCCCGACTGCGGATTCTTCGCGATGAACGCACCCGCGGCCTTGGCCGTGGCGAGCGTCTTCGCCGCCGCTTCCTTGTCGGCGTCGGACAGTCCGTGACCCGGGGCAGCGCCCAGTCCCGCGAAGATGTTGGCGCGACCGACGACCGCGGCCGAGGCCGGGTTGGCGAGTGGCACCTTGATGATCTCGATGCGCAAGCGCGACGAGTTCGCATCGGCCGACGCCACGTCGGCGCAGCCCTCGAGTTCGCCCGCCGAGCGAATGCCCGACGAACCGGAGACGTAGATGTAGACGTTGTCCTTGTCCTTCGGATCCTCGAGCACCGTGTGCGTGTGCGAGCCACGGCACGTCTGCACGTTCGCGATCAGCTTCGGGTTGCGGATGTCGCTGATGTCGAACACGCGCACGCCACGCATGCGCTCCTTGCTGACGGGATCAGGCACGCCACCCGGCTTGCAGTCCACGCGGCCATTGTTCGCTTCGGCCGACATGAACATCAGGTTCTTGTACACCGAGATGTCGTTCTGCGAGGCTGGGCAGGTGTAGGCCACCACGAGCGTCGGCTTGGCCGGGTTCGAAATGTCCCAGATCACCGGACCGTTGTAGTTACCCTGAATCGCGTACTTGCCGGTGAAGGCGAGGTCGGAATTCGTGATGCCGAGGAAGCCCGGCGGGGAGACCGCCTTCGCCACGACCTTCATGTTCGAGATCGCTTCGCCGGCGTCAAACAGACCGGCCTTGAGGCCGACGCGCGGATCGTTCATCGGCGTCGGTGCGGTCTTGGGCTTCGACGGCGCGCACGCCGCGAGACCCAGCAGCGCCACGGCCGCGTAACCGGTGACAACACTCGCCCCGCGACGACGCGGAAGTGCTTCTGACATGTCTGTTCCTGTGTTCGAAAGGTGGTGGTAGTGCTA
This sequence comes from Gemmatimonas groenlandica, assembly GCF_013004105.1. Classification (NCBI taxonomy): domain Bacteria; kingdom Pseudomonadati; phylum Gemmatimonadota; class Gemmatimonadia; order Gemmatimonadales; family Gemmatimonadaceae; genus Gemmatimonas; species Gemmatimonas groenlandica. The sequence goes on from NZ_CP053085.1 coordinate 3,339,309, forward strand.
CACGTACATCTGCTGCGGCAAACTTACGCCGGTGGGGCGAATCCCATCTCCAACATCATCGTGAACATGCGCTTGATCTCGGTGCTCTGATCGACCTCGACATCGTTCGCGAACTTGAACACGGTTTCGTCCTGCCCCGCACCCTGCGCCGCGAACAACGTCTTGACCATCGAGACGGCGCCACGGTGGTGCTGAATCATGTAGGTCAGAAACAACCGGTCGAACTCGGTACCGCGCGCCGCGTTGAGTTCCTTGAGCTGCGCATCGGTGAGCATGCCCGGCATCGACATCTGGCCCATGGCCATACCGCCCATGGCCGACATGTCGTGGCCAGCCATGGCCGCCATGTCATGCCCCATGCCGGCCATCGTCACGTTGCCGAGTGAATCGACCATGGGCACCGTCTGACGGCGGTCCTTGAGCCACGTCTGCATGATCGTGATCTCATCGGTCTGCGCATTGATGATGCGCGCCGTGAGCCGCTGCACCGACGCGCTCGCGCCGTGCGACGGCGCCCAGCGGGAGATCGTGATCGCCTGCGCGTGGTGGTGGATCATCCCGCTCATGAAGTCCACATCGGCCTTCACCCAGGGATAGCGCAGACTGTCGGCGCGCGCGCGGACGACCGCGCCGGCGTCACCCATCTGAAAGGCGGGACCGGCCGACGAGGCCGACCGCGAAGTCGCGCAGGCCGTCATGACCACCAGCCCGGCGCTCAAAGCAGCCAGACGGATCGGACGGCGGTAGGAATTGGGCATCGGTTTGGTCACGTGATGGGACACCGGCCGCATACAGAAAGGTTGGAATCTGTAAGGGTATAGGAGGGACGGCTGCGCAGCAATCGACCGGCACCAATGGTAGGCCACAAGGTCGACAACCGCTGATGGCCGCCTCGCAGGCCCCCGTACTGCTTACACCATAAAAGTGCCTTTCGGCACGTCCAGATGACGGATTACCGTGTCCGAACGCGCACCCGCATCACAGCCGACGCGAGGCACAGGGTCGCCACCCCCGTGAGCCACAGTGCGATGTCGGGCGCGACGGCAGGCAGTTCCGACCACCTGACCCCGAAGAGCCGCGGCGGTACGATCACCATCGCCGCACCCGCGACCACGTCCAACGCCGCCAATAGTCGGGCTCGGCTTCGGGAGGGGCGCTCGGGAGCACGACGTAAGCGCCACAGGCCGCGAATGGATCACGAGAAGGCCCAACAGGATGACCGTCAACGCCAGCCAGCGCGTCCGATGCTGGGAGGTCGGTGGCGGCAGCGGGGTACCCACGAGGTAGGCAGCGATGTCGTCTGCCAACCGATGGCTGGTCGGCGCGAGCGGGATTGGGAGTCCCGTCGACGCATTCGTGAGTACGACGACGCCCCACTTTGAATCGGGCAGCATCACCATCTTGCCGCGGAAGTTCGGCGTAATGCCGCCGTGATGGACGGCGCGGACTCCACCGATCTGTCCGTCGCGCCACCCGAAGGCATACGAGAAGCCTTCGGACGGGGCGCCGCCGGTATGCATCGCCGCCACCGACGCCGCGCTCACCACCCGCGTGCCGTCGTACACGCCCTCCTCGAGTTGCGCGATCAGGAACTGCGCCATGTCCTGCGCGCTGCTGATCAGCGCCGCCGTAGGCAGGCGATCGTGCTCGAAGGGGAGGGTGGTCTCGCGCGGATAGCCGAGCACATACACGTGTCCCTGCGCCATGCCCTGCGCAATGGCGCGCGTCCGATCGGTGTGACTGTGACTCATCTGCAGCGCCTCGAAGATCCGTCGCTCGACATAGTGCGCGTACGTCTCTCCAGTCACCGCCTCTATCACGGCGCTGAGCACGAGATAGTTCGGGCTCGCGTACTCGTGTGCCACACCCGGCGCCCGCGCTAACGAGGTCCGGGCCAACGCGCGAACGTGATCAGTCAGGCTGCGCGACTCGCCCGAAGCCCGCGTCGCACGCGTAGGAATGCCGCTCGTATGCAAGAGCAGGTGGCGCACCGTGATCTGCCCGCTGGCCGTACTGTCGGCTACGCGAAACCACGGCAGATAGCGCTGTACCGGCGCATCCAGCTCCACGCGCCCGCTGTCCACCAACTGCATGATCGCGAGCGCCGTGAACGCCTTGCTCATCGATCCGAGCGTGAAGATGGTGTTCGGCGACACCGGGCGACCGTAGCCATCCGTGCCAAACCCGCGAACATGCACCACGTGCCCATCATGCACGATCGCCACCGACGCGCCGGGCAATCGGTCGGCTCGCATGACCTGCGTCACGAACGAGTCAATCGCAGCAAAATCCGGAGTGGACTGCGCGTCGAGCGGGTGATTCGACAGCATCAGCGCACTCACGAGGACGGCCACGGGATAGCGGGTCATCCGCTCCCGTACGGCGATACCGGTGTCCGGGTTCCGGTTGGTCGGCCGCGGGCCATCCGTTGGGACAACAACGGAAACGGACTGTTCCTGACTGACACGGATACGAACCGGTAGGAACCGATATCAACAGATCAAACAGCAAAGACATTCTTGATAATGCCGACGCCGGTCGCGCAGTCGGGGCAGATCCATGGCGTCCGTTCGTATCGGTTCGTATCCGTGTCAGGCAGGAACCGTTTGTTTCCATTCCGATCCGTCACCACGACAACACGGACCTATCCGTCGCGCAACGCCAGCGACCGCGATCCCGTCACCGTGACCAAGGCCATGCGGCGCAGATGCACCGAATCCGCCGCCGCCACGTAGGCCGACGTCTGCGCCGTCGACACGAGCGCCCGCGTGAGTTGGGCCAGCCCGCCGCAGACGTAGCGGTTGCACAGATTCGACCGCAGCGCCCGCGGCAGATTGCACCCGGCCGTCGTGTGAAACACACACGAGCCCCGGTAATGACGGGTCGGCAGGTGCGAGGCATATCGTTCTTCCAGCGACTCGGGCGTCACCGTTTCGCCGTCGTCCGTGAGCTGGGCCCGTACCCGCATGATGCTGTCAGCGTGCAGAAAGCCATGCGTCCCGCCCGCCGTGCAGCACTCGCCGCGGCAGGTCCCGCAGCTCGCGCCGATGATATCGGGCATCGCCGGGATCGACTCCGGCAGCGCCCAGCCGGCGTCTTCGCGCGCCTGCGTCGCTTCCGCACTCATCGGCGCACTGTTGTCCCGCACCGCCTCGCCGAATGCCTCGGCGATCGTGCCGCGCAGCTTCTCCAGAAACGCGTCGTGCGACTCCTCGGGGAGTTCGGTCGTGTTACGCGAGTTCGCCGGCAGCAGGATCACCGGCAGCTCCGGCAAGCCGTATTCCGCGCGGTCGGCGAGGGCGAGCTGTTCGGCCTGCGTGGTGAGACGAGCATTCCGGGCCCGCTGGGCCGCGATCGGACTTTCGCGCGAAGACATCTCGCAAACTACCCGGCACGGATCGAGCGCCGATATGGTTGATTCTGCCATATGTCGAAATCCCGCTGGACCATCCCCGTCGGCGCCATCCTCGTTCACCTGGGCATCGGCTCAGTGTACGCCTGGAGCACGCTCAACCGCCCGATCATTGCCGCGCTTCCCCCGCAGCCGTGGTGGGGGAGCCCGCCGTATACCACGTTCACCGCCGCGCTCGTGCTGCTCGGCCTGAGCGCGGCCACGATGGGACCGTGGGTCGAGCGGCGTGGCGCGCGGGTCGCGGCGAAAACGTCGGCCCTGTTCTTCGCGGGTGGGCTCGCGCTTGGCGGCCTTGGCCTGCTCTGGCAGCAGCCGCTGCTGCTTTTTCTCGGGCTCGGCATCCTCTGCGGGATCGGCTGCGGGATCGGATACATCGCGCCGGTGAGCACGCTGGTGAAGTGGTTCCCGGAGCGCCGCGGTATGGCCACCGGTTTCGCCATCATGGGTTTCGGCGGCGGCGCGTTTCTCGGGGGTTATGCGAATGCCTTTCTGATCGAACAGATGGGCGTGGCGCGTGCCCTGTTCGTGTTGAGCGGCGTGTACTTCGCTCTGATGTCGGCGGGCGCGCAGCTGCTGAGGCCCGCGCCCGAAGCGCCCGGGGGCCTCGCCACGCCGGCAACCACCGGGCTCACGCGAGGCGAGGCAATCCGTACCCCGCAGTTCCTGCTCCTCTGGGGCATTCTCTGTGTGAACGTCACGGCCGGCATCGGAATTCTTGCCCAGGCGTCGCCCATGATGCAGGACCTCTTCGGCCGCACGCCCAAGCAGGCCGCGGCCGTGGTGGCGGTCATCAGCCTATTCAACGCCGGTGGACGTCTGCTCTGGTCGAGTGCGTCGGATCTGATGGGCCGCCGCACCACGTATCTCCTCTTCTTCGTGGTGCAGTTCGCGCTGTTTCTGGCCATTCCGCGCTTTGCCCAGGCGGGCGCGTGGTGGCCCTTCTTGGCCTGCCTGCTCACCGTGTTCACGATGTACGGCGGTGGATTCGCCACCATGCCGGCGTTTCTGGCCGACCTGTTCGGTGCGCGGAACGTGGGCGCGATTCACGGCGCCGTGCTCACCGCGTGGAGTGTGGCCGCGGTGATGGGACCGGTGATCATCACACAGTTGTCGGAGCGCGCCCGTGCGGCGCTGGCCCCGGGCGCCCCGCGTGTGCACATCTACGATCAGCCGCTGATGCTACTGGCCGGCTTGTTGGCCGTGGGACTGGTGCTCACGTTGGCGGTGAAACCGCTGCCCAGCACAACGAAATAACGGCCGTCCTCGCGATTGCGAAGGGGGGAGATCGGTCGCAGGTTAAGCCCCGATGCGAACCCCCAAACGACTCGCCACACTCGCGCTGCTCTCGCTCGGCGCCGCCGGCCTTGCCGCCGGCACCGCCTGCACCCCCGCCGCCGATAAGGCCGGGACGTCCGCGACCACGGCCGGATTCGCGCCGTTCGTGGACCGCTATCTCGACGGCTTCGCGCGCCGTCATCCCTCGATCGCGGCCGGCAACGGCTTGCACGATCACGACGATCTGCTCGACGACTTTTCCGCGCAGGCGATCGCCGCCGAAATCGCCGCGCTGAAGACGGCAGCGGCAGAGCTCGCGGCCTTCAGCGACTCGTCGCTCACGCCGGACGAGCGCGTAGACAAGCGCATTCTCGCCGGTGTGATCGACGGCTGGCTGCTCGAACAGGAAACGCTGGCAAATTGGAAGCGCAATCCGATGACGTACGCCAGTGCGTTGTCCGACGGCGTGCACAATCTGATGACGATGGAGAACGACGCGGCACCGGTGCGCATGCGTCGCATCATCGCCAAACTCGCCGGTGTACCCGCGTTTCTTCAGGCCGCGCGCACGAACATCGTCAATCCCCCCCGGATCTTCGCCGAACGCGGACTGGGCATGATGCGCGGCGCGTCCACGATGCTCACCGTCGACCTGCCCGTCGCCTTCGCGGCCGAGAAGGGCACACCGCTCATGGATTCGCTGTTGAGCGCCGCGGCCGTTGCCGCGCGAGAGATCGACGCGTACACCACCGACTTCGAGAAGACGGTGCTCCCCACCGCGAACGGCGAGTGGAAGATCGGCGGCGACGCCGTGGCGCGACGCTATCGCTCGGAAGAACTGATCGACGTGCCGCTGGCCGACCTCGCAGCGCTGGGTGAGCGTGAACTCAAGCTCGCGCAGGATCGATTCCGCGCCGCCGCACTGCGATTGGCGCCCGGTGCCGATCCGCAGGCCACGTGGCTCACGATTCGCCGCAATCATCCGAAGCGCGGCGAGGTGGTAGCGGCCGCGCAGGCCGTCGTCGATTCACTTACACGCTTCATCGCGACCAAGAATCTGGCCGTGGTGCCTGAGGGCGAGCACGTCGTGGTCAAACCGGCGCAACCGTTCTCGCTGGGCTTCGCCTCGATGCACGCGTCACCGCCGCTCGAGAAAACGCCGGTGCAGAGCGTCTTTTACATCACGGACGCCGACTCGGCCGATGCCCCCGCGCAGCAGGAAGCGTGGCTCGAACGCTTCAACTTTGCGTCACTCGCCATCACGTCGGCGCATGAAGCGATGCCGGGGCATTGGTTGCACTCGGTGCACATGCGGCAAACGCCGGGCAAGATCCGGCGCATCTGGATCGGACTGAATCCGTTTCCGCAGCCATCGTCAGGTCAGGACGGCTGGGCGCACTACTCGGAAGAACTGGTGGTCGAGCAAGGCTTCATGAACGGCGACCCGCGCTACGAGTTGGCCCAGCTCAGCGATGCCCTCACGCGCATCTGTCGACTGTTGTCGGGTATCCGCCTGCACACCGGCGAATGGACGCTCGAACAGGCGCAGGCCTGCTTTGAGCAACAGGCGTACGTGGCCGCTCCCGCCGCCAAGCGCGAAGCGCAGCGCGGCACCTACGACCCGACCTACGGCGGCTATTTCCTGGGCAAGCGCGGCATGCTCACGTTGCGGCGCGACGTGAAGGCGGCGCAGGGCGACCAATTCAACCTTCGCGATTTTCACGAACGCGTCATGAAGAACGGCATCGCGCCGATCTGGGCGCACCGGCAGCTCTTGATGCCGGGTGACACCTCACGGGTAATTCAGTGACCGCCAGTAACGACATCGTTCGTGTTGGAGTCCTTGGCGCCGGTGCCTGGGCACAGTTCGCGCACCTGCCTGGTTGGAAGCGCGATCCGCGCTGCACCATTGTCGCGATCGCCGATCCGATCGTCGAGCGCGCCCGCGAGTTCGCGGCGCAGTTCGAAATTCCGAACGTGTATGCCACGCATGAAGAGCTGATTGCGCGTACCGATATCGATGTGGTCGACGTGTGCACGCCCAGCGCGACGCACTTCTCGCTGAGTTGCGCGGCGCTCGAAGCCGGCAAGCATGTGCTGTGCGAGAAGCCAGTGGCCTATGATTTCACCGAGACGCGACGGGCGGCGGCGTTGGCCGCCAGCAAAGGTCTGAAGACCAAGCTCGGATTCACCTTTCGCTACTCGCCGGCGATGCGCTACATGAAAGCGCTGATCGACGAGGGCTATATCGGCACGCCGTTCATCTTCAACGGCTACGAACAGAATTCGCAGTGGCTCGATCCACAAACGCCGCTGCGTCAGGTCGACCATGAGGCCGACCAGACCGAGATTCACGTGTCGTCGCTGGAAGGGTACGGCGCGCCGATCATGGACATCGGCCATCTCTTCATGGGCAGTCGCTTCAAGTCGGTCGTCGGCACGATGAAGAACTTCATCCCCGAGCGCATGGTGCGTGCGACCGGCACGATGATGCGCATGAATATCGACGATGGCGACATATTTATCGGCGAGTTCGACAACGGCGGCATTGGCTCCATTCAAACCAGCTTCGTAACCGTGGGGAATTATCCCGGCATCGAAGCGCGCGTGTACGGCAGCAAAGGCGCACTGATCTGCCGTCTGGTGGAAGAGAACGGCATCTGTGAAACGCTGAAAGGGGCGACGGCCGACTCGGTCGAGTTCAAGGAGCTCGAGATTCCGCAGCGCTTCTACCCCGCGGGCGGCAGTGCGCGTGAATCGTGGCGCTCGCTGTTCTACGCGAATCTCATCGGCTCGTTCATCTCCGAGATCCGCGGTGAAGTGGAAGGCAACGAAGGCAATTTCGAAGATGGTGCGCACGTGCAGGAGCTCATCAACGCCGTCGAGCGCTCGTTCCGTGAGCGACGCTGGGTGAACATTCCGCTCGAACAGCCTCCAGTCGCGGGATCGGCATCCTGAGCCACGACACGACCGTCGCACTCGATCGTTTTCTCTCGCACTACTTCGAGCGACACCCTGTGAACGCTACGTTCACCGGGCTGCACACGCATGACCATCGTCTCCCCGATTGGTCGCGCGATGCGCGAGACACCGAAGTGGCCGAGCTGGCCGAGCTGCACGACGCACTCTTCAGCACGTCACCGCGCCGCGGCGACAACGCCCTCGCCACCGATATCGATGCCGTCGACGCCGAGTTGGCGCGCGCCAACATCGACGTCCGCATTCTCGAGACGCAGAGCCGTTTCTTCCACGACCGGAATCCCGTGCTCTGGACCGGCGAGGCGATCTTCAGCGTCGTATCGCTGTTGCTGCGTCCCACGCACCCGATCTCGTCCTGCACCACGGCGATCACGGCACGACTCCGCGCGATCCCGGCGTTCCTTGGCGCAATGCAGACGGCGCTCACCGAGCCGGTACCCGCGATCTGGATCGATCGTGCCACCCGTGAGGCGCGCGTATTCGCCGGATTTCTGCGGGGGCAGTTGCGCCTCTGGTGCGACGAGCACCAGATCGACAGTGTGGAGCGTCAGTCGATCGCCGCGGCAGCGGCGGATGCGGCGCAGGCCTTCGACGGTGCGGCACATTGGCTCTTCCTGTTGCCGCACGATGTGCATTCTGGCTACGCGATCGGCGTCGAGGCATACGACATTCTGTTGCGGCGCGGGCATTTCTGTGCGCAGTCGTCTGCCGAGTTGCTGCAGCGCGTGATGGGGGAGATGCCCGCGGCCCAGACGCGCTTCCACGCGCTCGCTACCGAGGTCGCCGGTTCGCCCGAAGCACTCGGCGCGAAGCTGGCCGACGATCGCCCCGCCGAAGCCGACTATCTCGCCACCTTCACGTCGCAATTCGAAGCGTGCCGGGAGCTCGCCCTGAAGCACGACCAGGTAAGCTGGCCCGATTGGCCACTGCGCTACGTGCCCATTCCCGTGTGGGCACGCGACATCGCGCCACAACTGTATTTCCTGTTCTATCGCTCGCCGGCGCCGTACGAACCCCGCCCCGAGCACCTGTACCTGGTAACCCCTGTCGACGACACCATCGCCCCCGACGAGCGGGAGCGCCGACTGAAAGCATGGAACCACAGCACGATCACGCTCAATCACGTCGTGCATCACGGCGCGCTCGGCCACCATGTACAGAACGGCCACGCCACGCATCGATCGCACTCGCGCATCGGCAAGATTGCCGCCGTCGACTGCGCGAGTCGTATCGGAATGTTCCTGGGTGGATCCATGGCCGAGGGCTGGGCGTGCTATGCCACCGAACTCGCCGACGAACTCGGATTTCTTACCCCGCTCGAGCGAGCCGCGGAACAGCAGAGTCGTGTGCGTATGCTGGCGCGCGCGATCGTCGACATCCGGTTGCACACGGGTGGATTCACCTTCGCAGAAGCCGTGGCGTACTACGTGCAGGAAGTGGGCATGCCGGAAGCTGCGGCCGTGGGCGAAGCGACCAAGAACTCGATGTTCCCCTGCACCGCGGTGATGTACTGGCTCGGCACGCAGGGCATTCTCGATCTGCGGGACACCTTGCGCGAGCGAGCAGACTATTCGCCGCGGCACTTTCATGATGCGCTGTTGAGCCGGGGAGCTATTCCCGTGGCGCTCGCCGCGCGACTTCTTACGGCAACTCCATGATGCGTTGGTCGGTACGCCTGTCCCGTCGGTCAGCTCGATCCTCGGCGCTTGGCGTCGCGGCCGCACTCTGTGCGTCACTCGCGGCCTGCGGCGGTGAGACTTCCCGCAGCGGACCATCCAACGAGCTGCTCATTGTGGGCTACGACCGTGAGCCTGATACGATGAACCGTTACGCCACGCATATCCTCGAAGACATCGAGTCATGCGTGGTAGAGGGACTCGTCACCAACGACGAGGAGATGAAGATCATTCCCGTGCTGGCCTCCGAGATCCCGACCACGGAGAACGGCGGCGTGATCGTGCGCCCGGACGGCGGCATGGATGTCACGTGGAAATTGCGCCCCGGCGTGAAGTGGCACGACGGCGTGTCGCACACATCGGCCGACGTGAAGTTCACGGTCGATGCCATCAACAAAGGCGACTGGAAGCCGGAAAGCGTCGACGGATTCGATCGCATCTCGTCGGTCGATACGCCCGACTCGCTCACGGCGATCGTGCACTACAAGGAAGTGTACGCGCACTATCAGCTGCAGTTCGTGCGCGGTACGCTGCCGCAGCATGTGCTCGAAGGGCGTGATCTCAACACGGCCAACGACTACAACCGCGCGCCGCTCGGTACCGGCCCGTACAAGGTCAAGGAGTGGAAGACGGGCGAGTACATTCTGCTCGAACGCGCCGAAGGCTATTGGCGCGGCGCCGCGTCTCCCAAGATCAAGCAGCTGCTCTTCCGCTTTCTCACCAACACCACCACACGCATCAACCTCCTCAAGTCGGGCGAGGTGCACATGGTGGCGCTGGTGGCATGGGACAAGGTGCGCGAACTGGAGCCCATCGCGTCGCTTCGGATGAACCGCGTGGTCGGCAACGGCTACGAACACGTGACGCTCAACCAGAGGCACTTCGCACCCTTCGCCGACGTCAAGGTGCGGCAGGCGCTGGCCCACGCGGTGAATCGTGATCTACTGGTGCGCACGATTCTCGATGGACAGGTAGAAGTGGTGAACGGTCCCATCCAGCCGCTTTCCGCCGCCTACGAGCCCAAGGTGCCCACGTACGGTTTCGATCCGGAGCGCGCACGCACGCTGCTCACCGAGGCGGGATGGGTGCCCGGTGCCGACGGCATTCGTATGAAGGACGGCAAGCGACTCGCGTTCACGCTGATCACGCAGTCGGGTTTTGCGATCCGCGAGAATGTGTCGCAAGCGTTGCAGCAGGCGTTTCGCGACGTCGGCGCCGAGATGACGGTGAAGCTGCTCGACGGCACCACCATCAGCAGTGTGTGGTTCACGGGTGACTTCGACGCCATGCTGCACTGGTGGCAGATGGGTGCCGACCCGGAGCTCACGCTCTTCTTTGCCGGCGACCGCATGCCGCCGGCCGGTCGCAACATCAACTACGTCAACGACACCGAGCTCTCGTCGCTGCTGTACCGCTCCGACCGCACCGCCGATGTCGCGCAGCGTAACGAGCTGCTGCGTGAAGCGCAGCGCCGGATCGCGGCGCTCGCCCCGGAGATCGTGCTGTACAATACCGCCAAGGTGGATGCCGTACCGAAGTCGCTGAAGGGCTTCACCGGCAATCCGACCAACGCCGGCCCGTTCTGGAACGTGCACCAGTGGGAGATCGGCACGCCGTGATGCGTGGCATGATCGTGCGGCGGGTGCTGCAGAGCGTTCCGCTGCTGGTCCTCATCTCGGTGCTGGTGTTCGCACTGCTGCAGGCGGTACCCGGTGGTCCGCTCGCGGCGTATCTCGAGAATCCAAATGTGCGGCCGCAGGACATCGAACGCCTGCGAGTCGCGATGGGGCTCGATCGTCCGCTGGCGGCGCAGTACGTCTCGTGGCTTTCGGCATTCGTGCGCGGCGACTGGGGCTACAGCTTCGCCGACGGCCGTCCCGTGCTCGTGCGCGTGTTCGAGCGCGTGCCGGCCACCCTCGAACTCGTAGGCGCGAGCACGCTGCTCGCGCTCTGTCTCGCGCTTCCAGTCGGCGTGCTGGCGTCGGTGCATCGCCTGTTCGATCGCATTACGTCATTCGGTGCCGTCGCGGGCATCTCACTGCCGGTGTTCTGGTTCGGCCTGCTCTTGCAGCTGGTCTTCGCGATCACGCTGGGTTGGTTACCGTCGTCGGGGCGCGCGTCATTCGGCGCGAGTTCGTTCGCCGATCGCCTCGCGCATTTGGTGCTTCCGGTCGTCGTGTTGGCCGCTGTGCAGGCCGCGGCGTGGTCGCGCTATCTGCGGCGGGCCATGCGCGAAACGATTGGCCGGCCGTTCATGAATGCGGCGCGGGTGCGCGGCGTCTCCGAGCGCGGCGTGCTGTTGCGTCATGCGCTGCCCAATGCGCTCGGCCCGTTCATTACCGTCGTGCTGCTCGACGCCGCGATGATGGCATCGGGTGCCGTTGTCACTGAGAGCGTGTTCGCCTGGCCCGGGGTGGGCAGCCTGTTTACCGAGTCGCTCGTGAAGCGCGACTACCCCGTCCTGATGGCGTTCCTCATGTGCGGCGCGATCGCCGTGATGGTGCTCAATCTGCTGGCCGATATCGCGGTGCGTAGCATCGACCCGCGCACGAGGGGCACCGCATGAGGGCGGGACCGCGGGGCGGTCTGCTCTTTCTCGCGACGCTTGTCGTGGCGTCGTTGCTGGCCCCCTATCTCGCGCCGTTTGCCGCCGATGCCCTCGATCTGGCCAACCGACGCGCGGCGCCCTCGTTGGCACACTGGTTCGGCACCGATGAACTCGGCCGCGACGTGCTCACTCGCGTGCTGGTGGGCGCTCGCGTCTCGCTCGCTATCGGCGTGCTCTCGGCACTCATGAGCGCAGCGATCGGCGTCGCCGTCGGCGCGGTGGCCGGATACGCCGGTCGCTGGGTCGACGACGTGCTCATGCGCGCTACCGATGCGATGCTCGCCATTCCGCGTCTACCACTGCTGATGCTCGGCGCAGCCGTACTGCAGCCCGGTGTGCCGATGCTGATCCTGCTGGTCGCCGCCGCCGGCTGGATGGAAACGGCACGGGTCGTCCGCGCGGAAGTGCAGTCGTTGTCGTCGCTCGATTTCGTGCAGGCCGCGCGGGCGATCGGGGCGAATCCGGTCGGCGTGATCGTACGCCATATCGTTCCCGGCATCATTCCCGCAGCGACGGTTGCCACGACACTCGCCATCGGTCGCGGCATCCTGCTGGAGAGCACGATGAGCTTCTTCGGCGTCGGCGTGCAGCCTCCGACGGCCAGCTGGGGCAACATGTTGTATCAGGCGCAAACCGCGATGACCAGCGAGCCCTGGCTCGCGATCTTCCCCGGCCTGTTCATCTTTGCCACGGTGCTCGCCTGCAATGCGGTCGGCGACGCCATCGGTTCGTCTCCTACTCAACGCCGGGCCACCTGATGACCTTCCCGCTTCCATTCGCTCCGCGTCGCATCGCCATCGGCGCCAACGCGCATGTGGGCATCGCCGAGTCGATTCGTGCGCGTCGTCCCGACCTCGAACTGCGTGGCAAGGTGTTCACCGAGATCACGGCCGATGACCTCGAGTGGGCGGAGGCGTACATCGGCTTCAAGCGGCCGCCGTCGGTCTCGGATATGGGCAACGTGCGCTGGATCCAGTGCACCGGTGCCGGCGTCGATTCGTGGATGGCGTCCGATCTCGATCCACGCATCCTGCTCACGCGCAGTCCCGAATCGTTCGGTCCGATGATCGCCGAGTGGGCGGTGTCGCGCATCTTCGCGATACAGCTGCAGGTGCTGGAGTTGGCCGCAGCGCAGCGCGAGCGGCGCTGGGCGCCACGTGACATCGCGCGGGTGGCGGGTACGCGCGCGCTCGTCGTCGGTACGGGCGACATCGGCCGCGCGATCGCGTCCTCGTTACAGGCGCTGGGCGTGCATGTGACCGGCGTCTCGCGCAGCGGCGCGGCCAGCAGCCCGGCGTTCAGTGCGGTACACGCGTCGAGTGAACTCGCCGACCTGGTGGGCAACGCCGACTGGATCGTGGTTGCCGTGCCAGACACGCCGGCCTCGCGCGGACTGATTTCCCGCGAGGTGCTGTCGCGCTGCCGGGGCGCGGTGCTCCTGAATGCGGGCCGCGGCTCCGTAGTCGAGGAAGCGGCGCTGCCCGACGCGCTCGAAAAGGGCTGGCTGCGTGGCGCCGCGCTCGATGTGTTCGCCACCGAACCACTGCCGGCCGACTCGCCGCTCTGGAGCGATCCGCGCGTCATGGTGTCGCCACACATTTCGGGCCTTACTACGATCGACGGCGCCGCGCACGGGTTTCTGGAATGCCTCGACTCCCTCGAGCGTGGTGAATTGCCGAAGTGGGTGGTCGACCGCGCGCGTGGGTACTGACGCACCAGCGCACGCGGCACACGCACCTCAGTCGCGAAGCCGCACCCCACGCTGACGCTCGCGATTCACCTCGAGCTGCAGCACATCGGGACGTCCGTAATGACCCATCGCGTCGAAGTTCTGCCGTTCTTCGCGTACACGCGTGTGGTCGATGTCGGCCGTGATGAGACGTTCCTCATGGGCCACCGGCGCCACGATCCACTGGGCGTCAGGACCGGCGATACACGATCCGCCTTCCCCCATCACCTCCGGCAGCACGCGCTGCAGCAATGCGAAGTGCGGCGTATGCTCGGGCACCTGATCACGCCGCAGCAGCCCTGATACCGACATCACGTACGAGCGTCCCTCGCGCGCCATGAAGCGGGTGATGTCCTCCGTGTTGCGCACGCTGCCGGGCCAGATGGCGACGTGGAGATCTTCTCCCTGCCCGTACAGGCTCGCCCGTGCCAACGGCATCCAGTTCTCCCAGCAGTTCAGCGCCCCCAGCGTGAACGCGCCCACGCGGTGCGTGCGCAGACCGTGTCCGTCACCCGGCGCCCAACTCAGCCGCTCCTCGTATGTCGGCATGAGCTTCCGATGCACATTCACGATCGTACCCGCCGCGTCGATCGTGACGAGGCTGGCGTAGACACTATGTCCGCCTCGGTCGAGCGGGCGCTCGATGACACCGAGCACGACCGTGATGCTCCGGTCTCGGATGGCCGCGCACACCTCGTCCAAGTGTCCGGCTTCGATCTGGACGGCCTGATCGAGATAATGGGCGTGCAACGACTTCTGTACGGCCGCGTCGAAACGGGCTCCGTCGGTCCACTCGATCCACCACGGATAACCTGGGACGAACGCCTCCGGGAAGACGAGGAGCTGCACACCGTCGTCGGCGGCGCCGTGAATCGCCGAGATCACTTTCGCGAGCGTGCGGTTGCGATCGAGCCAGACCGGCGCCATCTGGGCGCCGGCGATACGGAGGGTATCAGCAGTCATGCCCAACGATACCACGCGCCACACGGTCGGCAATACGATATCTTCGGGTGGTGAACGCCCCGTGAACTTCAACCCGATCGCCGTGACTACTCCGACCGCCGGCACGTTCGACGATACCGACGTGGGCAGCGCGACGCCGACGACCGCGCCGACCGCCACGACCGCACCGACCGCGCCACCAGCATCGGGCGATGACCTTGGCTTCGGCCGCGTGGTGGCGCAGCGTTCACGTGGTCGCCTGTTCAATCGGGACGGCACCTCCACGTCCAGCAAGTACGGGTTGCGCGCGCAGCGCACCGAGCGCCTGTATCTCGCCGCGCTTCAGGCGCCGTGGGCCGTGTTCGTGTTGTGGGTGTTCGGCGGAGTCCTGCTGCTGAATGGACTCTTCGCACTCGCTTACGCCGCGCTGCCGGCCGGGGCGCTCGTAGGGAGCGAGGTGCTCGGTATGGCCGACCCCTTCCTGCGGGCCTTCGTATTCAGTACGGGGATTTTCACGACCACCGGAACGGGCCCCATCCACGCCGTGGGAATCACCGCCAACTGGGTCGTGGTGATCGAGTCGTTGGCCGGTCCGCTGGTGCTGGTGCTCGCCGGTGGCCTGCTGCTGGCTCGACTCATCCGGCCTCGGGCGCAGCTGCGCTTCAGTGAATCCGCCGTGGTGGGGCCGTACGACGGCGGACGCGGACTGATGTTCCGGTTCGTGAATGAGCTCCCGAGCCAGCTCACCGATGTGCGCGCCGATGTGAGTCTCTCGCTGTACGAGATGCTCGACGGAAAGCGCGAGCGCAATTTCCATCAGCTTGCACTGGAGCGCAGCCAGGTCGCGGTCTTCCCGCTGCATTGGACCGTCGTGCATCCGATCACGGCCGACAGTCCGCTGCACGGCTTCACACCGCAGCAGCTGCGCGAATCGGAAGCGGAACTGCTCATCCTGATCACGGCGCACGAGGAGACGTTCTCCACGCACGTGTCCGTACGCGCGTCATACTACTGGGACGACATCACCTGGGACGCCAAGTTCGCCGATATCTTCGCGCAGTCGGCAGGAGAATCGATCGCGATCGATGTCGAGCGCCTCGATCGGCTCGACCGGCTCCCCGAAGGAACCACCAGCGTGCCCGCTCCCGCGGAGCTTACGAAGAAGGGCTGAGGCGCAACGTATCGAGGTCGATCTCCGACTCGAGTGTGCGCAGCACTTCGTCGGAGATCGCGCCTTCGTTGCGGAGACGAAGCAGCATCCGTCGTTCGGCGTCCAACATGCGCGAGCGTAAACGCGACCGGCTGCCGTGATTGGCGTGACTGGTGTGACTGGCGTTCTTGTGCCGGTGCTGGCGGTCGCGTAGCTCCGTGCGGAGCCACTCCACATCGGCGGGATCGGCCCACGGCTCGCGGGATGCGTCGTCCAACGCCTCGGCCGCGCGGCGGAGCGCTTCCTGTCGCGCGACCTGTTCCTCTTCGTGGTGCGCGGCCTCCGGCACGAACTTGAAGGCGCGAATGATCGGCGCCAGCGACAGCCCCTGCACCACCAGCGTGACCAGAATGAGGCACATCGTCATGATGATCACCTCGTCGCGGTACGGGAATCGTGCGCCGTTGTCGAGTGTGAGCGGCAACGCGAACGCGGTGGCCAGCGACACGATGCCACGCATGCTCGTCCACGACACCAGAAACATCGACTTCCAACTGCCGGCGGTCGACGTCACCACGCGACCGCGACGCAGCGATTCCCGGCAGATGGTGGTGACCGGCACCCAGATCAGGCGGACCACCATGACCGCGACGCCCAGCAGCACTCCGTACTTCACGGCACCGTCGAAGGCGGCCACACCGGATTTCTGCATGAGCTCCGCGAACTGCAGCCCCAGCAAAATGAAGATCAGCGCGTTGAGCGTGAACACCAGCAGGTCCCAGACCGCGCGCGATTGAATGCGCGAGCGCGGCCCGACTGCCGTGGATAGATGCTGACGCGCGTAGAGTCCGCCGGCGACGCAGGCCAGCACGGCCGACACATGCAGCGTTTCGGCAAGCATCCAGGCGGCGTACGGCGCGGCCAACGTGAGAACCGTTTCCGCCAGTTCGTCGCGCGTTCGACGTGCCACCACAATCATGAGCCAGCCAACGGCCAGCCCGACCAGCACACCCACACCGGCATCGAGGAAGAAGCGCACCAGCGCTTCACCGAAGCTGAACGCGCCGGTGACCGCCGCCGCCACCGCCGTGCGATACAGCACCAGTGCCGACGCATCGTTCACGAGGCTCTCGCCTTCGAGAATCACGATCACGCGACCCGGCACCGGCAAGCGCGACACCACCGCCGTGGCCGCCACGGCATCGGGCGGTGACACGATGGCGCCGAGGGCGACGGCGACCGCCCACGGCATATCGGGAATGAACATCCGGATGAGCACCGCGACGACGGCCGTCGTCGCGAGCACCAGTCCGACGGCCAAGCCACCGATGGCCCGCCGGTTCGCCGTGAACTCGCGGAACGACGTGAAGAACGCCGCGGCCCACAGAATCGGCGGCAGGAACACGAAGAACACCACGTCGGGATCGAGCGTCGGCATCTCGACGCCGGGCACGAATCCCACCGCGAGTCCGGCCAGCACCTGCAGCAACGGCGCGGGGATCGGCAAGCGACGACCGAACGCCGTGAGTGCCACCACCAAGGTGGCGAACGCCAACCCGAACAGAATCGGAGAAAAGTGCGGCACAGTAGTTGGTGGTTCGCTTATCGCGTGTGCGACACAAGCCACGGCACGGCGCGCCGCACACCGTTCCCCACCATCAGCAGATGGCCTTCGTGGCGGAACAGCTCATACGTGGCACCGGGCGTTGCCTTGGCGGCCGCTTCCACTCGCGCGGCGGGAATGATGCCGTCGAGTTCCGCACCGACGAACAGCGACGGCGGGGCATTCGCCACCGTGATCGGACTGCCTCCCGCCAGCATGGCGACCGCGGCGAACTGGGCCGGACGCGCCTGCGCGAGCCGCGCGGCAGCGCCAGCGCCCATCGAGTGGCCGATCAGGTACACGCGCGAACTGTCGATGCGGAATTCGTTGCGCAACAGCACCATCAAGGCATCGAAGTGTTCCGGCGTTGCACCGAAGACATCGGTTTTCGGCGACACCAGAATCAGCCGCTGTTCGGCCGCGAGCTTTGTCGCGATGCCGCTGCCGTACGCATCGACGAACATGTTTTCATCGCCACCGGCGCCGTGCAACACCAGCAGTACACCCACCGGCTTACGCACGTTCGCCGAGGGCGGCACCACGATGCGCATGGGCACCAGGGTGTTGTTCGCGCCGCGGTAGACGCGCCAGAAATCGCCAACTAAACCGATGTACGGATCACGTCCGCGTTCCAGCACGCTCACTTCGCGTGCCAGATCGCGAGATAACCGCACGGGGTCGTTCAGAAACTCGGCGCTGCGCTCGGGCGATGGCACATCGACCAGCAGCTTGGCCCGCTCACGCGTGGAGAGCAGTGCTTGCGCCAGTGGCCCGGTGCTGTCCACCACGGCGAGCCGCGCCAGATACTCCTCGCGCGCTGCACTCACCGGCGCGCCATTCAGCGAGCGCGGGCCCGCTGGCGGCGCGGGAGGAACGGAGGCCGCGCCGGTGAGCTGCGCGGCAGCGGCGTCGATCGTGCCGACGGCCGCCGCAAACTGCCCGCTGAAGAAACTCAATGCCGCGCGGTCGACGGTGCGATTCACCTGGGCGCGCACGCTGTCGGGCAGGGTCTTCGCGTTCTCCCGCTGCGTGTACGCGGCATCGACTCGCATATACGCGGCGGCGAGATCGGCGCGCGTGACCTTCGCGGCCGTCGCGGTCGCAGGCGCCTGCGCCCCGACGAGCGCCGGCGCACAGATCGCAACGGCAGCAACCGACCGGACAAGACGGCTCACGCCGGGAACAGTCCGTCGATCGAGAGATAGCGTTCGCCGGTGTCGTAGCAGAACGTGAGCACGCGGGCACCGTCGATCATGTCGGGAATCTTTTGCGCCACCGCCGCCAGCGATGCACCACTCGAGATGCCGACCAGAATCCCTTCCTCGCACGCGGAGCGCTGCGTGTACTCGAACGCCGCTTCTTCCGTGACCTGAATGGCGCCGTCCAGCGTGTCGCGATGCAGGTTGTCGGGAATGAAGCCCGGCCCCACGCCCTGAATGCGATGCGGCCCCGGCGCTCCGCCACTGATCACCGCCGACTTCGCCGGTTCCACCGCGAACGTCTTCATCGCCGGCCAATGCTGCTTCAGCACTTCGCTGCACGCGGTGATGTGACCGCCGGTGCCCACGCCCGTAATAAGATAGTCCACGCCGTCGGGGAAATCGGCGAGAATTTCTCGGGCCGTGGTCAGCGCGTGCGCGCGGATGTTCGCTTCGTTGGCGAACTGGTTCGGCATCCACGCGTTCGGCGTGCTCGCCACCAGTTCGTTGGCGCGCTCGATCGCGCCCTTCATTCCCTTCTCGCGTGGCGTCAGGTCGAACGTCGCGCCGTACGCCGCCATCAGCTTGCGACGTTCAATCGACATCGACTCCGGCATGACCAGCACCAGCTTGTAGCCCTTCACCGCCGCGACCATTGCCAGTCCGATGCCGGTGTTCCCCGACGTCGGTTCGATGATCACGCTGTCCTTCGTCAGCACACCACGCTGCTCGGCGTCTTCGATCATCGCCAAGGCAATACGATCCTTGATGCTGCCGCCCGGATTCGCGCGCTCGAGTTTCATCCAGACTTCGACGCGCGGATCGAACAAGCGATGCAGGCGCACGTGCGGCGTGTGGCCGATGGTGTCGAGAATCGAGGAGACGCGCATGGTCGGTAAGGTCGGAGTGAGTGAACGGTGCTGTTGCGGAGTGCGGGTCCTGAGTGCTCGCGGCGTGCTAGATATGAAACTCGAGTCCGTCGTCGGTCGGGCGCTGTTCCACCCGACTCGAGAACTGCACCACTGACCGCGGTGGTACCGACGACGTCATCCACACGTTGCCGCCGATGATCGATCCGTCGCCGATCTTGGTGGTCCCGCCGAGAATCGTCGCATTGGCATACACGACGACATCGTTGCCGAGCGTGGGATGCCGCTTCTGGTTCGCCAGCTTCTTGCTCACGGCATGCGCACCGAGGGTCACGCCCTGATACAGTCGCACGCGATCGCCGATGATGCTCGTTTCACCGATCACAACGCCCGTGCCGTGATCGATGGCGAAGCTCGCCCCCAGCACAGCGCCCGGATGAATGTCGATGCCGGTTTCCCCATGCGACCATTCGGACAGCAACCGCGGAAAGACGGGGACGCCCAACCGATACAGCTCATGCGCCACGCGATGCACCGCCGTGGCGAGAAATCCCGGATAGGCAACGATCACTTCTTCCAGACTCTCGGCCGCCGGGTCACCCGATAGAATCGCCTCGGCATCGAGTTGCAGCGACGCGCGCACATCCGGCAACCGGTCCAGGAACGTCGCGACCACCTGCTCGACGTCGCTCACGATCGGCGTGATTGCCGCGCGCAACAGCGCCTCGACATGCGCCGCTTCCTCGTCGACTCCTGCTTCGCCAAGTCGCGACGGATGCGCGAACTGCGGAAAAAGCAGCGCCAACACACGACCGGCGAACTCCTCCGCCAGCGCCCGCAGCGGACGCGGGGCATCGCACGCGCGGCGTTCGGCGCGCAGCTCCTCGAGAAACGTCGACCAGCGCGTCGGCGCGGCAATCCGATCAGTCATGCTGCAGAATCTACAGCCGTTCCAGCGAAGAGACCCGGTATTGCTCGGCCTCCGCCACGTAGCACTGCATGCCGACGGGAACCAGGCCGGCCCGCTGTATGAGCCGGCGATACCAGGACGCCGACTGGGGCGGCGGCCAGTCGGTGTCCCCCTCGAAGTGATCGTCCTTCGTGAACAGCTCCAGGTAGGCCATCCCACCCGTGCGCGCTGCCACGTGCGTGATGCCGCTGGTCAGCTGATCCACCGACAGATAGTTCAGCATGCCGCAGCACACGACCAGATCGTACTGCTCGCGCAGGTCGAGGGAGCCAAGATCCTCGATGCCACCCTGCTGCAGATTCCGTCGTGCGCCGAACTTGGCCACGGCATAGGCACTGGGATCGACCCCGTGATACGCGACTCGGGGACGAAGTGCCCGCAGCGCCGGATACCAGTTGCCCTCGCCGCAGCCCACGTCGAGCACCGTGCGCACGCGCCGCCCCAGCACCCACTCGGCCGTGTGCAGCACGAACGACACCTGACGGGCCAGCTCGGCCGCCGTCTTCACACGATGCGCAGGGTGCCGGTACCACTTGTCGAAGTATGCGGCGTCGTAGCGTTCGCTCAGAGAATCCCCCAGAAGCCGCGGTCAATGTCGATGGCAAAGCGCCACTGTCCGTCACGAAGTCCGCGGGCCACGTCGGCCCGCACCAGGTCGTAGAAGAACAGCATGCCCATGCCCGCCGAGGGCCGCAGCGCCGCCGTGGTGGGACGATCGGGCGTCCCGCGAGACGTGGCCAGCAGCTGCACAAACGGCGCGAGCGTCACGTGCGGCGGTGACTTCCCCCATCGCTTCAGTGGAATCGACGGCGCCGGAATGGGCTGCCGGAACTCGACGCGCTGCGACACCATCGCCCGCGAGGCGAAGGCGTGAAAGTCGTATCCCGGCGCTGACCATGGACCGCCAGCGAAGATCAGCCACTGTGGCGGCAAGTCACGCCCGCCGGCGACCCCGGCAAAGCTCTGCAGAAAGAGCGCGCGGTCGCCGCCCAGCGGCTTCGTGATCTGTATCAGCGCCTGCGCGCGACCCAGCACGTGTCCGCTTCCTTCGAGGGCGCCGGCACTCATCTGCAACGTCCAGTTCCCGCGGGCGCCACGCTCGTCGGCCCCCACCCAACCGCCCGTGCCCTGCACCTCCGCGCGCACGCCGGCAATCTCACGCGCGGCCAGCGTCGGTGCGAACCGCCCCGACACCGACGATGCCTGCACCGACAGCGGTCGATCGCGCTCGTACGCCAGCCGCCAGGTGAACGCGCTCGTCGGCTGCCGGCGCCACAGCACGCCGATGGCGCGCGTGTCCACCTGCGTGGTGTAATCACTACCGAACAGCGCCGCCCCCAAAGAGTTCGTCACGCCGGCCCGCTCGGCGAAGGCCAGATCACGGTAGTCACGCTCGGCGAAGAGCTGAATCAGCGGCGTGCGTCCGAATGCGGGCACCGGACCGATCGCCAGCTGGCCCTTCACCTGCTCGTCACCGAATCCGTAGCGTACCCGGCCACCCACCTGCACCCCGAGGCTACTGCGATGCGACGCGCCGATTCCGATGGCCAGTCCCTCGGTGCGTGAGAAGCGCGCGAGATCGCTGATGCCGCGCCCGGTCACCGATGCCGTCGTGGGCCGCGATAGCATCGAACTGCGAATCGCCGCCTCCGCCTGCACTCGCGCGCGCACGACCTCTTCACTGCTCGCTATCTGAATCTCCGGCGGTAGGGCATCGATCACGCGACCGGTAAACGGATACGCCTTGGCCGAATCGCGCGGTGCCGCACTCCATCGCGGCAACAGCATCGTGCTCTGCGGCAAGCGCTCATTCACGTCGTAGCCCGAGATCTCCCAGCGACCGCGCACGATACCACGCGCCGGAATGTCGAACCATGTGCTGCCACGCGACACTTCCACTTCCTGCCGACGCGGCAGCCAGTACCGCTCGCGTACCAGTCCGTTCTCGAGCGTGACCACCAGCGTCTCGATGCGCTTGTCGATGATCGCGGCGCGGGTGAACGTCATCGACAGCCGCACGACGGCGCCCGTCTCCCGATCGAGATACACCGACCCCACGGCCGCCGGCAGTGCTGCGTTCCGGGGACGGAACTTGATTTCATCGACCACGATCTCGCGACCGGGAATGCGGATGCGCAGGGCGCTGCCCATCGCGTACTCGTACTGCCTGGGCGCGACGGCGCCGAGCGGATGCGGCACGTCACGCACATCCTGGCCGTCGCCGAGTCGAATACGATCGGGCAGGTTGTCCAGCACCACGCTGTAGCGATCGCGATAGTAGCCTACATCGGCAGGTAGCAACGTGGTGTCACGGCGGCCCACGAGTCGCTGCGCGCTGCGCCCCGGTTGCCACCAGGCGATCGACAGCTGCAGCTCCTCGCTCTGCACCACCTTGGGTGGAATGATCACGCCTTCACCCAGCTGCGCCAGAAACGCCAGGAATCCGTGCGCGCTGGCCGTGTAGCTGAGCAACGTACTGTCGGCCAGCTGCACGCTGCGCCGATCGATGGCACGGCGCACGAGTGAATCGGCCAATGCGTCGCGCCACGCCTGATTTCCTCGGGCCGGTGCCGCCGACGGCGTCTGCCCCGGGGCCTGCCCCTCCACTGCACCGAGCGGCGAGGCGAGGGCGACCAGTGCAGCTGCGAGCACCGTCAACGTCGGTCGCATGGACCACAGTGGGTTCGAGGTCACGTCAGGCTTTCCATAGCGACGGGCAATGTAGCGGGAATGATGTGTGCCTGAACGTCTACCCACCCGCCTACCGCCTGTTCACCGCCGCCTCACGACTGGTTCCTCGCGCTTCACCGAGAGCAGCAACCACCCGCGGTAGCGCGCGACGGGCACGACGGCCGAGCCGCTCGACTTCGCGCGGTGAGGCATGACCACCTGGTAGCTCCATCCGTAGCGCCAAGCGGCATCTGCATTCGACGACGCGCCTGGCCGCCGCGGGGCCCGAAAGGCGCGCCGCGCAATGATGCGGGCGGATAGTGGCGTGATGGTACCCGTCGGACCGGTCAGCTGAACGACGTCATTCACCGCCAGCGCCGGTGTACCAAGCCGCACGCCGAAGTGAATGGCGTAGAGCGTGTCGGCCAAACGCCCCGCGCGGGTGGCCTCGATCCGCGGCAACGGACTTTCAGCCGCCAGCGATGCCGTGGTCGGCATGGAGTCGGCGAGCAGCTGCGAACCCTGAAAGCGCGACACCAGCCACGCATCGAGCGAACTCACCGGCTGATTCGCCTTCACCGCCAGCTGCGTGACCAAGCACAGGCACGCGGACCACCCGATCACGGCCGCATCAGCGGGAGTGACTGCGCCAGTCCTTTTCGCGAGATCGCCGCCGGAAGTATCGCGGGCAGCACGCGGGCAACTTCGGTGCCCGGCGCCACGACATCGATGCCCGCCCGCAGTGCCGCATCCTCGCGCACCGCATAGCGCAACAACGCCTCGCTCTCGCGCTCGACTTCCAGGATCCGCACCAGCGCCAAGCGCGTGCTCACCGTGACCCACTCGGCCCGCGCGAGTGGGTCTCGTGCCGATCGCGGTGCGAGCTGCGCCAGCGTCGTCCGCAATCGCGCTTCGAGTAGCGCCAGTGGCGTCGTCGACCAACCTTCGCGAAGCGCGTACATCGCCAGTGAATCGGCCGTGCGCATGACCCGCGCGGCAGCCGCTGGCTCCCATTCGTGCGGCACAGCGAACGCGTCGCGCCGAGTCGCATCATCGAGGAGCACGTCCGGGTGTAATCCACCCTTCGCCAGCGCGCCGTTCCCCGTGCGACGGTCGAGACTGATGCCCTTCGGCGTGAGCCATCGCGCGGTCGTGAGACGCACCGACAGATCCTTCGAGAGCGTCACGACGCGCTGCACGACCCCTTTCCCGTACGTCGGCGTCCCCACCAACAGCGCGCGGTTGTAGTCGTGCAACGCGGCCGCGGTTACTTCCGCCGAGCTGGCCGTACTGCCATCGACCAGCACCGTAAGCGGCAGGTTCGGCCAGCGGGAATGACGGGTGCTGTGCGGTTGCGGCGCCGCACCGCCACGACCCGCCAACGACGCGATCACCACCCCGCGCGGCAGGAAGAGCCCGGCAGACTTCACGCCTTCCTCGAACAGACCGCCCATGTTGCCGCGCAGGTCGAGCACGAGCGACGTCGCACCGCGCTGCAGCAACGACTCTACCGCGTCTTCCAGTTCATCCGCGGCGTGCGACGTGAACGTGGCCAGGCGGACATAGCCCACACTGTCGGCCAGCAGGCCTGCTTCACTCACCGCAGGCATGTGCCACGCAGTCCGACGCACGGTGAGCCGCAGAGTGTCGCCAAAGGGCGCGCGCCACAGCGTGAGAACGCTCGAGTCACCGAACGTACGCGTGCTGTCGCCGGGCTTACGCTTCCACGCCTCGCCAACCGCGACGGCATCGACCTTGAGAATGCGATCACCGGCCCGTACACCGGCGGTGAACGCCGGCGAGCCCGGCGCAACCCGCACCACGCCGGCGGCATCAGGCTCGCGACGCAGCGTCAGGCCCATCCCCTGCCCCTCGCCCAACATCGAGCCTCGATATCGCTGAAACCCCTCAGGACGCAGCAGCGCCGCGTACGGGTCCTGCAACTCGCGCAGCATCCCGGCCACCGCCCGGCGAATCAGCTCATCGCTTCCCAACGAGTCGATCGCATTCGCGCGCACGGAATCGATCGCCGTGGACAACAACTGCGCATCGGCCCATTCGTTCATCGTGCGCACCCGATGTCCGCCGTACCACGAGCCTAGCGCAAACGCACCCGCGAGCCCCGCTGCAATCAGCGGCGCCAGCCATAAGCGGGGTGTGCGACTCGAAGCGGTCATGATGACCTGGGACGGCGGGAACGTCAGCGTACCGAAGCAGACCGTTTCATACTACACGAGCCATGCCGTGATCCGTCAATCGTAGAGATTCCCGGAAATGGCGCACTTCATGCGCGCCACTGGGTATGGATGAGTACACCAACATGAATGAACATGCGAGCATGAGCACCCCCGTGTACACGGCCGCGGCGAGCGTTTGGGTAGGCGCATGAGACTCGCACGCGACCGTGCGTTGCTTATCGCCACCGATATCGATGGCACACTGCTCGATCACGACGCGCAGTTGCCCTTTCGCGCGGATGTGTGGCGGCATGAGATACAAAGGCTCGGCTCGCGCATGGCCGGATGCCGCGTGGCCTTTGCGTCGAGTCGCACGCTTGATGAGCTTTTGGTGTTGCAGCGAGCCCTCGGCGTGCAAGGACCCTGCATTGCGGAAGACGGCGCCGTCCTCGCGCGTGATGCCGACGACACGACGGATCTCCACCCAGCGCTTCCGCCGCATGACGACGTGCGCGCCTACGGACGGCGCACCATGCGCATCTGGACTCGAGCCCAGCACGCGTCGGCGTTGCGCACGGCCATGCAGGAGATGGACGCCGTGCAACGGGCCGACGCGTCACAGCTCGACCGTAAGTCATTGTCAGCGCTCGGCTTTGGTACCAACGGCGCGATTCGACGCGCGCTATATGCACGTCATCACTCGCTGCTGCTCGATCCGTCGCGTCTTTCCGGGGACGAACGACAGATCATTCTCACCATCGCTGCGGCCCGAGGGCTACAGCTGCGCCGTGGCGGGCGGTGGCTCACACTCGCCGATACGAAGGGCAAAGGAACAGCGCTCTCGCTGCTTCGGCACTTCGAGATCTCGTGCGGTGTATCACCAATCGTCGTCACGATCGGCAACGAAGAGAACGACGTTTCGTTGCTGGAGAAGGCTGACCTCGCCTTCGTCATCCGCAACCCCGGACGTGGTCCGCATCCCGCCCTGACTGCCATACCACACGCAGTGGTGCTGGACACGGAAGGACCAGGAGGATGGTTGGAAATGCTGAATCGATTACAGGTGTTGGTCCGGTGAAGCGCACGGCGGTTCCCGCCTCCCGCCGCGCTCCGGTCAGCGTTACTGCGCCGCGTTGGACCTTTACGATGCTCACCATCCCATCGCGCGTCGAGTACATCGCGCGGCTGTTGCAATCACTCGCCGCCATGCCATCGGCCGAACGCGTCGACGTGGTCGTGATCTTCAACGCGGCTACCGACGAGGAGCCGCTCGCGATCGAGCAACGCATTCGCGCCATGGCGCCCTCGTTGCCGATCCGCGTCTACGTGAATTCCAACGAACCGTCGATCGGCAGCGGTCGTCGCATGCAGCTGTCGGTGTGCCGTACACCCCTCGTCGCCTTCATCGACGACGATCTCACGGTGCACGGCGACATCATCGGCACCATCGAAGACACGCTTCGCTCCACTCCGCTCGGCATCGTGGGATTGCCGTCGTATGAAGAAGACACGGACACCCGCTTCAAGCCTCGTGATTCCACACCGTCCGTCGAAGTGAACGGGGTGCGCTACATGCCTGTGCAGGGCATGCTGGTCGCCGGGTATCGTCGTCTCTTCGCGGAAATCGGCGGCTTCAACCCGCGTCGTCTCTTCTGGGGCGAGTGGACGGAGTTCAATCTCCGCATGTGGCGAAACGGCTTTCCCACCGGCTATGTCCTCGACGGCGGCTATCTGCGGCACTGGCACAAAGCCCCCGAGTCGCCCACGCGCAACATGACCGGCCGCGAGCAGCACGTCCTCTGGGGATTGATGTGCACGGCGCTCGAGTATGACGCGGTCAGCATCAACGAAGCGACCGACGCGTTCTGGCGCTTGGCGCAGGATCGGTATCTCGCTTACTCCTTCGGCGAACAGCCCAGCCCCAAACAACTCCTGGCCAGCGTACTCGAGCTCATGCCCAAGCTCTCGCGCGAATGGCCAGCCATGCATGCCTTCGCCGAGGATGCGCGGCGACATCCGTTTCAGTTCAAGCCGTTCGAGCCGCTGTCGGAAGAGCAGGTGCGAGTTGTGCTGGCGAGCGCCCAACAGGCGATGCATGCCTATCGGCCCGAGGAGTTCTTCCTGAGCCATGACGTGCAGCAGGCACCGCGTCCGAGTTGGGTGCGGCGCATCGGACGAGCGGTATTTCGCATACCGACTGCGAGCGCGTAGCACGCTCCGGCACCGCCTGTATCGTCCTGTCGCTGCTCAGGGGATTGTCCGCGTTTTGGGACAGTCCCCGTACAGCATCAACCGCGGATCCGGACGTGTCGGCGACGCCTGAGATGAGCGAACATGTGCCGTGGTAAGCACTTGCCTCCCGCGGGCGGTGTCAGCGCGTGAACAGTCCAGCGGTGGTGTCGCGTGGCACTCCTGATGCCCTATACGGCAGTGACTATTGCTCTCTGGAGGAGCCCATGACGCTGCATCGTTCGACTTCATCTCGGGTCCGCCGCTCTGTCATCACCGTGCCGGTGATCGCCGGGCTCTTCGTCGCTGCATCGCAAGCCGGCGCCACGCCGCCCGATCGCGTGGATCGCGGCCGCGCCGATCGCGCACTCTTCACCTGGACGGGCCGCGTCGATCGCGAAGTGTTGATCGTTGTACGAGGACGCGACGTGAGCACGCGCGGCTTCGACGCCGCCCTTCCCAGCCGCACGCGGGTGAATGCCGCGCTTCCCCGCACCAATGCGAACGTCGTCGTGCAGCTCAACGACGGGCGCGGCGATGTCGATGTGATCGAGCAGCCGTCGGCCCGCAACGGGTATCAGGCCGTGCTGCGCGTGCGCGACCCGCGTGCCGGCGCCGACAATTATCGCATCACGGCGTACGTCGATGACCGTGGCTACGACGACCGCGACGGCCGGAATGGTCGCGACGACGTCTACGATCGCCGCGATGACGACCGCGGCGATAGGGGCAACAAGGACAAGGGCAACGGCGGCGGCTGGGGACGCGGCGGCCGTCGTGACGGCGAGTCGTTCCCGGGCAACGGACGGGGCAACGGCCGCGACAACAACCCCAACCGTGACGATCGCAACGACCGCGATGGTGGCTACGACGGTCGCGGTGGCAACAACGGCAGCAACCAGAACGGCGGTGCCGGCTCGTTGAACTGGAGTGGACGCGTGGACGATGTCGTGGAGATCCAGATTTCCGGCCGTCGGGTGGACGCCATCACCCGCAGCGGCGTCCGCGTCAGCGACGTGAACTCGAACATCCGCGGCGGTGGCTTGCCAAACCGGAATGTCAACCTGCGTATCGATCAGCGTGCTGGCCGCGGCAGTATCGCCGTGATTCAGCAACCGAGTTCGTGGAACGGCTACACCGCCATCATCCGGATCAACGATTCCCGGTCGGGCGCCTCGTACTACGACTTCACCGCCTACTGGGAGTAGTCGCCCCCGGTAACGCTCCCTGGTAGCGGATAATGAAAAGCGGGCGGCTCCCATAGGGAGTCGCCCGCTTCCACATACTCACAACTCAGGTCGCAGCACTCAGGACTGCAGTTCACAGAGGCGCCGGTCGGAATCGAACCGACGGTGGGAGATTTGCAGTCTCCTGCCTTACCACTTGGCGACGGCGCCGTACCCGCACTTTACAGACAGCACGGCAATGTATCGACCTCGCCCCCACAGTGGTAGCAACCAGTTCTCAGCCATGCCGAAGGTGTTGGCTTGACAATCATTGTTCAAACAGGTAACATACCTACATGAACTTTCCCGCTGCGGTTGAATTGGCCCCCAACGACGTCGTCTCGTCTAGCCCGGCGCATACGGTGCACGTGCTGCGTACCGCCGCCGCGCACGTGGAGCGAGCACTAGCGTGGGCGCTCGAGCCGTTCGGCATCACCACGGCGCAGTTCGAGCTGCTCCAGGTCATCCAGCGCCACGGGAAGAGCGGAGCCGGCTGCAGCGAGCTCGGGAAGCATCTCGCAGCGCCGGGCCCGGATGTCACTAGAATGCTCGACAGGCTCGATAGTGCCGGGTTAGTGGCGCGTAAGCGCGACGAAAAGGACCGCCGAATCATGCATACGGAGCTGACAGCGAAAGGCGAGGAATTGCTCGAGAGTGCCGCGCCGGCGGTGCAACAGGCGGAGTTGTCCGTATTCGATGGGCTCGCCGACAGCGAGCGCGCGCAGTTGGCCTTTCTGCTCCAGGGTGTTCGCCGGAACTGTCCCGGGAACTGATTTTTTCGCGTCAACGTTTGTTATAACGACATACGTCACACCAACAAGGATTTACTGAGATGCTTACTTCCGAAGCTACTGCTGCTGCTCTCCTGACCGCAGAGCACGCCAGTCCCACCGAACGACTCTCGGCCGCCGATGCGGCGATGACGCGTCATTCGGTGCGCTCGTATCTCGACGTCCCCGTCTCCGACGACGAGATCCACGCACTGCTCGAACTCACCGGACGTGCGCCGTCCGCGTTCAACCTCCAGCCGTGGCGGTTTGTCGTCGTGCGCGATCAGGAGGTCAAGAACGCGCTCAAGGAAGCCGCCTACGGGCAGAAGCAGGTCGGCGAAGCCCCCGTCGTGATCGCGATGTACTCGGACATGGAAGACACCATGGCCCACTTGGGCGATGTCGTGCACCCCGACCTCGCGCCCGACAAGCGCGCCAGCACCATTGCGATGCTCGAGAAGAACTTCGGCGGCATGACGCCGGAAGCCCGTGCCATCTGGGGCAACGGACAGGCCAACATCGCCCTCGGCTACCTGCTCCTCATCGCCAAGTCGGAAGGCTTCGACACCTCGCCGATGCTCGGCTTCCAGGCCGACCGCGTGAAGGCCATTCTCGACATCCCGGCCGGCGCCACGATGACCGCGATGGTCGCCCTTGGACGCGGCGCCGACGACGGATTTCGCTCGCACCGTCACGCCGTCGAGCGCATGACGAGCTTTCGCTAGATATTTCAGGCGTGACCGACCTACTGCTTCCCATCTTCCCGCTGGGTGTCGTGCTCTTCCCCGGCACGATGCTGCCGCTGCACCTCTTCGAACCGCGCTATCGGCAGATGCTGGCCGATGTGCGCGAGGGCAACGGTCGCTTCGGCATCATCCCGGCCATACCGGGAGTCGCGGAACGCGACTTACCCGCGGGACGCATGGGCTGCGTGGCCGAAGTGACCGACGTGGAAGTGATGCCGGACGGTCGCGCCAACATCATCGTGACCGGCCGCGAACGGTTCGCACTCACCGCATTCGTCGAACACGATGCGCCATATCACGTCGCCACCGGCACCTTCGTGCTCGATGAATCCGGTGCGTCACCCGTAGCGCTGGCGGTCGCCGCCGACGAAGTGATCGCCAACTTCAAGCGCGTCGTGCGGGCCGTGCGCACGCTGAACGACGATACCGACCCGCTGCCCGATCTCCCCGACGACGCCGCGCAGGTGGCGTGGAGCGTTGGCGCGATGATCGACCTCGACCTCGAGAGCCGGTATCGCTTGCTGGCCGAGCGTTCGCCGGCCGCACGGCTCACACAGATCGACAATGTGCTGCGGAAAGCGATCCCGGATCTGGAGCTGCAGGCTGCACTAAAAGCGAAGTAAGGCGTACGGAGTGAGGAGTACGGGGTACTCCCTACCCCATACTCCCTACCCCTTACTTCGCCGTTATCGTGTAATGCGCGGTCGTTGCAATCGCCGACCACCGACATACACCGAGAGCACCACCAGCAGCACGGCGCCAATCAACGACGCGGCCAGCGATGGACCGGTCTGCAACGCCTGCTCGGATGATTCAGTCAGTGACGCTGCGACCGACAGCGTCCACTGCCGCACACTGAGATAGTTGAGCGCAGGGAACGTCCGACTCAGCGCGCCTTCCCAGAACAGCACGTATACCAGTCCCGCCACCAGTGCCCGGCGTGTCAGTAGCGCGAGCGCCGTGAACAACGCCGCGTACGTCACGCCCCCGAACAACACGGCCACCGTGAACGCCGAGGTGACGTGCTCGGGGTCGCTGCCGTCGGCAGCGATGGCACCCGTACTCCACACTGCGAACGCTGACAACAGCCCCGTCACGATGGCGGCATACATCACGCGAACGCAGACAATCCACCAGCGCGGCGTGGTGGTCGTCACGAGATACAGCAGCGTGCCGTCATCCGTTTCGGCGCTGAACGCGCTGGTGCCCAGCAACAAGCCGATCAACGGCATGGCCAACCCACACACCAGCGTGTCGTAGCGCTGCACCAGGAACGCCACCGGATCCCCACTCAGACTGCCGCGCGAGGCGAAGGCCAACGCGAAGAGCACCGGTAGCAACAGCAGTCCGATCACCCCAGCCACCAGCGTGACCGAGAAGGTGCGGGCCCACGCCAGCTGCACCAACACGCGGGCCGTTGCCCACGGGGAGATACGACCATATGCGACGCTCATCGGGCCACCAGGTAGGCGAACACATGCTCCAGCGATTCGTCGGTTGGCTGCACCTCGAGCAGCGTGATCGACGCGCCCTGTGCGACGGCACCGATGTGATGCGCAAAGCCGGTGTAGTCGACCGTGCGCACCATCAGCGCACCGGCCTCGATATCGACACCCATGACCGTGGGCGATGACAGCAGCACCGAGGCGAGCGTGCGATCGTTAGTGGAGCGAATGCGGACGGTGTGTGGCCGATCGGTCATCATGCGCCGCAGCGTGCGATGATCGCCACTCGCCGCGAGTCGCCCGGACAACATCACCAGAATGCGCGATGCCACCCCTTCGATCTCTTCGAGAATGTGCGAGCTGAGCAAGACGGCGGTACCCTCACGCGCACGGTCTTCCAGCAGTCGCATCATGTGCATGCGCTGACGTGGATCGAGCCCGTTGAACGGCTCGTCGAGCAACAGCAGCGTGGGCTCATGCACGAGCGCCGCCGCCAGCTTGGTGCGCTGCCGCATGCCTTTGCTGAACCCGCCGACTTTGCGATCCGCCACGGTATCCATCTCGACCGTGGTCAGCGCGCGCAGCGCGGCCAGCTTCGGATCGCGCAAACCCAGCAACACGGCCCGCGCTTCCACGAAGGCGCGTGCCGACAACATGGCGGGCAGCGCCTCACGTTCCGGCACCAACGCCACGTGACGAAAGATCGACGGACGTTCGAGCGGTGACTCGCCATACACGCGCACCGTACCGCTGGAGGGCGCCAGTAGACCCGCTGCCATCTGCAGCATCGTGCTCTTGCCGGCGCCGTTCGGACCCAGCAATCCGGTAATGCCCGCCTCGATGGAACAGGTCACGTCATTCACCGCCACCACGTCGCCGTACCAGTGCGAGACGTGATCGAATGCCAGCGGAATCTGCGATGCGATTGGCGATGCGCTTGACGCTACGCTTGACGATCCACTCATACGCGCACTCGGCGCACGCGCCAGAACGTGGCGATCACACCGGCCGCGCCGAGCGACAGCGCCAGCACGGCGAACATCCACAGCGGTGGCGGTGCCGCCAGCTCCATCGCGCGATTCTTCTCGCCGAACAAGATCAACGCCATCTTGTGCAACGAACGCAGCGGATCGATGAACCCCGAGACGTCGGCCGAGATACCGGCCAGATCGTCGAGCCCGATGGACACCGCCGCCGCCACCAGAAAGACACCGATCACCGACACCGTGGCATACGCGCGGCGTGCCGTCATCGCAGCCATCGCGCCGCCGATGGCACCGATCACCCACGCGGTGAGTGTGGCCTGCATCAGCACCGGGCCGGCCTTCGTGCCCATCTTGGTGAACGCCGTCGCGGGATCGGCCGCGATACCGATCTCGCCGATGTACAGCAACAGCAATGGCGCGGCGCAGACGACCAGCAACGCACACAACACCGCCGCAATCCGTGCACTGGCATAGACGTCGCGCGTGACGTCGCGCGTGAGGATCAGCGGCAGCACGCGATGCTGCTGATCGTGACTCATAACTTCCGGCGCCTGAGCCGCCGCGAACAGCACGAACAGAATGAGCTGCGCCTGAATCAGGCCGCCGTACATGATCGGCAGCTGCCCCTTGGTGGCCGACGACGCAGCCAGCGTAGCGAGACAGGGCAGCATCGTGGCCGCCAGCACGAACGCCGGCACCGCTTTTGACTTGAGTGGACGTCCGAATCCGAACATGGCGCGGAAGCCCTGCGCGAACAGCGCGCGCCACGCCCCGCGTACACCCTCACGCGCGCCCTCGTAGCGTCGATAGCCGAGGTCATGGATCGTGGTGTCGTTCGTGAGGTTCTTCACGTGTTCGCTCCCGCGAACAGGTCTTCGAGATGTCCGCGACGGCGTTCGATGCGCAGCAGTCCCACGCCGGTCGCCACCGCGACATCGCGCACGATGTCGTGCGTGGCGAACACCCGCGCCACACTCTCCGCATCATCGCCGTTCGGTAGCTCCACCAGCGCGCGCATCAGATCGCGCTGCACCACCAGCCCCTGCACCACCAACGCGGCACAGAACGCGTCCACGTCGCCGTCGACTTCCACCAGCAACGTGCCCGTCTCGCCCGTGAGCGCACCCAGGCGTTCCGCGCGCACCAGCCGTCCAGCGTCGATCAGGACGACATGCTCGCAGACGCGCTCGAGTTCACCCAACAGGTGCGACGACACCAGCACCGAAATCCCGAACTCGCGTCCCGTGCGCTGAATCAGCGCCAGCATCTCGTCGCGTCCGGCAGGATCGAGGCCATTCGTCGGTTCATCCAGCACCAGAATGCGCGGATCGTGCACCAGGGCCTGCGCCAGCTTCACGCGCTGCGCCATACCCGTCGAGTAGCCGCGAATGGGCCGGTACCGCTCTTCGAACAGACCAACATGGCGCAGTACTTCGGCCGCCCGTTCACGCGCCGCGGTGGCAGGCAATCCCGAACAGCGGGCCATAAACGACACGAACTCGGCGGCCGTCATTTCCGGTGGCAGGCAGTCGTGCTCGGGCATGTATCCCACGAGCGAGCGGATCGCGCGGTTCTCGCGCACGACGTCATGTCCCATCACATTCGCCGACCCACTCGACGGCTCGAGCAGACCAAGCAGAATCTTCACCAGCGTGCTCTTCCCGGCCCCGTTCGATCCCACCAATCCGGTAATGCCCGGCTCGATGGACACGGTGAGACCATCGAGCGCCGTCACGTCGCGGAAGCGACGCGTCAGCTCGTGGGTGACGATGAGCGCGATGGGGGAGTCCTCGGGCTCAGGCCGTCGGGGCCAGCGCGGCGTCAGCGGCGGCGGCAGCGGCGGCCGGGTCGACGATCACCGGCAACGTCACGCCCGCCTTCGCCGCGCGCTTCTCCAGCGTCTCCCGATCGAGCAGGCCACGGATCAAGGCATCGGCGTCGCGATTCTGCAGATACTTCCCCTTCTCCCAGCCTTCCACGATCCCCTTCGGCGTGCCGTAGCACAGCTCCGCAAACTGCGGGATCGTGAGCCCCAAGGATTCGCGCAGCTGCCGGATCGCTTTCGGCGCCAGGAGATCGTGGGCCACCCGGATCTGCTCGGTCGCCGACTTCTCCGCCACATCGCGCTGGTCGATCGTCCGGTTCTCGTGTCCGCACTTCTCACAGCGATAGAACTCACGCGCGACCTCGGCCGCCATGCCGCTGATGCGCATGGTTACCGTTTCCGTCTGCAGCGCGTACCGGCCACCGCATCCGCGGTGAAGGCTTCCGTCGAGTGTGGTAATACTCATGTCTGACCGAAGGTAGATGACGAGGGACGCTGGGACCGAATCCCGAAAGAGTACCTCGCGAGCAGTTGAATCGTCTTAGAGTCGCTACGACGACGCCGTCTGCGCCACCCCTGTACCGCGTTCTTCCCAGCCAAATGTCCGACTTCTGCCTCGTTCGCCAGCCCATCTTCGGTACGACCGGCGCCCTGCTCGGGTACGAAATCCGTTTTAAGGAGACGGAAACCGGGGAAAACGGCTTCGTCGAGAGCTTCCTGAGCGGCACCTTCGACCTCGTGCGCAATCGCATGCCGGCCTTCGTGTCGTGCACGCGTACGCAGCTGCTCGAGGATGCGTTTCACGTCGCCGAACCGGGCTCCGCGATCGTCATGCTTCCGCGCGATCTTGAAGCCGACGAAGCGGTGACCGAGGCGGTCGCCCGCTACCGGGCACACGGCGGGTTGCTCGCCCTCGATGACGTCGGCGAGATCGCCGGCCCGTCAGAGGCATTGGTCCCCTACGTCACCTGGGTTTGCGTCGATATTCGCAGCGAAAGCGCGGTCACGATCGGGAAGATCTGCGATCGTATCACGCAGGGCTTCGGCAAGCACGCGCCCAAGCTCATTGCCACGCAGATCGACGAACTCGCGCAGTATGAGGTGGTGCTGGGCCTAGGTTTCGACGCGTTTCAGGGCACGTTCTTCAGCCGCCCCGAACCACTGCCGTCGGCCAACATGCCACAGTCCACGGTTGCTGCGATGCGACTCATGGGCATGGCGCGGGACCAGAAGATCAACGACCGCCAGCTCGAGGATGTCATCTCGACCGATCCGGTGCTGACGTTCCAGCTCCTCCGTCTCGTGAATTCCGCCGCCATCGGCATGCGCGGCGTGAGTTCGATCGGTCAGGCGCTGCGCCTGATCGGACGCACCGCGTTCCTCCGCTGGCTGGCCGTGGCCGTAGCCGCCGCCCGCCGTTCCTCAAACGGCGTCGATCAGGAACTGGTCCGTCAGGCCGTCGAGCGCGGGCGACTGCTCGAGCAGTTGGTCGGCGGCTCACGCGACGGCGGCACGCTGTTTCTGGTGGGCCTCTTCTCGCTGCTCGATGCCGTCTTCCGCATGCCGCTTCCCGAGATTCTCTCGCGCGTCGTGCTCAGCGACGAGGCGAACGAGGCCCTGCTCGACCGCACTGGTCCGTACGCTGACGCGATCAATTTCGCCGAATCCTACGAGCTTGGGTTGTTCGAGAACGCGTCGGAAATCGCCAAGGAGATGGGCATCGACCCGGCCAAGGTCGGCGACTTCTATACCAACGCCATTAGCTGGACGGCCGAAGCACTCGGCGCCGCCCTCGATGCACAAGCACCCGCTCCGGCTGCAGCTGGACGCAGATAGCCAGACATGACGCTATAGTGTCTCGATAGCGGCTTTATAAGACAGTATTTTGTAGATGGCCGCCAAACCCCCGATTTGGCGGCCATTTGCATTGCCCCGTTCTTGCATTTGATCTGTTCCTATCAGTTTCTATCAATTCGTATCGGCGCCGCCGCAGGCGGTGCCCTGCTTGAACCGCTCGTTTCCGTTCAATCCCACCGCATGCCCAGCTCACCGGCCCGCACCCGCGCAGCACTGCTGATCCTCGCGATATCCGCCGCCGGGCGCCTCGACGCCCAGGACACCACCGCCGTCGAGCGCGAGTCGGTGTCGCGGAAGCCGAGCCCCATGCTGCTCGTCACGCCGTTCCTGTCCGCGGGGTGGTCACAAACACTGGGCACGCCCAAAGCCTGGCCGCGGACCTGGGGCGGCTACGGCTCCCGCCTTGGTGACCAGCTCGGGTTCCTCGCGGTCAAGACGACGGTCAGGCACGTCGTCGATCGCGCCGTGCCGTGGGTCGACGACCACTCCGCTTGCATCACTCGGCCGGTATCGCTGGCCCGCGAGACCCTCACCCGGGCGGGCTGCGCGATCGTGCGAACCGGCACGTTGCGCACCGACGGCGGCGACATGCGCCCGAACCTGCCGTTTCTCACGGGCGCCGTGGTCGGCACCGTGACGTCGCTGAGTTGGCGCCCAGAGCGGCAGTCGGCCGTCTCCAGCCGTTCGTTCGTGTTACAGCGCATCGCCATCACGTATGGGGCGACGGCATTCGTTCGACTGGTTACCGACTGGCGCGCTGATGCCCGACGGCAGCCCGCATCGCGGCAGCCCGCATCGCGGCAGCCCGCATCGCGGGAACCCGAGGCGCCCTAGCGCGCCGGCATCGGCGGCAGTTTTTGCACTGTCGTATCGGCCGCGGCTTTCGCCGCCTTCGCCGCCTCACTCAAGGGCTGCGGAGCGCCCGCCGTAATCGTCAGGCGGATGCGCTCGATCTGCGTCGCCGAGGCGTCGAAGAGCACCGCCACCAGATTCCCCGACCAGATCACATCGCTCGGCACCGACTTCCACGCACCGATAGTGTCGCCCCGCGGCGTGAGTCGGAAACGGTCCAGCGCGGTGACGTCCTTCGCCGCCGCCAGCGTATCCGCGTAAAAGAAGGCAACCATCGAGGCCGTCAGCCCGATCTTGTAGCGCACTCCCGGCACGCTCAGATACGCGACCTTCATGGAATCGCCGGCCGGCTTGAACGCCAGCCCGGACTTCGCGACGCGATCTTCGAGTGCGCACCGCTTCCACGTGCCGTCGCGCGGGCAGGCCGAATCACTGGGGGTCAGCGGCCGCGGCATGACCGCGACGACGGGCGTGCTGGCCGCCGAATCGACCTTTGGGGCGTCGTCGCCACTGCAGGCGGCCATCACAACCGCCGCCATCACAGCCCCCAGCCGCGCCCGTTCAAAAACAAAAGCAGTTCGCATTTCCCAGTGTACCCCGGGAGCCATCGCACCGCCAAACCCCTCTGCGTTCTCTGCGCCCTCTGCGCCTCCGCGTGATCAGGTCCCCCGCGTCGGGCCGTACGAGAACAGATCACGCGGAGGGGCAGGGGGCGCAGAGTACGGAGAGGGGGCTTTTGTTCGGTGTATGTTCGTTTCAATGCACCAAAATACCGAACTGTACCGTAAATCTCGCACGTTATGCAAAGCCCATGGAACGAACCGGCGCCGTGACGTTGGACTTCGTGCCGGATTCTGACATATTTCTGCAACTTATGCACGAATCGCGGTGCAGCCGGACCGACAACGTCGGGCACGCCGCCTACCACATCCAAAAACACATCGCCATGTCCTCCATGAACGGCTCGCGCGTCGCTGCCATGCGCGAAGTCACGCAGCGCCCGGTTCGTATTACCGTCCGCCCGGAAGAGAACGGCATTCTGCAGCCGACCAGCGCGTGGTTCGGCATGAACACCTTCGGGCTGCGCCAGATGCGCGCCAAGATGCCCAAGGACGTCTACAAGAAGCTCGCGGCGTCCATCCGCCTCGGCAAAAAGCTCGACTCCGAGATCGCGCCGGTCGTCGCGCAGGTCATCAAGGAATGGGCGATGTCGCGCGGCGTCACGCACTTCACGCACTGGTTCCAGCCGCAGACCGGCCTCACCGCCGAGAAGCATGACGCCTTCCTGAACTTCGACGAGAACAAGCTCCCCATCGAGACGTTCACCGGTGAGCAGCTCATTCAGTCGGAGCCCGATGCGTCGAGCTTCCCGTCGGGTGGGTTGCGCGCGACGTGGGAGGCCCGCGGCTACACCGCGTGGAATCCGGCGTCGCCCGTGTTCATCAGCGAGACCGGTGGCGTCAAGTATCTCTGCATCCCGTCGGTCTTCATCGGCTACAACGGTGAAGCGCTCGACGAGATGACGCCGCTGCTGCGCAGCTCCGACGTGCTGTCACATCGCGCAATGGAACTGCTCGAACTCATCGGCGACAGCGGGGTGCTGCGCGTGAACACCACGCTCGGCGTCGAACAGGAATTCTTCATCATCGACCGCTCGCACTTCGCGCTGCGCCCCGACCTCGTCATGGCCGCGCGCTCGCTCGTGGGTGCGCCGCCGCCGCGTGGACAGCAGCTCGAGGACCACTACTTCGGTGGCATCCCCGAGCGTGTACAGGCGTGCATCAGCGAAGTCGAACATGAGCTCTACAAGCTCGGCGTGCCGATCGTCACGCGGCACAACGAAGTCGCGCCGTCGCAGTTCGAGATGGCGCCGATCTTCGAAGACACCGACATCGCCGTCGATCACAACCATCTCGTGATGAGCGTGCTGCGCAAGATCGCGCTGCGTCACGGGCTGCAGGCCATCGTGCATGAGAAGCCGTTCGCCGGCATCAACGGCTCGGGCAAGCACTGCAACTGGTCGCTCTCGATCACGTCCGACAACCAGCTCGACGGCACCAACCTGCTCAAGCCGGGCAAGACGCCGCACCAGAACATCCGTTTCCTGGTGTTCCTGGCGGCGGTGCTCAAGGGCGTGCACAAGCATGCCGGTCTGCTGCGTGCCGGTATCGCCGTCAGCGGCAACGAACATCGTCTCGGCGCCAACGAAGCGCCGCCCGCGATCATCTCGGCCTTCCTCGGCACGGGCCTCACGCAGGTCGTCGAAGACATCGCCGCTGGCAAGACGTCGCCCAAGAACGCCGAGCAGGCCATGCTGAAGCTCGGCGTGGCGAAGCTGCCGGACGTCGAACAGGACAACACCGACCGTAACCGTACGTCGCCGTTCGCATTCACCGGAGCGAAGTTCGAGTTCCGCGCGGTGGGCGCGTCGCAGAGCATCGCTTTCCCCGTCATGCTGCTGCAGGCCGCCGTGGCCGAAGCGCTGGGCGAGATCATCGAGCAGCTCAAGGCTGAGATCAAGACGGGCAAGAGCACCGATGACGCCGCGCTCAGAGTGGCCGCCAAGGCGTTCAAGGAATCGGCCGCCGTGCGCTTCGAAGGCAACAACTACTCCGACGAATGGGTGGTCGAGGCCAAAAAGCGTGGTCTGCTCAACCTGCGTCGCACGCCGGAAGCGTTGGCCCAGCTGCGCACCGACACCGCCGTCGCGCTGTTCAAGAACACGCACATTCTCACCGAAGTCGAACTCGAGAGCCGCTACCATGTGCGTCTCGAGCGCTACGTGAAGGACATCCTGATCGAGCTGCACACGATCCAGCAGATGATCGACACGCAGGTGCTCCCGGCGGCGTACGCGTATCTCGGCACGCTGGCGACGTCGGCGGGTCAGGGTGCTGTCGCCGGTATCAACATGCAGCCGATCGTCGACGCTGCGAACTCGGTGTCGAAGCTGGTGACCACGCTGCAGAAGAAGCGCGCCGAGCTCGCCAAGGTGATCACCAAGGCCGAGCACATGCACGACGACCTCGGCGGTCAGGCCGGCTATCTCACGACCACCGGCTGCGACACGATGGGCGAAGTGCGCGACGCGGCCGACGCGATCGAACTGGCGATCGGTGACGAGTACTGGCCGCTGCCGCGATACAGGGAGATGCTGTTCCCGGTTTGATCTAGTTGAACGGCCAACAGCTTAGGGGGCAGGGAGGAGGTTATCAGGATGGAGAAAGCAGGTAAACGGCGCCGCTGTCCTGTTTCCTCCTCCCTGACACCCTCCGCCCTGCCCCCTAAGCTGTTGGCAGTTGCTCTTCCCGCAACAACCTCTCCTTCCGCTCCAACCCCCACGCGTAGCCGCCCAGGCTGCCATCGGCGCGCACGACGCGATGACACGGCACCACCATTGCCACCGGATTCGCACCGCAGGCCGTACCGACGGCGCGTACCGCCTTCGGTGCGCCGATGCGCGCGGCGAGCTCGGCATACGTGATCGTTTCGCCGCGCGGGATACGCTGCAGCTCGCGCCACACGCGTTGCTGAAACGCCGTACCACGGACATCGAGCGGCAGGGCGTGCGACAATGCCGCGCCGCTTGCCAAGGCGACCACGCTCGCGCTGATGTCGCCAAGGGCCGCATCATCACGCACCAGATCCGCGGCGTGCAGCGCGTCCCGCAACGTCGCCTCGAGCGCGGCGGGATCGTCGCCCAGCACGACGCGATGCACGCCACGCGATGTCATCGCCACCAGGACGAAGCCGAGCGCGCACGGGACGATGGTGTAGAACACGGTCTCGCCGGCCGCGCCGCGGCGAAGCGATCCGGGAGACATGCCAAGGTGCGCCGCTGCCGCCGTGTAGGCGCTCGGCAGCGAGTCGAAGCCCGCGTCGAAGGCCGCGCTCGACACCGATTCGCTCGACGGCAGTGCGGCGCGTAGCCGTTCGCTGCGTTGCGCGCGTTGCCATTCGGCAGGCGTGCAGCCCACCAGACGCGTGAAGACCCGCTGCAGATGGGCCCGACTGACGTCGAGCGCGTCGGCGAGTTTCATGACCGTCATCGTATCATCCTCCATGAGGCTGATCGCTCGCACGACCAGCGGCGTGTGCATCGCATTGGCGCCCAACGCCGACGCGGACTCCGGCACGCAGCGCTTGCAGGCCCGGTAGCCGGCGGCGCGGGCGTCGTGGCCGCTCGCGTAGAATCGCACGCGGTCCTCGCGAGGACGACGCGAGGGGCAGGACGGACGGCAGAAGATCTTGGTCGACGTCACCGCAAAGACGAAGCTGCCGTCCCACTGGCGATCGCGCTCGACCACCGCCCGCCAGCGAGGATCGATCGTTGCATCAGGAACAGAGTTCATCGGGGCCATGACAGACGATACGTTGTGCGCTTCCGGGCCGCGACACGATTCGTCTCCGCAAACCCAGACCGTGCCGATTGCTCGCCTTTCGCGAAAAAGGGGTGCATGCTCAGGCATCACTCCATTCGGTTCACGTCTCGCCTTGGTGATGCACATGGGCACCATCGACCTCGGCGCACTGGTCGCCGGAATCGTCAAGCACTGGGACGGCGTAGAAGTGCTGCCGTATCGGTTCGGCGGCGTCGAGTTTCGCGTGGACCGTCGGGAAATCGGACACGTACACGTCGGCGGTGTGGCCGATCTGCTCATGCCGGTGCGGCTCCGTCGCGACCTCGTGGCTGCCGGCCGCGCCGAACCCCATCGCACGCAGCCTCACTCGGGATGGATCAGCTTCCGCATGCGCAGCGAACACGACGTGCCGGCGGCGGTGAAGCTCTTCCGGCTCAACTACGAGCGGTTGCGTGGCATGGAGCGTCCGCGCTCGGTGACATCGGTGGTGACCAATCCCACCATGCTCGCCGACCGCAGCGCCGACGACATGCCGGCGTAAGCACACCTGCGAGTGGCCTTACGCCGGCGATTCCGTGCGTTCGACCAGCGCCGGTGCCGGCGCCTTGCTCGACATCAGCTGGGTCACGAAGCGCTGACCTTCGGAAATGCGCTCGATTTCGATCGACATGGCATCCACCGCTTGCTCGATCCGCTCCAAACGCGCCGTGCCCTCCAGCAATTGCGGACTTGGCTTTGGCTGACCCGCCCGCTTGAACATGATGCGTGCTGCGGCCCATGCCAGCGGGCCCCACACCAGCACGATCGACACGATCGAGATCGCCGTAAGCTGCCCTGAGCTGAACGGGCCGTACCGCTGTACGGCGGCTTCTTCGTTCGCCAGCTCGCCGGGCACTCGCGCCAACTCGCGTCCGTTCGCAGCTATGTCCCGCTCCAACTGGATAATCCGCTCGTCCTGTACCGCCAAGCGCTGCTCAAGCCCCTTGGCGCCGGGTCCGGTGGTACGTGCAAGCTCCTTCGCCGCCTGATCCCGTCGACCCTGTACGGAAGAAAGCTGTCGGGACAGCTCGCTGCGCTTCGCCTTGAGCGCGTCCACGTCGGCCGCCGTGAGCGGCTTGAGGCTGAGCGGAGCCGCGTCGAGGCCCGTCGTGACGCCGATTGGTACCTGCGGGGCGGCCGGCGGAGTTGGGGGCGCAGGCGTGGATGCGGGTTGCTGTTGGACCATGGTCAAACCTACGCAAAGAAGCGCTGAGCGGTTACATCACTAGGGAAGCGTCCACGTTCACCCGTGCCTGATCCGTGACCATGACGACTGCCATTCGTACGCCGGCGCTCGACGCCGCGGCCTTGCTCGACGAGGCACACCAGTTGGCGCCCCAAGTGATCGACTGGCGCCGCGCGCTGCACCAGCGCCCCGAAGTTGCATTCAAGGAGCACGAAACAGCCCGATTCATTCGGCAGGTGCTCGAGCAGATCGGCGATCTCGAGATCTCGCGTCCGACCGAGACGAGCGTCATGGCCCGTCTCCGTACGGGTCGACCGGGACCGGTCCTCGCCGTTCGCGCCGACATCGACGCCCTCCCCATCCACGAGGAGAACGACGTCGAGTACCGGTCGCAGACCGACGGGGCGATGCACGCCTGCGGGCACGATGGACACACCTCGATCGCCCTCGGCCTCGTTACCCTGTTGGCGCGTCATCGCGACCAGCTGCGCGGCGAGGTTCGCTTCCTCTTTCAGCACGCCGAGGAGCTCTCACCGGGCGGCGCTGAAGAAATGGTGAGACAGGGGGTGATG
Organism: Gemmatimonas groenlandica; assembly: GCF_013004105.1. Classification (NCBI taxonomy): domain Bacteria; kingdom Pseudomonadati; phylum Gemmatimonadota; class Gemmatimonadia; order Gemmatimonadales; family Gemmatimonadaceae; genus Gemmatimonas; species Gemmatimonas groenlandica. The sequence goes on from NZ_CP053085.1 coordinate 3,382,662, forward strand.
GACGGGGTCGATCAGGTCATCGGCCTGCACGTCTGGTCGGCGATGCCGGTCGGGCGCATCGGACTGATCTCGGGACCGGCGATGGCGGCGCCCGACACCTTCGAGTGCACGATCACCGGCAAGGGCGGTCATGCCGCCATCCCGCACGGCACGATCGATCCGATCGCCGTCGGTGCGCAGGTGGTCTCGGCGCTGCAGCATGTCGTGTCGCGCACCGTCGATCCGCTCGACCCCGTGGTCGTGTCGGTTACGCAGTTCATCGCCGGCACCACGTTCAACGTGATCCCCAGCACGGCCTATCTCGCTGGTACCGTGCGCACGTTCGATCCCGCGCTGCGCAGCACCGTGCCCGTCACCATCGAGCGCATCATCAAGGGCGTGACGAGTGCGTTCGGCGCCACGTACGCGTTCCGGTATGAGCCGGGATATCGTCCGGTGATCAACGATCCGGCACTGACCGCGCGACTGACGGACGTGGTCATCAACACGTTTGGTGCGGACACGCTGATCGACATGCGCCCGACCATGGGCGGCGAAGACTTCTCGGCCTACCAACAACGCGCACCGGGCGTGTTCGCGTTCATCGGTGCCGGCAACGTGGGCGAGGGCATCGACTTTCCGCACCACCATGCGCGGTTTCAGATCGACGAACGCTCCCTGGACATCGGCCTGCGGTATCTCACCGCCGCTACTCTCGACCTGCTCGGGACGGCATGACCAAACCGTATCGACTGCTGGCGCTGGTACCGGCAGTCGCGATTCTCGGAGCGCCGTGGTTTGCCAATCGCGTCGAGCCGCGCATTCTCGGTATGCCGTTTCTGCTTGGCTGGATCGTGTTCTGGGTGCTCATGACGTCCGTCGTCATGGCGATCATCGGCGCTCTCGACGTTCGCGACCCATGATCATTTCGCTGGGCATTCTCTCCGCGACATTATTGATCGCCCTGCTGCTCAGCGTACGCGGCGCGCGCAGCGCGGGCGGCACCGTGAGTCTCGAGCAGTGGAGCGTGGGCAGCCGCGGATTCGGCACGATTTTCGTGTTCATGCTGCTCGCCGGCGAGATCTATACCACGTTCACGTTTCTCGGCGGCAGCGGCTGGGCATACGGACGTGGTGCACCCGCGTTCTACATCATCGGGTATGGCGCCGTCGCGTACATCATGTCGTACTGGCTGCTGCCGGCGATCTGGAAGCGCGGCACGGCGTGGAAAGTGTTGTCGCAGTCGGAGTACTTCACGCGCGCGTACGGCAGTCCGGCGCTGGGCAACCTCGTGGCCGCGGTGAGCATCGCGGCGCTCATGCCGTATCTCGTGCTGCAGCTGAAGGGCCTCGGCATCATCGTCTCGGAGTCATCGTACGGGGCGATCAGCGCCAATGACGCCATCTGGATCGGCACCACGGCCACGGTCATTTACGTGGTGCTGTCCGGCGTAAAGGGATCGGCCATGACCGCCGCCCTGAAAGACGTGATGGTGCTGCTCTGCGTGCTCGGACTTGGCATCGTGTTGCCGTACACGCTGCACGGGGGCATCGGCCCGATGTTCGCGCGAATCGCTGCCGAACGTCCCGACTTTCTCACGCTACCGGCGCGTGGCATGTCGCCCAGCTGGTTCGCCAGCACCGTGCTGCTCACCGTGCTCGGCTTCTACATGTGGCCGCACACCTTCGGCTCGGTGTTCACCGCGCGCGACGCGTCGGTCTTTCGGCGCAATGCCGCGTTGATGCCGCTGTATCAGCTGGTGCTGCTGTTCGTCTTCTTCATCGGCTTCGCGGCGCTACTGTCGGTGCCAGGGCTCAAAGGCGCCGATGTCGACCTCGCGCTGCTGCGCGTCACACGCGACACCTTCGGTCCGTGGATCGTGGGACTGGTCGGCGCGGCTGGCTTGCTCACGGCTCTCGTGCCAGGCTCCCTCATTCTCATGAGCATCGCAACCACGCTCGCGCGGATCGTGCGGCCACCTCGTGAAGGACAGCCCGCCGACTCCGCCACCTTCGCGCGCCTGCTCGTCCCGCTGCTCGCCGCCATCGCACTGTTCTTCACCTTTCGCGGCGGCAGCACATTGGTCACGCTGCTGCTCATGGCGTACAGCATGGTGACACAGCTCTTTCCCGCACTTTTCGCGTCATTCTTCCCGAACGCACGCATCACCGCCGGCGGCGCGATTGCGGGCATCGTGGTGGGTGAAGCCGCCGTCGCAGTCACCACGCTCGGCGGCGTGTCGATGGCCTCGATTTTCCCGGGGTGGTCGCACGGCGTCACCGACATCAATGCCGGCTTTCTTGCGCTCGTCCTCAACGTCGTAACCATGGTGCTCGTCAGTCGCCTGTAAAGCCCCCGGACGCTTCCCGCTTCGGCCTAATCGACTGCGCGCGGGAATCCCGTGACGTCGGCGAGCACTTCCGACACGCAGATGCGGTGCCCTTCAGGGTCCTCGAGTTCGAACTCGATCTGACCATACGGCATCAGTTCCGGACCGCGCACCAGCGGCGTGCGGCGGCGCGCATGATCGAGCAGCGCGGTTAACTCCCCACCCTCGAGACGCAGATAGACATCCCAGTCGTGCGAGGCCGGCGTACGCACGATCGGCGCTTTAGCGCGGCGAAGCATCAGCTCGGCGTCGTCGCGGCGCAGAATGCAGAACTCGAACGGGGCGACGTCGGGAAACGGATCCACAGCGAAGCCGAGGATCTCGCGATACCACGCCATGCAGCGTTCCACATCGGCGACGCGCAGGACGGGGACAATGGCGGCAAAACGGATCATACCGAGTCAATGCCTCATCTCGACGAGAAGTGCCAACTCCGCGGCACGAGCCCGGCGGCGCTAGCTCGGCGACGTCAGCTTGAGCCCGATGATGCCGCACACGATCAGAGCCACCGACAGGATGCGCCCGAGATCACGCGACTCGCCGAACACGAGTACGCCCACGATGGCGGTGCCAACCGCGCCGATGCCGGTCCAGACCGCATATCCGGTGCCGACCGGCAGCGTTTTTAGCGCCTGAGCGAGGTAGTAGAAGCTCGCAATCATCGCGCTCACGGTGATCGCCGACGGCACTGGCTTCCGGAATCCATCGGAGTACTTGAGGCCGATGGCCCAAACGACTTCGAGCAGCCCAGCCACGACCAGCATCCACCAGGCACGCGTCACCGGGACGTCACGTTATCGGCCCGCCCGCAAGGTGGGCGACGACGAGGGCAACTGCGCGAGGAGGAAGTCCCGCGTGTTGCCACCCATCACCCGCGCGATGGTGTCCTGATCCATGCCGGCCGTGAGCAGGCCGTCGGTGATCGCCGCCATGCCGCGCGTATCGAAGGGCGTGCGCGTGGCCCCATCGAAATCAGATCCCAGCGCCACATGCGCGGCGCCAGCCACCTGCACCGCGTGCTGAATGGCCTTCACAATATTCGCGATCGTGGGTTCACACACGGCGCCATCCCAGTAGCCGATGCCCACGAGTCCGCCATTCGCCGCAACCGCACGGAGCTGGTCATCCGTGAGGTTGCGCGGGCCTGGGCACGTGGCCGCAACGCCGGTGTGCGACACCACCACCGGACGGGTCGCCATGGCGAGTACTTCCTGCACCGTCTGCGACGACGAATGCGCGAGGTCGACGATAATGCCGAGCGCTTCCATCCGCGCGACAACCTGACGACCGAGCGGTGTGAGCCCCGCATGCGTCACGCCGTGCGCGCTCGCCGCGACTTCGTTATCGAAGAAATGCGTCAGCCCCATCATGCGGAATCCGGCGGCGTAGAGTGTGTCCACGCTCTCCAGTTTTCCGTCGAGGGCATGCAGTCCTTCGATCGCCAGCAACGCCGAGACCTGCGCCGGATCACCCGCTCGTCGCTCGACGAACTGCTCCAGCTCCTCGCGCGTGGTGATCAGCGTGAGCGTATTCGCCGAGCGAAGCGCCGCATCACGCAGCTTGTCGGCTTGATACACCGCTCGAGCCCGCAGACTCGTCCACGTGGCGCGCGGCCAGTGCTCGGCGATCGCCAACAGCAGCACGTTGTCGGTGTCGCCGGTGTTCTGATCGTAGTTCATGCCGCGCGGCGTCTTGGTGACGACGGAGAAGACCTGCAGCGCCACGTGGCCTTCCTGCAACCGTGGCACGTCGACATGCCCGTGTTCCACCCGCTCGAGCGGGTCGCGACCCCATAGGAGTTGGTCGGCGTGCATGTCGGCCACGAACAACCGACGGTGCAACGCCGAAGCGACCGGCGAGACGGTCGGAAGTGTCGTGCTCACGACCGTGTTCATCCGACTGTCGGCAATGCGCGCGCCGACCGTGAGAAATCCGACCGCGGCAAGCACGACCAGCACCAGCAGTCCCGTCAGGAGACGCTTCATATTCGCGTCCTCAGCGCAGTCCGCGCGGCATCGGATCGCCCGACATTTCGCGCGCATTCGGCAGCGAATTCGGGACGCTCTCACCGCGCAGATCACCACAGCGGTCGATCGCCTGCTCGGAACCCTGATCGATCGTGTCCGTCAGCGCGTACCGATCCACGCGCATCGAATCGACTTCTGTACGTGCCTTCACCCATTCGGCGGTGCACAACGCGCGCATGGCATCGATGCGCGACAGCCGCTCCAGCCCGGAGTCCGCCGCGCGATTCAGGAACTGCCAGGCCCACGCCCCAAGAGCGAGGGCACCCACGAGACTGCCGATGGCGATCAGCCGGGACATGCCCGCCGTTCGCGTTTCTTCCGGCGCCACTTACGACCCCCGCTTCGGTGCCGCGATCGGCATCGTCGGCAGAAAACGCGGCGCGCGACGGGCCTTGGTGGCCTGCTCGAAGCTGTAGGCCAGACCGATCAGTCGGCCTTCACTCCACGCCCGACCGATGAACGACACGCCGAGAGGCAGCGCATCGGCGAATCCCATGGGAACGGTGACGCTTGGATAGCCGGCCACGGCGGCCACGCTCGAATTACCGCCGCTGTAGCGATCGCCGTTCATCAAGTCGGTCGGCCATGATGGTCCGTTGGACGGTGCCACGATCGCGTCGAGCGAGTGCTGCGCCATGATCGCATCGATCCCTTCATCACGTGACAGTCGCCGACACGCGGCCACGGCGTCACGATACTTCGCGTCGTCGAGTGAACCCATGGTTTGTGCGCGCTCCATCTGCTCCTGTCCAAAGTACGGCATCTCCGCCCCGGCGTTCGCCCGATTGAACGCGATCACCTCGTCCATGGTGCGTACGGAAACCGTGGCGCCGCGCTCAGCGAGGTACGCGTTCACACCCGCCTTGAACTCGTACAGCAGCACGTCGAGTTCCGCCTCGTCGTACTTGCCCACCGTCGGCACGTTGGCCGGATCCACGATCACCGCGCCCGCTTCGCGCAGCGATTCGATCGCGCGCTCGAACGCGGCATCCGTCGTAGGATGAAAACCCGCCATGTTGCGCGCGACACCGATGCGCGCGCCCTGCAGCGCCTTCGCGTTCAGATACGTGGTGTAGTCGGCGACGCTCTTTCCGGCGCTCTCCGCAGTCGCGCGATCGCGCGCGTCCACGCCAGTGAGCGCACCCAGCAACGCCGCCGCATCGGAGACCGTGCGTGCCATCGGCCCCGCGGTGTCCTGCGATGACGAGATCGGGATGATTCCACTTCGGCTCCACAAGCCGACCGTCGGTTTGATGCCCACCAGTCCGCAAATCGACGACGGGCAGATGATCGAGCCGTCGGTTTCCGTACCGATGCCGACCGCGGCGAGGTTGGCCGAGATCGCCGTGCCGGTGCCGGAGCTCGAGCCGCACGGGTTTCGATCGATCACGAACGGATGCCGCGTCTGTCCGCCGCGTCCGCTCCAGCCACTCGTGGAACGGGTCGAACGGAAGTTCGCCCACTCGCTGAGATTCGTCTTGCCGAGCAGCACGGCGCCGGCATCACGCAGTCGCTGCACGATGAAGGCGTCGCGTGGTGCCGGCTTGCCCACCAACGCCAGCGAACCGGCCGTGGTCTGCATGCGGTCGGCGCTGTCGATGTTGTCCTTGATCAGCACCGGAATGCCGTGCAGCGGACCGCGCACCTTCCCCGCACGGCGTTCGGCGTCACGCTCGGCCGCGATCGTGAGCGCATCAGGATTCGTTTCAATCACCGAGTTGAGCGTCGGCCCGCTGCGATCCAGCGCCGCGATGCGCGACAGATACGCCGCGGTGAGCGTGCGCGACGTGAGCGTGCCCTTCGCCATCCGCGACTGCAGCTCCGCCACACTCAGCTCGGCGTAGGGAAAAGCATCGGGCTGCATACCATCATGCTGATCACCGGCCGCCTGCGCCGTGTGCATCGGGACGAGTGTCGACATCGTTCCGACAGTAGCCGCTGCTGCCGTGGCCAGCGTCGACGCGACAAACCCGCGCCGATCGATCCGCTTCGTCATGCTGCTCCTCTAGACCGCGCCGAGGGCGCGCTCGAAATCGTTCAACAGATCTTGCACGTCCTCGAGCCCGATGCTCAGTCGCACGAATCCTTCCGACACGGCGTCACCGCCCCAGCGCGCGCGGCGTTCCGCGCTGGTATGTACACCACCGAAACTCGTCGCCTCGTACACGAGCGAGGACGCCGCGAAGAAGCGCGTCACGGCCGCTGCATCATCGAGCGCGAAGCTGATCACCCCACCGTACCGCTTCATCTGCTTCGACGCGATCGCATGCGACGGATCACGTGGCAACCCGGGATAACGCACGCCATGCACTTTCGGGTGCACCGCCAGCATCGTCGCGAGCTGCATGGCGGTGTCGCACTGGCGCGTGAGACGCACGTCGAGCGTCGCCAACGAGCGATGCGCGAGCCATGCTTCCATCGGTCCGGCGATCACGCCCATGCGCGTCCGCCAGGTGCGAATCGTTTCAGCATGCATGGCGTCACGACACGCCACGTGACCGAGCACCAGATCAGCGTGGCCCGTCATCGCTTTCGTGTCGGACACCACGGCGAAGTCCGCGCCGAGCGCGAGCGGCTGCTGCAGCAACGGCGTGGCGGTGGTGTTGTCCACCACCACGAGCGCGCCCGCCGCGTGTGCGGCCTGTGCGAGCGCCGCGATGTCGCACACATCGAGCGCGGGATTCGTGGGCGACTCGAGCCACAGGACCGCGGCGCCGTCGAGTGCGTCGCGCAGACCGTTGCCCACCGAAGGGGCCATGACCACGTTGATGCCCCGCGCCGCGAACCACGCGCCGGGAAAGTGCTGCGTCGCAATGACGCGCGTCGTGTAGTAGCTCTCTTCCGGCATCACGAGCTTGCCCCCGGGCGGCACCATCGTAGCCAGCACGGCGGCCGTGGCCGCCATCCCGCTCGGAAAGAGCACGCACGGTCCCCCTTCGAGCGTCTCGAGCGCCTGCTCGTACGCCACCCAGGTGGGATTGGAGAAGCGGCCGTAGGTGAAGGGCGACGCCGTCGGATCGCCCGGCGCGTGATACGGTGCCGCGAACACGGGACCGGCCATGTACGGCGTCCCGGGCGACGCGTCGGGCAACCCGGCGCGCACGACCCGCGTGCCGTCACGCCACTCGGGGTTCGGCGTGTTGCTCACGCCGTGGGCGGGTACTTCGCGTCGTCCAGCGGCTGCGCTTCGTCGATCAGCATGACGGGAATGCCGTCCTGCACCGAATACACCAGTCGGCAGGCCCGACACACCAACACCTCGGGCGGTCCCGCGTGGTGCTCCAAGGACGCCTTGCACTTGGGACAGACGAGGATCTTCAGCAGCTCGGGAGACAGGCTCATAGCACGGGCTCGCGCTTACGCGCTGGTGGGTCGGAACGGAGCGGGAGCCTCGGCGCTGAACAGCAGACGAGGCCCTCCGATAAGATCAATGCAATATGGGACGGCCGCCCAGACCGCGCCGAGGCATTCCTCGATCGCCGCCGGCTTTCCCGGGAGATTGATGATCAGCGAGCTCCCGCGGGTGCCCGCCACCTGACGCGACAGGATGGCCGTGGGAACTGTCTTCACGGACACGGCGCGCATCTGCTCCCCAAACCCCGGCAGCAGCCGGTCGCACACCGCGACGGTGGCCTCTGGCGTGACATCCCGCGGCGACGGCCCGGTACCACCGGTGGTCACGATCAGGGCGCAGTGCAGGTCGTCGGCCAGTTCACGGAGCGCCGCCTCGATCAGTGGCTGCTCGTCGGGCACCAGCCGGTACACGGGCTCCCACGGCGACGCGATCCAGCGCGTCAGCACCGACTGGATCGCCGGGCCGGACTTGTCTTCGTAGACGCCCGAGGTGGCGCGATCGGAGATGGTGAGCACACCGACCACGGCTGGCAACGAAGGATGCGATGAGGGAAGCAATTTGGTGGCGAACGTGTGGGGGCTAGCGGAAGCGGCGCTGCGGCTAGCGAGTCTTCGGAAGACTACACGCTTTTGGTCCGGGCGACGACCGAACGTGAGGACCAGGCCGACCTCGTAGTTCGTGGCTTTGAGGTACCCGAGGAGCTGGCCGACATGCTCCAGCTCGACGGCGCGCGCCACTTTGCACTCGAGGACGACGAGGTCGTTGACGACCAAGTCGAGCCGCCCGCGCCCAATCACGCGCCCGCGGAAGGTCACCGCGACATCCACCTCACGTGCGACAGCGAACCCGGCATCGGCAAGGGCAATCACCATCGCCCGCTGGTAAATCACCTCCGGATGCCCATGACGCAGCTCGTCATGCACCTCCCGAAACACCCGGAGAATCCCCGCCGTCACCTCGCCATGTAGTAAGCCCATCCCCCACCATCGTCCCACCCCGTCACCCACCCGTCAGCCCCCCCCCGCCGGAAGCACCGCTCCCCCCCCCGCCCCCCACACGTTCGCCACCAAACAGCTTCCCCAGCGGCATCCACCGTTCGCTGCCGTGGTCCGGGTTTTCGTTGCACCTCCCCACACCCAAGCACGCGCCTGGCGTACGCTGAGACCATTAGCAATCCCCCACGCCAACCAGAGCCCCCGAGTCCCATGCGCCTCACTCGCCTCGCCATCACCCTCGTTCTCGCGCCCCTCGCCGCCGCGTCCGCCCAATCCGCGGCCCCGCCCGTGTCTGCCCTGCGCGACCACATCGACCGCGCTCAGCTTCGCGCACAGACGGACTCCTTCGTGGTCCTTGTCCAGGGCGTCCCGCGCGGCTGGCAGCGCATCGGCATGAGGCCCACCGCGAAGGGCTGGGAGCTGTTCGACGCGATCGCTATCGGCGCCATGGTCCAGCAATCATCGGCCATCACCCTCGACGTCGCGCTCAGCGAGACCGCGTTGCGGCAAAGCGGCGTCATGTCGGGACGCCCCATGACCATCGCGCTCGACTTTGCCAACGGACGCGTGCGCGGCACTGCCGACACACCGAGTAACGGTCCCTCGGGTGCCCTGTCTATCGATACCGCGGTGGCACCGACGGTCGTCGACGACAATGCCGTCACGCCGTTGCTCACCGCCCTCCGGTGGCGCGAGTCGCTCGACATTCGGTTTCCCGTGTTCACCAGCGGCAAGGCAACCATCGTCACGTATCGCCTTCGCGTGCTCGGGGCCGACACGGTCACCGTGCCAGCGGGCACCTTCGACAGCTGGCGTGCGGAGCTCGCGATCGGATCGTCCACCCTGTCGCTGCACATCACGCGCGCCGCGCCCTATCGCATCCTGCGCATGACGTCGGTGGGTACGCCCTTCGATATCCAGTTGGCGAAGTAGCGTACCGCACCCGCCACCCCACAGCTTACGCTGATGCTCGCTGCGCCTTCCGCTGTCGCCACACCCGGCACTCCCGTCAGCAAGCGTCCGTCGCGTCGCTGGCTGTGGCTCACGGCGCTGCTCTGCGGCGTCGGCGGACTCACACCGTTCGCGCAATCGCTCGAACTGCTCGGCATCAGTAAACCCGGGGGCCTCGCCCTTCAGTGGCAGGCGGTCACGGTAGTCGTGTGGGCCGCGCTCGGGCCGCGTATCGCCCATCGGTGGTCACTCACCGACTCCGAAGCGGGCGCACTCGCCGGACTTGGACTGCTCACCGTGACGGCCACTGCAGCGCACGCGACTATCGCGATACTACTGCTGCACCCGAGCACCCCGTATAGCAGTACGTCGAACTGGATCATCGTCGCCCTCGGCGTCTTGCCGACGCACGCCGTCACCGCCGGCCTCATGTCGCTCGTGGGCAGCTGGACGAGCGCCCGACGACAGCGCGAGCGCGCCGCCGATCGCGAGGCCGTGTTGGCAGCACATGCGGTGCGCGCCGAGCTCGACGCACTGCGCACGAGACTGCAGCCACACTTTCTGCTGAACGCGCTCAATACCGTGACCGGACTCGCGCGATCGGGCAACGGCGAACGCGCCGCCGACGTCGCGGCGGATCTGGGCGAGCTGCTGCGTTTCGCGCTCACGGAATCGGGCGACGCCGTGTCGTTCGACGCCGAGCGAGAGATCGTCGAACGGTATCTCGCGATCGAGCAGGTGCGACTCGGCGACCGACTGCGCGTTGAATGGCGCATCGAGGCCAGCGCGCGCACGACGCAGTTGCCGGCGTTGACATGGCAACCGCTCGTTGAGAACGCCATTCGCCACGGCATCGCGCAGCGCATTTCGCCGGGCACTCTCACGGTGTCCGCATCGCGTACGCAGCACGCCCTCACGCTCGTGGTCGATGCCGATGGCCCCGACCACCAGACAGCGCCAACCCCCGAACCGTTCGGCGGACTCGGCATCGGGCTTTCGACGCTACGCCGACGGCTCGCGCTGTTGTACGACGAGCGCGCCACGCTCACCATGACGGGCCGGCCGGGAGGTACGCGCGTCGAGCTCACGCTACCGATCACGTCGACGCGATCGGACCTCACATGAGCCGACTCCGCATTGTCGTCGCCGACGACGAACCGATCGCCGCTGCATCGCTCGCCGCCGAGTTGCAGCGACTCGACTGCGAGGTAGTCGCGATCTGCGCCAACGGCGAGAGCGCCATCGCGCGCTGCGCGAGCTTGCTACCCGACGCCTGCTTCACCGATGTCGCCATGCCCGAACGCGATGGCCTCGCGGTGGCGCGTGCCCTTCGCGAAGCCGCCCCGGGTGTCCGTGTGGTGTTCGTGAGCGCCCACCCGCACTTCGCGATCGAAGCCTACGGGGCGGATGTCGTCGACTTCGTGCTGAAGCCGATCCGTCGCGCCCGACTTGCCGACGCCGTCGATCGCCTTCGCCGCGCGCTCAGCGCCGCCGACCACGACGATCGCATCCTCGTCACCGAGCACGGCAGCGTGCACGTCCTGGCGATCCGCGAGATCGAGTGGGTGCAAGCCGACGGGTACAACCTCTGGCTCCACACCGCCAAGCGTGCCTGGCTGATCCGCGAGCGCATGCACCGCATGGAAGCACGCCTGCAATCAGTCGGCTTCCTGAGAGTACATCGCTCGGCCCTGGTGCGCCTCAGCGCCATTCAATCCATCGAGCAGGCCGAGCACACCGAGCCCACGCTCGTCTTGCGATCCGGCGCCAAAGTGAAAGCCGCCCGCGACCGCCTCAACGACATCCGCAACGCCCTCTAGCCCCCCGTCGGAAGCACCGCAGCCGGAAGCACCGCTCCCCCCCCCCCCACACACATTCCCCACCAAACCACTTCCCTATCGGCATCCACCGTTCGCATCCGCGGCCCCGTAGTGTGCCACCACGACCTGCGCCGCCTTGCCGTCAGCACCAGGCGTGATCACGAACATCGTCGCATAGCTCGAATCGCAGAGATCCGGCAACTTGGGCCCGCCAAGCGCCGTCACAATCGCCGGCACGGTATTGCTGTGCCCGACCACGAGCACCACACCGGTCGCCTTGCGCACCGCCGCCGCCACGTCGGCGATGTGCTTCGTACCACCACTGATGGTGATCACCGTAGGAACGACACCGGTCTTCCCGGCAACCACCGCTGCCGTTTCCGCGGTCCGCTTGAGCGACGTCACAATGATCGCGTTCGGCGTCGTCATCGCCAGCGCGTCGGCCAATGCCTGCGCGCGCGCCTTGCCGGCCTCACTCAGTGACGGATCGCTGCCGCCCTCGGTCGACTTCTCACCGTGGCGTACCAGCACGACCAGCGATGGTTGCGCTACGAGATCGCGCGGCGCGAACGAAGCCGTCGCGAGCAGGAAGCCAAGCATACCGACTGCAACACTGCTCCACGACGATCTCGTTTGCATTTCGCTCCTCGATGCGCGCTAGGCGCGTAGTTTCTTCCCCGCTCCGGCGCCGGCAATGATCAGGACGAGTCCAGCGGCCACGCCAACGCCACCGACCCACGTTGGCACCGCCTTCTTCTCGCTGACCGATGCCTGCAGCGGACCGACGTCCAGCACCTCACGATTGGTCGTGACGCTGAAGCCCTGGACGAGAATGTATCCGCCGGCCAGAACCAGCAGAATGCCGAGCACGAGTGTGGCACGCATAGAAGGAATCTCCCTTGAAAGTATGGCTACCCCTACTGCAGAGGTCGTGCCGGACGGTTACGTCTTGGCCCACGCCTTGACGCCCAGTGGCCGTGACCGCCCTTTTCAAGCCATGCGTACTCCCCTCTGCCACTTCGCCGCCGCGCTCCTCGCGCTGACGCCGGCCAGCCTGCTCGCCCAGCCGAACGCCGCGATTACCCCGGAGGAAACCGCGGCCCGGCGCGATGCCGTCGCCGCCCGGATCGATAGCGGCGTCGTGATCGCCTTCGGCGGACGCGCGCTCGTGCACGACTTCAGCACCTTCTACCAGCTCCCGGCGTTCCGGTATCTCACCGAGCTCAACGAGCCCGATGCCGCACTGGTCATGGTCGTGCGCAACAAGCGCCCGCAGAGCACGCTGTTCCTCACGGCGCTCGACGCCCGTACCGCGTTCTACTACGGCGTGCGGGTCGACTCCACCACCAGCATGGCGAAATACGGCATGCCGGGTCGCTCGTCCGCCGCGCTGCCGGCGTATCTCGATTCACTCGCCGCCACCGGATTGCCGTTCTACCACGTTCCCGACGTGGAAACGATGGACTTCGCACGCAATGACACGCTCACGCGAGGGCAGGAGGCCCTGAAGGGACTCGCCAAGCGCTTCCCCGCCTTGACCGTTCGCAACGGGATGCCGCTCGTGCTGCAGGTGCGCGCGAAGAAGTCCGACGCCGAGATGGCGCTCATCCGTCAGGCCGCCGAGATCAGCGCCGAAGGTCATCGCGCCGCGATGCTCACGGCGAATCCGACGCGGGAGTACGAGCTGCGCGCGACGCTGGAGTACGAATTCACGCGTCGCGGGGCCGAACGCCCAGCCTACGGATCGATCGTCGGCGCCGGCATCAACGGGACCACACTGCACTACATGAAAGCCGGCGACCCCGCGAAACCCGGCGACCTCGTGGTCATGGACGCCGCGGCCGAGTATCGCGGCTACGCGGCAGACATCACCCGCACGATTCCAGTCAGTGGCACCTACACCGCTGAACAGCGCCAACTGTACAAGCTGGTGCGCGACGCGCAGGATGTGGCCGAGCGATTCTCCAAGCCCGGCATGAGCGTGCGCGCCGCCGCCGATTCGTCGGTGGCCTTACGCGCGCGTGGCCTCGCCGCCCTCGGGCTCGTGGAGAGTGTTGACGCCTCGTTCGATCCGCCCTGGAACGTGAACTGTACGACGAGCCCGGCGCAGTGCCGGCAGTCGAACCTGTGGATGATTCACGGCATCACGCACGGCATCGGACTCGCCGTGCACGACCCGATGCAGGAGAATGGCTTCGACGCCAAGTTCGCCGTCGGTGACGCGTTCACGATCGAGCCGGGCATCTACGTGAGTACCAAGGCGCTCGACGTGCTGCCCGATACGCCGAAGAACCGCGCCTTCATCGCGAAGGTACGCAGCACGGTGCTCAAGTATCAGAACACCGGCGTGCGCATCGAAGACGACTACATCATCACCGGCAAGGGACTCGAGCGCATTTCGCTCGTGCCGCGCGAGATGGACGAGATCGAAGCGCTGATGCAGCGGCGCGCGAAGATCCAGCCGTAGGAATTCAACCCGGCGCGCGCCACCACGCGGTCATGGCCCGCTCGAGGCCGGTCTTGCTCGCCATCCACTCGCCAAGCGACGCGGGCAGGCGGTAGCTCGCCGCCGCTTCGACCGCCGTACGACCGGCCGCACGCTCACGGCCGGCGTGCGCGCCGAGGTCACCCAACAGATCCAGATAGCGCGCCACGCTTGCCCGGTCGGCCATACCGCCGTGCCCGGGCACAAAGGCATGACGTGACCGCGCGGCCAGCTGCGTCATCGAGGCAATCAGCTGAGGCGGGGTCGCATCCACAAAGTTCGGGAACATGCCGTTCCACAGCAGGTCGCCGGCAAACGTGATCCCCGCGTTCTCGTCGACGATGGCCAGGTCGCTGGCCGTGTGTCCGCGCAGCGGAATGAGCTCGACCACGCGATTCCCGAGGTCGATGCGGCTGGTGCGCGTCGCATCCACGACCACGACGTCCGCGAAGGCCCGCTCCAACGATGCATCCTTCACCGGCGCCACCGGACCGCCACCGAGCGCCTGCGTGCGCGTGACGGCGGTCGAACGCAGTTGCGGCGCCGCGCTGCCGTCACGGGCGTATCCCTGCACGCCTCCGGCATGATCGAGGTGATAGTGCGTGAGCACGACGTGCGTGGGCCACCGCCCCGTGAGCTCCCGCGCCCGCTCGGCGAGCCAGGTGGCACCGGCTGGACGATAGAAGCCCTCGACCGCGATCACCCCGGCGCGGCCGGCGATTATGCCGCCGTTGCCGAACGTGGTACGATCGCCTCCGAGTGGCGTGGAGATCACCGCCCACGTGTCCGGCCCGATCGCATCGAGATGCGCGAACGGCGTGGTGACGACCACCGGTTGCTGCGGGGCGGTCCATCGATGGCGGGTGCCCGACGACGCACAGGCCGACGAAAGCAGCACATGGGCGACGCAGCCACCAGAGACCCTGAGAAAATCGCGACGTGACGTCATGGCGCATGTTAGCACATTCCTCCGGTGACAGGCACGGCCCGCGGCGCGCTGGCCACCAGCCTCGGATCCACATACGTTGTCGGTCCTACCCTGTTGGTTCGCCGCTCGGCACACGGAGATCGATGACGCCCAGAAGATTTCGCCAAGTGCTCGTGCCGTGCTCGCGCATTGCGTGGTCGATGCTCTTCGGCTTGGTCAGCGCCTGCGGTGGTGATGCGGCCACCGACGGGCTCCCGGCCAGCGCTGCCGTCGACGGCACCTTTGCCAGAATTCAGCGCGACATTCTCGATCGGTCGTGCGTCTCGTGTCATCGCACCGGCGATGCGAATGCCCGTCAGTCCCAGCTTGTACTCACCAGCGACTCCGCCTATCTGCAGCTGGTCGGCGTCGGCGCGGTCCAACAGATCGCACGGGCCGACGGCGTGACCCGCGTGAAGCCGTTTCGGGCCGATAGCTCGCTGCTCTACCACAAGCTGTCGTGGGTCCCGGGCCACCACAGTCGCGACTATGGCCAGCTGATGCCCATGGGCACCACCAAGGGCGTCACCGCCGGCCAGCTCGAATACGTGCGTCGGTGGATCGAAGCCGGCGCGCCGCGAAGCGGACACGTCGTCGACACGGCGGTGCTGGCCGATGTCCGCCTGCAGTCGGCGAGCTTCACACCGCTGGGCGCCCCGACGACGGCCGGACTGCAGCTCAAGGTGGACAGCTTCGCGGTCTCCCCCGGTTCTGAGCGGGAGCTGTTCGTGTACCGCCGCGTCGGCAATGCGAACGACCTCTATGTGACGCGGATTCAGTCGCGCATGCGGCCGGGAAGCCACCATCTCCTGCTGTATACCTTCGACGAGAGCCGCACGTCGTTCCCGTGCAATCTGCGCCCGTCGGCCGACGCCGTACGCGACATCCGGAATGCCGATGGCACCATGAACATCGTGAACATGCTACCGATGGCGTGTCACGTGTACTTCGCGGGTGCCATGACGCAGGACTTCGACTACCGGTTTCCACCCGGCGTCGCGCTGCGCCTGCCGGCGAATGCATCGCTCGATTTCAACGTGCACTACGTGAATCGGGCGCCGATCGACCTGCCGGGCGAGGCGTTCGCCAATCTCTACACGGCCGACCGTGCGCAGGTGCAGACGGTGGCTCGCACGCTGAATCTCGCCAACACCAGCTTCTCGCTGCCGGCGAAGCAGCGCACCACCATCCGCACCGTGTTTCCAATGTCGGTGCGCACGACGGTGCTGGGGCTCACGTCGCATATGCACTCGATGGGCGAGCGCTACGAGATCCGCCTGCGACGCGCCGACGGCACCGAGACGTCGGTGTATGTCAACACCGACTGGGAGCACCCGGGCTTCACGAACTTTGACACGCCGATCGTGTTGCAGCCAGGCGATGCCCTCGTGTCGGTCGTCACGTTCAACAATGTCACCGACCGTTCGATCGGCTTCGGCCTGCTCTCCACGGACGAGATGAACATCATCTTCGGCTACGCCTACTGAGCACCACCGCGGCAGGCCGCGCTACATCGCACTGCCTGCCGCCTTGATCAGGTAGTACGACTCCTGACGTGGCCGGAAGAAGCGGAACCCCTGGTCGGTGAGGAAGGCATCGTCCTCCATCATCACGAACAGCTTCTTGCCTCCCCACTCGGGAATCGGCGTGGCCGTGTTGAGTTCGATGGAAATGTACGAGCCCAGACGCAGTCGTGAGTTCTGCGCGGTGGTGTCGCTGCGCAGCGGGCTACGGAAATCGATCGACGCTCCCAGTCCGTGCCCCTGCGTCCCGATGGGATGCGAGTACACCATGGCTTCGATACCGCGCTGTTTCATTTCGGCCATCGTATTCGTGAACACCGAGCCCCCGGTAGCGCCCGGCCGCGCGTGGCGGAGCATGACCGCATCCTGCAACGTGTTGGTGTTCGCCATGGCCTGCTTGAAGCTCTCGGGCACATCACGCTCGCCCGGCTGCAGTACGTAGGCCATCTTCTGCCAGTCGGTATCGAAGCCCATGTAGCTGATGCCGAAGTCCACGTGGACCACGTCGCCGTGGCGAATCACGGTGCTCTCCGGGGCGACGGCCAGGAATCCGCGCGACGTGGCGATGTCGTCGCCCTTCCGTTGTACCCGCAGGTCAGGCTGGAACCAGGTGCGCACACCAGCGGCGCCCAGCATGTCGAACAGCGCACGACGAACATCACCCACGGTCGTGCGATTGGGCGTAATCACCGCATTCGACAGCGCGCGCTTCACGATCGCCTCGGTGACCGATACCGCCGCGCGGTAATGCGCCGTCTCCTCAGGCAGTCGCGTGTCCAGATACTCTTCGATCAAATCACTCGCACTCACGAACGTCTTTTCGGCATCCTCACCGAGTGTCTCCGCCAGGAAGCGATACGCGTCGTAGCCGAGCGATCGCGTCTGCCCGCGCCGTCCACGAATGCCAAGTCCGACCGTGGCCGGCTTGTACTGCTGATACAGGTCACGGAGCGTAGTGGCCGGCGGACGCGGTTCGGTGAACGGTGCGTCGAAGAAGCGCGCCAGATTCTCCTCGGTGTACGCGGTGATTGCGAACTTCTTGAGTCCTTGGTCGCCGCCGTCGATGAAGACGAAGAAGTCGCGATTGCCCGTGTAGGGCCGCGGCGGCGCGACGTACTGCGACAGCGGATCGTCGTGGAACTCCTCGTTCACCACGATCCACATCCCGATCTTGTGGCGCCGCATCATCGGCAACAGCAGCGCGTGCCGCTTGGTGAGCCACTCTTCGCGAACAGTAATCTGCTGCGCCCAGGGAAGCAGCGCCGCCGCCTCCGGCACCACGAACGGCTTGGCACCTTGCCCGCGCACGTCGGAAGGAAGTGCGACCGCGAGCATCGCCACCACCAGAGTTGCCGCAGTCAGACGTTTCATGAGACGTGTGCGAGGAAGGATGACCGAGCCCAGGGACATAGGATGGTACGGCAACAGCAAAAAGCAACAGCCTGAACACGGAGACCACAGAGTACGCCGAACAAACACAGATAAGCAAAAAGCGCTGTTGGCCTATCGGTGTTGTTGTCCGTGCAATCAATGGTCTCCGTGTTCAGGCTGTTGCGGTTGCCGTTGCTGCTGCGTGTCGCCCGTTGCCGACAACCGCTCCTGCAACCGCTCCTTCACAGAAGGCCAATCCGCGTCGGTGATGCCGTAGTACACACTGTCGCGCACGAAACCGTCGCGCACCACCATGTGGCGGCGCAGCACCCCTTCGCGGATCGCACCGAGCTTCTCGAGCGCGCGCTGCGACTGCGTGTTGCGCAGGTCGGTCTTGAACTGGACGCGCACCGCGGCGAGTACCTCGAACAGGTGGAGCAACTGCAGATACTTCGCTTCGGTGTTCGCCAGCGTGCGCTGCGCTGTCGGCGCGAGCCACGTGCCGCCGATCTCCACGCGACGATGCGGGCGGGCGATATCCATCCAGCGCGTCGAGCCGATGACCGCGTTCGTCTCGCACGATACGATCGCAAAGGGCACCTCGTTGCCGCGCGCGGCCTGCTCGGCCGCCTGCGCCAGATAGCGCGAGACCGCGTCCGCCGACACCAGCGGCGGCTGCACCGTGACGCGCCACAACGCCTCGTGGTGTCCCGCCGCCAACAAGCCATCGGCGTGCGCCGCGCTCAGCGGCTCCAGCCGAACCACGCGACCACCAAGCGTCACCGCACGCGGCTCGAACGCACCCACTGCCGTCACCGCTTGAGCTGCGCGCTGGCCACGTCCCAGTTGATGCGCGCCAACACCGCATCGAGATAGTCGGCCCGACGGTTCTGATATTTTAGGTAGTAGGCGTGCTCCCACACATCGAGACCGACGATCGGCAATTCGCCTTCCAGCAATGGCGAATCCTGATTCGGAAGCCCGCGCACGACCAGCCGGCTCGTGGCTGTTTTCACCAGCCACGCCCACCCGGAGCCGAACTGCGCCAGTCCCGCCGCCTTGAGCGCCGCCTTGCACGCCTCGACCGTGGTGAAATCGCGCGCGACCATCTCCCCCAACTGACCGCTCGGCGCTGTCGACGACGTGCTGCCCGGCGCCAGCAATCCCCAGTACAACGCGTGGTTGGCATGGCCGCCACCGTTGTTGCGGATCGCCGCCTGCGCCGCCGTCGGCCACTTGCGCATCCCCATCAACAACTCGCCCAGCGTGTACTGATGCAGGTCGGGAAGCGCGTCCAGTGCCTTGTTCAGATTCGTCACGTATGCCGCATGATGACGATCGTGATGAATCGTCATCGTCTGCGCATCGATCGCCGGCTCGACGGCCTTCGTGTCGTATCCCAGAACCGGTAGCACGAACGGATACCGCTGCGCCAACACCTCATCGGCCCGCGCGAACAACGAACGAACGCTCATCAACCTCTCCCGATGGTAGACACCTGTACGACGCTCAGTACTTCGCGAGGTAGCGCTCGAGCTCCCACGCGCTCACCTGCTGATTGTATTCACGCCACTCGGCACGCTTCGCGGCCAGGAACTGCTCAGTGATGTGCTCGCCCAGCGCTTCACGCATCACGTCGTTCTTCTCCAACTCGTCACACGCTTCACTGAGATCCTGCGGCAAGTCGTCGACGCGCAGGCGACGCCGCTCGCGAAACGACATCTCCCAGATGTTCGTGTTCACCGGCTCGCGCCAGTCCGCGCGCGTCTCGATGCCGTCCAAGCCGGCCGCCAGCATCGCCGTGAGGGCAAGATACGGGTTCGCACTCGGATCCGGAGTCCGCAGCTCCAGTCGCGTGCCCATGCCGCGGCGCTCCGGCACGCGGATCATCGGCGAGCGATTCCGCATGCTCCACGCCACGTTCACCGGCGCCTCGAATCCCGGGACGAGGCGTTTGTAGGAGTTCACCAGCGGATTCGTCACCGCGCACAACGCGCGCGCGTGCTTTAGCAACCCGCCGATGTAGTGCAGTGCCGTCAAGCTCAAGGCCCACTCGCGCTGCGGATCCCAGAACGCATTCTGGCCTGCGCTGAACAACGACTGGTGCGTGTGCATGCCGCTGCCATTCTGCCCGAACACCGGCTTCGGCATAAACGACGCGATCAAGCCGAACTGACGTGCAACCTGCTTCACGACGAAGCGGAACGTCGCGATGTTGTCGGCGGTGCGCAGTGCGTCGGCGTATCGGAAATCGATCTCGTGCTGCCCGTGGGCGACTTCGTGGTGCGCTGCCTCCACTTCGAATCCCATCTGCTCGAGCGCATCCACGATGCCACGCCGCGCATCTTCCCCGAGATCCATCGGTGCCAGATCGAAGTAGCCGCCCACGTCGTGCGTGTCCGTCGCCGGCCGGCCGTCGGCCGTGGGCTTGAACAGAAAGAACTCGGCCTCCATACCGGCATTCATCACGAAGCCCAGCTCCGCCGCCCGCGCCACCTGACGCTTCAGCACCCAGCGCGGATCGCCCTCGAACGGCGTTCCGTCGGGGCGGTTCACGTCGCAGATCACGCGACCCACCCGCGCCGCCGGGTCCCCCCACGGAAAGATCTGAAACGTGGTCAGATCCGGGGCCAGCAGCATGTCCGACTCCTCGACCCGAACGAAGCCTTCAATGCTCGACCCGTCGAACATGATGTCGCCCTGCAGCGCTTTCCTGAATTGCGACGACGGAATCTCGACGTTCTTGATGACGCCCAGAATATCCGTGAATTGCAGTCGCAGAAAACGCACTTGATGCGCCTCCGCCAATTCGAGGATATCCGTGGCGGTGGCGCCCGTCAGGGCGGGAGGAACGAGAGAGCGACTCTGAATCGGCACGATTCGGCAAGAAAGGAGGAGTACACGCGTGCCGTATTGTAGTATTTTCCAAGGCTCATGACCTCATCCAATCCTTCCGGGGGCTCGGCCCCTTCCGGTGGCGCGGGTTTCTGCGCGGCCTGTGGCGCGGCTCTCTCGGCTGGCGCCCGCTTCTGTCATCGCTGTGGCACCCCGTTCGGCCAGGGAATGCCCCTCACCCGCACGCCGGCCGCTTCCGGTGGCGCCGCGTCGATCCTTCCGTGGGGCGTCGCGTTCGTGGCCCTTTTGGCCCTTGTGGCGATGGTCGCCGGCAAGAACTTTGGTGCGGCCAAGGGTTCCGGTATCGACGGGTCGGCCAACTCGCTGCCAACGCAGGCGGTTGACGGCGCGAGTGCGGCACCCTTCGCTCAGGGTGGGAGCGGGGGTGCGCCACCGAACATCGCGAACCTCTCGCCGAGCGAGCGCGCCAACCGGCTGTATACGCGCATTATGGAGTACGCCGAGGCCGGCAAGGTCGACTCGGTCGCCTTCTTCGCGCCGATGGCCATGGCATCGCACGAAATGCTCGAAGGGCCGACCACCGACGAGCGCTATCACTTCGGCCGCATCGCTGAAGTAACCAACGCCCCGGCCGTCGCCACGGCGCAGGCCGATACCATCCTCAAGGCCACGCCGGACAATCTGCTCGGCCTGCTCCTCGCCGCCCGCGCTGCCCGGATGACCGGTAACACGGCGGCCGCCAAGGCGTTCGACCAGCGCTTGCTCAAGGCGCTCGAACCGGAACTCGCCACCCGGCTGCCCGACTACGACATGCACCGCGCGGAGATCGACCGCGCTGCCGCGGACGCCCGTCGGCCCATCTGAGTCGAAGGTGAGGGAGAATGCTCCGGCGTCGTCGTGATCTGCTGATTGCCGACGCTGGAGATTCGTGGTACGCTGTGGTGTAGACTGACGCGCTGGCGCATACGATGGCGTATGCCCGCTGTGGACTCCCCCACCGTTCTCGCCGCCCGCGCTGCCTCGTGACATGGCGCCACAACGTATTCCCGAGCAGCTCACGCAGCTCGTGCAGGACCTCGCCAACAGCGCGCTGAGCACCCCTGAGCTGTATGTGCGCCTGGCCGAAACCGCTCGCGAACTCGTCGAAGCGTCCGGTGCCTGCGTACTCGAGATCGCCGGCGAGAGTTTTTGCGTCACGGCCCCCACGGGTGCCACCCAGCTCTCCAACGGGGCCACTTTTCCGATCGCCGACGCCCCCTCGGCCTTTCGGCACGTCGTGGACACGAAGCGTCCCCAGTCTACGAGCGGTCAGAACAGCGATCTCCGCGTCGACCCCCTCTCGCCGCATCCGCTCGACGTCCAACAGCTCGCGCTCGCGCCGATCCTCCTCGCGGGTCAAGTCGTCGGTCTGCTCGCCTGCATCAACACCAGCCACGGCGCCTTCAACGACGCCGACCTCGCGCTGCTCGAACACGTCGCGGCCCACGGCGCGATGGTCATGCGGAGCAGCGCGCTGGTGCGACAGGCCGAAGCGGCGGCCAGCGATGCCCGCGCCCGCGCCGAAGATGCCGCACGCGCCGCCCTCGTGAACGCGGTGCTGGTGAAGACGGCCCGGTCGCTCGCCGATGCCACCACGCCCGACGCGCTCTACCGCGGACTGGCCGAAATCCTCGGCCGGGAACTACGCGCCGACGGTTTCGCGGTGTATGCGGCCGATCCGCAGCTCAAGACCGCGCGCTTCGAGCATCAATGGGGTGTCGCCAGCTTCGCGCGCAACCGTATCGAATCCGCCTTCTGGCGCACGCGACTGGGCCACGTCGTCCTCGACGCAACACCGATGTTCATCGAGGACCTGAGCGCGGAGTCCAACCTCGACGACATCGGTCAAGCCCTCGTCGAGGCCGGCGTCTTGTCGCTGGCGCTGCTGCCCCTGGTGCTCGAGGAGCGGGCCCAGGGTGTCCTCGCCATCCGCTATCTCGGGGCGCGACGTTTCGACGACGACGAGCGCGAGATGCTCACCAACCTCGCCACACAGGTCGCCCTCGCCTTCCGCAACACGCTGCAGTTGGGTGAACTCGAACGACGGGCCGATCGCTTCGCCCTCCTGGCCCGCGCACAGCAACAGCTGACCCAGCTCACCAGCGAGGAGAGCCTGCCGCAGGCGATCGCCGACGCCGTGCACCTGGTGATTCCCTGCGACGTGATCGATGTCCTCTCCTTCAGTGCCGAGGGACTGCAGCGCGTCCTGCACATGGAGGCTGGTCGCGTCATTTCGACTGATCCGGTCACCCTCGCAGAAGCGCAGCTTGCCACAGCCACAGCACAGACGGGCATTCCGCGGGTGGCGTCGCATCTGATCGCGGGCCCCGACGTGGCGCGCAGCACGATGGAGCTCTGCGCCGCCGTGCGCTTCGGTCAGCGCAGTGCCGGCGTGATCAGGTTGCTCGGCGCGAGGCGCGACGCCTTCGTGATGCAGGATCTCGACTTGCTGACCATCATCGCGCGCCACGCGGGTACGGCCGTGGAAACCGCGCGGCTGTTCGCGCTGCAGGATTTCCAGCGCCAACGCGCCGAAGGCGCTGCGGAGTTGGCCAGAGTCACGCTGCAGGCCGTCTCGCTGGCCGACGGCGCAACCGAACTGCTGCACGTACTCGACCGCTTCGTCCCCTCGATCGGCAAGGCCATCGGCGTCGCCCGCGCGAGAGATGGGCACATCGAATACGTCGCGACCAGCGGCACGCTTGATCTCTTCAAGGGACAACGGCCGGCGAGCTCCCGCGGCGTACAGCAAGCGGCACCGGATGGCCGACCCGCCGAACTGACCAGTCTTCGCGATGTCGCACCGGCCAGCGTTGCCGACTCCCTCCCCGACGAATGGGCGCTGGCCGTGCCGCTCGCCGCGCGCGAACGCAGCCTTGGCGTATTGCTGGTAACCGCCCCGCGTGCCGCGCCGCTGCGACAGCGCGATCGCATCACGCTGGAACGGCTGTCCGCCTCGCTGGCCCTGGCCCTCGAGGCCCTCCTGCTCGACGAGGAAGAGCGACTCGCCCGCGAACGCGAGCACCTCCTCGCCACGGCACTCACCACGATCGACCACCCGATTTTCATTCTCGATCGCGTGGGCGTGCGCTATGCCAATCCGGCCGCCGCGCGCGAGTACGATTGGTCGCAGGTGGAGCTCATGGAGATGCAGTTCGAGCAACTCGTCGCCGGACAGGATGCCCGCGAGGGCATGCGCGAAGCCGACGGCCTGCTTGAATCCGGGGTGCGCCTGTCACACGACGTGCATCGCCGACGTGATGGCAGCGAATTTCCCGCCGCGGTCACGATCAGCCCGCTCACCGGACACGACGGCGAGCTCCTCGGACAGGTGGTCAGCGTGCGAAACGTCAGTCAGGACAGACGTCTCGAGGAGCAGCTGCGTCATACCGAAAAAATGGTGGCCCTCGGCGAACTCGTGGCGGGCGTCGCGCACGAAATCAACAATCCCCTCACCGGGATTTCCGCCTTCGCACAGATCCTGCTCGAGGAAGAGCTCCGGGAGGATCAGCGCGAATCGGTGCAGCTGATCAAGCAGGAAAGTGACCGCGCCAAAACGGTGATCAAGGATCTGCTGCTGTTCGCACGCAAGACCGAGCGTGGATCGGGACCGGTCGATATCAACGAGGTGATCGAGCAAACCGTTCGGCTCCGCGCGTACCCGCTGCGCAGCGCCGGCGTGAAGGTCGACCTGCAACTCGATTCGACCGCTCCACGTATCAGTGGCGACTCACAGAAGCTCCAGCAAGTCCTGCTCAACGTGATCGGCAACGCGGAACACGCGATGCTCGGGCGGGACCAGCGACGGTTGGTCATCCGCACCACGCACGATGTCGACCAGGTGACCATCTCCGCGGTCGACACGGGCATCGGCATGACAGCCGACGTGCGCCGACGCATCTTCGAGCCGTTCTACAGCACCAAACCGGCTGGCGTCGGCACGGGGCTCGGCCTCAGCGTCAGCTACGGTATCATTCACGCACACGGCGGAACGATCGGCGTCGAGTCCGAGCCCGACGTGGGATCGACTGTCACCATCACTCTCCCTGCGGTGCCTTCCGAGCGACTATGACCAGCCTTCCGGGACACGATCCGATCGAAGCGATCGAAGCCGCCGGTGCCGCGCTGGCACAGGATTCCATGCGTCGCATTCTGGTCGTCGACGATGAGTCCACGATCCGGCTGGCGCTGAGTCGTTTTCTGCGTACCCGCGGGTTCGAGGTGGAGGTGGCCGACTCCGGTGCCGCCGCGCTCGAGGTACTTGGCCAACACCGATTCTCCTTGATGCTCTGTGATCTGCGGATGCCCGGCATCAGTGGCCTCGACGTCGTACCGCGTGCCCTCGCGCTCGACGCCGATCTCGGCATCATCATGCTGACCGCCGTCAACGACGCCGCCAGCGCCACGGAGGCGCTCTCCAGCGGGGCGTTCGACTATCTCACCAAACCCGTCGAGCTTCCCGACCTGCAGGCAGCGGTCGAGCGCGCGATGATGCGTCGCGTCCGCAGCGTGGAGCGTCGGGCCGTCGATCGTCTCATTCGCGAGGAAGTCGCACTCCGCACCGTCCAGCTGGAGCACGAAAAAGGGGCGCTCCGCGTGATGACGGTGAGCGTGGCCGAGACCCTCATCAACGCCATGGAAGCAAAGGACCTCTACCTGCGGGGACACTCCCAGCGGGTGGCGGAGATCGGGGCCGCGATTGCCAGGCATCTCGAGCTCGAATCGGGCACGGTGGACTGTATCCACACCGCCGGGCGGCTGCACGATGTCGGAAAGATCGGAATCCGTGAAGCAGTGCTCAACAAGCCCGGCCCCCTCACGCACGAGGAGTTTGCGCACGTCAAAGATCATGTGCGGATCGGTCTCGACATCCTCTCACCGCTCCACCACCTCGGCGATGCCTTGCACTTCATCCGCGACCATCACGAGCACTGGGACGGCAGTGGCTACCCGTTCGGGCGGACCGCCGAGGATATCACGATCGGCGGGCGGATTCTCACCGCCGCCGATGCGTTCGACGCCCTCACCTCACAGCGCGCCTATCGGGAGCCCATGACGGCCGACACGACCCTCGACTACCTGCGCACGCAAGCGGGACGTCTGCTCGAGCCGCGCATCTACGACGCACTCAATGCCGTCGTTCGCGGCGGAACCGTGGAAGGAATTCCGCGCGTGAAGTAAGCCCAGCGCTTGACTCCCGCGCTTTTTGTATGTACTTGGTCGTGCTATTCAGCAGCACACGAAGTCTGGGTATCACGAGCCGCGTCGCCGCAGCCGGTGTTCAAACCGGTACGGACGACGACCGCGTTCGAACTTTTCCGAGGAGAGGAGGCGTCATGCCGCGTGGCGACGAGATTGGGAAGCTCCATCTGATGGATGACGACATGGATGATGTGGGCTACGGCCGCTCGTCGTACGACGAAGACGAGGAGGATGGCTACGGCCTTCCCTCCGAAGGCGGCGATTCCCTCTGGGATAGTGCCGACGACGACGAGGAGGACGACGATGACGAAGACGAGGGCGACAGCTTCGAGGACGAGCTGATCGAAGACGAGGACGACGAAGACGACATCTTCAGTCGCCCTGTGCGTCGTGGCCCTGGTCGTCCGCCCAAGAACCCGGGTGCGCCGAAGCCGGCCCCGAAGCCGAAGGCACCGAAGGCGGAGCCGAAGGTCGAAGCACCGGTGATCATCGAGGAGATCGACGACATCGAGGAGCTTGACGATGACGAGGCCGAACCCGTCGCCGAAGCCCCGGCTCCTGCGCCCGTGAAGGGCCCCCAAGGCCCCGAAGGCGCCAGCCGCCCCGAAGGCCCCCAAGACGCCGGTGGCGCCGAAAGCCGAAGCCCCAGCGGCCAAACCGGCTCCGCCGGCTCCGGCCAAGAAGGTCGAGAAAGCCCCGGTCAAGAAGGTCGCGGTGAAGGCGCCGGCCAAGAAGGCGCCCGCAGCGAAGGCACCGGCCAAGAAGGCGCCCGCCAAGGCCGCCAAGAAGGCCGTAGCGAAGAAGGCACCAGTCAAGAAGGCGCCGGCCAAGAAGGCGCCCGCGAAGGCCGTCAAGCAGGCACCGGCAAAGAAGGCGCCGGCCAAGTCGGTCAAGAAAGCGCCGGTCAAGGCAGCTCCGAAGAAGGCGGCCAAGAAAGCACCCGCGAAAGCCGTCAAGAAAGCCGCCAAGCCCGCCAAGAAGGGCGCGAAGCGCCGGTGATGCCGCCCGACGAGCAGCCGCCGTTCGTGCGGCGGCTGCTCGACGCGCTGCCGCTCACCGTGTGGTCCGTCGATCTCGACGGACGCATCACGGCGGCCAACAGCGCATGGTCCAAGTTCGCCACAGACAACGGAGCGCCCGGCATCGCCACGGAAGCGGCGGTGCTCGGGCGTTCGGTGTTCGACAGCGTGTCCGACGACCCCTCGCGCGAGCAGATCGAACGCGCCATGGCGCTCCTACGCGATCGGCGCGTTCCGGTCGTGCGATGGGAGTTCCCCTGCAGTTCGCCCAACGAGGAACGCGTGTTCCTCATGCAGGTCACCGCCATCGACGACGGCCAGCAGGTCTCCGGCTTCGTCTTCTCCACGGTGGACATCACGCCGAGCCACCGCTCGCGTGAAGCGCTGATCAACACCGGTATTGCCCTCGCTGAGGCGATCTCCCTCGATCGCGTCTACGAAGAGGTCGCACACCAGCTCCTTCGCGCCGTCCCCTCCACCGGTTTCGTCATTGCCCTCGCTGACGACGACACCGCCGAATTCCGTATCACCCACCGGCAAGGATACGACGCACACTCCAGCGCGGAGCTCGAAGTCCGGCTGCTCCGCACCTGGCTCGACGCGCTCGCCACCGGCGAGGTGGCCCGACAGTCCACCAACGTGGGTCTCGAGATCACCGCCCCGCTGATCACCGCCGAGGGTGTACTCGGCGCCATCACCCTCTACGCCGAGCCGATCGAGTCCGAGCAGGCGCTCGAAGAGGCCGAACGCGTGCTGGCCGTGATCGCGGCGCAAACAGCCGTCGCCATCGAGCGCGCCTGGCTGGTGCGACGCGTGGAGTCGAAGCGTCGACTTGAAGCAATCGGGGAGGTTGCGGCGGGCGTCGCCCATGAACTCCGCAATCCGCTGTTCGGCATCTCCTCAGCCGCCCAGTTGCTTCAGTTTCGCGCCAAAGAAGACCCCGTCGTCGAGAAGAACGTCGGACGCATTCTGCGCGAGGTCGAACGACTGAACCGGATGGTGACGTCGCTGCTCGAGTTCGGCCGTCCCAACGCGGCGCATCTCGTGCCCGCCGACCCCGAAGCGGTCTGGGACGACATTCTCGACGGTGAACGCGCCCGCCTCGAGGCTCGGCAGCTCTCGATCCGCCGGGTGCGTCCGGAGCACACCGTGCGCAGCCTGATCGACGTCGAGCAGCTGGGACAGGTCTGCCGCAATATCCTCGTCAACGCCTGTGACGCCGCTCCCGAGGGGTCGGAACTCGCGCTCATCTCGCAAGTATCGCCGGTCGGTGGATGGCGCTGCCGCCTAGCCAACGGCGGTCCGGCCATCCCACCCGACGTCCTGCCGCATGTGTTCGAGTTTTTCTATTCCACGAAAGCCGGCGGCACCGGCATCGGACTGGCCCTCTGCCAGCGCATCATGGACGAGCACGGCGGCACGATCAGCATCGATAGCGCCCCCGAAGCCGGTACCACGCTCACACTCACGCTTCCCCCCACGGCGGCCACGTGACGCTGTCGCTGCTCGTCATCGACGACGACGAGACGGTTCGCTCGACGTTGGTCGAGTTCTTCGAGACCTTCGGCTTCACCGCGCGTGGAGCCTCTACCGCCACCGAAGGCCGGCAACTGGCCGCCGAGCACGCCCCTGACGTGGTGCTGCTCGACCTGCGCCTCCCCGACGCCGACGGCGTCCGTGCGTTGGAGGCGCTCAGGGCCGACGATCCCGATCTCGCGGTCATCGTGCTCACCGGGTATGCCGACGTGAGAACCGCCGTCGCCGCGATGAAGCACGGCGCGGCGGATCTGCTGGAGAAGCCGGTCGATCTCGAACTGCTGGCCTCCGCCGTGACCCGCGCCGCCGAGCGCGGGCGGCTTCGCCAGGAGGTCGCCGTGCTTCGCGCGCAGGGGCGCTCCAACGCGACCCCGCCGGCTATGGCCCCCACGGTGTCCGATCTCATCGATCTTGCCGCCCGGAATCCCGACGCCCCCATTCTCCTGCAAGGCGAAACGGGTACCGGGAAAGGGTACATCGCACGCCAGATTCACGACCGTTCGGTACGAAACCTTTCGCCGTTCGTCGAAATCAACTGCGCGTCCCTTTCGGCCACGTTTTTCGAAAGTGAATTGTTCGGGCACGAACGGGGAGCCTTTACCGATGCGCGACAGGCCAAGCATGGCCTACTCGAAGTGGCCGGCGAAGGCACGGTATTTCTTGATGAGATCGCCGAATTGAGCACAGAGGTTCAGCCTCGGCTTCTCAAGGTGCTGGAGGAACGCACCTTCCGGCGCCTGGGTGGCACCACGATGCTGCGGTCGTCGTCCAGGGTCGTCGTCGCCACCCATCAGTCGCTGGCCGACGCGGTGGCCGAAAAGCGATTTCGGGCCGATTTGTACTACCGGTTGCAGGTGTTGACCATCACCCTGCCGCCGCTGCGCGAACGTCAGGACGAGATCCTGACGATGGCCATGTCGATGTTGCCGAAGGGCAGTTCGCTAACGAACGAAGCAGAGGACGCGCTGGCTGGCTATCGGTGGCCCGGAAATATCCGCGAGCTCAAGAACACCATCTGGCGCGCCGCTATTCTGGCCGAAGGACGGCCGATCGAGCCCGCACACCTCGGATTGGCCGTACCCGAAGCGCCTCGAGCCGCGGTGGGCACGACACCGAACGAACCGCGCACGCTCGAACAAGCCGAACGTGAAGTCATCCGTGAAGCACTCGTGGCGAGTGGCGGCAACCGGACCCATGCCGCTCGCCTGCTGGGCATCGCCCGCTCCACCCTCCTCGAAAAGCTCAAGCGCTACCCAGCCGACTTCGGTTGACCGAACTTCGGTTGCCCGAACTTCGGACGGTACCGTGTGCGGTTCGACCGGATTTCCGACAGCGCGGCGAGCAGGCTTGTGACCAGTCAGCAGGCTAACAGCCTACTCAGCAATGCCTTGTCATAAATCGTAAAAAGCGGCCCGCTTCTCGCTTTGAGGGGTGGCATGATCAAGTCGCCAGATGTCAGCAAGACCGTCCTCATCGTTGAAGACGAACAGTCAATCCGCGACGTCCTCGTCGAACTGTTCGAGGTGGAAGGCAATGCGGTCAGTTCGGCAGAGTTGCTCCCCGAGGCC
The DNA here is from genome assembly GCF_013004105.1 of Gemmatimonas groenlandica. Lineage (NCBI taxonomy): Bacteria > Pseudomonadati > Gemmatimonadota > Gemmatimonadia > Gemmatimonadales > Gemmatimonadaceae > Gemmatimonas > Gemmatimonas groenlandica. The sequence goes on from NZ_CP053085.1 coordinate 3,412,744, forward strand.
CTCGAGCGGCTGCGCACGCAGCGCTTCGACCTCGTCGTGACAGACCTGCGGCTCGGCGGTAAGCGTGACGGCGGACTGCAGGTGATGGCGCTCGCGGGGATGCTCTCGCCCGACGCGATGGTGTTGGTGCTGACGGCATATCCCGACGATTCCAATCGGCAGGCGTCGTTCCGCCTCGGCGCGCTGCACTTCCTCGAGAAGCCCGTCGACCTCGCCACGATCGCGCAGTACGCCGCGACGGTCGGCGTTCGCTCCGCGTTCGCGCCAGCGGTCAGCAACTAGAGCGTATCGGTAACTCAGGCACGGTCACGCGACTGCGCCGACACAATCGTCAGGTCGTCCCGGTGGGTGGTGGGTGATACTGGGGAGTGTCACACGGGCGGCCTGGCGAGTCGGCGCAGTCGCGTGATCGTTGTCGAAGCACAAATGTCACGCAACACCATTGCGGTCAGCACACGGCCACGATCCAGCGTATATTGCCCTCCCCATGGCCGAGTCTCCCGTCCCACTTCTCCGCGCTCACGCGCGAAATGCTCCGTGGAATGCCCGCGGGCTCGCGGCCCACGCCGCTACGCTGGTGGATTCTGCCGGCATGAAGCCCACGAATGCGTCAGCGCGGGCCATGCCCAGTGCGCGCGCCGTGCGCTTCTATGTCGCCAACGGGCTGCTCGACCGACCGGAAGGCGCCGGCACTGCCGCGACGTACGGCTATCGGCATTTGCTGCAGCTGCTCGCGATCAAGATCCGCCAGCGTGAAGGGCAGACGCTCGACGCGATCAAGAAGGAAATGCGGGAAGTCACCGGCGACGCGCTCGAACGGCGCGTCGCGGCTTCGCTTGCGCCTGCGCTGACGCTGCAAATGGACACCAGTGCGCCCAAGCACAATGGCGTGGCGAGCTGGCGACACGTGCCCATCGCCGACGGCGTTGAGTTACATGTACGGGACGACTCTCCGGCTGCGCGCGACGACCTGCTGGTGGCGCTGCGCGAAATGCTTCGCAACACGCTTGGCCGGAACGACTTCGGGACCTGAGCTGCCGATCGGGCTGTTGATCCCTCCGATGGATACAATTCCACTGCCTCTTCTCCGCGTCGCGTCATGCCTGATCCGGGCATCGCACGACGCGGCGTCTCCTTTCGTGTGCACTCATGGCATATCGCGTTCTCGTCACTGACGATGTCGATCCGGAAGGACTCGCCCTGCTCGCGGCCGAGACCGAGCTGCTGGTAGATGAAGTCCCCACGCTGCCGAAGGATGAACTGCTACGGCGTATTGGCGACTACGACGCGATCGTCGGCCGCAGCGCGACGAAAATCTCGGCTGAGCTGCTGCGCGCCGCGAAGAAGCTGCGGGTCGTCGGTCGGGCCGGTGTCGGTGTCGACAACATCGCCCTTGATGTCGCCACCGAGCTCGGCGTGGCGATCATCAACGCGCCAGCCGGAAACACGGTCGCCGTGGCCGAATTGTTCTTTGGTACAGTGATCGGCCTGCTCCGGCAGCTGCCTGCCGCCGCGCTCTCCATGCAGAACGGCGTGTGGGATCGCTCCAAACTCATGGGCCGCGAGCTCAAGGGAAAGACGCTCGGCATCGTGGGACTGGGCCGCATCGGGAGTGAAGTGGCCATGCGCGCGCACGCCTTCGGCATGACGGTCGTGGCCTTCGATCCATACATCGCCGATGAACGGTTCACCGCGCTCCGCGTGCGTCGTGCGGCGTCACTCGATGCGCTGATCGCCGAGAGCAACATCCTCACCATGCACGTGCCGCTCAACGACGAAACGCGCGGCATGATCGGCAAGCGGGAGCTGGGTCGCCTGCCAGCCCGTTCGATCGTCGTGAACATGGCGCGCGGCGGCATCGTCGACGAAGCGGCACTGCTGGCAGCGCTCGAAGCCGATCAGCTACGCGGCGCCGTACTCGACGTGTTCACCGCCGAGCCGCTCGTCGCCGATTCGCCGCTGCGCACCGCACCGAACCTGCTGCTCACGCCGCACCTCGGCGCCAATACAGTCGAGGCGCAGCGCAACGTCTCGCGCGATGTCTGTCTCGCGGTCCGCGATGCGCTGCTGCACAACGATCTCTCGAAGTCGATCAACGTGGCCGGCGGGTCGGGTGAGTGGGGAGACCTGCAGCCTGCTATGCTGGTGGCACGTCGCGCGGCGGCGGTCGCCCGTGCCGTGCTGGCCGATCAGGGCATGCGCGCCGTGCGTCGGCTCGCGCTACGCATCGGCCCCGATCTCGCGCACGGCGCCGGGCCGCTGCTGGCCGCCGCCGCGGCCGGTGTCCTTGAAGGCGTGATCGAAACCGATCGCCTCAACCTCATCAACGCTCGCAGTCTCGCCGAAGCGCGCGGCCTCGAACTGTCGGTCGGTGAGTCCAACGAGCTCGGACACCCGCGCGCCATCGAAATCGCGCTGGCCGGCGGCATGCAACAGCTGGCCGTCGCTGGCGTGGCGCCCGAAGACAGCAAGCCGCGGCTCACGCGCATCGGGCAGTTTCATGTCGATGTGAATCCGCGACAGACGCTGCTTATTCTCACCAATCACGATGTGCCCGGCGTCATCGGTCGCGTCGGCACGCTCTTGGGTGAACGCAAGGTCAACATCGCCGAGTATCATCAAGCCCGGTTGGCCCAGGGCGGCGACGCACTGGCAGCGATTTCGGTGGACGGCGCCGTCAGCGAAGAAACCCGCAAGGCGCTACTGGAACTGCCCGACGTGCTCACGGCGAGTGTCGCGCACTTCGGCGCCGAGTAGGCGGGCGCCCTGATGACTATCAGCAGCGACGTGACGACCGTCGATATCGACATCCGTCGGGCGTTCGCGCGTGATGCGTCCGGCCTCGAGATGACGCCCGATGCCGTGGCACGTCCCACGAGCATCGAGGAAGTCGCGGAGCTGCTGCGCGACGCGACCTCGGCACGCACGGCCGTGACGCCGGCGGGATGGCAGTCGAGTACGACCGGCGCGTCCATCACCGATCACGGGCTCCTGTTGTCGTTGCGCGGGCTGGGTACGATTGGCGAAGTCGACACGGATACGCGCAGCATTCGTGTGGGGCCCGGCGCGATTGTGGCGGATGTACGCCGGGCCGCGGAAGCGGCCGGCCTGCTGTTCACGCCTGATCCCACCAGCGAAGAAGAGTCCACCATCGGTGGCGCCATCGCCTGCAACGCGTCGGGCGCCCGCTCGCTTCGCTATGGCGCGACGCGTCCGCACGTGCGGGCGATCACCGTGCTGCTCGCCAGCGGTGAGCGACTCGACCTGCGCCGACCGCAGCTCGAGAAGAACACCGTGGGCTATCCGATCGCGCACGATCCCGTCGATTGGTTCGTGGGCAGTGAAGGCACGCTCGGCGTTGTAGTCGAAGCCGAACTCGCGCTCCATGCGCTGCCTCCGCAGGTGCTCGGCCTGATGGTGCCATTCGAGCGCGAGGATGATGCGCTGGCGTTCGTGGTGTCGGCGCGGCGTTCCGCCGCGGTGCATCCGCGCTGTCTCGAGTTCTTCGATCAGGGCGCCATGGACATCGCGCGCGCCGCCGAGGGCAGCACGGGATGGGCCACGAGCGCGACCGCCGTGGTGTATGTCGAGGAAACCGGCGCCGACGAATCGCGCCCCGACGATGACCTGCCACTCGAGGCGTGGCTCGAACTGGCCGACGCGCACGCCGCGCTCAGCGCCGACATTCGCGTATACGATTCGGTCACCGCGCTGCGCGAGGCGCGACATCTGCGCCACGCCGTCCCGGCCACGATGAATGAGCGTGGGGCGGCGCGGAGGCCGTTCGGCGGCCGCAAGGTCAGCACCGACTGGGCCGTGCCGTATCCCCGGCTGGCCGAGGCACTGCACATCGCGCGGCGCTTCGCCGCCGACGCCGGTGTGACATCAGGCATCGCGTACGGACACGCGGGAAACGGCCATCCGCATCAGAACTTCATCGCGCAGGATGCCGAGGAGTTGCATCGCATTGAACGCGTGGTCGAGGCTACCTTGCGCGAAGTGATCGCGATGGGCGGTACGGTTGCGGCCGAGCATGGTATCGGCAAACTCAAGCGCCGGTGGCTGCCGATGCAGGCCAGCCCCGCGCAGCTTCGCGTGATGCACGCGATCAAGCGTGAGTTCGATCCCCTCGGCCTGCTGGCGCAAGGCAACGTACTGTGAATGCGACGACAACGGCGGCGGTCGACCTTCGACGTCCGCGCTTCAAGACGGTGATCTTCGACGTCGATTCCACGGTGTGTGCAATCGAAGGCATCGACTGGCTGGCCGCGCGACGCGACCCGGAGATTGCCCGCGAAAGTGAAACGCTCACGGCGCAGGCCATGGCCGGTGTGATGCCGATTGAAGCGGTGTACACGCGACGATTGCAGCGCATCCGTCCCACGGCCGGCGAGTTGATCTCGCTGGCCGAGGCGTATCGCGAGTCGTTGCAGCCCGGCGCGCAGGAGCTCGTCACGCTGCTACAGCGCGCCGGCACGCAGGTCCACTTGCTGAGCGGCGGACTGCGCATCGCCATCGTGCCTATTGCGTTGCAGTTGGGCGTGCCCACCGACCGCGTGCACGCGGTCTCGCTCGCGCGCGACACCGACGGCACCATGAGCTTGCTCGATGGTGACCAGCCACTGTCCACACAGCGTGGCAAGCCCCTCATGGTGCAGCGACTCGCCCTGGCCACGCCGACCGTCATGATCGGCGACGGCTCGACCGATGCCGCCGTACGCGGGGTCGTGACCGAATTCATCGCGTACACCGGCGTCGCACGCCGCGAGAATGTGGTGGCCGTCGCCGACGCCGAAGCCGACAGCTTCGCTGCCTTGTACCCCTTGCTCTTTCATCCAGTCTCCTCGAGATAAAGCGCCATGTCCGACTTCGGTACGTTCTTCCTTCCCGGCCCCACCGAGGTTCGGCGCGACGTGCTCGAGGCGATGCTGGCGCCGATGCTGCCGCATCGTGGCGCAATATTCGAGGCGCTGTTCGCGCGCATTCAGGATGGGTTGCGTCCGGTTTTCCGAACCACGCGTCCGGTATATGTCTCGAGTTCGTCCGCCACCGGACTGATGGAGGCGGCGATTCGCTGCGCCGCACCTGGCCCGATTCTGTGCATGGTGAACGGTGCCTTCAGTGAGCGCTTCGCCAACATCGCGCTCGCCTGCGGCCGCGAAACGCGTGTGGTCGGCGGCGACTGGCACCAGGCGGTTCCGCTGGATGTCGTCGAAAGCGCGCTCCGCGAGCGTCGCTACGCCGCCATCACCGTGGTGCACTCGGAAACGAGTACGGGAACGCTCACGTCATTGCCGGAGCTCGCCGCTCTCGCGCACCAGTACGACACGGCGGTGCTCGTCGACTCGGTCACCGGCGTGGGTGGCGTGCCGGTCGAAACCGACGCCTGGGACCTCGACTTCGTCCTCACCGGCTCGCAGAAAGCACTCGCCTTGCCGCCTGGTCTTGCCTTCGGTGTCGCGTCGCAGCGTTACATCGATCAAGCCAGTCAGGCTACGGCGCGCGGCCTCTACTTCGACATGGTGGAGTTCGAAGAGTTCGTCCACAAGAACCAGACGCCGAGCACTCCGGCTATTTCGCTGCTGTACGCCACTGCGGTGCAAGGTGAGCACATCGCCCGCGAAACCATCGAAGCGCGCTGGGCCCGACACACCACGATGGCGGAGATGACACACGCCTGGGTGCGATCGCTGCGCGAAGAGACCGGCGAACCGTTCTGCGTGTACGCGCCTGACCACGCGCGCAGCGGCACCGTTACGGCGATCGCGTTGCCCGCGACATTGAAAGGCGATGACATCGTGAAGGGCGTCGCGAGGCGCGGCTTCGTGATCGGCGGCGGCTACGGCAAACTCAAGAGCAGCACGTTCCGCATCGGCCACATGGGTGACCACACGCCGGATCGCCTCGCGCTCTGCCTCGACGCCACCGCCGATACCATTCGCGAGTTGCTGGCGAAGTAGATCGCGTCGGTAATTGCAACAGCAACTGCAACTGCCGGAACACGGAGATCACGGACTGCACAGACAACAACACCGATAAGATAAAAGGCGCGTCTTGCTTATCGGTGTTGTTGTCTGTGACGTCAGTGCCATCCGTGTTCCGGCTGTTGCAGTTTGTTTATTTGCAGTGCGATTTTTGCATTGTGGTTTCTGCCGTTCCGACGCCCTCCCGCACAACACGAGACGCCCAATGACCGACCCACTTGACTTCAGCGGCAAGCTCATCGTGATCACCGGTGTCGGTCGTGCCGGGCAGGTGGGCGAAGCCGTCGCGCTCGCCTTTGCGCAGCGCGGCGCGACGTTGGCGTTGCTCGACGTACAACCCGCCGAAGTCGAAGCGCGCGCCGCGTGGCTCATCGCGCAGGGATTCGCCGCTACGGCGCATGTGGCCAACCTCGCCGATGCCGATGCCGCGAAGGCCGCCGCCGACCAAGTGGTCCAACAAACCCAAGCACAGTTCGGCGGTCAGGTGCACGCCGTGATCTGTGCGGCGGGCGGGTTTGGCATTACCGGCCCGATCAGTGATGCCGACCCGGCCGCGTGGAGCAAGCAGTTCATGATCAATCTCGAAACCGCGTTCGGTGCCACGCGTGCGTTCCTTCCCGCGGTGCGCGCGGCGAAGGGAAGCTTCGTGTACTTCGGCTCGGTCGCCGCGCTTCCCGGCGGTTCGCCGAAGGGCATGGCCGCCTACGCCGCCGCGAAGAGTGGCGTGCTCACCCTCATGCGGGCCGTGGCCGCCGAGGAGAAGCCGTACGGAGTGCGGGCGAACGCCGTCGCGCCCACCGCGGTCCGCACCGCCGCGAACCTCGCCGATATGGGCGACAAGACGGAGTATGTCGAGCGCGAGTCAGTCGCCGATGTCATCGCCTTTCTGGCCAGTGCGCTGGCACGGAACGTCTCCGGACAGGTCATAACCCTCGCCTAGACTGGCGCCCGTACCGTCGAGCGGACAGCTTACTCCTTCGATGACACTCGCTGCACGCAGGCGCCCGGCCGTGCGCGGGGTGATCCTCGATCGTTCCCTCGAGGAACTCCCGCTCTTTCGCCTGAGCGATTCCGCCGACGATACACCCGTGTCGTTCTCGACCGAGAACGGTGGGCGGTGGCGTGTCATCCCCGCTCCCGGCGATCGCCTGCCCGGCACGTTCGATCAGGACGTGTACGTCGAGCTGCTGCACCGCTACAACGAGGCCGGCTCGCCCGCCGACGGAGGCGTCACCTTTACGCTGCACGCGTTTCTGCGCTCGATGGGCCGGCGCGCCGACGGCCGCACCTACGAGCAGCTGCGCGCCGCGCTGTCGCGCCTCGAACGGACCACCCTCGAATCGGTCGGCGCGTACTGGTCGGCGCAGTCGGGTCACGAGGACATCAGCTTCACCGTACTGAGCACCGTGTCGGTGCAGCGCCGACGGGTCGCCGATCGCGAGCAGCTGCATCTGTTCGGCAATCTCGCCGCCGGCGAACCGGGAGATGCCCGCGTCACCCTGTCGGCTACCGTGCGCGCGAATCTGGCGGCCCGCCACACCATCACGCTGTCGGCGGCTCGGTACCACGCCCTCTCTTCGCCCGTCGCCCGGCGACTGTACCGTATTCTCGAAGTCGCCCGCTCCGACGGTCGCCTCTCTTGGCGCGTGCCTCTGGAACGGCTGGCCGAGCAGCTCCCGCTCACCCAGCGGTACCCTTCCCACCTCCAGCGCGTCCTACAACCAGCGCATGAAATGCTGTTGAGCGCCGGATTGGTGAGGGATATCGCCGTTCGGCAGTACGATCGGGTCTGGAGTGTGGACTACGTCCTCGGCTCCCGTCCCCGCGAAGAGGCCTGACCGCCGCGTCCCGGAACAGCGGCTGTCGGCAGGCGTACGTATTCTAGAGAGTTCTTCCCGGTCCCTCCTTTGAGAGCAGCCGCATGACACGCACCCGTAAGGCCGCCCTGGCCAGTCTGATTCTCCTCCCCGTGCTCGCCGGGGGCTTTGCCCTGCAGGCGCGGTCCACGCGCGGCGGAGCTCAGCTCCTCGACCAGGTGCTGACGTTCGTCGCCCTGCGTTACGTGGACACGCTCGACGCGCAGCAGCTCTATGAGAAGGCCGCGCGCGGCTTGGTGAAGGAACTCAACGACCCATACACCGAGCTCTTCACGCCCAAACAGCTCGAAGAGTTTTCGCGGAATACCAATGGTCGCTACGCCGGCATCGGCATGGAGATCTCGAAGGTCGGTGATTACGTGACTGTGAATAAGGTCTTCCCGAACTCTCCCGCCGAGGGCGGTGGTGTGCAGGAAGGCGACAAGATCATGATCATCGATACGACCAACGCGCGTGGCTTCAATACGCAGCAGGTCCAGAACAAGCTGCTCGGCCCCATCGGCTCGCCGGTCAACGTGACCTTCGGCCGCATTGGTGTCACGCAGCCCATCAAGATCGGCTTCAAGCGCGCCGAGATTCACGTGCCGGCCGTGCCGTATGCCATGATGATCGACGATCGCACCGGCTACGTCCCGCTCACGCGCTTCTCCGAGCAGACCACCGAAGACATCGCCAACTCGGTGATGGACCTCAAGAAGAAGGGCGCCAAGGGCATCGTCATCGACCTGCGCGGCAACCCGGGCGGCATTCTCGACGAGGCCTTCGCCATGTCGAACCTGTTCCTGCCCAAGGGCAAGGAACTGTTGTCGGTGCGCGGCCGTGGCGATTTCCAGAAGTTCGTCGCCGAGCGTGACCCCCTCGCTCCTGAGGTTCCGCTCGTCGTGCTGGTCGACGGTGGCTCGGCCTCGGCGTCCGAAATTGTCGCCGGCGCCCTGCAGGACTACGACCGCGCGCTGGTGCTCGGCACCACATCGTTCGGGAAGGGTCTCGTGCAGTCGGTCTACAATCTCGATGGCGGCTACGCCCTCAAGATCACGACCGGCAAGTGGTATACGCCGTCGGGTCGCTCCATTCAGAAGGAGCGCAAGATGAACGCGGAAGGTCAGTTCGTCGAAGTGCTCCCCGACTCGATGGAGACCGATTCCGTGCGCAAGGCGCGTCCTATGTACAAGTCGGCCAGCGGCCGCACGCTGTACGGCGGCGGTGCCATCACGCCCGACGTGATCGTCGCCCCGGACACGCTGTCCAGCGCCGAGCAGGCGTTCCGTCGCGCGATCGCCCCGAGCTTCCAGAAGTACTTCAACCACATCGCGGTCATTGCCGAAGGCCAGAAGGGCAAGGTGAAGCCAGACTTCGCGGTGAACCCGGCGTGGCGCGAGGAGCTGTACCAGAAGCTCACCGCCGACACCGTCAAGATCGACAAGGCGGTGTGGGATGGCGGCGCGCCGGACATCGACCGCGCCATCGAAGACCGCGTCGCCAAGATCGCCTTCGGCGACACGCTGGTCCGTCGTCGCAGCCTGAAGGACGACAACCAGCTCCGGGCCGCGATCGACCTACTCAAGAAGGCCGCGGTTCAGAAAGACGTCTTCACGGCTGCTGGCACGGCGCCGACCGTCACCAAGGCCGGTGTAGCCCGCCGCAGCGGCAACTAATCAGGAACGAACGCCGCTCCTGGCCGGTCCTTCGTAACTGTACGTATCTCTACTGAATTGCCGCATGGGCTGAACCACTCTACGGTTCAGCCCATGCGTATTTTTACCCCCCTCCCGATCCTCGTTGCGGTCGCCAGCCTTGCGGCGGCCTGCACCTCGTCGACCCGCTCCAGCGCGACCGCCACCGCAGCGCCGATGGGTGACGTCATCGCCCCCGACAGCGGCGAATCCCACATCTCGAACATCCGCCAGCTCACGAACGGCGGCGAGAATGCCGAGGCGTATTTCAGCGCCGACGGCCAGTGGATCACCTTCCAGTCCACGCGCGACGGACGCACCTGCGATCAGCAGTACGTGATGCGTCGCGACGGCTCCGGACTCACCAAGGTGTCGGTCGGTGGCAAGACCACCTGCGGCTGGTTTCTTCCGGGCAGTCAGCGCCTATTCTTCGCCTCCACGCATGCCGCCGATAGCACGTGCCCGGTGAAGCCCGATCCGTCGCAGGGCTACGTGTGGGGCATCGATCCGTTCGACATCTACACCGTCGGACGCGATGGCAAAGATCTCAAGCGCCTCACCAACTACGGCGTGTATACCGCCGAGGGGGTGCTCTCACCTGACGGGAAGTCCATCGTGTTCACGTCGCTCAAGGACGGCGACCTCGACATCTACACGATGAATGTGGACGGCACCAACGTGAAGCGGCTGACCACGACGCCTGGGTATGACGGCGGTCCGTGGTGGTCGCCCGATGGCAAGAAGATCGTGTACCGCGCCTGGCATTACACCGACGCGGCCGAGCTCAAGGCGTATCAGGATCTGCTCGGCAAGCGCATGATCCGCCCGAACCGCATGGAACTCTTCGTGATGAACGCCGACGGCTCCGACCAGAAGCAGATCACCAAGCTCGGCGGTGCGAACTTCGGTCCGTCGTGGACGCCCGACGGCAAGCGCATCATCTTCTCGTCGAATCACCGCAACCCGCGCAGCCGCAACTTCGATCTGTTTCTGGTTAACGTTGATGGTACGGGTCTCGAGCGTCTCACCACGCACGAAGATTTCGACGGCTTCCCGATGTTCAGCCCCGACGGCAAGTCGCTGATCTGGGCATCGAATCGACACGATGCGAAGCCGGGCGAAACGAACCTGTTCCTCGCCGACTGGAAGAATTAACCGCCCATGGCTCCTGTCCTCATCGTCGTATTCGTTCTGATCGCGACTATCCTGATCGCGTCAGTCAAGATTATTGGACAGGCAGAAGTGATGGTGGTCGAGCGACTCGGCCGCTTCGATCGCATCGCGCGGTCGGGCCTCAATCTGTTGATCCCGTTCATCGAGCGTCCGCGCTCGATCGATGTGCGCTTCATCGAGACCGATGTCGGTGGAGTGCGCCGCGTGATCCAGGGTGCGACCACGCGCATCGATTTACGCGAACAGGTACTCAACTTCCCGAGTCAGCCGGTGATCACGAAGGACAACGTGACCATCGACATCGACGCCGTGATGTACTATCGCGTAGCCGATCCGCAGAAGGCCACGTACTCGATCCAGAATTTACCGTACGCGCTCGAGACGCTCACGCGCACCACATTGCGCAACATCGTCGGTGAGATGGAGCTCGATCAGACGCTCGGCAGCCGTGACATCATCAACACGCGCATGCGCGAAGTTATCGAAGAGGCGTCGATCGGCTGGGGCGTCGACGTCACGCGTGTCGAACTGCAGAGCATCGAACCGCCGCGCGACATTCAGCAGAGCATGGAGTTGCAGATGCGCGCCGAGCGTGAGCGTCGGGCGGCCGTCACGAATGCCGAAGCGGGAAAGCGCGCGGCGATTCTCGAGTCGGAAGGCCAGCGTGAATCGCAGGTACGCAAAGCCGAGGGTGAGCGCGATGCCAGCGTGCTGCGCGCGCAGGGTGTGGCCGAAGCACGCCTCGCCGTCGCGAACGCCGAGGCGGAGGCAATTGCGCGCATTTCATCGGCGCTACCGGAAGGTCAGGCGGCCATGTACATGCTGGGGCTCAAGTATCTCGAAGCCTTGCCGCTGCTTACGCAGGGCAAAGGCTCCACGATCTTTCTGCCCGCCGAAGCGAGCGGTGTCATGGGCGCGCTCGGCGGATTGCGTGAACTGCTCAATGCCACGACGCGCAACAACGACAGCTCCGGCGACGTCCCGCGCGCGGCGGGCACGCGCAGTGCCGCCTCTACTGGGCTCGGCTTTCCTGACGTGCCGAAGTCGTTGACCGACGGCGGCTCGACAGGCGGCACAACGGGCGGCACGACGTGATTTCGCAGGAACGCGCGGAACGCATTGCGCGCGCGCACGCGTGTATTGGCTGCAAGGAGTACACGTACCGCAAGATCACCGTCCGTTCGGCAATGCAGTCGTTACGCGAGGAGTTCGGCGAAGAGTGGCATGCATCGTTGATTTGCGGCGTGTGTGGAGTGCACCAAGAGCTTGGCATCGACGGCGACGGCGACGTGATCTACGCCGCGTGAGAGCCGCGATCCTCCACCATTCGTCGAGTACGACCTGATCGCGTGACGAGACGCTGAGCTGCCCGCGACAATCGCGAGGCTAGGCTTCCCGGCGTTCGCTTCGCACGCGGCTCTGCATCATCGAGCCGCCATCGAAGACCAAACCGTTGCTGGCTGTGGCGGAGCGGGCGCGGACTCCGGTAAGTTGCGGTAGGGGTGAGGCTCGCCAGTCTCGCACCCCGTTACCGCGGTCTCAGGGTATCGCACGAACAGCAGTGTGCGGCTTACAAACAGCACGTGTGCCGTGAAGTGAAGACTATCGCGCGTCACGCGCGCAGTCGCGGATATCGTACGCCCGGCATCCGGTGGACTGAGCCGTCCCGCCCATCGTTGCTGGCGCGCGTCCCAGACAAAGTTGTGGAACAGGCGGGCACCGCAGCGCGGCGTGGTGCCATCGTGCGGCCCTCCCTTTGGTATGCCGGCGAGGTACCCGCACCACGGTCCTTGTGCGCCCCCCACGCCGGGAGAGCAGGCGCCGAGGCGTACGACCGCACCCTTCTCTGGATCCCACCACAACCCGTCCGGAGCCGGTGGCAAAGCCGCCTGCGCGCCTAGCGTGCCACGCCACGATGTCCCGATGGCCGTAACGACGCACACTCCGGCAATGACACGCCATACCTTCGGAAAATTTGGCATACAGAAACAGGTGGTAGACTGAAAGGAGAGCGCCGCGAGCGCGGCGCGTTGCGGGGTGTACCGCCGAGGCCGGCCCGGCGTTAGCGCGACCCCCTAACATTCCTCTACCCTCGGCGGTACATGGTGAGAACGACCCATGTCACCAGCCGACGCCAACGCCCCAGGTTCCGCCACCCCTGTACCGAGCAGCGGCCCCGCCGATCTCGCGACCCTTGAAGAGCGGGCGTTGTCGGCGCGGGTGGTGCTCGGCGATCGGGACGCGTTTGCCCTTCTGGTGGGCCCACATCTGGCCCGTGCCCTGTTGCTGGCCCGACGCCTGCTCAAGAATCACAACGATGCCGAAGACCTCGTTCAGGACGCGGCGCTGCGGGCTCTGGAGCGCTTCGACCAGTTCGACCGGTCCCGGTCGTTCGCTCCCTGGTTCATTCGCCTACTCATGAACCTCGGCTTGCAGCAGCAGGAAAAGATCGGCCGCCGATCCCACGAACCATTGGAGCTGCACACGGCCGAAGCAGACACACACCAAGAGCCGGAATCCACCGACTTCTGGCGCGCCTTTCACGAGGCCGTCGATCAGCTGCCCGCACGCCAGCGCGCCATCATCATGCTGTTCGATGTCGACGGATACTCCGGCGTCGAGATCGCGGACCTGCTCGACATCACACCCGAAAATGTCCGTTGGCACCTCCACGTAGCACGTCGCACACTCCGGCCTCTATTGCGGGCGTACCACCCCGACCCGAACTTCCACCCGTGAACGGCTCGCCTCATGCTCACTGATTCCACGTCGCCTCCGCCGGACGACCCGGTGCGTGAGCCTATCCTTTCTGCGGCGCTCAATGCCGTCGACCGCGAGCACACGGTAAGCGCCGAGTCGCTGCAGCGCCTCGAACAACGGGTGGCCGCCGTCCTCTCGGTGTCAGCGGCGCGGACGCCTGCCCCAACGCCTGTGCCGCGACCCGATGCGGAGAACAGCGTAACCAACGGGCTCGTGCTCTGCCTGCAGCGCACGCAGCGCTGGGCTCCCGCGGCCGCTGTCGCGGCAGCGGCGGCGGTGCTGGTCGCGCTCTCCATGACGCCGCCACGCGCGGCTATGACGTCGGTGTCGCTCGTGGCCTACGCCGGCGGACGGACCGGCGCCGCGCTGCTGGCAGATCAGGCGCTGAGGCTGAACGTGACCCCCGCGCAAATGCTCGGCAAAGGAGCGGCGCAATGAATACGCCCCCGTCTGCGCGTCCGCCGCGCAGTGCGATGTTGATCTTTGCTGTGTTACTTGTGTCCGCCGCCGGCGCCGGCGTGGCGCTCGACCGCGTGTATCTCGCGCGCACCGGACAGCTGGGACTCCCCGGAGTGACGGGAGCACCACCGGTATCTCGTCCTTCAGAGGAACAGCTCACGGAAATCTTCGAGGTGCTGCGCCGTGAGCTTCGTCTCCGTGACGATCAGGTGCCGGCCGTGCGCCGCATTATCGATCAGCAGATCGATGATCTCGAGCAACTGCGCCGATCACTACGTCCAGAGCTCGACAGCATATTCGACATCACCCGCGACTCGCTCGACGTGGTGCTCGATTCTACCCAGCGCGCGCGGCGTGATGCACTGCTCGCCAAAATGGCCCCACTGACCGACTCGGCCGGCCTGCGACGCCGCTGACACACGCCACACGCGCCTAACATCGTCACCCGCCTGCCGGTACAGACTCCTGCGGGGCGGTGTTCCACCGGCCACCTCGTCGCCTTCGCGGAGCCCTGAGCGAGGCGTAACGACCGGTGGCAGGACGGTCACATGGGACGTATCGCGATCGCCATGCTCGTACGAGATGGCAGCCGCTACCTCGGCTTGGTAGTGGCACTCGCCTTTACCGCGCTCGTCATCACCCAGCAGCCAGCCACGCTGCTCGGCGTCATGGCACGCACCACCGCGCTCATTCGCGATACAGGCGGCGCGGATCTCTGGGTCATGGATCCCAAGGTGCGCTACGTGGACGAGCCCAAGCCCATGGTGGACGGCATGCTCTATCGCGTGCGCGGAGTGCCCGGTGTCGCCATGGCTGCTCCGTTCTACAAAGGGCAGGCGCGGGTGCGGCTCTCCGATGGTTCGTTTCAGAATTGCGAGATCATTGCCGTCGATCCGGCGTCATTCATTGGAGCCCCATCACGCCTTTCGCCGAGCAGCCTGACGGCGTTGCGCGAAAGCGACGCGATTCTGGTGGACCGGGCCGGCGCGCGCACGCTGCAGAACACCACGGTGGGCGTCACGGTGGAACTGAACGACACCCGCGCACGCGTGGTGGGGCTATACGATGCGTCGCCGGGCTTTCAGACACTACCACGTTTGTACACCGCGTGGACACGCATTCGCAACTTCGTGCCGGCCGAGCGCAGGATGCTGTCGTATGTACTGGTGCAACTCGCCCCGGGCTACGACGCGGAACAGGTGGCGCGAGGCATCGAGCAGCGTACCGGTCTGCAGGCCATTCCCACGCAGCGCTTTGCCACCATGACGCGCGATTGGTTTCTGAAGAACTCCGGCGTCATGGCCACGTTCTTCGGGTCGAGCCTTATTGCCATGCTCATTGGCATCTTCATTGCCGCGCAGACGTTCCGCAATTTCACCATCGATCACATCCGATACTTCGGCGCCATCGCGGCCATGGGGGCATCGTTTGGACAACTCGTGCGCATGGTGTTGCTGCAAGCGGGCATGGCGGGTGCCGTAGCCACCGGTATCGGTGTGGGCGTGGCGTCGCTGATCTCCTATGGCTCCCGCTCGTCCGAGGTCACGTCGAACATTGCGCCGTGGCAGCTCGGCCTGTCCGTGGCCGTCATGCTGTGTGTGGGCGGCGCCGTTGCGCTGCTCTCGGTGCGAAAGCTGCGCGGCCTCGAGCCGGCTGCCGTCTTCCGGGGCTGACCCATGGCCTCGCTTACACCACGCAACAACACCACGCCATCGCCAACGGCAGCGCCACTCGCCGTGGAATGCCGCGGCATTACCCGCGGCTTCGACAGCGCCACTGGACGTGTCCCGGTGCTGCAAGGCGTCGATCTCGCACTCCCCGCCGGCGAGATCGCCATGCTGCTGGGTCCATCGGGGTGCGGCAAGACGACGCTCATTCAAATCCTGGCGGCCATGCTCGATGCAGACGCCGGAGACTGCACCGTGTTCGGCACCACCATTACCGCCATCAGTGCCGTCGCGCGCACACAATTTCGTCAGCGCATGATCGGGTTCTGCTTTCAGCAGTACCAGCTCATTCCCACACTCACCGCTGCCGAGAACGCCGCGATTCCGCTGCTCATTGCCGGTGTCGCGATGCCTCGCGCGGTTGAGCGGGCGCGGCACGAACTCGATGTGCTGGGGCTCGGCGATCGGACCGCCTCTCGCCCCAATCAGCTCTCCGGCGGACAGCAGCAGCGTGTGGCGATTGCACGCGCCGTGGTCCACGAACCGCGACTGGTTGTGTGCGACGAGCCCACCAGCGCGCTCGATCACCGCGCCGGTCAGTCGGTCATGACGCTACTGCGGGAGCGGATTGTTCGCCCGGATCGGTGTGTCATCATCGTCACGCACGACAATCGAATTCTCTCCTATGCTGACCGGACCTGCCACATGGAAGACGGTCGTATCACGGCGGTAGAACGCACCGGCGCCCTCATACACTCCACGCGCTCTTCTGCGGACTCCGCGGCGACGGCGCTGAACGCTCACTGAAGACACCCCATGCGTACCAGTATCCTCGCGCGCGCGCGCTCCATAGGCAGTCGTCACGTGTTGCATGCACTCGCCATTGGGGGAACGCTCACGGCCCTTCTCGTTTCGTTCTCCTCGTCGCCGGCAGCGCCGTCGGTGGCGGTGCGCTCTTCGCCACCACCGGCCATCCCCTTTCGCGACTACGTCTCTGGAGCGGCACTCATTGAGTCCGCCAATCAGGACGTCATGATCGCCGCACCCACGGCCGGGGTGTTGTCGGCCATGCACGTGCGCGTTGGGGATGCGGTCAAGGCTGGCGATCCGCTCTTCACGCTCGATCAGCGCTCATCACACGCGGAGGTCGCCACCCGTAGCGCGGCGCTCGCGGTGGCACGTGCCGAGCTGGTCGAGTTGCAGGAGTCGGCAAGCAAGGCGACACTCGACGAGCAACGCGTGAGCACGATCGATGACCCACGCGCCGTCAGCGACGAAGAGCGCACCAGCCGCCGGAGTGCGCTCCGCATGGCGCAAGCCCAGGTCGCCACCGCGTCCGCCAAGGTGCTCGCGCGTGCGGCCGAGTTAGAGGCGGCACTGGTTTCTCAAAATGAACGCGTAGTTCGGGCGCCGATGAACGGGACCGTGTTGAACGTCTCGGCACGCCCCGGTGAAGCCGTTGGCGGAACCGGCAGCAGTGCGCCGGTGCGGCTCGGCCGGGTGGATCGGCTCCACGTGCGGGTGGATATCGATGAGAACGATGCCTGGCGCATTCGTGCCGGAACGCGAGCCCGCCTCATCATGCGCGGCAACGACCGCCTGATGGCCGACTTGCAGTACGAGTATACCGAGCGATATGTACGCCCCAAGATGTCACTGACTGGCGCGTCGACGGAGCGGGTGGACACCCGCGTGCTGCAGTTGGTCTATTCGCTCCCGTCGGACCGTCTCCCGCTGTACGTAGGACAGCAGGTCGATGTGATCGTGGAGATCGTCAAGCACAACGCGGAGGGCCAATGATCGCGCGTCACCACCGCTTTGCCTGGGGTATGTGCGCACTGCTAGTGTGCACCGCGTGTTCCGGCCGCAGTCGGCCCTCCATGTTGCCCGGCCCGGTCGCAACTGCGCGTGATTCCAGCGCGGCGTGGTGGCGAGGGTTTGGCTTGCCGGCGCTGGATACGCTTATCGACGTCGCGTTGCAGAACAGTCCGGATATTCACCTGTCGATCGCGCGACTGGCCGAGGCGCGCGCCACGATGCGCGGTACCAATGCCAATTGGGATCCGGGCCTGTCCCCAACCGCGTCGTATACCCGATCGGAACAAGTCATCGGCAACTTCGGGGCTATTTCCACCACGGTGGCCAGCGTGTCCACAACGGCCTCTTGGGAGCTGGATCTGTTCGGTCGTTTGCGACAAGAGCGCGCGGCAGGCGTCGCCGATGGGATCGCAGCCGCGTACGATGCGGTCGACGTCCGTCGCACCACCGTCGCGCAGATCGCGCGTGTCTACTTTGATGTCCTTAGCACCTCGCACGAGGCCACGGTGCTGGACGCACAGCGTATGACGCGTCGCACCGCACGTTCACTTGAGGCCAGCCGCGCGCGCGTGGGATTGAACGCCGGCCGCGATTCCATTCGCGCCGATGGCGACGAACGCGACGTGCTGGTGCAGTTGACCACCGTACGAGCCCGTCGCGCCGAGCTGCTCGGCGATCTCGCCGCACTTACGGGCAGCTCGATGGCGTGGGTGGACTCGGTGGTGAGACTGACCGCGCGCATGGAGGTGCGGGTGCAGGTGCCGGAAGAAGGGATACCCGCCGAGTGGCTGCGCTTGCGGCCAGATGTTCGGGCGGCCGAATCACGAGTGGTCGCGGCCACCGCACGCGTCGAGGTGGCCAGCCGGGCCCTGCGCCCCAGTCTCTCGCTCGTCGGCAGCACGGGGCGCAACCGGACGAACGAGAGTAGTTGGGTACCCACTTGGTCGTTCGGGCCGTCGCTCGCCATCAATCTGCCCACGCGGGCGGGGCGCGCGCAGGTGAGTGTGCGACGATCGCAACTCACTCAGCGCGAGATCGAGTGGCGTCAGGCCGTGCGCGAGGCGGCGTCCGACGTGGACGTCGCGTTTGCCCGGGTGCGGCAATACCAGGCGCGCGTCGAACGGCAGCGCGAATCCGTCTCGGCGTATCGTACGTTGGTTTCGCTGTCACGGTCGCGATTCACCAGCGGACTAGTGGATTACCGAGCCGTCCTCGACGATCAACGCGCCCTGCTTGAGGCAGAGCGCACCCATGTGGAGTACTGGACCGCGTACGCCAAATCAGTAGTGACGATGTTTCAGGCCACGGGAGCGCCGGCGGCGCGTTGAACGTGCGTGGGCGCACCCACGGGAACGCCTTCCCCATCGCGGCGGGCGCGATCAGCAACGCGACCGCTGAAAAAGCGCCGCGTTGTTTCTTCCGTCGCGGTGTAGAGCCCTGCGTCGGCGACATCGCGGACGGGACGTCGTAACATCGACCGGCTATGGTGCGCGCGCATCGCGCCGTGGACAGAGAGTGGCGACGGCACGTCTGAACGTCGGCGGTGGTGGATTCATGCCGATTGCTTCCATACCGACATACACCTCGACATCGGTACGGCACCCCAGTTCGACCGGAGCGTCCACGACCACCCGTGCATATCCCAGTCGCGTCACGGTGATGCGATAGATCCCGATCGTCAGTGAGTCGAAGTGGGCGACGCCCAACGAATCCAATCTCGGCGTTGTCGCAATCGTGGAACCGCTCACGAGTGAAATCTGCGTCCGAGCCTGTGAAACGGTCTGCAGGGGATGATCCGCTGATCGCACGATGATAGCCAGTCGGCCCTGCTGCCGAGCGGCGAGCGCGTCATCGACAACGGACCAGCCGCGCCGAATCGTCTGTGCCGACGGGGAATTCAACGGCTCCGGTTCGCGTGCCTGATATGCCGGGGCACATCCCAGCACGGCGATGGCGAATAGCGGTACATGTGAGAGCGCCCGGATTATCGGCATCGTGATCACGGGAGAGCGTTAGCCGTCAAGAGATGAGGGCAAGCTTCGTCATTGGTGAAAATCTGAGACTCGACACGTTGCGAAGCCAGACACTACGAACCTGCTCCTCGCCAACTGGAAGAGCCGAACAACCAACCGCTCCGCGGCGAGACGCATGCCGCGGAGCGATTTGTGTTTTAGACCGCGGCGACGTCTTCCGCGACACCCGCTGCGACCGCGTCCGGCGCCGCCTGCGCCTGCACGTCGATGTGCAGCTTCACGTCGTCGCTCACGAGCACACCGCCCGCTTCCAGCGCCACGTTCCACACGAGGCCCCACTCCTTGCGGGAGATCTTGGTCTCGAGCACGGCCGACACCTTCTGATTGCCCCACGGATCCTTCGCCGGGCCGCCAATGTCGCCCTTGAGCGTGATCGGCTTGGTGACGCCGCGGATCGTGAGGTTGCCGCTGGACACCACATCATCGCCCGAGCGCTCGAACGTCGTGAGCGCGAAGCTCGCCTTGGGGTTGGACTCGACGTCGAAGAAGTCAGCGCTCTTGAGGTGACCGTCGCGCTGGTCGCTGCCGGTGTTCAGGGAGGCCACGTCGATGTCGACGTTCACCGCCTTCACCACGCCGCCCTCTTCTTCAATCGTGCCGCTGAATTGCTGGAACGTGCCGCGTACGGTCGAAATGCCCATATGCTTCACGGAGAACTGGATCTGGCTGTGCGCGGGGTCGAGAATCCACTGCATGACTTAGTTCCTCAGTACTTAGGTGGTAGAGAGCGTATGATACTTACAACAAACTCTCACTACTGAGAAATATATACACGCAGACGCGGCGTCAACCCCCCTCCCGTTCAGCCTGCGTCGTTGGCCAACTGCGCGCCGCCCGCGGCGAAGAGGCCGAGTGCCCGCATCATGTCGGCCGCCGTCGACTGCTCGTCGACCGTGAGCCCTTCCATCACCTGCGTCAGGAGCGCGGCATGCTGCGGAAAGATGCGCGCCACGAGCTCGGTGCCGGCGGGCGTGAGCGCGGCATAGCGCGCGCGGCGATCGGCCTCGCAGGTGCGTCGCTCGACCAAGCCTTTGGCCGTTAGTCGGTCGACGAGGAAGGTGATGCCACCGCTCGACACGAGGATACGGCGCTGCACTTCGCCGAGCAGCATCGGCCCCCGGTGATATAAGGCTTCGAGGATCCCGAACTCGGCCAGCGTGAGCCCGTGGCGAGCCACGTCGGCCGACGCATGCGCGGCGATCGCGGCGTGAGCGCGCGACATGACTACCCACAGCCGAAGGGCGGCCGAGGACGCCTCGTCGAGCTGCGGCTCGTGCGCTTCGGGGTTAGGGGGCGTTTCCGACGCCACGGAATCAAGACGCATACTGGTTGCCATACCTTCAAGCCTCTCCATCCTGGGCGTGCCGCGCAAGGGTACCTGCTCACCTTCCCTACGTCAGACTGGTCCACGAGTTTTCGGTATGTCGAGATTTGATCTTCGTACCGCCGCCGTCGGCGACCGGGTACAGCATGAATTCCTCGTGCGCGATCGCGCCGAGAAGATGACCAAGGCGGGGATGCCGTTTGTAGTGCTCACCCTGGCCAATGGCTCGGGCAGCATCGATACGGCCCCCATCTGGTCGGAGAAGCTGGATTGGTGCCTCGGCGCCGATCGCGGCAAGGTCGTGCAGGTGATCGGCGACATCGGCACCTTCGGCGACAAGGGTGCCGGCAAGCGCCAGCTCACGGTCACGGCACCGCTTCGGGTCCTGCCGTCGGACCAGTTCGACCCCACCGAGTTTCTACCCCGGATCGACGTCGAGACGGAGCGGGTGTGGGACGCCTTCGACGACCTGCGCGCCAAGATCACGTCGCCAACGGTGAAGGCCGCCGTCGACCTGTTTTTTGCCGACGACGAGTTCCGCGTGCGCTTCGAGCGCACCCCGGGCGCGGTGAACGGCCACCACTCACAGCTCGGCGGCCTGCTGTTGCACGTGTTCGAGGTGACGAAGATCGCCAAGACGATCGCCACGACCGTGCGGAAGGCCAATGCCGACTTGGCCGTGGCCGGCGCCATGTTGCATGACATCGGCAAGGTCGAGGCGTACTCCACGTCGCCCGAGGGATTCGCGCATACGCCCACGGGCATGCTGCTGGGGCACGTCACATTGGGCGCCCTGATGTTCGACCGGAAACTTCGGGACTCGGGCCTGTCGCTGGCGGTCGCCCAGCGCGACGAGCTGCTGCACTTCATCCTCTCGCACCACGGCGCCCTCGAGTTCGGCAGTCCGGTGCAGCCGATGACGGTGGAAGCCGAGATCGTTCACTGGGCCGACGAGGCGTCGGCGAAGGCCACCGATATGGTGGACGAACTGGCCGACCCGGAACTCTTCCCCCCGGGAACGGACGTCGAGGTGTCGGCCAAGCGGTCTTGGCGACTGGGCCGGAAGCTGTGGCGTCGGCCCGCCCCGTGGGACTAACCGCCTTCGTCTATCGGATGCGGTCCAACCTACACGTTCCGAATGAAAAACCGTCTTTATTACGATAGACGGTTAATCGCGGAAATGAAGTTTTGGTGTCGATGGTGCCGGATTCCGCAAGGCTGTTTTACATTTTTCTTCGCCGGCCGCTGGAACATGGCCGGCGCACTTTGCGCGAGGAGGCGAGATGCGTAAGCCACGACCGAACACGTACAACCCAGCGCAGGCGCTGCACTTGATTGCGGCCGACCGTACTGGACTTCCTCTCAGCTGTCCGTCTTGCGAGGGTCACATCGAGCGTGATCCCGTGTTGCATCCACCGGCCCAGAATTCACATGTCACGTTGACGTGTGCGAGCTGTGGTCGACTTGCCCGCTACATCGCCGGCGTGAATTGATCTTCACGCTGTCGCCACGAGAACGCCCCGCTCCGGAAGTTTCCGGGCGGGGCGTTTCGTTTTGCGTCTCTCGCCGTGCGACGCACGCGACGTCACCAGTTGATGGTGCCCTGCTTGGTGGTATCGACGTCTTCGGCAGCGCCTTTCTTGAACAGAAAGGCATCCATGTTGCGCGTGAGGAACGTGCGCGCCTGCGGATCCATCACGTTGAGCCCGTAGTGGTTGATGAGCATGGTCTGCTGCTTCAACCACTGCCCCCAGCAATCCTTGCAGATCTCTCCCAGGATTCTGGCGCCCACGGCGCCGGGGAACGGCGGTCGTTCGAAGCCCTCGCGGGTCTGACCACATCGCGAGCAGGTTACATCAGCCATGCGTTTGACTCCGTCTGTTTTCCAATCCGGCACCGCTCCTTAACGAAGCAGGAAAGCTAGCCAGACACACCGACGGCGCCAGCCTGCTTGCATCCTGCGACCGGGGATACAAACGGAAACAGACGGTTCCTGCCTGACACGGATACGAACTGATACGAACCGATAGCAACAGAAAGGAATCAAAATCTAGGCGTGAGTCCGACGGCGATACCTGTCTGCCACGAGGAGCGAATCCATCGTGTCCGTTGCTATCAATTCGTATCCGTGTCGGTCAGGAACCGCCTGTTTCCGTCCGTTTCCATCTGTTTCCGCAACTACGGAGCCTCGCTGACGAGTCGACTCCCCGTCCATATGACACGTCGCACCCCAGCTTTCGCACCGAAATTCAGCACGAGCCCTACGGTGAGACCAGAGGCCCTGAGATAGCTCAGTACCTGACTGTCATGCGCCGCGGCCAGTGCCTCGACCGCCTTGAGTTCAACAATGATCTTGCCTTCCACGATATAGTCCGCCCGATAGTCCCCGACCACGTGCCCCTTGTAGCGCACGACCAGTGGCTGCTCCCGTAGGAATTCAAGCCCGCGGTCTTTCATCGCGATCGCCATGGCCGCTCCGTAGGTCGCCTCCGGAAAGCCGTACCCGAGTTCATTGTAGACCTCGTAGAACGCGCCGATGATCTGCCGTGTGACTTCACCATGCGCCAATCGGAGATCGCTCACCGCCATTTCCATGTCGCCCCCTCCGAAATGAGAAACGTACCAAGCGCCACGTGGCGATCGGTCCGTTTCACTCTGCGATGATTCAGCGGATGCGAGGTAACCCGAACATCGCTCGCGCCAGTAATCGAACGCCGCTACAGCTGCTTCACTTCGCTCACCAGCTTGGACAAGCTCGCCTTGGCGTCGCCGAACAGCATGCTCGTCTTCTCGTCGAAGAACAGCTCGTTCTCGATACCGGCAAAGCCGGTGTTCATGGAGCGCTTGAGCACGATCACCGACTTCGCGTCACTCACACGAAGAATCGGCATCCCATAAATCGGACTGCCGGGATCCGTTTTGGCCGCAGGGTTCACGACGTCGTTGGCGCCGATCACGATTGCCACGTCACATTCGGCGAACTGGTCGTTGATCTCCTCCATATCGTACATGCGATCGTACGGGACGTTGGCTTCCGCCAGGAGGACGTTCATATGCCCAGGCATGCGTCCCGCCACCGGATGGATCGCGTACTTCACTTCGCCGCCCTTCTTCTCGATCAGCTCGGCCAACTCTCGCACCTGATGCTGCGCCTGCGCCACCGCCATGCCGTAGCCGGGCACCACGATCACCTTGCTCGCATAGCCCAGCAGCACCGCGGCGTCTTCCGCCGAGATGCTCTTCGCGGTCAAGCCTTCCGCGGTCTTTTTGCTGGACACGCCGCCGCCGGAACCGAAGGCGCCGAAGAGCACGTTGCCGAAGGAGCGGTTCATCGCCTTCGACATGATGATCGACAGAATGAACCCCGACGCGCCGTCGAGCGCACCGGCGATGATCAGCACATTATTGCCGATCGCGAATCCGGTGGCCGATGCCGCCAGACCAGCGTACGAGTTCAGCAATGACACCACCACCGGCATGTCGGCACCGCCGATTGGTATCACCAGCATGAATCCGATCGCGAAGGCGATCGCTACCATGCTGTAGAACGCGATCACGTTGCTTGGCTCGTAGATCAGCCAGCCCAGACAGCCCACCGCAGACAGAAACAGCAGTCCGTTCAACAGGTTCTGTCCCTTGAACGTGACCGGACGGCCGGTGATGAATTCCTGCAGTTTGCCGAACGCCATGAAACTGCCGGACACGGTGAGTGCGCCGAACAGCACTTCGAACCCGATCGCTGCCATCTTGAAGCGCGATTCAGCCGCGCTCGGATTCGTGGGGTGATCACCCTGATACATGTGATAGAACTCGCCGATACCGACCAACGTGGCCGCGAGCGCGCCGAACATGTGCGAGAACGCGATGCGCTGCGGCATGGCCGTCATCGGCACGAACTTGCCAAGCGGATACCCGATCAGCGTGCCGACGATGAGACCCGTCACGATCCACGTGTAGGTGAGGATCTCCTGATGCAGCATCGTGCCGATGATCGCGAGCAGCATGCCGAGTGCGGCCAATTGCATGCCGCGGCGCGCTTCGTCGGGCTTGGTGAGACTGCGCAGTCCGAGAATGAAGAGGACCGAGGCCACCAGATATGTGAGCTGTGCAATGGTCTCCTGCATCACGCCGCCTCGTTCCTCTTCGGCCCAGCATCCTTCTTGTCACCGCGCTTGAACATGTTGAGCATGCGGTCGGTGATGATGAACCCGCCCACCACGTTCGTCATCGCGCACGCCACGGCGATCACACCGAGGATGGTGGGCAGCTTGCCGTACTGACCGCCGGCCAGCACGATCGACCCCACCAGCGAAATACCGGAAATCGCGTTGGTGGCCGCCATCAGTGGTGTGTGCAGCAGCGGCGGCACGCGCGAGATGACGAGAAAGCCGACGAAGCCGGCCAGAATGAACACGTAGAGTTGGATGAATCCCGTGGCGCTCATGAGCGCACCTGTCCGTTGTGAGTGAGTGTCATCGCGCCGGTGATCTCATCGTCCAGATCCACCGCCAGCGCGCCATCTTTCACGAGATGCTGCAACAGCGTGAGCACATTGCGGCTGAACATCTGACTGGCGTGCGTAGGCAGCGTCGCCGGAAGATTCGCAGCGCCCACCACCATCACGCCGTTCACGTCGATCGTCTCGCCGAGCACCGTCAGCTCGCAGTTCCCGCCGGTCTCGGCGGCAAGATCGATGATCACCGACCCAGGGCGCATCGAGCGTACCATGTCTGCCGTGATCAACCGCGGTGCGGCGCGTCCTGGAATGGCCGCCGTGCTGATGACCAGGTCCTGATCCTTGATGTGTTTCGCGATGGTGGCCAGCGTGCGAGCGGCCTCATCGTCACTCTGCGCCTTGGCATAGCCGCCCGTGCCTTCCGCGGCGGCGCTGACGACATCTGACTGCACGAACGTGGCGCCCAAGGACTTCACCTGCTCAGCGGCGGCCGCCCGCACATCGAAGCCGCTCGTGACCGCGCCAAGACGTCGGGCCGTGGCCAGCGCCTGCAGACCGGCCACACCGGCACCGATCACAAAGGCTCGCGCCGGCGTAATCGAACCGGCGGCCGTGGTCAGCATCGGCAGAAAGCGCGGTATCATCGACGCCGCGATCAGCACCGCCTTATATCCGGCCACCGTGGCCTGCGAGGACAATACATCCATGCTCTGAGCGCGCGTGATACGCGGCACAAGCTCGAGGGCCAGCACCGTCGCCTTTCGTGCGGCCAGCGCCGCCACGATCGAGGCCGCCGAGGCGGGCGCCATCATCGCGATGAGCGTGGCGCCTTCGGGAACCAGCGCCACTTCGGCGTCGGTGGGTCGCTGCACACGGCAGATCACCTGAGCACCGGCATGGGCCGTGCCGGCATCCGGAGCGATCGAAGCGCCCGCGGCGACATACGCGGCGTCATCGTGATAGGCGGCCGCACCCGCGCCAGCCTGGACGACAACCTCATGACCAGCCTTCACCAATTTCGCGACGCTGTCTGGAACCAGCGCGACGCGATGTTCACGAGGCGCCGTTTCGGCGACTACGCAGATTCGCATGGGGGTCGAGTGTTGAAGGAGATGGAGACTGCGCCACGGTGAAAACACGACCGCGTCGCTGAAAGTCCCCAACCCGGTAGGAACCAGATTCGCGTCGACTCGGTTCCCGGAACAGGGTGGCAGGCACGAGCGGACCCGCCGTTTCGACCTCTCACCACGCGGCGGCGCCGCCCGATATCACACCAGTTTTGCGTCGAGCCAATCGGCGGTCAGGGTGGCCACGTCATCCCGGCAATAGTCGGCGGAGATGATGTGCCCGCATCCCGTGAGCCATTCCAGCCGTTTATCGGCGCTACCGAGCGTGGCGAAGTGGACCTCCGCGTGGTGGGCCGCGATGCGATTGTCCTCGCGTGATTGCACGTACAGCGTCGGGATCCACACGCGAGACAGGGCGCCCTCGGCGTCTTCGGCCACACGTCGCAGCTCGGTCAGCGTTCGTGCGGTGACCACGCCGGGACCGAGGCTTTCGGCGCGCGCCACCGGATCGTGAATCGACGTTTCGCCGCCGATGCTGCGCAGATACGGCAGCGCCGCTCGGGCGAT
This sequence comes from Gemmatimonas groenlandica, assembly GCF_013004105.1. Taxonomy (NCBI): domain Bacteria; kingdom Pseudomonadati; phylum Gemmatimonadota; class Gemmatimonadia; order Gemmatimonadales; family Gemmatimonadaceae; genus Gemmatimonas; species Gemmatimonas groenlandica. The sequence goes on from NZ_CP053085.1 coordinate 3,439,602, forward strand.
CCATGCCCCGAGCACCTTCCACTGCAGATTGCGCGGCATACCGACATACGGCGCCAGCAGCACGAGCGCGGGAATATCCGGTCGTTCGGTGGCCAACAACAACGCCAGCGCGCCACCCATACTCTGCCCGACAACGGTTACGGCGTCGTATTCGCGGCGAAGCGCGTCGTACTCGGCCAGCACGGCTTCGCGCCAGCGAGCCGCCCGCGACTCGTTGGCCATTGTGGCGAGATCGCGGCCGTGACCTGGCAGGAGCGGCGCGCGCACCGTCCAGCCGCGCGCCTGCAATTTGGCTCCCAGGTACGCCATGGATTGCGCGGTGTCGTTGAAGCCGTGCAGCAACAGCACGGCGCGGCGCGGAATACCGTCGCCGGGGGAGGCTGGTAACGTAAAGCCCGCCGCGCCGTGCACGACGCCCTGCGCATCAACGCGAAAGCGACGCGCGTGCTCAGCCTCGAAGCGCGTGCGCGCGGCGGCGCGCCAGAACGTCATGCGGGTGTCTGGTGGCGCGACGCGTCAGTAGCGCGGCAAGGAGGAATCGACGTCCATGCTCCACGCGTCGATCCCGCCATCGATGTTGATCAGGCGCAAGAACCCGTGCTGCATCAGCCAGTTCGCCGCCATCTCACTGCGCATCCCGTGGTGACAGAGCAGTGCGTAGGAACGCGACGGGTCCAGATCGTTGGCGCGCGACGCCAGCGTGCTGAGCGGGATGAGCGTGCTGACGGGCAGATGCACGAGATCGTACTCCCACTGTTCGCGCACATCGATGATCGTGGGCGCGTCGTCGCCAGTGAGCAGGGCGGCGACATCGGCGGGACTGAGATGCTGAATCGACATGGACGGGGGAGAGGGAAGTCGCGCGTCGCCGCAGGCCGGACAGTCATGACGTCGGGCGACGACAATGCGCTGTGAGTCCTGCGCCAACAGGTCCACCAACAACAGCTGACCGACCAGCGGCGTGCCAATGGTCGTCAGCAGCTTGATCGCTTCCGTGGCCTGATGCAACCCGATGATGCCGGGCACGACGCCGAGCACGCCTTCCTCCGCACAGGTCGGCACGGTGCCCGGGGCAGGCATCACGGGAAAGAGACAGCGATAGCACGGGCCACCGGGTGCTGCGAACACGCTCACTTGCCCATCAAATCGCGCCACGCTGCCGTACACGAACGGAATGCCCTGCGCGAGACAGGCGTCGTTGATCGCGTAGCGCGTGGGGAAGTTGTCGGTCGCGTCGATCACCACATCGTGCCCGGCGATCAGTGTGGCGGCGTTCGCGGCGTTCAGCCGTGTGTCGTGCGTGTGCACGACCACCTGCGGGTTGATCGCCAGCAGCCGCTCGCGCGCCACATCAACCTTGCGCCGCCCCACATCGGGCGTGGCGTAGAGCAGCTGGCGATGCAGGTTGGTCAGATCGACCACATCGGTATCGACCAGCGACATCGTACCGACGCCGGCGGCGGCGAGATAACTGGCCACCGGCGAACCAAGTCCGCCGGCACCGACGATCAAGACGCGCGCGTTCGCCAGCTTCTCTTGGGCCGCGGGACCGAAGCCCCGCAGCACCAGCTGCCTCGCGTAGCGCGAGTCATTGATATCGTACATAGCCGAACGATCAGCGCTTAAAGGGCGTCGCAAGCACCTGGCGGGCCTCGTCGACCGCCGCTGCGGCGGCCCCAAATCGCGCCGCGAGATCGGTGATCTCGGCCTGCGTCTCAGCCTCGCTACCGTAGCGAATCGATTCGTTCACACCCGGGAACGTCATCGTGGAGTAGCCGTTGTCCACGTCCGACGCGTAGATCAGCGAGCGATACCACGGACGGCTCTTGAGCCCCGAGGGGCGCGCAAACGCACGCTCAACCTTCAGCAGCGACTCGTTGGCGAGACCGGCCTGCGCGCGAACGATGCCGCGCTCGAGCACCGAATCCCGCGTGGCTGCGAACGCCGCCGCGGAACGCTCGAGCGTAGCGATCGACGCCAACAGCGGCGCCGTAGCCGACGCCTTCCATTGCTTTTGCGTCAACCCGCGATCGATGGTCGCCACGAACTTCCGCATCGTCTTCGCAAACTCGACGTAGTCGTACGGCAGGATCTCGGCGTTCGCGATTCGCAGCGCCATCGCCGCCCCGATCCGACCCGACGCCGCGTGATACAGGAATCCGGGGTCGCCGAAGCGCTCCATCCACGCGTGCGTGTCGTACTGCGAGTGATACGTACCGGCCGGTCCACCGAAGCCCCACTCGGCGATCGGGATGCCCAGATGGTTATAGAAGCCGGCAAAATCGCTGCCTCCACCCGGATCTCCCATCGGCGGTTCAAGGGTGTCGGCGCGCGTGCCTGTCACCGCGCGCCAGGCTTCGTATACCGAGCCCTTCCCCTTGGGCTCGGGCACGCTCTTCACCACATCCCGGAGCGTCGCCCGCAGCGACGGCGATCCACCGCCGCCGAACTGCGAGCCCTGCGCCGACACGTCTTGATTGAGATACGCCACCGCGCCCTTCTTGAGGCGCAGCGAGTCCTCTTCCACATACTCGCTGCTGCCCACCAGTCCCCACTCTTCCGCATCCCACGTGGCGAATACGATCGTGCGCTTCGGACGCTCGCCGCGCTTCGCCATGTCGGCCAGCGCATTCGCCGCCTCCAGCACCGATACCGTGCCGCTGATGTTGTCGGCCGCGCCCGGGCCCCACGAATCGCGATGGGCGCCGATGTAGACATACTGATCGGGGAAGTCGGTGCCGCGCAGATAACCCAGCGTGTTGTGGATCTGCTTGGTGCCCTTGGTGGCCGCGTCGGTGGTGACCTCCACCTTCACGCGCGTCGGACCGGGGCCCACGTGATACCGCAGCGCCATGCCGCCCTGCCAGTTGCGCGGCACATCGGTGCCCCGCACGCCTTCGAGCAAGAGCTGGGCGTTGAACGCACTGATCGGCACCACCGGAATCTTCGGCAGTGACGTGTCTTCGGGCTTCAGGCGCGGCGCGCCGGGCTTGCTGGCATACCCCGGCGTGAGCGGGTCGCCGGCGCCGTTGAAGACACTGCCGCGCTGCAAGCCCTTGAGCGGACGCATCGGGCCCTCCGGATACACGTCGCCCTGCACGAAGCCATCGTCGAGCGGATCGGTATAGATCAGCAGCGCCACGGCACCGCGCTTCTCGGCCTCGCGCGACTTGATGCCACGAAAGCTCCGCCCGTAGCGAGCCAGCACCACCTTGCCCTTCACCGACACTCCCATTGAATCGAGCGACGCGTAGTCCTCGATCAGGCCGAAGTTCACGAACACCAGTTCGCCTTCGCCGACTCCGGCGCCACTTGAGCCGTTCACCGTGAGATACTGCGGCAGCATCGTGGCGGGATCGCTGGCGATGCCCGGTTCCGCGAGTTCCAGCGCGGACGTATCACGACCCATCCTCGTGATCTTCACGCTCGTCGCGTGCGGCAACCATACGTCGTAGGTGCGGATTTCCGTCTCGAGACCCATGGCCTTCATCTGCGCGATGACGTAGTCACGGGTCCGCTCTTGTGCCGGCGTCCCCGCGACATGCGGCTCCTTCGAGAGCGCGGCCGAGTGCGTCTTGGCACGCGTGGCGAGCGGTCCGCCGATCGCTTCCTGTTCGAGGCGACGCTGCGTGAGCGCCGTGGCCGGCGAGTAGCCGGTGATCGACGAGGTGCTCGCGCTCTTCGCTTGCGCGTGCACGACAGCGGGACTGAACGCCGTGAGGGCCGTCAGGACCGACCGCGAGAACGGCGGCGGAAATCGAAAGTGAGACACGACAGGAACTCCGATGGAGTGAGGATTAGCCCGCTTCGTACTCTTCTGCGGCGCGCAGGAGCGCCTGTTGCAACAGAGCTTCGCGGTCGCCGTCGTCGGGGAGGGCCGCGCTCAATGCCGCGAACTGCCGCTGCATTTCGTCTTCGAGTTGCAGTGCCGTTGGCGACTGCAAGCCGAGCACGGCCAGCGATATCGCGGACAGGTCGCGCAACTGACGCACCGTTTCCTCGTCGAGCGCCTGCAACGACGGCGGTACCGGCTTGGCCACCACCCGCTCGCGGCGGCGCTTCGGCGTTTCGAACAGCGCCCGCACCGGTGCAAACACGACCACGAACGATCCCGGTGTGTGTTCGGCATACCCCGTGATCACGTTCCGGCGACGCAGCGACGGCAGCAGCTTGACGATCGCCTCGCGCACCGGCGAGTAGCCGTCCAGACTATTGTTGCCGCGACCCGTGATGACCAGCGCCTCGTCGGCCCCGAGCACCTGCTGCTGCCGGAGCCAGGACTCGGCGAGAGTGGTGGCTTGCGACGCAGTCGGCTGCATCGCGCGCAGATTCAACGTGCGCGCTGGCCCAAAGCGCAGCTCGTCGAAGGCGCGGTCGATGCTCATGGCGGTCAACCTACGGCCGACGCAGCGCTTCGGTGAGTACGCGGCCGTCCACTTTCTCCGTGGGCGAAATACCCAACATCTCGGCCAGCGTCGGCGCAATGTCGACCGAATACACCGGCTTCGTGTATCGGCCCGGCTTGACCATCGGCCCCATGAACAGGATCGGGATGCGCGCATCGAGCTCGTGCGGCGTGCCATGCGTCGCGTAGCGCGTGGTGTACCAGTAATAGCCCGGCTTGAACGTTACCGTGAGCTCGGCCTGAAAGTCGGTGGGAATCGAGTGGAGCCAACGGCGCGCAATCGCGTCGCCCTTGGCCGCGGCCACGGCGAGCGTCGACACGCGATCCACCCGCATCATGCCGGGCAACTTGAGCAGCTGGCCGCGCAGTGCTGTGACGACCGAGTCGGCACTCACCCCCTTGGCGGATAGGCGGCGTCGATCGAGCGACACGATCCCCGCCTGCAACATCAGCGCGTCGCCCTCCACTCCACGCGCGGCCAAGGCACTGCGGGCGGCATCGATGAGGGGCTGCGGATTTACTCGGCCGCGGTTGGGATCGGCGCCGGGAAATGCCGTCTCGGGAAACGGCGACACGCCATGATCGGCACCCAGCGCGAACACGATGCGGGTGGAGTCACGCAGCTTATACAGCGAATCGATGAGGCGGCCGAGCGCACGATCCACGCGCAGCACCTGATCGTGCAGCTCCCGCGAATCGGGACCGTACCGGTGTCCGACGGCATCGGTGGTGGACAGCGATACCGCGAGCACATCGGTCGTCGGTCCCTTACCGAGGTCGAGCGCGTTCACACCGGCCAGCGCCATGTCGACCGTCACGTCGTCCATCCACGGGAACTCCGTGAAGTTGGTCCCCGCCGCACGGACCTCGGTGTCGAGCGTATGCGGGAAGACGAAGTCCTTCCCCTGGTTCTCGATGGAGACGGAGTCCTTCTCGGGATACTGCGACGCGGCGAGCAGCGGGTTCCACTGGGCGCCGAGGTACGGCTTCAGAAAATTGCGCGCGTTGAACTGCTGCACCCATGCGGGCAGCGTGTCGGCGTAGTAGCGGCTGGTGGTGAAGCGCCCGTCGAGCGAATACCAGTACACCTGCTGCTTCGCCCGTCCCAGCGGCAGAATGGCGCCGCGGTCCTTGCGTGATACGGAGAGCGCGCGGCTGAACTGGTCGCGCGTGCGCATCCAGTCGAAGAGCGCTGAACCGCGGAAGCGATACGGCGACGCACCGCCACCGCGCCCGAGCAACAACGGCGACTGCGGGTCGGCCACGCCGATCTCGTTCAGCACCACCCCGGTGTGCGACGGATACCGTCCCGACCAGAGCGTCGCATGTCCCGGCGCCGTCTCAGTCGTGGCATGATCGTGCATGGCGTTGCTGAAGAACGCGCCCTGCTTCAGCAGCCGGCCAAGTCCGCCGGTGAACTGCGACGACCACTTGTCGAGATAGTCCGGGCGTAGCTGGTCGACGGTGATCTGCACGACGAGCGTGGGCGGTGCGGCCTGGGCGGCTAGCGACGACACGGAGAGCGACGTCACGGCAAGCATCGACGCGGCGATCGCGGATGCGCGGAGAATCGGGCTGGAGACGAGCATACCCGAAGTTACGCAGGGTGCTGGTCACGCGCTGCGGTCACGCGCTGCGGTCACGAGCGGCGGTTAGGCACGGCGTCGGGGAACTCGGCGTGACCGAGTCGCTCCACCAGCGGCCCTGTCCGGCCTCGAGCACGTCGCCGGATCGACGCGCCAGGACAGGGGCAACACCGCCGGTGATCGAACCACGCGAGGTCGGTGCGCTTCGCGGATGACGACACGCGAACGCACCGCGTGAATCTCCCGCACCGTTCACGGAGGCACGTGAAGGCGACGACAATATTGTGCATTCGGCGCGAATGCACTAGGGCACGCGCAAATATTATTGCGGCGGCTCAGATCGCGAGCGTTCGCGCATCGCGTCCGCGACGGCGCGATCGTGTGCCGACGCCGACGCATCGAGCCCCGATATCACGCCGTGCACGTCCGCGTCGCTGCGGTTCTGACTCAGCTTGAACTTGCCTTCGAGCTGCGTGATCTCGATCTCGACGCCGACGGTGGCTCGGGCGAGCTGCTCGAGATAGTCGAGCGGCGCGTCGTGCATCGCCCACGGATGCGACTGCGACGCCTCATGCCGGTCGGTGAGCCGGTCGAGATGCGCCATCAGAAAATCGCGATCGTCGATGAAGCGCAGCACCCCGGTGGCATGCACCGCGATGTAGTTCCAGGTCGGCACGACCTTCCCGTGCTCCTGCTTGGCCGCGTACCACGACGGCGTGACGTACGCGTCGGGTCCACTGAAGATCACGAGTGCCGACTCGCCACTCGCGGCCAATGCATGGTGCGGGTTGGCCCGTGCGACATGCCCCTGCAGCACGCCGATCGCGCCACGCTTCCGGTCGAGCAGCAGGGGGAGATGCGTGGCATAGAAGCCGTGCTCGCTCGACGCCGTGACCAGCGCGCCGAGCGGATGGCGCTCGATGAACCCGTGAAGTGCGTCGCGATCCGACTCGGCGAATGAACGGGGGATGTACACGACGACTTACGCCTGGATCGCCGATTCCAGAATGGCGAGTCCTTCCGCGAGTTCGGCCTGGGTGATCACCAGCGGCGGCAGGAAGCGCAGCGTGTGTTCGCCGGCACTGACCAACAGCAGTCCCTTCTCGAAGGCACGACCGATGATCGCCGCCGCCGGCTCATGCACATCCATACCCCACATGAGTCCCTTGCCACGAATCGCGCGGACCTGGCCGGTGCGATCGGCGATGCCCTGCAGCTGTTCGCCGAACCATGCGCCGGTTTCCCGCACATGCTGCAGCATGGCCGGGTCGGACAAGCGCTGCACCACATGATGCGCCACGTGCGCCAGCAACGGACCGCCGCCGAACGTGGTGCCATGATCACCCGGCTGCATCACGCGCGCCACTTCGTCGTTCACCAGAATCGCACCGATCGGCAGACCATTGGCCAGCGGCTTGGCGATGGTCAGCATATCGGGCACGATGCCGATCTGTTCGTGGGCGAAGAATGATCCGGTCCGTCCCAGTCCACACTGAATCTCGTCGAGAATGAGCAGGACGTTCCGCTCGCGCGTGAGCTCGCGCAGGCCGCGCAGAAACTCCGGATCGACCACGCGCACGCCGCCTTCGCCCTGAATCGGCTCGACGATCACCGCCGCCGCCGTCTCGGGATCGAGCACCGTGCGGAGCTCTTCCAGCTCGCGCTCCACGATCGTCACACCACCCATGAGCGGGCGGAACGGCAGGCGGTACGCCGGACGATCGGTGGCCGCCAACGTGCCCGGCATGCGACCATGGAAGGAGCCACGCACGGCGATGATTTCGTGTTTCGCCTGGTGCCCGGTGCTCTTCGCCCACCGACGCGCGAACTTGAATGCACCCTCGTTGGCCTCGGCGCCCGAGTTGGCGAAGAACACGCTGCTGGCGAACGAATGATCCACAAACCACTTCGCCAGCGCCTCACCCGGCGCCGTGCGATACAGGTTCGACGTGTGGATCAGCCCCGTCGCCAGCGCTTCCTGCATGGCGTTCATCACGCCCGCATCGTTGTGCCCAAGCGACGTGACGGCGATGCCGGCCACGAGGTCGAGGTACTTCTTGCCGTGCTCATCGAACATGTAGACGCCGTCTCCTCGGACGAAGAGCGGTGCCTGTCGCTTGTACGTGCCCAGAATGGCGGGCAGGGCCGACGGTTCGGCGGCCGTCTTGGCCGTGAACGCGGTGGTCGGAGCGGATGAGGGCATCGTCGAAGTCATGAGCAGCTACCTGGAAGAGACGGCATCCGTTGCGTCCACGCGCGCAACGATCGCGGTTCCCGCCTCGGGAACAGTGAGTGCGGCGAGATCGCCAATCCGCACTCGGTGTACACCACCGGCCAGCGCCTGCGCGCAGGCATCGAGCTTGGCGGCCATGCCGCCTCCTGCCACACCACTGGTCACCAACGCCTGCGCATCGTCGAGCGTGAGACGCGGCACGAGCGTCTTGTCGCCATCGAGCACGCCGGGCACATCAGCCATCAGAAACAATTCATCGGCGCCGAGCGCGGCCGCGATCGCTGCGGCCGCGTCATCACCGTTCACGTTGTACGCACCGCCCCCGCTTTCCGCTTCACGTGCTGCCACCGGCGAAATCACCGGCAGAAAGCCCGCCGCGAGCAGCGCGTGCACAAGCTTCGGGTCCACCGCCGCCGGCGTGCCGGAATGTCCGAACGTGGCCACATCGATCGGCGTGGCCCGCAGCAGCGCCGCGTCTTCTCCGGAGATCCCCACCGCCGGCGCACCCGCCGCAACCAGCGCCGACACCATCTGTTTGTTGGCCAGCCCCGACAACACCATGCGCACGAGTTCCAGCGCCGTGTCAGTCGTCACCCGACGGCCACCCACGAACACCGGCTCCTCGCCACGTAAACGCTGCAAGGTGCTGATCTGATCGCCACCGCCATGCACGACGACCACGCCACCATTCGTGGCGCGCCACAGCGCCGCCAGCGCCGCCGGCAATGCAGGATCGTTTTGGGTGCGGCCACCGAGTTTGACAATGAACATCAACAGCGAAGTAAGGGGTAAGAAGTACGGAGTACGGGGAGAACGGCGAAGTACGGAGGACGGGATCTGAGGTGTAGCGCAGTTCACTACCCCATACTCCCTACCCCTTACTTCGCCGTTATCGGACTACTTCGCCGTTATCGCATGAGCCCCGCGGTTTCGTTCAAGCCCAGCATCAAGTTCGCGTTCTGGATCGCCTGACCGGCCGCGCCCTTCACCAGGTTGTCGATCGCGCTGAACACCAGCAGCGTCGGCGTGCGCACGCCGGTCGGAATCCGCGCGCCGATGCGCACCACGTTGCGATGCTGCACGTCGGACAGTGCGGGGAGATCGTTGGTGAGCTCCACGAACGGCTCGTTGGCGTACATGTCACGGAACGGCGCCAGGGCGTCGTCGATCGGGCGCGTGAGCGGTACCGTGATCGTGGACAGAATGCCGCGGTCGATGGGGAGCAGGTGCGGCGTGAACAGCAGATCGCAGTCGGCGCCGAGGGCGGCGAGGCTGGCGCGCATCTCGAACAGATGACGATGCGAATTGCCCACGCCGTAGGCGCGGAAGTTCTCTGTCACTTCGGCGAACAGCAGTTCCAGCTTGGGCGACGCGCCGGCACCACTCACGCCGCTGGCGGCGGCGATGTTCACCGTCGCGCCCGGCGCGATCAGCCCCGCCTTCGCCAACGGGGCGAGCGCCACCAGAATGCTCGTGGCGTAGCACCCGGGATTGGCCACGACGCGCGCGCCGTGCAACGGGGCGCGAAAGAGCTCGGGCAATCCGTACGGTGCATCGTGGGGCACTCCGGCCGGCGCGTGATCGGTCCCACCGTGTCCCGGACGCAGATCGCTCGACAGGTCGACCACGCGGGCACCTGCGGCAATCACCTTCGCTACCCACTCGGCCGACGCGCCATGCGGCAGGGCCGCGAACACCAGATCGGCGCTCGACAGATCGACCTCATCCGGACCCACCATCGGAATGGCGTGTACCTGACCGCCCGCCTTCACGCGCAACGTGGTGCCACGCTGCGCATTCGCCGTAGCGAACGCGAGGCTGAGATTGGGATGACCGAGGATGAGAGCGCAGAGCTCACGCCCTGAGTAGCCGCTCGCGCCGAGCACGCCCACGCGGTACGCGGGTTCGGTAACGGTCGTGATGGGGAGTTGCGGGAAGTCCGGTAGAGTATGCACAATTAATGCATAATTTTGCATCGCCGTGCTGTCAATCATGTCCATGTCACAGCGGTGCCCCGTTTCCCCCCCGGTCGCGCATAATTCGGCGCCGAACCGATTTGCAGGAGCCCGCCTCTTGTCCGACAAGAACAAGCGCCACCAAGTCATTCGCGAGATCGTCTCGGCGAAAACCGTGGCCAGCCAGGAAGAGCTGCGACGACAGCTCGCCAAACGCGGCTGGGACGTGACCCAGTCCACGCTCTCGCGCGATCTGCGCGAACTCCGCCTCGCCCGCATCCCCGACACGCAGGGCCATTCCCGATACGCCTTCTCCGATTCCACCGGCAACGATGAGGAGCTGGCGCAGCTCGAGCGAATGCTGCCGCAGCTGCTCACGGCGGCGGAAGGCGTGCAGGTCCTCGTGGTGGCCCGCACGATAAAGTCGGGAGCACAGCCCGTGGCCGAAGCGCTCGATCAACTGGAGTGGCCCGACGTGGCCGGCACCATCGCCGGTGATGACACGGTACTCATCATCTGTCGCTCCACCGAGGGGCGCGAGCGCGTACTCAAGAAGCTGCGCGCCTATCTGCGGACCACCTAGATTTCCCGCGTCGTCATTCCTTCGAACCCTGTCGTGAGTATGCCGTGAGCACTTCCGAAGCCGGAACCCATAAGCTGTGGGGCGGTCGATTCGCCGGCGGCCCGTCGCCGCTCCTCGATGCGATCAATCGCTCCATCGGCACCGACTTCCGACTGTGGCCGCACGACGTGCGCCTCTCCAAGGCGTGGGCGCTCGCGTTGGGCGAAGCGGGGGTGCTCACGCGCGAAGAGAGCGACGCGCTGCAGCAGGGGCTCGATCGCGTGGCGCAGCGGATCGCCGACGGCGCACAGCCGGTGGCCACCGACGAAGACATCCACACCATGATCGACCGGCTTCTTCACGAAGAGGCCGGCACGGTCGCCTCCAAGCTGCACACCGGCCGTTCACGCAACGACCAGGTGGCCACGGCCTCGCGCCTCTGGACGATCGACGCCTGCCATCGCGTCGATGCCGCGATCGCCGAACTGCAGCAGTCGTTGCTGATGCAGGCCGAGACGCTCACCGACGCCGTGCTGCCGGCCTATACGCACCTGCAGCGCGCCCAGCCGGTCAGCGGCACGCACTGGCTGCTCGCGCACTTCTGGCCGCTGTCGCGCGATCGTACCCGCTTCGCCAACGCCGAGCGCGGCACGTCGGTGATGCCGCTCGGTTCGGGCGCGATTGCCGGGTCGGCGTTCCCGGTATCGCGTGTGCTGCTCAAGGAATCGCTCGGCTTCCACGCCATTTCGGCCAACAGCATCGACGCCACCGGCGACCGTGACTTCGTGGCCGAAACGCTGTTCGCCTGCGCCATGACCGCGGCCCACTGCTCACGCCTGGCCGAAGACATGATCCTGTACGGCACGAGCGAGTTCGGCTTCGTGAAGTTCGGCGACGGCTTCTCGACCGGCAGCAGCATGATGCCGCAGAAGCGGAACCCCGACGTGTTCGAGCTGGCCCGTGGTTCGGGTGCCCGTGTGCTGGGCGACCTGGTATCGATCCTCGGTACGATCAAGGGACTGCCCAGCGGCTACAGCAAGGACCTGCAGGACGACAAGCGCGCGTTGTTCAACGCCGTCGACTTGCTGCTGCTCGTGCTGCCGTCGATGGCGGGCGCGATTGCCGAGCTCCGATTCGAGAAGGCGCGCATGCGCGCCGCCTGCTCGAGTGCGATGATGGCCACCGACCTGGCCGACTATTTGGTGAAGAAGGGCGCCACGTTCCGCGAGGCGCACGGTGCCGTGGGTTCGCTGGTGCGTCAGGCAGAAGAAAGCGGCATCGAACTCGATAAGCTGCCGGTCGAGGCGTTCACCGCCGCGCACGCGCTGTTCGGCACGGATGCCCGCGAGGCACTTGGCGTGGACGCATCGCTCGCCGCACGCAACATCGACGGCGGCACGGGCCCCGACGCCGTGCAACGTCAGCTCACACAGGCCCGCGCCAGTCTCGCCCCCGTCGACCCGTCGCTCGGCAATGAACTCGCCCTCCGCTGAGTCGCTCCGCCACGCCGTCGGGGGTGTCATCGACGGCGTGATCTTCGATTGCGACGGCGTGCTGGTGGACAGCGAACGCATCTCGAACGGCACGTGGGCGCTGTTGCTCACCGAGATCGGTCTGCCCATGACGATGGAGCAGTCGCTCAGCATTTTCATGGGCAACTCGATGCCACGCTGCGTGGAGATCGTGACCGAGATGATGGGTCACGCGCCCCCCGATGATCTACTGGCACGCTTCACGGCGAATGTCACCGTGGCCCTGCAGCGCGACCTCGAACCGGTTGATGGCATCGTCGCGCTGCTCGACACGCTCGATGCCGCGGGTATGCGCTATGGCGTGGCGTCCAACGGTGAGCACGAGAAGATGCGCACGACGCTTGGTAAAACGGGTCTGCTGTCTCGCTTTGAAGGACGGCGTTTCTCCGCGGTCGATGTGGGCAAGCCCAAGCCTGCACCGGATCTGTTCCTGCACGCCGCGCGCGGACTCGGCTTCGATCCAGCGCGCACGATCGTGGTGGAAGACAGCCCGCTCGGTGTGCAGGGCGCGACGGCCGCTGGTATGACGGTGATCGGTTACGCCGAGATCGTGTCGGCGGAACGGCTGCGGGCCGCGGGTGCGGTAGTCACCGTGGAGCGGCTGGCGGATGTGGCGGGGTTGCTCGGCTTCGGCTGACTTGGGGATACGAACGGAAACAGCGGTTCGTGCCTGACAGAGATACGAACTGATAGCAACAGACACCATGGATCTGCTCCGCACGTTCGACCCGAATCGTCGCGAGCCCCATTTCCCTTTTGGCTGTTGATCTGTTCCTACCAGTTTCTATCGGTTCGTATCCGTGTCAGTCAGGAACGGTTGGTTTCTGCTGTTATCCCGAAAGCAGACACGAACGAAATCGCGGCAGAGTGGGCGTTCCGAAGCATGATGCGGCGTTAGAACGCATACCCGATCGTGAGGCGCAGCGTTGGAACCACACGCTCAATGCCCGACGACTTGCTTTCCGAAATGAAGTACCGCTTCGCTCCGCCACCGATGGCGACGGCGGTGGAGCGGCTCGCGCCGAGGAGCCACTGATACTGGGCTTCCACCGCGAAGGTCGGTGCGGACTCTGATCTCTTACCGTCGTCGGCGCACTGGATGAGCAGCGTCGGATCGCAGTAGACGGTGTCCTGACGCTTCACGCGACCGTAGCCGAGGCCTGCGGCAATGCCGAGGTTCTCGAGTACGCGCTCTTGCGGATAGAGACGCAGCTTCACGTCGACGCTGGTGTACAGGTCGTCGAATTTGGTGTGCGACCCCGAGATGCCGACAGACGCGTTCTGCGCCACCCGATGCTCGTACTCGGCCTGGAAGTAGCCGAACAGCGGGAGGAACGGATTCACCGAGATGACCTGCGTGGGCGTCCTGGTGCTCGGCCCGCGGGTCTGCTCGCGCAGCGTCTGTGCGGAGAGCGTGGTGGCACCGACGGCGAAGGCGCCGATCAGCGCAGCGGTACGAACGAGTGTATGGCGCATAGAAGAAAGAGGTCAGTGGGGCTGGAGCACCGCGCGCGCGGCATCCTGGCCGCCGCGCGCCGCACCTTCGAGGGAGCTGGAGTGCAGCACTTCGCTGGCACGCCACAGCCCAGGTATACCACACGCGATCGTCGGACGGTGTTCCCGCCAGCCCGGCGGCTGTGCGAACTGGGCGTAGGGCACGCGCCAGACCGCAGCACGCGAAAGCGCCGCGGTTTTCGCCGCGGCCGCAGCATCGCCGGCGGCTTTGGCCATCGCGGTGAGCTCGCGACGCGCGGCCGTTTCCAGGTCGACATCCGAGCGATCGGCCGCGTCACCCACCGCGCTGGCCGCGATCAGCGACACCCCGCGCGGCGCGTACTCGGCGGCGACATCAGTGATCGTGACCGCGTGACTGATCACGGCCGACGCGCTGGCGTTGAGCCAGAGCGCGCGACCGGGAATCGGCGACGCGCCGCTCGTGGTGAAATACAGCGTGGTGGTACCGCGCGCGCCCGACGGCGTCGCGATCTGCACACCGGCCGTGGCGGCGAGTCGTGCGGCCGCCGGTGCGTCGGTGGCCATGATGACCTGCGCGGCGGGCAACAGCTCGCCGCTGGCCAGCACCACGCCCGTGACGCGACCGTCACCGACCGTAAGCGATTGCACGCGAACACCCGTGCGCACCGAGCCCGCCGGCAGCTTCGCGGCCAGCTGCTTCGTGAGCGCACCCATCCCGGCAGCTGGCACCACCGTGTCCCCTTCGGCCAGCATCTTGAAAGTGAACAACAACACCGACGCGCTGGTGGCCAACGTGCGATCGAGCAGAATCCCGCCGTAGAAGGGCGCGAAGAATCCGTCGATCACCGACGCGCTGAATCCGCGCGACGCCAGGAACTCGCGGGTGCTGACGCCGGCGAAGCGCGCCGAGAAGCATTCGTCGATCGAGAGCTGCTGGGCGAAGCGACGAAGCGCGAGCAGGCGCAGCTTGTCCCCCAGGGGAACGGCTCGCGCCATGACGGTATCGATCAGCAGCGACGGGTCGCTCAGCGCATCACCGATCAGCGAGGCGCGGCCATCCTGCACGATCCGGGCGGCGGGCAAGAACTTGCGCAGCGCGAGGGCGTCGAGATCGAGGTAGCTGCGCAGCGTGGGATACGCCGTGAACAGCACCTGAAAGCCGTGGTCGAAGACGAGGCCGTCGCGGGTCGTACTGCGCACGCGTCCGCCCACCTCCGACTCGGCATCGAGCACCATTACAGGTCGACCGGCGCGATGGATTTCGATCGCACAGACGAGGCCGGCAACGCCGGCGCCGACGATGATGATGGGAGAACTCATATCCTCAATGCTAATGACCTACCGAAACGTCGAGTTTACCGAAGGCGACGTCGGCAGTAATTTCCGCACGCCGCAAATGCGGATTCCCCAATTCAAGGAGTAATCATGTACCGAATTCTCAGCGCCGCCGTGCTAGCGGCCGGCATCGCGATCCCCGCCTTCGCGAGCGCTCAATCGACTGCCGCCCCGCGCATCGGCGTCATCGGTGGCGTAAACTTGGCGAAGGTCGGCGGTGATGACGTGGACGAGGCGGGAACACGCACTGGTCTGCTGGCCGGCGTGTCGCTCACGAAACCGCTCAGCGGCGCGTTCTCGCTCGAACTCAACGGACTGTTCTCGCAGAAGGGCGCGAAGGATCTGGAAGAGGGCACGAACGCAGCCCTTAAGCTGAACTACCTCGAAGTGCCGATCCTGCTACGGTACGACGTCAAGACGACTGGCGGCGTGCACCCACACTTCAGCGGCGGCGTGAGCCTTGGCTACCAGACGGGTTGCAAGATTTCCGCGAGCGACGGTGGTGTCAGCGGCGAAGTGAGCTGCAGCCTCCTCGAGGGCGAGGATGGGACGGACGTCAAGAAGTTCGACGTTGGCCTCGTGGCTGGCGCCGGCCTCAATTTCGCGCTCGCCAACAATCGGATGTTCACGGTCGGCGCGCGATACAATTACGGCCTCTCGGATCTGTTCGAAGATGCGTCGGTGCAGAACCGCGCCATTCAGCTGTACGCTGGTTTCTCCATTCCACTGCGCTGATCGCCATTGCGCGACCTTGCGCGAAACAACAAAGGGCTGCCGATCGGCAGCCCTTTGTGATTCGTGCTCGAATGGCTCTTAGAAGCGGACGCCGAACGTGATTGGGATGTAACCCGCGCTGTTCCCGTCCGTGAACACGTTCACGTACTTCAATTCCAGGAACGTCGAGAAGCCGGAGAGCTGGAAGTTGAGTCCGCCGCCGACCTGAATGCCGACATCCGTGCTGCTGGTCGACACTACGGCCGCCGAACCGATCTTCGTGGACGCCTTGCCATTGAACGCGCCGACGCCGCCAAGCACGTACGGCTTCACGCCACCGCTGGACGACAGATCAAGCAGCGCATTGCCGACAAAGCCCAGGCTGCGGTACGAGGCATCGATGTTCTTGTAGTCGAAGCCAGTGTAGCTCACGTCGCCACGGAAGCGGAGGTTCTTCGTGGACGCGGGCTTCAGGAATACGTGGCCGGCGATCGAGTAGCCGGCGTCGACTGCGTCACCCAGATCTCCGGTCGGAACAGACAGACCACCGCTCACACCGAACCCGACGGCAGACGACTGGGCACTGACCATCGCGGGCGTCATCATGAGCGCAGCGACAGTGACAAACTTCGAAAAACGATTCATGCTGATCTCCAAATAGCGTGCAGGAATCCGACGACATCGGCGTCGTCGGCGGGGGTGACCTTCGCGTAACACTCGCGAATACGCAGGTTACGCTCGACGGTTTCACTGCGGAAGTCTCTGTGCAGCGATCGCCGTCGCGCGTGTTACACGCGAGTCGCTCAATTGTTCAGTTCGGTACCGCGATTTTTTTAGAAGCGTACGCCGAACGAGAGCGGAATCCAGCTAACGCCGCTGCCGGAAAAAGTATTTACGTACTTCGCCTCGACGAACGTGGCGAATCCCGAGAGCTGGTACTCCATACCGCCGCCCACCTGGATTCCGATGTCGGTGGAGCCGCCGCCGTCACTCGAGGCAGCGGAAGACGTTTTGTTATTGTAGAGGCCGAGTCCGGCGAGCAGGTACGGCTTCACTGGTGAGGTGCCGTTGCCCGCGAAATCATAGAGCGCGTTGGCCACGATGCCGACATTGCGCGTGGACGCGTCGGCACCAGCAAGCGTGTTCTTGATCGCCCAGCGATCGAAGCTCACGTCGCCGCGAAAACGCAGCGCCTGAATGGTGGTCGGCTTGTAGTACACGTGTCCGGCAATGACATACCCAGCGTCGGCTGCATCGCCGAGATCTCCGCTCGGCAGCGACACGCCACCGCTGAGACCAAAGGAAACGGGACGGGCCGCGGACTGCGCCGAGAGCAGGGCAGGAACGGCAAGACTGAGCGCCACGGTGAACAGACGAAGCGAACGGGGCATGCAAACTCCGGGCTGCGGTGACACGCACGCCTGCGCCGGAGCAGTGCCTCGTATTACTCCGGAATGGCACTCACTCCGGTCACGAAGTACTCCGTATCGCCAAAGCATGACGTGGGCACATAGATGTGCTGCTCATAGTTCACTGCAACTCTCTTGCCGCTGAGCGTCTCAATCACGTGCGCCAGCGAATCACCGCGTACCGTGAACGAGAAACTGTCCGACCGGAAGCCGCGGGCGATGTCGGTATAGAGGGTGCCTTCCCACGTTTTACAGACGAAGCCCTTTCGGGACATTTTCTGGACGTAACCCGCCCGTTTGCCGCTGGAGTAGCTCCAGCTGAGCGCGATCGTGGCCCAGAGGGCGAGCCCGAGGGCCGGCAGGCCGAACACTCCGAACAAACCCGCCGCCAGCCAGTGCCGGCGCAGGAAGGACTGGCGGGGCTTGGGCGCGGGGGCTGCTCCCTGGCTGTCGGCGGCTTCGTCGGACGACTCGGACGGCGGAATGGGATCGGACACGGCGGCGACGGGGTTGTGAGTGTTGCGACGGGCCAACCCGACAGACAGATGGCCTGCGGGGAACTTGGGGAGGAGTCCCTGCCCGCGCTACCTTACGGCTGCCACTCTCAACCGGGTTCAATGGTGTCTTCCGTTAACGGCTTCAGCGCTCGTCGTCCCACCGTCACCACCAAGGTGCGCGGTGTCTCTGTCGGCTCCTCGGCACCAATCGTGGTGCAGTCGATGACGAACACCGATACGGCTGACGCCGCCGGCACGGCGGATCAGGTCGCCGCGTTGTTCGAGGCAGGGTCGCAGAAAGTGCGCATCACCGTCAACAACGACGAGGCTGCACAGGCTGTGCCGGAGATCCGGCAACGCCTCGAAGATCGCGGGCTGGATGTCCCGCTCATCGGCGACTTCCACTACAACGGCCACCTGCTGCTCACGAAGTACCCGCAGTGCGCCGCCGCGCTCGACAAGTACCGGATCAATCCGGGTAACGTCGGTACAAAGCACCGCGACACGAACTTCACGACGATCGTGCAGGCGGCGATCGATCACGACAAGCCGGTGCGCATCGGGGTGAACTGGGGATCGCTCGACCAGAACCTGCTCACCGACATGATGGACGCCAACGCGAAGTCGGCCGAGCCGCGCGACGCGAAGGACGTGTACATGGACGCCATGTTGGAGAGCGCACTGCGCTCCGCCGCGCTGGCCGAGGAAGTCGGACTCGGTCACGACAAGATCATCGTGAGTGCGAAGATTTCCGTCGTGCCCGATCTCGTGGAGTGCTACCGTCGTCTCGCCAAGCGCTGCGACTATCCGTTGCACCTCGGGCTCACCGAAGCGGGCATGGGCGCCAAGGGTATTGTGGCGTCCAGTGCCGCGCTAGCCATCCTGCTCAGCGAAGGCATCGGCGACACGATTCGCGTGTCACTCACGCCGAAGCCGAATGGCGATCGCCGCGAGGAAGTGTTCGTGGCGCAGCAGATCCTGCAGTCACTCGGATTGCGGTCGTTCGCGCCGCAGGTGACGGCGTGTCCGGGCTGTGGTCGTACCACAAGCACGTTCTTCCAGCACATGGCCGAAGACATTCAGGGCTATCTGCGCGAGCAGATGCCGGTGTGGCGCGAGTCGCGGCCGGGCGTGGTGGAGATGAAGGTCGCCGTGATGGGCTGCGTAGTGAATGGACCGGGTGAGTCCAAGCACGCCAACATCGGCATCTCGCTGCCGGGCACGTTCGAAGAACCGAAGGCGCCGGTGTACGTGGACGGCAAGCTGTTCACGACACTCAAGGGCGACAAGATCGTCGAGGAGTTCCTCGTGATCCTCGAGAACTACGTCGAGACGAGCTACGGCGCGACGGCTGGCGTCTAGCGTTGGTCCACTAAAAAGCGGTTCTCCTTTTCTCTTTTTCTCCTCGTCTCTGTGTCATCAGTTCAGCGCGCTGTGAGAAACGCCCCTGAACTGATCACACAGAGGAAAAGAGGCAAAGAGAAAAAGAGAAAGCGCTAAATCCGGCCCAGCTCCGCCGCGGCGTGCGCCAGTTCGTCGACGATCGGTGCGTTGAAGCCGATTGCGCGCAGCCGTTCGCTCACGCGCGCGTACTGACGCACGGTGCCGTCACGACCGACGGCGAATCGTCCCCACACCGTTTCGGGGAAGGACGTGCGGCGCAGATCGGAGAGAATCGAATTGGCGTTGTGCACCTTGTCGGCGGCGCAGACCCAGAGCGCATCTTCGTTCGCGAGTGAGAGCCGCTCGAGGTAGTCGTCTTTGCGATCGTCCGACGACAGTTCGACGCCGTCGTCATCGGTGCGACGCTCGGTCACGGACAACAGCATCTCGAGCATGCTGTTGCCGAACTTGGTGCCGATGCGATCGTCGAGCGTTTCGCGTGTCCAACCGTCGCGCACGCAATCGGCGACGACGTCGTGCAGGATGCCGGCGACCACCGTGTCCTCACCGCACCCGTAGCGGGTGAGGATCACCGCGACATTCGCGGGATGCGTGAGATACGGAAGCCGCGTTCCTTTGCGCACCTGCTGATCGTGGTGCTTCGCCGCGTAGGCGAAGGCGTGGTTGATCCGATCGGAGTAGCCGGTCATCGACGGGTCGACTGAGGAGTCAGGCAGGAACGGGAACATACGTCGCGCGGGCAAACCAAGCCACCAGCTTCTCGAGCCCGTCGCGATCGGCATCACCGAAGGCGGCCGGAACCGACGAGTCGATGTCGAGCACGGCGATCAAGGCTCCCGACGCATCGAACACCGGCACCACGATCTCGCTCTGCGATCGCGGATCGCAGGTGATGTGTCCCGGGAAATCATGCACGTCGGCCACCAGGACGGTGCGACGCTCGGCCGCTGCCGTCCCGCACACGCCGCGACCGAACGTGATCTCCTGACAGCCCAGCGACCCTTGATACGGGCCGACGCGCAACAGGCGTCCGGGCTCCACCACACGGTAGAATCCCGTCCACAGATGACCGAACGCGTGGTGCAGCAGCGCGCTGACAGTCGCCATGCCGGCGATGGCATCATCGCTGCCCTCGAGCAGCAACGACTGCATCTCGAGCAGTTGCGCATACGCGCTCGCACGCGGCTCGGCGCGCAGATCGGGGATCACGGGTTCCATGGGGAAGTAAGGAGTACGGAGTAAGGAGTAAGGAGTAAGGAGTACGGAGTAAGGAGTACGGAAGTACGACGTTCACGAGTCAGGTGTACGGAGTATCGCTAAGGACATCCCCTTCCCTACCCCGTACTCCCTACTCCCTATTGCAGCGGCCCGATAGCCGCGATGAGGCGCAGATCGAGCAGCGCGAGGGCGATGCCCTGCACGACGACGGCGAGACCGGCCCCGATGCCACCGGGACGCTGTCCCCAGCGCCAGGCGGTCAGGGCCAGGGTAACGCCAACGGCGGCATACCCCGCGTCGAGACCGGTGTTCAGCCAAAGCACGTTCAGCAAACGCTGCGTACCGGCGAAGTCGCGAAAGGCCAAATCGCGCCACGCCCACGCCGCGATGGCGAGGTTCACGGCTCCCCACGCTGCCGTCTGAATTGCAAAATGCCGCAGCAGCGGCGCGGTCGTGCGGCGCACCATGAACCACGCCAGCAGCGACGTCCCGCTCAACGCACACGCGCCGGCCCACAGCGCGAGGCGGATCAGGTGACCACGTTCGAGTGACAACAGCGTATCGGCCCACATGTGTCGGAGACTAGCCGACGGCGACAGACCGCGCCACGGCGAGCACCCGCGCCACGGTGCCGGCCGCGGTGTTCATCAGGCCAGCGGGAGATCGGCCGACCACAGCACCACGGCGCGTACGCGGCGCCCGCGTTCCTCGAGCTGCCGCATGGTACGGGACAACCAGTCCAGTGTGGTGACACCGGGACGCGCGCAGAGCACGACGTCGGTATCCGGCGGGAGTTGTTGATCCAGATCGTGGTCGGTCACGAAGACGGCGAGATCATGATGCTTCGCCACGCGTTGCAAGTCGTCGACGATGGAGGCCGCATCAGGTGGCCCACCGAGATCGCGACCCGTGTGCCGCGAACGCACACGACGCGGCAGCACAATGTCGATGAAGGTGTCGCGACCGATCGCCAACGAACGTGGCGCATCCCAGCGGGCGTGCTCTGACGCCTCGGTCGCGCCACTCGCCGCCCGCGTGGGCGAGGTGCCGGTGAGAGCCGACGAGGGCAACAAGGCGACCAGCGCACCACTGCGCTGCGCAGCGTCCACCAGCACCGTGGCGCGGGATTCATGGGCCGCGACCGCCGACAAGTTGAGTGCCACGGCCCCGGCCAAGACCGTGTGGTCGGACACCACTTCGACATGGCGCGACACGTCACCGATGCTGCTGAGCGTCAGATGCAACAGCGGCCATGCTTCATCAGTGGGCTGCATGATCGGCGGTAACTGCTCATCCGCCCGCCGGCGCGCACGCGTGGCGCGGACCGACGCGGCCACCGCGCGATGGACGATGACGCGGGTGCGCGTGAGCGCCTCGAGCTCCTGCTCGTCGCCGACCGTCGGACGGCGTAGCTCACGCCACAGCACGAACGCGAAGCCCAGCACCAGACCGAGCACCAGGGACGCCAAGAGCATCGCCATCGGAGGAATATCGAGTTGCATGCGCGCGCGCAGCGCATCCCGCTTGGCATGCAGGTTGGCATTGAGTACCTGGGCTTCCCGCAGCGCGCGTTCGGCGCGAGCCGCACTGTCGGTTGCCGCCGCGCGTGCGCGCTCGAGCGCGCTGTCGGCCATCGGCTGCTGCACGACGAGCAGTGAGGCGGCGCGTCCGCTATCGGGTGCCGCACCGACGGGAGCCGCAATGGGAGCACCGGCGGGAGTGCTGACAGGAGCACCGATGGGAGTTCCGATGGGAGTTCCGACGGGAGTTCCAGCCGAACTTGGCACCGCAGTGGTGGGGCCGGTCACAGCGACGGGCGCGGATGCGGATGCGGATGCGGTCGCAGCGGTGGTCGCCAGCGCGCTGGCGTAGATCGATTCCGCGAGTCGGGTGAGACGTTGCCCCAGCTGCGTCAAACGCGCGGTCATCGCCGCATAGCGCGCGTCGGGGCCACTCAACGCGGCGTACGCTTCGCGTTCGGCGTGCAGCTGTTCGATCGAGTCGAGCATGGCACGTGCGCGCGCGTCATCGCGCAGCAGCCGGGTGTCCGCGAGCGCACGGTAGCTCTCCACCAGCGGAGCCTGGCGGATACGTACCAGCTGTCGCTGCAAATCGGCGGTCGCGCTGTCACGCACGATCGCGACCGGTGCGACGGTTGCGGTGTCGGGGGACGCGGCCACGGCACGCGGCACGGTGGCATCCGCGCGTGACGCAATCGCCGCGGCCGCAATCGACGATTCGAGACGTGCCAGTTCACGACGCGCGGCCAGCAACTCGACAGAGAGCGGCAGGGTATCGCGCTCCGGCGGCAGCGTCGCAATCTGTGCCGCGAGGGCGCGATCCACCTGACGCGGCAGGAGCACGAACAGCAGCAGCGCCGCGATCACGACGATCGCGCCAATCGACGCGATCAGCAGGCCATGTCGTGCAGCATTTCGCGTGCGCGCCGCGAGCCAACGCGCGCGCTGACCGGCGCGCGGCCGTGTGGCGGTGGGCGGCGGTGGCGCGGTCTGTTCGACGGTGGCCGACGGCGGAGGAGGCAGCGTGGGGAGGATGGACATGGGACTTTACAAACGAACGCGGGGGCTGGCGATGTTCGCCAGCCCCCGCGGTTTCCTGCAGAACGGAGACCGTTCGAATTACTTGACCGTGATCACGCCCTTCATGTTCATGGCAAGGTGCGGCGTGCAATGGAACGCGTACTCACCAGCCGCCACGCCACCGAACGAGACCGTGTACGACTCGTCCGCGTTGAGCATCATCTTGCCCGAGAGCTCACCCGACTGCTCCGGCATGTTGGCCATAAGCTGCGTCTTGCCGGCGGCCGGAACCACGGCCGGATCGAACGCGACGTTGTGCGGGCCGCCGCTGACCAGGATGAACTTGACGCCGTCGCCGGCGGCAATCGTGAGGTTGGCCGGCTCAAAACGGTAGCCAGCGCCGTCGCCGATCATCTTCACTTCGTGCGTCGTGCCCGTGATCGGGGCCATCGCACCCGCCGCAGCCGGAGCCGCCGCCGGGGCCATCGCCGTCGTGTCGGCCGCCGGAGCCATCGCCGAATCGGTCGTGGCCGCCTTGTCTCCACCGCACGCGCCCAGCATGATCGCTGCGCCCGTCACTACCGCAAAACCGAGAAACCGCATGTCGAAAGGCCTCCTAGAGCCAGATCGAAAATTTTTACCTTTCTACAGGACGAATCCTGTGCGCGTAGGGCCCTACGAGCATTGTGAAGTTATTCACAAGCCCTCGCCACGCCAAGGGCCGCGAGGCTTTTCCTCCTTGACGAGCGTTCCCGACCCCACTACGCTCCTCTGCATCATGCAGAGCCGCCACCACCATCATGCACATCGCAGCCACGGCCACACGGGTCGGGGCGCTTCGTGCGTGCCACGGTGAACAGCACAGCTCGCTGATCCCGCAGCACCCAAGCGATCCTCGGCCCGTCCCTTCCGGACGGGCCGTTTGTTTTTGTCCGTCCCGCTCTCCTTTCCCAGACCGTCATGCTACGAATCGCGCTGCCCAACAAAGGGCGCCTGAGTGAAGACACCCGTGAGCTCTTCAACGACGCCGGCCTCGAGGTCCGCTCGTCGGGGGAGCGCGCCCTCACCGCCTCCCTGGGGGGAGAGTTCGAAGCCATCTTCGTTCGCGCCCAGGACATTCCTGAGTTCGTGGCCGACGGCGCCGCCGATGTCGGCGTGACCGGCATGGACCTGGTCAATGAATCGGGACGCGAGCTCCGCTCCCACCTCGACCTCGGCTTCGGCCGCTGCCGCCTCGTGGTAGCCGCCAAGGACGATTCGGGGATTCGCTCGATCGAGGACATCGGCGCCGACGGCAAGGCCGCCCGCGTCGCCACGGTCTTCCCCCGCATCACGCGCACCTTCTTCGAGTCGCGCGGCCGTCCGGTGGAAGTGGTCCCCGTATCCGGGGCCGCCGAGATCGCTCCCCACTTGGGCATTGCCGACATCGTCGTGGATCTCACGTCGACCGGCTCCACGCTCAAAATGAACGGGCTGCGGGAGATCGAGACGGTCATGAAGTCGAGCGCCCACCTCGTTACCGCCATGAACGGCCCCCGCAACGGCGATCCGTCCCGTGTGCAGGAGCTGAACGACCTCGTGACCGCGCTCGGTTCGGTGATCCGGGCCCGGGGCCAGCGCTATCTCATGGCCAACGTGCCTCGCGCCGCTCTCGATGAGGTGCGGGCCGTGCTGCCCGGTCTCAATGGACCGACGGTCATCGAGATCGCCGACCACGGGAAGTATGTGGCCGTACACGCCGTCGTCAGCGCCGACACCATCTACCGCACCATCTCGCAGCTCCGCGCCCTCGGCGGCGAAGGCATTCTGGTGACCCGTATCGAAAGGCTTGTGCCGTGACGGCCGCGACTGCGCTTGGGCTGCGCGCTCGCGGCCCGCTCGCGGCGCTCGATGCCACGACGCGTCAGGCGATCGTAGACCGCGCCTCGACGACCGACACAACCGTTCGGAGCCGAACAGCCGCGATGATCGCCCGTGTCCGCGAGGAGGGCGATGCCGCTCTGGTCGCCTTCGCGCGGGATTTCGACCGCGTCGAACTGCCCGCGATCGAGGTGCCACGTGCGGCGTGGGAGGCGGCGCTAGCTTCGCTGGATCCGGAGCTCCGCCGGGTGCTGGAGCGGTCGGCCCGCAACATCGCCGCCGTGCACGAGGCCTTCCGCCCGACGGCCACCGAGTGCTCTCCCGAGCCCGGCATTCGAGTGGGTCGGCGTCCCGACCCACTCGGCCGAGTGGGGATTTATGCGCCCGGAGGACGGGCGGCGTATCCGAGTTCACTGCTGATGGGTGCGATCCCGGCCCGGGTGGCGGGGGTGGGCGACGTGATCGTCTGCTCGCCGCCCGGCCCCGATGGATTGCCGTCCGCCGTGGTGCTGGCCGCCGCCGCATTGGCCGGAGTGGACCGGGTGTTCGCGCTCGGCGGCGCGGGGGCCATCGCCGCGATGGCCATCGGCACCGCGACGGTACCGCGCGTGGACCGCATCATGGGACCCGGCAACGCGTTCGTGGCCGAAGCCAAGCTGCAGTTGGTGGCGGACGTGGCGATCGACTCGCCGGCCGGACCGAGCGAACTGCTGATCCTGGCAGACCACACCGCTAACCCGGCCGCGCTGGCCCGCGAACTGATGGCGCAGGCCGAGCACGACCCCGATGCGGCGGTGATTGCCGTGCTGGTCGGTTCGCCTGAGCAGGTATCGGCAATGTCCGACGCGCTGGAAGTCGAAACGCTGGCGCAGATCGCGCAGGCCCCGCGGGCGCAGATCGTGCGCGAGTCGCTCGCCGCGCGTGGAGCCATCGTGTCAGTGAGCTCCATCGCCGACGGTGTTGCCTTCGCCAATGAGTGGGCGGCGGAACACCTGCTGCTCGTGGTCGATGCCGCCGTGCGCGCGGAGACGCTGGCGGCGCTGCGCAGCGCCGGCACGATCTTCGTAGGTGAATCGAGTTCGGTGGCGTTCGGTGATTACATGACCGGCGCCAATCATGTACTGCCGACGGCCGGCGCGGGTCGCAGCTACTCCGGGCTCTCGACGCTCGACTTCGTGCGGTGGACCACGTGGCAGGAAGTCTCGCCCGCTGCCGCGGCGAGCCTCGCGCACGATGTCGGCGCCTTCGCCGACGCCGAAGGATTGCCGGCGCACGCGGCCGCCGCACGCGCATGGAGTGTGAACGCATGACAGACAATTCTCAGCGTCTTGCCGTAGCGCGCGCGGCGTACGATGCCGTGCCCCTGTACGATCCGAAGCGCGCACCGGTGGACCTCGACCTCACCGACAACACGAACCTGTGGGGCATACCGCCGGAAGCCGAACGCGCCTGGCGCGAGCTGCCGGTGGCGCGCATCACGCGCTACCCCACGCTGTACGCGGCAGAGCTCAAGCAGGCGCTCGCTGCCTACGTGGGTGTCACGGCCGACATGATCGTTACCGGCTGCGGCTCCGATGACATTCTCGACAGCGCCATGCGCGCATTCGGTGAAGCGGACGATCTCGTGGCAGGCCCGGAACCGTCGTTTGCGATGATTCCGATCTTTGCACGCATGAACGCGCTGCGGTACACCGGCTGCGTGGAGTTGCCCTCGCATCAGCCCGACATCGAGGCGTTGCTCGCCACGAAGCCGAAGCTGTTGTATCTGTGCTCGCCCAACAATCCCACCGGCGCACTGGTGGCACGTGACACCATCGAGCGCGTGCTGCGCGAAGCGCCCGGCGTGGTGTTTCTCGATGAAGCCTATGCCGAATTCGCCGGCGTGTCGTCGGTCGATCTGGTTCAGCAGTCCGATCGCCTGTTGGTAATCCGCACGATGTCGAAGGCGTTCGGCCTCGCGGGGCTGCGCATCGGATACGCCATTGGGCAACCGTCGCTGGTCATGGAAGTGGAGAAGTCGCGCGGGCCGTACAAGCTGAACGCCATGGCCGAACAGACCGCACTCGCGGCGTTGCAGCACGATATGCCGTGGGTAAACGAGCACATTGCGCTGGCGGTCGAGCTGCGTGAGCGACTGGCAGACGCACTCCGCTCACGCGGATTCGCCCCGTTGGCGTCGCATGCGAACTTCGTGTGCGTGCCGGTGCCGGATTGTGTGAACGTCGGGCTCGCACTGCGGGAACGCGGCGTCGCGGTCCGGCCGTTTCCGGGGCTGCCGCACATCGGCGACACGTTGCGCATCAGCGTCGGCCCTTGGCCGTTGCTCGAGCGCTTTCTCGCCGCATTTGATGATGTGATGGCTACGGGGAGGTCCGCATGACGAACACCCTCCGGGTGACTGTCTTCGATTACGGCGCCGGCAATCTGCACTCGTTGGTAAAAGCCGTTGAAGCCGGCGGCGCGGTCGTCCACGTGGAAACCGATCCGGTGCTCGCGGTGCGCGACACCGATGCCCTGATCCTTCCTGGTGTCGGCGCCTTCGCGCCGGCCGCCGAACGACTCGCGCCCGGACGTGAGGTCATGCGCGACGCGCTGCTGGCCGGACTGCCGACGCTCGGCATCTGCCTGGGCATGCAGCTGCTGTTCGACGGCAGCGACGAGGGGCCCGGCCGAGGTCTGGGTGTCGTGGAGGGACAGGTCACGAAGCTGGTGGCCACACAGGTTCCCCAGATCGGCTGGAACCGCCTCGAGGACATCACCGACCCGCTGCTCGTAGCGTCGGGGCTCGACGTCGCGTACTACGCCAACAGCTTCGTTTGTCGTCCCACCGCCGAGCATGCGCCGTTGGTGAGCGCGTGGAGCGAACATGACGGCGACCGCTTCCCCGCGTCGGTTCGACGCGGCAACATCATCGGCACGCAGTTCCATCCGGAAAAGTCGAGTGCCCCCGGCGTGGCCTTCGTGCGTGAGTTTCTGCAGTTCGCCGCTTCCCTCAGGAGTGCGTCATGATCGCTGTACCCGCGGTGGATCTGCGTGGTGGCAAATGCGTGCAGCTCGTCGGTGGAGACTACGACGACGAGCGGGTGCGTCTCGATGATCCCGGAGCGGTGGCGGCCGAGTGGGTGCGCATCGGCTTCACGCGCTTGCATATCGTCGATCTCGATGCGGCCACCGGCCGTGGTCAGAATCACGACGTCATTCGTGAGATCCTGCGTGATGCCACCGTGCCCGTGCAGGTCGGTGGTGGCGTACGCGACGAAGCGCGGATCGAGCGGTTGCTCGAGGAAGGCGCCTCGTGGGTGGTGGTGGGCACGCGTGCCATTGAAGACGAAGACTGGCGCCGCGAGATGGCTGACAAATTTCCCGGCCGCCTGATCATCGCGGCCGATGTGCGCGAGCGGAAAGTGGTCACGCGCGGCTGGGCGGAGACTTCACAGATCGACGTGATCGATTTCGTGTCCGAGCTTTCTCAGCTTCCGCTGGCAGGCGTGCTGGTCACCGCCGTGCATCTCGAGGGCAAGATGTCTGGTACCGATCTTCCGCTCATGGAAGATGTCGCCGAGGCGAGCCAGTGGCCGGTATTCGCGTCGGGTGGTGTGACGTCGTTGGATGATATGCGTGCGCTCGAACACCGCGGCCTGTCCGGCGCCGTGCTCGGCATGGCGCTTTACACGGGCGCGCTCGATGCGCGCCGTCTCGCAGAGGAGTTCGGCGCATGACCGTCGTGATTCGCGAATCGAAGGAAACCCAGATCCGCTTGGCGATCACTGCCGGCACGGGCGTCGCCACGGTGTCCACCGGCGATGTCTTTCTCGATCACATGCTGGTGGCGTTCGCGCGCTACGCGGGCGTGGATCTCGATGTACAGGCCACCGGCGACATGCGCCATCATCTCATCGAAGATGTGGCCATTACCCTCGGCCAGGCGGTCGCGGCGTTCGCGCCGGCTGGCTGCGCGCGTTACGGCGAGCGGACCGTGCCGATGGACGACGCCCTCGTGCAGGTGGTGCTCGATATCGGCGGACGTCCGTATTACGAGGGCAAGCTGCCGTCGAATTTGTACGAGCACTTCCTGCGCTCGTTCGCCGACAATGCCAAGGCGACCCTGCACGTGCGCGTGATCCGCGGCTTCGACAAGCATCACATCATCGAAGCGGCCATCAAGGGGCTCGGCTTTGCGCTGCGCGAGGCGCTGGTGGAAACCGGTGCCGTGTTCAGCACGAAGGGCAGCGTGCGTCTCGAGATCAGGGACTCGTAATCGCATGCTGACGCGACGGGTGATCGTGTGCCTCGATGTGAAGGGCGCGCGCGTAGTGAAAGGCGTACAGTTCGAAGGACTGCGCGATGTGGGCGATCCGGTCGCCCTGTCGGAGCGTTACGAACGCGAAGGCGCCGACGAGATCACGTTCCTCGATATCTCGGCCAGCGCCGAAGAGCGCGCCACGTTGCTCGATGTGGCGCGTCGTACCGCCGAACGGCTATTCATTCCGCTCACCATCGGCGGCGGCGTACGCACGTCGGACGACGTGGCGCGGGCGTTGCGAGCCGGCGCCGACAAGGTGTCGGTGAACTCGGCCATCGTGACGCGGCCGGAGCTGCTCACCGAGGCCGCCGATCGGTTCGGCGCGCAGTGCGTGGTGGCCAGCATCGACGCCAAGCGCGATGCCAACGGGGTGTATAAGGTGTGGGTGAAGGGCGGCCGTGAAGAGACGCCGCTCGAGGCGGTAGCGTGGGCGCAGGAGTGCGTGGCGCGCGGGGCCGGTGAGATCCTGCTGACCTCGATCGACCGCGACGGTGCACGGACGGGCTACGACTTGACCATCACGCGCGCCGTAGCCGACGCCGTGCACGTGCCGGTGATCGCTTCGGGCGGCGCCGGAGTTGCGCAGCATCTGGTGGATGGGATCGTGCAGGGCGGTGCCGATGCCGTGCTGGTGGCGGGCATCCTGCACGACGGCGTGACCACCGTACAGGCCCTCAAGCAGGTGATGCGCGAGGCGGGGCTGCCCGTGCGCGTGACCAGCAGCGGCGTGGCCGCATGACGCGCATCACGACGCATGCCGAAAGTCCTGCGGTGTTGCTGCAGGCGGCGGCCGAAGTGGCCGAGTACGCCGCCGCGATCGCGATGCAATGGTATCGCACCGACGTGAACGTCGAGATCAAAGGTGATGGATCGCCGGTGACCATCGCCGATCGCGAAGCGGAACGCGCGGCGCGGGCGTGGCTGGCCCAGCGCTTTCCGCATGACGGCGTCTTCGGCGAGGAGCTCGACGACGAGCGCGGCGATGCACCACGGCGCTGGATTCTCGATCCCATTGATGGGACGAAGGCCTTCGTGCGTGGCGTACCGCTGTGGGGCACGCTCGTGGCCTGCTGCGAGGGCGACACCGTGATCGCCGGCGCGGCCTGTTATCCCGCGGTGCAGGAAACAGTGGCGGCGGCGCTCGGCGAAGGCTGCTGGTGGAACGGAACGCGCGCCTCGGTTTCGCGCGTGGAGAGTCTGCACCGCGCGACCACACTGATCACGGATGATCGCTTTCTCGAGCGCCCACACCGACGCGCGAAATGGCACGCGCTATCGTCGGAGGCGGCCGTCGCGCGTACCTGGGGCGACTGCTACGGATATCTGCTCGTCGCCACGGGCCGCGCCGAAGCCATGATCGACGACATCGTCAATCCGTGGGACGCTGCCGCCATGTACCCGCTGATTACGGAAGCGGGCGGCCGCTTCACCGATTGGCGTGGTCGTGATACCGCGTTCGGTGGCGACGTGATCGCCACGAACGCCGCGCTTGGCGACACTATCCGACCGTTTCTGGTCGAGCCTCTTGATCCCGCTGCTGGAGCATCCGTATGAGTGAACCCGTGCGCGCTGTCGCCTTCGATCTCGACCAGCTCGACTTCACGAAGAGCGGCGGTCTCGTGACCGTGGTCACGCAGGATGCGTCAACCGGTGCCGTGCTGATGGTGGCGCATGCGGATCGCGAGGCACTCGAGTACTCGCTGCGCACGGGTGAGATGCACTACCGTTCGCGCTCGCGTGGCTTGTGGCACAAGGGCGGCACGAGCGGCAACGTGCAGCGCGTGGTATCACTCACCGCCGACTGCGACGCCGACGCCGTGCTGGCTCGTGTCGCTCCGGCCGGTCCGGCTTGCCACAACGGAACGACCTCGTGCTTTCGCGAAGAGGCGCTGCAGGCCGACGTGTTCGCGACGCTCGACGCCACCATCACGACGCGCATGCAGACGACGGACGGCACGTCCACAAGCTACACGCAGCGACTGCTCGGGGATCGCAACCTTCGCTTGAAGAAACTCGGCGAAGAAGCGGTCGAGTTGGCGACGGCCTGCGTCGACGGCGACATCGAGCGAGCCACGGAAGAAACGGCGGACCTGCTGTATCACGCCCTCGTGGCGCTGCGAGCCGTGGGTGGTTCGCTCGACGGTGTGCGCGCCGTCCTCTCATCCCGGGCAAAGTAGACGGCACGGCGCATGCAATAGAGGCGGGTGCGGCGGCGGCGACCCACTCGGGGTGGCGCCGACCGCGTCCGTCTGGGAGATGCCGTGTTACGTTGGGCATTCGGGTTCCTGATCGCTGCTTTGATCGCCGCTGCATTTGGATTCAGCGGTATCGCCACGGCAACGTTCACCATTGCGAAGATCCTGGCTGTGGTCTTCACCGTGCTGTTCGTTATCACCCTGGTGATGGAATTGATCTCCGGACGGCGGTCCGCGCGCTGACACCTTCGCGCCGGATTGTGTCGCAGGGCACGCTTGCCTGCGATTACCAGAATCTCGGAGCCATCAATGCGCATCTCTACGAAGACGCTTCTGCTCCTGTCGCTCGCGACAGGGCTCACCGCCTGCAAAGGCGAGAATAACGCCGACAAGCAGGCGGTAGAAACGACCACAGCCGAGGGGAGTCTAGCCTCGGCGTCCGCCGATGCCGCCGAGAATCGCGGCGTGTCGATGGTCCGCATGATCAACGCACTGCCGAGCGCCAAGGATGCGTCGGTGAGCGCAGATGATCGCGCCATGTTCAGCGGCATCGGCTTCAAGACCGTGACGCCGTATTCCGAGCTCAAGGACAACATCGCGAAGTTCCGTCTGCAGGCCGGCGACCGCGATACCACGATCGCGTCGAACAACGAGATCATGATGGACGGCTCGCGCTATTCGCTGGTGGCCCTGCCGGAAGGTAATGGCAGTGTGCGCCTGCGCGTGCTGAAGGATGAACTCGCCACCGATAGCACCAAGGCACGCCTGCGCGTGATCCATGGCGTGAATGGCGTCGGCGAGATCGACGTGGTGATGGCCGGCATGACGGAGCCGTTCTTCGACAACGTGAATCTCACGTCGGAAGCGGGCTACAAGAACATCGATCCCGTGAAGACCACGGTGACGGTGAACGTCAACGGTAACGGCAAGCAGCTCCTGAAGCGTGAAATGGACTTCAAGGCTGGACATTCGTATAGCGTCGTGCTCACGGGCACGACCGGGCAGCGCGTCGAAGCGATCGTGATCGATGATCAGGCGATCAGCAACGCCAAGATGATGATGCTGGATTCGCTCAAGAAGGCTCCTTGATCTGATGAGAACCGAACCGGACGACGGAGGGGTGCGCACCATGGCACGTGGAATGCTGGATTCGATGGAACGCAACGGATCGGATGATCGCCGCCTGGGCCACGAGATTACTCGGCAGGGCAAGACCGATTACGTGAACGTCGGTGCCACGGAGCGCATCGCCTCCGCAGTCGCGGGTGGGTTTCTCACCATGTTCGGCTTACGCCGACGTGGCTCCGTGGGATACGGCATGGCGCTGTTGGGCGCCGAGATGCTGTACCGCGGGGCGTCAGGGCACTGCAAGACGTATTCGATGCTCGGAGTGAGTACGAAGGAACACGTCGAACCGGGTGTACCGGCCGATGTCGACCATGAGCGTTCGATCAGCGTACGTCAGAGCGTGTACGTGGAACGGCCGCGTGAGGAGTTGTTTGCCATGTGGCGCGACTTCTCCCGGCTGCCGACGTTCATGGATCATCTCGAGCGCGTCGATGTGCTCTCACCCACGCATTCGCATTGGGTGGTGGCGGGACCGGCGGGCTCGAAGGTCGAGTGGGATGCCGAGATCGTCGACGAGCGCGAGAATGAGTGGATCGCGTGGCGCACGGTGGAGCCGGCGCAGGTGCCGAACAACGGCACGGTGATGTTCTGTGAGATGTCGGACGGCGGCACGGATGTCTTCGTGACACTCGAGGCGCAACCGCCTGCCGGACGCTTCGGCGATCTCGTGGCGCGGATGTTCGGTCGCGCACCCAATCGACAGGTTCGTCAGGCGCTCGAACGCTTCAAAGAAATGGCCGAAGGTCGGCTGACGCCCCAGCGCATGATGACGGACGCGACCATCCCGATACCGATGACGCCAGAGCAGACGCTATGACGTCGTCACCTCACGAGGAGCCCGAGCAGAAGACTCGGCCTTCGACGCCGCCGGCACAAGACGCCGACGTGATACGTGATGCCGACGGCTTGGTGGTCGACGAGTACTCCGACGACGATTTCGAGGACGGCGAGCACATGGATGCGCTGGACCAGGAGCGCGCACTACAGGGAACGAATGCGCTCGAAGACGTCGCAGACGACGGCGACGGAATCGACGAGATCAATCTCGCCGACGCCGTGAGGCAGGATGGCGCGGACGCTGAGATGCGCGTTGGTGCCGAATCACTATCGGCGGACGAACTCGAGGACGCGGCAATCGGCCACGAACTCAGGGGAGCGGCCGGCGTGACCCGCGACGATGAAGTGCATGGCGAACGGATGTTCGACTCGCCCGACGGCAAGGGGCGCCAGACGCCGGAAGGCGAGCAGGACTGAGGGCTGGACAGCAGATTGGTCGGGTCGCCCGTTGAAGCAGTGATACGACGGGCGTCCCCTGCCACCTTCTGCTGAGTGTTCCGATGCGTCCTCATCTCTCCGCGGCAGCACGACGCCGCGCGGCGTTGCTTCCCGTGTTGCCTCTGCTTCTTGCTGGTCGCCTCGCCTTTGCGCAGGGTGCGGAGCCGGTGGACATGACCGCGATCTCCAAGATCCGCGCCGAAGCCTTTGAGCACTCGCAAGTCATGACCATGATGTCGTGGCTCACCGATGTGCATGGCCCCCGCCTTACGGGCTCGCCGATCACACGGCGCGCCGCCGACTACACCGTACAGCAGATGCAGTCGTGGGGCCTGAGTAACCCGCGTATTGAGCCGTGGGGCACCTTTGGCCGTGGCTGGGTGAACGAGAAGTTCTACGCCCAAGTCACGTCGCCCGTACCGTTTGCGGTGATCGGCTATCCGCAGGCCTGGACGCCGGGTACCAACGGTCTCGTGAAGAGTGCGATCGTGTACGTGCGCATCGATAGCGATGCCGATTTCGAGAAGTACCGCGGCAAGCTGGCCGGCAAGGTCGTGATGCTGGCTCCGATGCGCGAGGTGGCTCCCCGCTTCGAACCGTTGGCCGCGCGTCGCTCCGAGGCCGACCTCGCCAAGCTCGAAGCCGCACCCCTGCCGGCACCGGCCGCGATGGGTCCTCGCGCGTCCGCCCCGCGCACCGCCGCCGACAGCGCCGCGATGCGGCAACAGGAGGCGATGCGCGCCACGCAGGCCACGGCGGTGCGGCGCATGGCATTCATTGCCGATGAGAACGTCGCTGCGGTGATCGAGCCCGGACGTGGCGACGGCGGCACGGTGTTCACCAACAACGGACAGTCGCGCGATCCGAAGACCCCCTACGGTACGCCGCTGATCGTGGTGGCCATCGAGCATTACGGCCGCATGCTGCGAACGGTCGAGAAGGGCGTGCCGGTGGAGATGGAGCTGGACGTTCGCAATCGCTTCTACGATGACGATCTCACGTCGTTCAACATCATTGCCGAGATCCCGGGCACCGATCCGAAGCTCAAGGACGAAGTGGTGATGCTGGGCGCGCACTTCGACTCGTGGCATGCCGGTACCGGCGCCACCGACAACGCCGCGGGTTCAGCGGCCATGCTGGAAGCGATGCGCGTGCTGAAGGCCTCGGGGCTCAAGCCCAAGCGCACGATTCGCATTGCCCTGTGGACGGGCGAAGAGCAGGGGCTGCTCGGCTCGCGCGCCTATGTGCGTCAGCAGTTCGGCACGCGTGACTCGCTCACCGACGCGGGCAAGAAGGTGTCGGTGTACTTCAATCTCGACAATGGCACCGGGGCGATTCGCGGCGTGTTTCAGCAAGGCAACACCGAAGCCGGCCCGATTTTCAAAGCGTGGATGAAGCCGTTCGACGACAAGGGCGTGAAGGCCGCCACACTGTCGAATACCGGCGGCACCGACCACCTGGCCTTCGACGGCATCGGCATTCCCGGCTTCCAGTTCATCCAGGACGAGGTCGAGTACGGTACCCGCACGCATCACTCGAACATGGACACCTACGAGCGCGTGCAGGATGCCGACATGAAACTGAACGCGGCCGTGATCGCGTCATTCGTGTATCACGCGGCGAACCGACCCGCGCTGTTTCCGCGAAAGCCGGCCGCTATCGCACCGCGGTCATAAGCTGCGTTCCGACCCAGTGTTCGCCTGAGGCGAGGAGCACCGGAGGGCGCACCGCGGCGGCCTCCACGCACACCATGTGCAGCTCCTCGCCGTCGGCAAAGTCCGACCGCGTGCGCGTGCCTTCCGCGCCGGGATTCCAGACCACCGTTTCCGGGAATCCGCGCTTTTCGATACGCAGCGTGCGATTCGGCTCGCGCATCTCGATCACATCGGGCGTCGCGAAATACACGCGATCGATGTGCCCTTCGATCGGCAGCACGTCACCCGCTTCATCGAATTCAGCGCCGTCGCGGAGTGCGTCGCGATACCGGCACCCACGCAGCCCGCCGACGGTCGTGGCGAGGGCGTCCTCCACCGCGAAGTACGGATGGAGCGCCGCCGTGAAGGAGAGCGGCTGCGCGTCGGTATTGGTGACGGTGAGCTGCACCGTGAGCACCGCCGCGGCCACATGCACCGAGAGGTCGGCCCGAAATGCGAACGGCCACACCGCACGCGATGCCTCGGTATCGGTCAGCCGCAGGACGACGCGCGCGCCGCCGTTGATCTCCTCCTGCGTCACCACGGCCCACCGGCTGAGCCGCGCGAACCCGTGATGACCGATCGGACCAAACGCGCCAAACTGCGGAAAGCACACCGGAATGCCACCGCGGATCGAGCAACCGGGCCCGTACTGCGCCTCGCTGCTCACGAACAGCCGATCGACCTGCGACCGTGCCGGTATCCACGAGGTCACGTGCGCGCCGTCGAGATACACGCGCGCAAAGGCGCCGTCCGGCGCGTTCACCTCGACCGATGGCGCCTCGTGAGCGCCGCTCACCGCGACGTCACTTCGCGGTTACACGCTGCAGCGTGCGGTAGAGAAACTCGGCAGCCCACCCTAGCGCCGGCACCGGCACCCGCTCGTTGTCGCCGTGCATGCGCAGCTCATCCACCATGGGCAGCGGCATCGGCAGAATGCCGTACGTCGGAATTCCCTTCGCGCGCAGCGCGGCGCCATCGGTGGCGCCCGTGCTCATAAAGGGAATGACGGTGGTGTTCGGCACCATCGCCGTGGCAGACGACTCCATCGCCTGATACAGCGCCGCCGACACCGGCGACACTGGTGGCGAGGTGCGCGGCTCACCGGTGAGGGCGAACGTGACCTGCGATTCCTTCGCGACCATGTTGAACGCCGAGACCACGGCGCGGACATCATCGTTGGGGAGCACACGCACGTTGAAGGTCGCGGTGCCTTCGCTCGGAATCACGTTCGAACGAATGCCGCCGTTCATCAACGTGAGCGACTGGCCGGTGCGCAACACCGCGTTGTGCAGCGGCTCGCGCGACAGGATCGCCGCCGCCGCATCGATCTGTAGCTTCGACGCGGTGGGCGACGAGACGCGCAGCATCGCCGCCTTCATGACAGGATCCTTCTCGATCCGCGCGAGGCGTGCGAAATACAGTCGCGTCGTCTCGTTGAGCTTCACCGGCGACTTCCACTCGTGCACGCGCGACACCGCACGGGCGAGCGCCGCCAGCACGTTCTGCGGCAGCGGCACCGACGCGTGGCCGCTCGGTCCCTTCGCGGTGGCGACCACATTGTACGAAATCTTCTCGGTGGTCTGGATGTTCACTGACATCACACGTCCATCCGACACCCGCACACGTCCGCCTTCATTGAGCGCGAACTCCGCATCCTTGATGAGATCGAAGTGCTTCTCGATCACCCGATCGATGCCCACCTCATCCCCGCCCTCCTCGGCCGCCGTGGCCAGGAAGATGATGTCGCGATCGAGCGACGCGCGCTGCGTGGCCAGCTGCTGCATGGCCGCGGTGGCCGTGGCGAGCATACCCTTGTCATCGATGGCGCCGCGACCGTACAGGTAGGACACGCCGCCTTCATCGCGAATCGTCGCGGTGAAGGCCGGCGTATTCCACTTGGTAGTGTCGGCACCGACCACGTCCATGTGCCCCATGATGAGCACCGGACGCTTGGTGGGATTCACCGCACGCAATCGTGCGATGAAGTTGGCCCGTCCGTTCCCGGCATCGAGCAC
The DNA here is from genome assembly GCF_013004105.1 of Gemmatimonas groenlandica. Classification (NCBI taxonomy): domain Bacteria; kingdom Pseudomonadati; phylum Gemmatimonadota; class Gemmatimonadia; order Gemmatimonadales; family Gemmatimonadaceae; genus Gemmatimonas; species Gemmatimonas groenlandica. The sequence goes on from NZ_CP053085.1 coordinate 3,476,941, forward strand.
GTGACGCTCGACGCCGGGGATCTGCGCGAAGATCGCATCGAAGTAACGCGCCGTGAGCATCTCGTTGCCCGGCGGGTTCTGCGTGTTCAGCGCGATGAGTTTGGTGAGATGCTCGAGCGAGGCCCGCTGGGCCAACGCACGATCAAACCCGGCCGGTGCAGCGGTCGTGACGATGTAGGGCGACGTTCCTTGTGCCCGAATCGCCGTCGTGACACCGGCGCTGGCGACGAGCGACAGCGCCACAGCGACACGGCGCACTACAGCTCCCATCCCTTACGGTACACCCGCGTGAGATACTGATCGGCGTCGGGCGCATTGGTGAACTTCATCGCGGCGCTGTCGTAGATCACTTTGCGGCCCTGGCCCGCACGAAGCGCAGCCATGCCGAGCAGCATCGTTTCGGTGAGCGGCGACGCCTGCGAGAACGGAGAGCTGGACTGCGCCTCGCCCTTCGACGCCTGGATCCAGTTCTGTTCGTGCGACACCGTGATGCGTGGCAGCGTGACCGGTACCTGCTCGGCCTTCTTGGCGATCGCTTCCGGGAAGATGCGCGGCTTGTTGCCGTACGTCTCGTAGAACATGATGCCCTTCTCGCCGATGAACACACCACCACCGCCGTCGCTGCCGGGATTGTTCATCGGCACGTCGTCGGGCAGCATTGCCGGACGCGGCGGCATGAGGCCACCGTCGTACCAGTAGAGTTTGAGCGCATCACGCTTCCCGACCTTCGGGAAATCGTACTGCACCGTGGTGGCCATCGGGTACGTGGCCGGATTCTGCGCACCGCCGCCCCACGGCGTGGACGACGCGGCGATCGAGGTAGGATACGTGAGGCCGAGCGACGTGAACGGCTGATCGATGAGATGCGCGCCCATGTCGCCCAACGAGCCGACACCGAAGTCGAGCCAGCCACGCCACGCGAACGGATGGTACGCCGGGTGATACGCGATCTCCGGGGCGGGACCAAGGTAGAGGTCCCAGTTCAGTCCCGGCGGCATGGACGAATCGTTGGCCGCCATCGCCGAACGCACCGCGTTGTCGACCGTGCCCATGTTCCACTGCGGCCGCGGATTTGGCGGGTTCGTGGGCGCCGGCGCGTTGGCGGCGCGCGGACGCGGAATGCCCTGCGCCCAGTAGCGCACTGGACGATCGGTCCACACGTGCACTTCGTGGATCTTGCCGAGAATGCCGGACTTGATGATCTCGCTGATGCGATGCGAGCCTTCCATCGAGTGGCCTTGATTGCCCATCTGCGTCGCGAGCTTCGGATTGGCCGCGGCGGCCTTCTGCAGCAATCGCACTTCATGCACCGAATAGGCGAGCGGCTTTTGCACGTACACATGCTTGCCGAGCGACATCGCGGCCAGCGCGATGGTGGCATGCAGGTGATCGGGCGTCGCGATCAGCACCGCATCGATGTCCTTCTGCTTGTCGAGCATCTCACGGAAATCCGTGTACTTCGCGGCGCTCTTGTAGGCCTCGCCCAGTTGCACATTCTGCGCTGATGGCTCGCCGGTGCGCGGCTTGAGCCGCCCGTCGAGCGAGCGCTCCACGTACGCGAAGTCCACGTCGCACACCGCCACGATGTTCTCGGTGAGCATCTGCGACATGTTGCTCATACCCATGCCACCGATGCCGACGCAGGCGATGTTGAGCTTGGCGCTGGGCGCGCGATAGCCGGGGCCACCGAGCACGGCGCGCGGCACGATCATCGCGCCGAAGGCGAGCTTGGCGCTGTCGGACACGAAGTCACGACGGGAGTAGGGATTCGACATGGGAGGCGGTGGGAGTCGTACGACGAGGGGGTACGGCGGGTTTGATCGGGTCGCTGGCGCGGCGACAGCTATGCTGGAATCATGATATATCCCTCGCGCCAGCTTCCGTCGAGGCGGAATGGCCGGTCTCCGGCCAATTGTACGCGCTCTCGGAGTCCGGCGGCCCACCAGGCACCGGCGATGCCACCCACGACGGCCTGCAATTGGTCGTGCGTGCGCACGTGCTCGAGCGTGATGCCGGTTCGCGACTGCAACCGGGCGGCGGCGTCCTGCACGTCGGCCACCGACGCGCGTCCCTTGGCCATCAGCGGTGACAGTCCCAGCGCACGCCAGCCAGCCGTGGGAAAGCTTTCGGTCACCACACGGGCCGTCGGCGCGGCCGCGGGATCACCCGGCAACGCCCAGTCGGCCGACGTCAGGAACGACTCGAACAGCGCGATCGAGAAGGTGGTGAAGCCGAGGTACGTGCGTGGCTTCACGCCGTCGGGAGGCAGTCCGGTTTTACCGGGGGCGCGCACCGCGCGCTCGCTGAGCCGGCAGTGCGGCGAGTCCGTATCGGGCGAGCGCCAGCCCAGCGGGCCATCGATGCACAGGCAGCGCACGTCGTGCGTCTCGACCATCTCGCGCAGCCAGGAGGCCAACGCGGCCACCGACGGGCGACCGCTGAGCGGCACGTCGAACGCGCGCGCCGACAGCGACTCCGGTGCGCTACCGCGATTGTCGTACGTCACGAGCGCGACACCGATATCGCGGTAATCCACGTACGCCAGATCGACCGAGAGCGCGACTCCACGACCCGGTGTGATGGCGCGAGGGGTCACGAGACTGGTCAGAAGCGCAGCATCCGCGCCGGCGTCACCTTCGACGGATCACCGACGTAGGCCCACCGCACCTTGCCCATGTATGTGCGCGCCGCCTGCTGAATCTGTTCGGGCGTGACCGCGCGGAGTTCTTCCACGAACTGCGCCGCGCGACGGAAATCGCCCTGATACAAGTCGGCGCGCGCCAGCATGTTCGCTTGGTCGGCGTTCGTTTCGTTGTCGAGGAAATACGTCACGATGAACTGTTGCACGAGACGTTCGAGTCCGTCGGTGGTGATCGTTCCTTCGCGCAGCGAGGTGATCTGCTGCTGCATGATCGTGAGCACTTCGTCGGGCTGCGTGGTCGTGACATACAGCCCGCCCAGCGAGAAGGCACGCTCCACGAACGGGGCATTCACCGAGTAGGTGAGATTGCGACGGCCGCGCACTTCGGCGAACAGCCGACCACTGAGCACGGCGCAGGCGAGCCGAAGTGCCGGATAATCCTTGCTCGTGGCCTTCGGGCCGTGGAAGTAGCCCTGCAGGTAGTTGGTGGGCAGCGTGCGCTTCTCGACCACGTACGCACTGGGCAACTCCGCCGGCGGATCGGGCAGCGTCCACGCGTAGTTGCCCTTCGGCATGCGCCCCAGCGTTTCGCGCACGAGCTTCTCCACCTTGGTGCGCGAGACGTTGCCCACCACGACCAGCATCATACGCGACGTCACGAACTGCGACGCGTGGTACGCCTTGAGATCGGCGGTGGTGATCGATGTGAGCGACTGTTCGGTGCCCGTGGGCTCGAGCGCGTACGGATGGCCTGAGAACGCGATGCTGTCGGCGAGATAGTCGAGCAAGGCATCCGGGCTGTCCTTGCGCTGCCGCGTCGCGGTCACGAACTGCTCGCGCACCAGCTCCACTTCCGCCGGATCGAGTCGCGGCGCCATGACCCGATCGGCCAGAATAGCCCACGTGCTATCGAGTCCGGTGGTGGTGGCCCGCAAACTGATCGTCGTCCAGTCGGCATTCGCACTGACGCCGATCGCACTGCCCAACTGCGCCATCTTCGTGCGCAGCAGATCGCGCGGATACTTGGCGGTCCCGCGTTCGCTGGCCTCGAGCAGCAGCGTCTCGATGCCCTGATTGGCCGCCGTGAGCTGCCGCGTGCCCCCCAGCAGATAGAGGTTGGCAGCGACCACGTTGTTCGCGCTCACGCGACGCAGAATGACCGGAATGCCGGCGACATCGAACTTCGAAGTGAGCGTATCGGTCGGCGAGGTAATCGCCGGCGAGAGCTCCGCAGGCTTTGCTGGCGCTGCCTTCGCCGGAGCTTTCGCCACCGGCTTCTTCACCGCCCCCTGCCCCGACAATGGCGCCGCCGTCAGCATCATCACCCCCCCCGCCAGCAGTACCCCCCCCCCCCCATACCCCCGACTCCATTCTGTTTTTTCACGGCCTCACCACTGGACGCAGCGCAGGCGCGAGCAGTTCCTTTTCCGTGAGCCCGATCGAGCGACGCGCGTCACTGGACAGCAGCACGCTGGTCACGCGCGGCTTTCCCGCGATGTACGTGGTGGTGTATCGCAGGAGATCCGTGATGCGCTGCTGAGCCATGGTGTCCGTGTAGCCGATGAAGTAGTCGAGGTTGGAGACGCTCCACCAGAAGCCGATGGTGTGCGCGATTTCCGAGGCCTTTTCGATGCCGAACGCACTCGACACGGTCCGCTGGGCCTTCACCGCTTCCAGTTCGCGTGTGGTCACGTACGTGGGATCGGTGAAGCGCGCGATCTCGCGTTCCAACGCGGCCATCGCGGCGCGGTACTTGTCGGGCGTGGTCTGTCCGCTGATGGAAATCGGACCGGTCTGATTCAACGTGTAATAGTTCACCCCGACGCCCTGCCACAGTCCGGTGTCCACCAGATTTTTCTGGAACGTCGATCCCGGCGTATTCAGGACGTCGCTGAACACATCCGCCGCGAACGTGGCGCCGGGATCCTTACCGACACTCGGGCCCTGCCACTGAATGAGCACGGCGACGGCGTTGATCGGTTCTTCGCTGATGTGCGCCTTGTTGCCGTCGAGCGCGGGAATGGGCGGAATGGGATCGGCCTTGAACGGATCCTCACCGCGCGGCCAGGCACCAAAGACCTGTTCGGCCAGCACGAACACCTTCTCCGGATCCACATCACCGGTCACAATCAGCGCGCTGTTGTTCGGCACATAGTACTTGCGCTGAATCTCGCGCATTTGCGCCGGTGTCACATTGGCGATGACCGTGCGATCGCCGATCGTGTTCTTCCGGCTGAACTGCCCGGGATAGAGCAACTCCGTGGCTTTCTGCTGAAACGCAAAACCGGGCTGCGCTTCGTTGCGATCGTATTCGCCCAGCACGACTTCTTTTTCGCGCTTCAATTCGTCGTCGCGAAAGCTCGGATTGACCAGCGCACTGGCCAAGAACCGCAGTCCACCGGCGACCGAGTCGGCGGGCAACGTGAGGAAGTAGTTCACACGTTCTTCCTGCGTCGTGCCGTTGAACACGGCACCCAGCTCAGCGGCGCGATCGTTGAAGGCCTCGGCGTCGGGCAGGTCCTTGTTGGCCTTGAAGAACATGTGTTCGTACATGTGCGCCAGGCCGGCGTACTCGGGGCTCTGCGTGAACGCGCCGTTGCGGACGTCGATCTCCAGTGTCGCAATCGGCACGCCGTGGTTCTCCACGACGATCACTTCCATACCGTTCGTGAGCACCTTCCGGCGCACCACCTTGGCCAGCTCAGCGCGGGACTGCGCCGGCAGCAGCTGCGGCGTGGCCGCGGGAATGGCCACCGCGAGCAGGGCGGCGATAAACAAATGCCGGAGGTCAGGCCGGGCGCCGAACGGTGCGGGCATGCGACGTGTGAAGAGGAAGGGATGATCGGTGGTGTAGCACGAACGATGGCGCACAGACCCGCTGCGGGGAATCTTTCGGAATGACTCCCGCCCAGATCGCCGACGCCCTTGTCGCGGCATCCGCGTCCGAATCGACGCCGCTCGATCGCCGCCGACTGCAGCTCAGTGCACCGCTAGCCCCGTACACCACGTTCCGTATCGGCGGTCCGGCCGATGTGCTGCTCGAGGCGCAGACGGCCGATGAACTGGCGACGGCGATCACGGCCGCGAAGCAGGCCGGAATTTCATGGTTCGTTCTCGGGCTGGGGGCGAATGTCCTGATCGGTGATCGGGGCATCCGCGGCCTCGTGATCCGGAATGCGGCGGCCGCCCACACGATTTCCGACGACGGGACAGTGTGGTCGGAGAGCGGCACCATCATGCAGGAGCTGGTGCTCGACACCGTACGGGCCGGGTGGTCGGGGCTCGAGCACTACATCGGCATCCCCAGCACCGTCGGTGGGGCGCTCTGGCAGAACCTGCATTTCCTCTCGCCGGCCCCCGAGCGCGAGCGGACGATGTTTATCGCCGAAGTGTTCGCGTCGTGCGAGATCCTCGCCGAAGAGGGCGACCGCAAGGTGGTCGACGCCGACTACATCCAGTTCGGCTACGATGACACCGTCTTCCACCACCGCCGGGATGTCGTCCTGAGCGCGACGTTCCAACTCACCAAGGCCGATCCGGCCCGTCTCCATCAGATTCTGCAGGAAAATCTGTCGTGGCGCGGCTCGAGACACCCGTGGTTGCAGGTGCACCCCAGCGCCGGCTCCATCTTCAAAAAGATCGAAGGGGTGGGTGCCGGGCGCCTGATCGATCAGTGCGGGCTCAAGGGCTTCCGGGTAGGCGATGCGCAAATCTCGCACATCCACGCCAACATCCTGGTCAATCTGGGACACGCCACGGCGGCCGACGTGCGGGCACTGGTGGCCCACGCCCAGGCGGCCGTGAAGGAACGATTCGGCTACGAACTACAGCCCGAGGTCGGGTTCATCGGGGAGTTTTAAGCGCCGTTCTCTGCGAGTGCTCGCGCCGTTCTCTGCGATTCCTGCGCTCTCTGCGCCTCCGCGTGATCAGTTCCACGGGCCTCCGTCGAGAACCGATCGCGCGGAGGCGCAGAGAACGCAGAGGCCGCAGAGGAAACGAAAAGGAGGGGAACTGTGTCGAAACGCACATGAGACGTGGTCCGTAGCGTTAGGACCTGCCCTGTCCGTCCCCTCCGATCCCCTCCCGACGTGCTCCGTCGTTTCTTTTTCGTTGCCGCGTTGGTCGTGCTCGGCTTCTCCGCCGCGACACCCGCCGCCGCCCAGCAGGTGGATGTGATCCGCGGCCGGATCACCGGCACCGAGAATGAGCCGCTCGACAACGTCGCCGTCGTGGTCACCTCGATCTCGGGCAATGTGAATCGCACGGCCCGCACCGATCGCACCGGCCGCTTCACCGTGACCTTCCCCGGTGGCGACGGGGACTACATGGTGAGCGTGACCGCCCTCGGCTACAGCGTGAAGCGCTTCGAAGTGAAACGCGGCGCCGACGAGGACATCCTCATTGCCGACGCCAAGCTGTCCAAGGTGGGCGCGGTCCTCGACGCCGTAAAAGTCACGGCGGCTCGTGAGAAGGTGTCACGCAACGACGTGCAGCAGGACGTGGGCGGCACCGAGCGCGTGATTGCCAACAACAACGCGCTGCCGCCCGATCAGATGGGTGACCTGGCGGCGATGGCCGCCACGCTGCCTGGTGTGCAGCTTGTGCCCGGTCAGGACGGCGGCGCGAACGGTTTCTCGGTGCTCGGACTTGGTGCCGACCAGAACAACACCACCCTCAACGGCATGATGTTCGGCGGCGCAGGTCTGCCGCGCGATGCCAGTGTGTTGAGCTCGCTCGTCACCTCGCCGTACGACGTGTCGCGCGGCGGCTTCTCCGGTGGCCAGTTCAGTCTGCGCACGCGTCCGGGATCGAACTTCGTCAGTCGCGGACTGAGCTTCGTGGGTGATGCCCCGCCGTTGCAGTGGAGCGACGCGGCGGCGCGCGCGAATGGGCAGGAGTACAGCAACGGATCATTGGGTGGGTCGATCTCGGGCCCGCTCATTTTCGACAAGGCGTTCTACAACGTGTCGTTTCAGCTGGGCCGTCGCAGCAATGATCTGCAAACGCTCCTGAACACGTCGAGCACCGGATTGCAGGCGTCGGGGGTCGCTGCCGACTCGGTTCAGCGACTGGTGGGCGTTCTGCAGAACGCCCGCGTCCCGATCGGATACAGCGGACTGCCGTCCAGTCGTCTGGCCGATCAGGGCTCGGTGTTCGGCGCCATCGACTTCACGCCGCCGTCGAGCACGAGTGGCGCCGCATATAACCTCACGTTCAACGGCAGCTGGAACAATCAGAATCCGGCGTCACCGCTGACCACGGCATTGCCCACCACCAGTGGCGAGCGCACCTCGCTGAACGGCGGCATTCAGGGACGCCACAGCGGCTACTTCATGCTGCGCGGCATCGGCATTCTCACCGAGACCTCGGGCGGCATCAGCGCGTCGCAGAGCGACGGCTCGCCGTATATGGATCTGCCGAGCGGACGCGTACGGGTGAACTCGAACTTCGCCGACGGCAGCAACGGCGTGCAGAATCTCGCCTTCGGTGGCAATCAGTTCCTCGGCACATCGCAGATGTCGAACAGCATGTCGGCCATGAACACGCTGTCGTGGTTCAGCGCCAACAACAAGCACCGCCTCAAGCTGGGCACCGAAGTGCGACGCGATGCGTCGTCGCAGGATCAGACGGTGAATCGCCTGGGCACCTTCTCGTACAATTCGCTGGCGGATCTGCAGGCCGGTATTCCCATCACGTTCACGCGCACGCTGTCGCCACGCGAGCGCAACTCCAGCATGATGGTGGGAGCGATCTCGCTGGGTGATTCGTATCGCCGCACCAACCGGCTGCAATTCCAGTACGGGGTTCGCGTCGATGCCAACCAGTATCTCGAGGCACCCGCGCGTAACACCGACGTGGAGCGACTGCTCGGCGTGCGCAACGACCTCGTACCCAATGGCGTGTTCGTGAGCCCACGGGCAGGCTTCTCCTGGCAGTACGGCACAGGGCCGCAGATCGGCGCCTTCGATGGCGCGTTCCGTGGGCCGCGCGCCGTGATACGCGGTGGCATCGGCGTGTTTCAGAACACTCCGCAGGCCACGTTGGTGGGTTCGGCCATCGACAACACCGGCCTGGCCAGCGCGATTCAGCAGCTCGCCTGTGTGGGGCCGGCGACGCCGATTCCCGACTGGAACGCCTACGGCAATCCGGCCCTCATTCCGACGCGTTGCACCGATGGCAGCACCGGCACCGTGTTCTCCAACGGCGCGCCGAACGTGACGCTGTTCGCGAAGGACTACGCGGCGCCCAGCAGCCTGCGCTCGAACCTGAGCTGGTCGGGACCGGTGCTGTGGAATCGTTTCAATGCCAGCGTCGACGCCACGTACTCGCTGAACACGCGGCAGTCGAGCTTCGTGGATCGCAATTTCGCCGGCCTGCAGCGCTTCACACTCGAAAACGAAGACGGCCGGCCGGTGTATGTGTTGCCGACGAGCATCGTTCCGCTCACCGGCGCGATCGCCGCTGGCGACGGTCGCGTGGCCTCGCAATTTCAGCGCGTCACCGAGCAGCGCAGTGACCTCAACTCACGCAGCGCGCAGGGCAGTGTGCGGCTGTCGCCGACCAAGTTCAGCACGAACTTCAGCTGGAGCATGAGCTACACCTACTCGAACGTGCGCGAGCAGTTCCGCGGATTCAGCAGTACGGCCGGCGATCCGCTGGCGGTGAACTGGTCGCGCTCCTCGTTTGATTCGCGGCATCAGCTCACGTACAATCTGAGCTATAACGCGTTCGACTTCATTCGGCTTGGCTGGTTCGGTCAGTTCCGATCGGGGACGCCCTTCACGCCAACGATCGGCGGCGACGTGAACGGTGACGGTTTCAGCAACGATCGCGCGTTCGTGTTCAATCCGGCGTCGAGCGATGCGGCCACCGCGGCTGGCATGCAGGCGTTGCTGAACAGCGGATCACGCGTGGCGCGGGCCTGCCTGTCGTCGCAGCTCGGCAATCTGGCGGCGCGCAACAGCTGCCAGGGGCCTTGGGTGAGTTCAGCGAATCTGTCGATCTCGTTCAATCCAGTCAAACTGCGCCTGCCGCAGCGCGCCAATCTGTCATTCAACGTGTCCAATCCGCTCGGCGCCGCCGATCTGATCCTGCACGGCGAGAACAATCTGCGCGGATGGGGCCAGCAGCCGTTCCTCGATCAGTCGCTGCTGTATGTGCGTGGCTTCGATGCGAACACCAAGCGCTACACGTACGAGGTGAACCAGCGCTTCGGGGCCACGAACCCACAGTTCAACAGCTTCCGCACGCCGGTCACGATCACGGCCCAGTTGCGCTATGACATCGGCCCCACGCGCGAGCGGCAGGTGCTGACGCAGTCACTCGACCGCGGACGTCGCACCAAGGGGACCAAGGCCGGCGAGGCGATGATCAAGGCGCAGTTCGGCAACGGCGGTGTGCCGAACCCGTTGGCCACGATGCTGCGCGATCAAGATACGCTCAAGCTGTCGTCCGATCAGGCCGACAGTCTGGCGACGATGAATCGTCGCTACACCGTACGGCTCGACTCGATCTGGGCGCCGATCTCGAAGCGGTTCGCTGATTTGCCCGAGCGCTACGACCATGACGACATCTATGCACAGTACGTGAAAGCGCGTGAGGCGAGCATCGACATTCTTCGCAAGTATGCACCGGCGGTGAAGGGGCTGCTCACCGATGTGCAGCGCCGCAAGCTGCCGCCGTTCGTGGCCAGCGCGCTCGACGATCGTTATCTCAAGTCCATCCGATCGGCCACCTCGGGCGGCGGTGGCGGCATGATGATTCCCGGTGGTGGCGCGATGATCATGGCTGGTGGCATGGGTGGCGGCGCGCAGACGATCGAGATCCGACGGTAATGCATTTCTCTTCAACAACGACTCCAGACATGACTCTCTACTTCGCGCGGACACTCGCGCTTCCCGGGCTACTTACCGCGCTGGCTTCGTCGGCCAGCGCGCAGGCGCGTCCACCCATCCGTCAGCTTGGTGCGGTGCATGCCACCACCACCGATTCGCTCGGCATGGTGAACAACGTACGTGCCCTGCCCGGCGGCCGACTGCTCGTGAACGACGCCACGAGCCGCCGCGTGCTGCTGGTGGACTCCGCGTTCAAACTGATCAGCATCGTGGCCGACTCCACGAGCAGCACGGCCAACGCGTATGGTCCGCGTTCGGGAAGCTTGATTGCGTATCGCGGCGACTCGACGCTCTTCGTTGACGCCGCCTCGCTGTCAATGCTGGTGATCGATCCTGCCGGCAAGATCGGTCGCGTGATGTCAGTGCCCCGCTCGCAGGATGCGATGATGCTGGCGGCCGGAGGACTCGGTACCGGCGCGTACTACAGCAACGGCTATCTCGTGTATCGCGGCATGCCGGGGTTCCGCATGCAGATGGGACCGAGTGGCACGCCCACCATGCCGTCGGTGGCCGACACGATGGCGATCGTGCGCGTGAATCTGCAGTCGCGCGCGGTGGATACGGTGGGATTCATCAAGATCCCGAAGACGAACACCAACATGACGCGCAGCGACGACGGAAAGATCAGCATCTCGATCGAAGTGAATCCGTTGCCGGTGGTCGACGACTGGGTCGTGACCTCCAGCGGCGACATCGCGCTCCTTCGCGGCAAGGACTATCACGTGGACTGGATGTCCCCCGATGGCACGCATCGGTCGTCACCGAAGATGGCGTTCGACTGGAAGCGGCTGACCGATGAGCAGAAGGTGGCCCTGATCGATTCCGTGAAGGCCATTCGCGATCGCGCAGCGGCGGCGAATCCCGGACAGGGCAACGCGATGGCAGCGGCATTCGGCGCTGCCCTCGGCACCGGCGGTGGTGCTGGTGGTGCGGCTCCGCAGATGGTGATGCGTTTCGAGTCGCGCGGCCCTGGTGGACCTCCGGGCGGCGGTGCCGCACCGCAGATCATGGCGCCTCAGATCAACTATGTGTCGCCGAGCGAGTTGCCCGACTATCAGCCAGCGTTCTTTGCCACGAGTGCGAAGGCCGACGACGACGGCAACATCTGGGTGCGCACCATTCCCACGAAGCCGACACCGGGTGGTGCCGTGTACGACGTCGTCAACGCCAAGGGAGAAGTGGTCGATCGTGTGCAGATTCCCGAGAACCGCACCATCGTCGGCTTCGGCGCCGGTGGCGTGGTGATTCTCGCGGTGCGCGAGGGGATGACCACCAAGCTGGAGCGGGCGCGGGTCAAGTAGGTACCCGCAACAGCAACAGCAACGGCAACGGCAACAGCAACAGCAACGGCAACAGCAACAGCAACAGCAACAGCCAGAACACGGATAGCGCTGATCTCACAGAAGCAACACAGATAAGCAAAATGCGCTTTTTGCTTATCTGTGTTGTTTGTCGTTCAATCGGTGTGATCCGTGTTCAGGCTGTTCAGGCTGTTCAGGCTGTTCAGGCTGTTCAGGCTGTTCAGGCTGTTCAGGCTGTTCGCCGTTACCGATCCTCGAGCACTACAGCGCGCTCGGTGCTGCGACAGAGTCGTTCGTCGCTGCGGCAGAAGCTGGTGCGCAGCGTGCCGCGAATGGGGAGCGCTGAACGCGGAATGGTGACGGATGCGCGCTCTACGAAGTAGGCGCTGTCTTCAGTGACGGTGGGTGCCCGTAGGAGGAATCGACGACCGTCCCCTGCATCAATGACGGGGGGCAGCAGGGCGTTCACCCGCGCCCCCGGCTCGACCGAGATGGTTATCCGGACGGAGTCCGTACCGAAGGCGAGATCGAGGTCGGGTGGCACCACGGGGCGCAACTCCGTCGGCAGCTGCGGTAGCTGCGGCAGCGACGTTACGATCGGCGCGTCGGCTTTCGGCTCGGGCACCGGTGCGCCGTCCCCCGCGCAGGCGGCGAGCGCGAGGCCGGTGAGGACGAGCAGCGCGTGCGCACGGGTGGAGCGGAGACTCGGCATATGGTGAAAGATACTCGGTTTCGGTCGCCAAACCGGGGCCGACATATACAGACTAGACAAATTGCGTTCCGTTTGTCTATACTGTACAATGACCTCGATTGACGTTATGCCGCACGCCAGTTCCCCCAAGATCGACGCGCTTCTCGACGCCTCGTTCGGGGTGTTCATGCGCTTCGGCTACCGGAAGACCTCCGTGCAGGATGTGGCCGATGCGGCCCAGCTCTCCCGGCAGGGGCTGTACCTCCACTTCCCGAGTAAGGAACTGCTGTTTCGCGCCACTGTCGAGCACGCGATGACCCGCGCGTATCGCGACGGAGTGACGGCACTCGGCGGCGATGAACCACTCGACGCGCGCATCGTGAATGGGTTCGATGCGTGGATGGGCCGTTTCGTCGGTATCGCCAACACGGACGCCTCCGACTTGCTCGACGCCGCGCACCTGCTCAGTGGCTCGCCGGTGTTCGAGTACGAAGCACGATTTATCGCGGCCGTGGCCGGTCACTTTGCCGCATCGCCGCTGGCCGCCTACTACGCACCGCTCGCGCTCACGCCGGCGCATCTGGCCGAGACGCTGTATGCGGTGGCCCGAGGCTACAAGCACACCCTGATCACCCGCGAGGAATTTCTGCAACGGGTCGCGCTCTCGGTGCGCACGGTGTGCGCGCCCTTGCTGCTGTCATGACCCGCTCCGCGTTCTGGCGCACCGTTCGCCGCTCACTTACCGCGTTCGTCCTTCTCGGAGTTCTCATCGTGTCTACGGCTGTCGCTTCCGGCTGGAGCGCCTTCGGCGCGAATCGATTCGGCTCGAGCACGGGCACCGCTGCGTCATCGGTGCAGCGCGCCGCGCGCAGGGCGCAGTCCCCGCAGTATCGCGGCGGTAAGTTCGTGAACAGCGACCCGTTGGTGGACGACATGATCGGTGGCGTTCGCGGACTGTTCTCACGCAGCGCCACCTCATCACCGGCCGAGTCGCTGCCCGTGAACACAACCGTGCCCGGCGTGCCAGACAACGCGAAGCAGTTCCGCGTCACGTGGTACGGTCACTCGTCGGTGAGCGTGGAAGTGGAAGGGCTGCGTGTGCTGATCGACCCCATGTGGAGCCAGCGGCCATCGCCGTTCACGTGGATCGGACCGGAACGATGGTATGCGCCGCCAGCCACGCTGCCATCCATGCAGCCGGTGGACGTCGTGCTGATCTCGCACGATCACTACGACCATCTCGATCAGCGCACACTGGTCGAGATCGCGGTCAATCCGGCCAATCGTCACACGCGCTTTCTGGTGCCGTTAGGGGTGGGCGCACATCTGGAGCACTGGGGCATTGCGGTCGATCGCATCACGGAGCTGGACTGGTGGGAGCAGGTCCGCATCGGCGAGGCCACGTTCACCTGCGCGCCAGCGCGTCATGCCTCGGGGCGCACGTTGTTCGACCGCGATGCCACGTTGTGGGCCGGCTGGGCAATCGCGGCAACGGAACAGCGCCTGTATTACTCGGGCGACACGGGCATGATGCCGGCCTTCCGGGAGATCGGCGAGAAGCTTGGCCCCTTCGACGTGACACTCATGCAGATCGGCGCGTATGGCGACGCCTGGCCCGACTGGCATCTCACGCCCGAGCAGGCGATCACCGCGCACGGCATGCTACGCGGACGCACGCTGCTGCCGGTGCATTGGGGCTTGTTCAATCTCGCCTATCATTCGTGGCGCGAGCCCATCGATCGACTCATGACCGCCGGCGCCGCGCAACGGATCACGATCGCCACGCCGCGTCCTGGTGAAGCGGTCACGATCGGCGATACCGTGCCGATCCACGCATGGTGGACCGGCACGCGTTAACGCGGTGGTTCAGTTTCCGCCGGTGCGACGCGGCGGGGCCGGCAACGTTCCCTTGTTCGCCGTGGCCTTTTCAATGGCCTCCACCGTGACCTTCGTGCGGAACTCCACGATCTGCTTCGCCCACTCGGTCGCCTTCTTGCGGTCGGCGAGCGACACCCCATTGATCGTCAGCTTCTTCGCCTTCGCGCGCGCGTCGTAGCGGATCGACTTCGGATCGTCGATGAACATGTTGAGCGAGATCTCCGGATCATCGTGCAGTCCTTCGGCGACCGTCTGATTGACGCCGAACTGCTCCATGTGCTTCGCCACGCTGGCGTAGTCGTAGTACTCCTGGATGTGCGCCACGATCGGCGCGCCCTGCCAGATCTTCGTGAGCGAGTCGGCCACCCAACGCTGTCCTGCCTGATTGCCGCCGCTATCACCGATCAGAATGATCCGGGTGAAGCCATGTGCCTTGAGGCTGTGCACGAGATCCGTGAGCAGCATGCGGAACGTCTCTTCGCGCATGCTGATAGTGCCGGGCGACGCCATGTGTCCGCTGGCCGGGCTGATGTTGCCTTCGGGCACGAACTTCACGATCGGTGCACAGAGTGCATTGCCAAGCTTCCAGGCAATGGCTTCGCAGTTCGTATGCAGCACGTAGTTGTGCTTGCCCGTGACCAACCACGGACCGTTCGGCTCCATACCGCCGGTCGCGATGATGGCCGTGGTCTTCCCGGCCTTCAGCGCGTCACGCACGTCCATCCAGGTCATCTCTTCGATCCACACCGTGTTCGGCGCTGGCAGCGGATTCACGGCATCGACGCAGTTGTACGGATTCGCGGTGCACGTGCCGCCACCTCGGTTGCGTGGATCACGCTGGGCCTCGCTGGCGGCGGCACCCTGCGCGCTGGCGCTCCCGCTGAGTGCAACGGACGCCACGGCGCTGGCCAGCGCGGCGCCCAGGATCGAGACGCGGAGCGCGGCGCAATGTGGAGTGCGCGAGAGAATGCCTCGGGTCATGGCGGTGCCTCGTAACGGTTGAACGGTGGGGGTACTCGGGGGTGGTACTCAGTAGGATGCGAGACGATGCCGCCGAAATCGTCACTTCGCCAGAGCGGAGTGCGCGTCGAATGCGTATAGTGTCGCAGGGTGCGTGAACGACGTGCCCCCGATCGACTCCCACCTCCCGGACCATGGCCTTCCCTGTCCGCCCGCGCGCCGTTCTGGCGCTGACATGTACGGCTGCCGTCTTCGCGGCTGCCGTCTTCGCCGCGGCGCCGCTTGCCGCGCAGAGCACGGGCAGCACTCCCGCGTCTGCCCCCACTCTCACGCTCGCCGAAGTGCGGGCGTTGGTGGAAGCGCACCTGATCGTCTCCGCCATTCACGATTCGAGTGACAACAAGGCCGCTCAGCAGAAGAACAAGACGAAGGAGGCGCAGCTCGACCTGCAGCAGAAGAAGCGGCAGATGATCACCGACGCGCTCGCCAAGAAGGGGATGGCCGACTCTGTGTTCTCGAAGCGTCGCTTTCTGGTGAGCAGCAATGCGACACTGCGCGCGCAGTTCGACAGCATTCTCGCCGATGTCACCGGCGCGCCGCTCCCGGGCGTAGTGGCGGCCGCACCGCTGGCGCCGGGTGCCGTGGCCGCCTCGTCTCTGCCGCCTGGTCTGGTCGGCACACACTTAGGGCACGTGCTGTCGAGTTTCATGGACACGCCCGACAAGTCGGGCTTCCTACCGATGGCGCTCGCCGAGGCGAAGATCGCGGCACAGCATGCCGCGTTTGCCGCGCGCACGCCGGACAACCTGCAGTCGATGCAGACGCACGCCGGGCACGTGATTCATGCGCTCGACCCCACACAGGCGCCGAGCGGACCAGGCAAGGGCTTTGGCATGAAGCGCGCGGCCGGTGGCATTGCGCAGCATGCGGAGCTCGCAGCCAAGGAACCGACGGCGTCGGCGAATGTGAAGAGCCACGCGGTGCATGTGGCTACGGCAGCGCGGAGCGCGATGTCGCGCGGCGATCAGGCCATCGCAATCGCAAAGCAGATTCAGGCGGCGACCACCGCGGCTGCCGCGGCATCGCTGGTCTCGCAGCTGGTGTCGATCTGCGATCAGCTCATTGCCGGCTCGGACAACAATGCCGACGGACGCATCGGGTGGGGCGACGGTGAGGGGGCGCTGCAGCAAGCGCAGGATCATCTGGGACTACTGTTGGCGGGCGAAAAGAAGCCCTGACCTTTCTGTCCCGAATGCACAGAGCGGCGCCGTCATTCATGACGGCGCCGCTTTGGCTAGGCAGGCTGGGCGACGATCAGCAGGCCACGCAGCGATGGCTGTTCTTGGCACCCAGCTTCTCGAGCAGCTGAATGGTTTCCGGGAACGGACGCAGACGCTGTACCGGACCGTTGGCCATGTCCACCGTGGTCATGCCATTACGGGCCACGGCCTTCGGATCGGCTCCCTTGCTCACGAGATACTTGATCATCTCGTTGTCGCCGCGCGCGGCGGCATGGTGCAGCGGCGTGTAGCCATTCACGTCACGCTGGTTCACGTCGGCATGCAGCACTTCTACGAGATACTTCATGGCGGGCATCCACCCGTCGGCGGCATGACGATGTGAATTGCCGGCGAAACCGTTGCCGTAGCCAACGCCGGCGGCGGCATGCACGGGATAGATGCCGATACCGGCTGGCACGGCCTTCGACGCCGAATCGATATCGGGCGGCATGACATACGCCGCCGGGCCATCACCCGGACCACCGGCGCCACCCGCCAGCCGCGCGCGGTTGGCACGATTGGCCGCCACCGGACGAACCGACGGCAACGTGTCGATGGCGCCGTGATCCTTCAGCAGCTTCATCGCGTCGACGTCGACCGCATACGCGGCGCGCCAGAACGGCGACGTCCCGTCGAGCGCTTCGAGGCCACAGTTGGCGTTGCCGCAGTTGTTGAAGGCAAAGAACCAGAGATTTTTCTTGAGGCGGACGTTGGGATCCGCACCGGCCGTCAGCATCGCGTCCATCAGTTCGAGGTGCGTGACCTTCTGGGTCTGCACCGCCTGCGGTTGCGGGTAGCGCGAGCGCGGCGCCCACATCGTGTTCAGCGCGGCGTACAGCGGCGTGAGGCCGGCACTGCTGCCGATCTTCACATTCGCGCCGCGCTTCACCAGGGCCATCGCCAGATCGAAGTGGCCGTTGATCGCCGCCATCAACAGCGCCGTCGTGCTGTCACTGGTCGTCACTTCGTCGATCTTCGCGCCGCCATCGAGAATCGCCAGCGCCGCATCGATATTGCCCTGACGCGCGGCGTGATGCAGTGCCGTCATACCGCCCATGCTGCCCACGGTCGCTTCGTAACCGGCCACCTGGCCTTCGAACAACTCGGCCGACTCAGTGGTCTTGGCCACCGGGCCTGACGAGAAGAGCGCACGACCGGCCTCAATCGCCTGTTGGATCTGCGCCGGCGTGAGGTCATTCGTCGGAGGCGCGGCGACGCCGATCTTGTAGCCGCGCAACGCGGGGTCAGCTTTGGGGGCCGGTGCCGCCGCGACAGCTGGCGCCGCGACAGCCGTTGGAGCCGGTGCCGGTGCCGGTGCGGCCGCCGCCGGTACGGCCATTCCCGCCGTTGCCGCCGCACGATTGCGCGCCGCCGCCGCATCGGCCATCAGCTTCTCCGCCGCCTTGGCCGAGGCATCGATGATGGAGTCGCGCGTCTTCTGCGGCAGATACGAGAAGAGCACTTCATTGCGCTTCTTGGCCGCGGCCTGCTGACGCGCCAGCTCTTCAGTGAGATCCACCATCTTCGTACGGATCGACGGATCCGCGCCACCGGCCAACAGTGCGCGCGCCGCCTCGCCACGATTCTCGGCTGCGGCGAACATCAGCGGCGTTTGCCCCCACGCCGATTCGCGCGCATTGGGATCGGCCTTCTTCGCCAACAACGCCTTCACCGACGCCGCATCACCGGCCGCCGCCGCGAGGTGCATCGCGGTCGCACCTGTCGCGGTGAGTGACTTCGCATCGGCACCGGCCGCCAGCAGTGCTTGCACGATCGCACCATGTCCGGCTCGCGCCGCCACATGCAGCGGCGTGTAGCCGCCGTTCTTGGTGGTACCCGTCAGCTTCGCGCCAGAACGCAGCAACAGTGCGGTCATCGCGACATCGCCACGATCGGCCGCCCAGTGCAGCGCGGTCATCCCGTCGCCCTGCGCCACGTTCACATCGCTCTGCTGCGCGAGCAACGCGCGCACCTTTGCGATGTCGCCCTGCATGGCCGCTTCGGCGACGGCTGGTGCCACCCGAGCGGCCGGCGTCGTTTCAGACTTGGCCGTCGCCACCCGCACCACCGACTTGGTATCCTGTGCCGCCATCGGTGAGAGCGCGCCCGACAACAACACGAGCGCACCAGCCACACCGATCCGGACTCCGTTTCGATCGATCATGGCATGTCTCACGCGTAGAGCGCGAACGGCGACAGGCTGTCACCGAAGCTCGGCACTTCGATGTTGTACTTGTGCAGCAGCGACAACATCACGTCGGCCATCGGCGTACCGTCCGGCGCACGAAGGTGCGTGCCACCCGGCACCAGCGTCGAATCGCCGCCCATCAGCAGCAGCGGGCAGCGGCGATGGTTGTGGATGTTGCCGTCGGCCATCGGCGAGCCGTACATGATCGTCGTGTTGTCGAGCATCGTACCGTCGCCTTCCTTCGTCTCCTCGAGGCGCTGCAGGAAGTACGGCAGCATCGACATGTGATATCGGTTGATCTGATTGAACTCGAGAATCGCCGACTCGCGTCCACCATGGTGCGACGCCGGGTGGAAGCCCTTGTTCGTACCCGACTCCGGGAACGTGCGGCTGGAGGCGTCACGTCCGGTCTTGAACGAGAACACGCGCGTCATGTCCGACTGGAACGCCAGCACCTGGATGTCGAACATGAGCTTCATGTGCTCTTCGAACGAATCGGGCACGCCGGCCGGCGCTTCCGGCAGCAGGCGCTCATCGCCGCTCACATTCTTCGCTTCGACCTTCTGGATGCGACGCTCGAGTTCGCGCACGTTCTCGAGATACTGATCGACGCGACGACGATCGGTGGCGCCGAGCTCTCGCTTGAGCGACGACATCTCACCGACGACCCAGTCGAGAATGCTGCCGTTGTCCTTGCGGCGGGCGGAACGGTCGGCGTTGCTCGTACCGGCGCCGAAGAGCAGATCGAACGCCGCGCGCGGATTGCGAATCATCGGCAGCGGCTCAGTGGGCGAGGCCCAGCTGATCGTGTCGGTGTACGCGCAGGCATAGTTGTAGTAGCAGCCGCCGGCCTGATCGAGATTCTCGATGCACAGCTGCATCGACGGGATCGGCGTGTCCTGACCGATCTTGCGCGCCACGATCTGGTCGAACGACGTGCCGACATACAGATCGGAGCCTTGCGTCTGCTTCGGATGCGACTGCGTGAGAAACACCGCGCTGGAGCGGAAGTGATCACCGCCGATTTCCGGCGCATCGAACGCCTCGGCCATGCGCACGTCGGTGTTGCTGATGATCGACATCTTGTGCTTCCACGCTTCCATCGGCGCCAGCGCGCCTTCCGGGTTGAGCGTGAAGTCGCGACCGACACCCTTCGGCGCCCACAGATACTTCGAGGCGCCCCAGGTGTTCGAGCCGGCCGCACCGTGCACCGATTCGATGGTCACGAGGCGCTTGTGACCGGTGAGCGGCGCACCAGCGCCGCCGACCTTGGCCAGGAAACGACCGGCCGGTTCCATCGCATCGAGATACGGGAGTGCAATGACGGCACTCATGTTTCGAAGGAAGGTGCGGCGAGGGAGGGCTTTCTGCGTCATGAACGACATGGGTCAATCTCCGTGGAAGTCGGATCAGTTTTGAGACGCATCAGCCGAGACCGGCTCGGCGCGCTTGCTATGGAAGGCCTTGCTGTTCACCACACCCATCACGAACGACGAGAACTTGTACTTATTGCGTTCGGCATCGCGCGTGATCGTGCGCACCGTGGTCTGGTCGTAGTCTTCGACACGACGCCCCAACGCGTACGCCATCAGGTTCTCGGTGAAGTTTCGCATCAGCGGCACCGGCCGCTTGAGGAGTGCCTTGCTGAGATCGATCGGCGTGGTCAGCGCCGTGCCATCGTACAACTGACCGCGCGTATCCAGCAGCGCGCCGTTCTCGCGATAGCGCAGCTTGCCGGTCACGTCGAAGTTGTCGAGCGCGAGTCCGATCGGATCCATGAAGTTGTGGCACGAACGGCAGGTCGGATTGGCGCGGTGCATTTCCATGCGTTCGCGCGTCGTGAGCTGCTTGCCATCTTTGGAGCCGGCGGTCTGTTCGAGGTCGGGGATATTCGGTGGAGGCGGTGGTGGCGGCGTGCCGAGCAGCACTTCCATCACCCACTTGCCGCGCAGCACCGGCGACGTGCGGTTGCCCAGCGATGTCTGTACCAGCACGCTGCCGTGTCCGAGCACACCACGACGCTGGTCGTCGGCGTACGCCACTTTGCGGAAGCCTTCTCCGGTCACATTCGGAATGCCGTAGTGCTTCGCCAGTCGCTCGTTCACGAAGGTCGAATCGGCCGTGAACATGGTGAGCACGCTGCGATCGTTGCGCACCACGTCTTCGAAGAACAACTCCGTTTCGCGCTGCATCGACTGCGCGAGCTTGAGATCGAAGTCGGGGAACAGGAACGCGTCGGGGTGCACTTTCTCGAGGTCCTGCAGGCGCAGCCACTGCGCGGCGAAGCGCGTGGCCAACGCGTCGGCGCGCGGATCGGCCAGCATGCGCTTCACCTGCGCCTGGAACACGGCCGGCGTATGCAGCGTCTTCGTGCGCGCAGCCGCCAGCAGGCGATCGTCGGGGATGGTGCTCCACAGGAAGAACGAGAGACGCGTGGCGAGTTCGAGATCGTCGATGTTGTAGTCGGTGCCCGCGGCCGTGGTGGTCGGCTCCTTCTCGAAGCGGAACACGAAGTACGGGCTGGCGAGCATGGCCTGCAATCCCAGTCGCACGCCTTCTTCAAAGGCGTTGTCACCGCCGTTCTTGGCGCCCTGATCGTAGAACTTCATCAGGCTCGCCTTGTCGTTCGCCGTGAGCGGACGACGATAGGCGCGCGTGCCGAGTCGCGTGAAGATCTGTTCGGCGCAGGCGCGCTGCTGCGTGGCGGCCGTGGGTGCGCAGGTGAAGACGCGCTTGCGGCTGGGCGAGTCGGAGACGCCGGTGACGCGATACGGGCCCGCGACGAACACTTCCATGAGCGGCGGCGGCTCGGTGGTCCCGGCGGCGCCGGTGCCACTCGACGCGCGCGACCACTCATGCGGCTTGATCAGGTCTTCGTACGGTCCTTCGGCCGATTTCGCGAAAGCGACGGACACCTTGCGCTGTCCCGCCTTCACCTTGATCGGTTCGCTGCGGATGTAGTCGGCGCCCAGCGGTGCGTCGGCCGATTCGCCGTTGCGCGCAATGCCACGATCGTAGCGCAGCAGCGCCACGCGCTCGCCGTCGATGGAGACGTCGAGGTCTTCTACCGGGCGACCGACGCCACCGCCGACATTGAGCCGGAATTCGTACTCGCCATCGGCCGGGAAGGTGTGCAGCAGCACCAGTCCCCCGCGCGTGCCGTACGGCGTGCCGTCGACATGATCCCACGGATGCTGTGACGCGAACGGCGACGTCTTGTACGTGGCCTGACCGACTGGCGCCTTGCGATCACCGATCGCCATGCGGCTGACCGCGGCGGCGGCGTTGAGGTAGCCCTCGAGCAACGTCGGCGACAGCGACTGCACGTCGGAGATGTTGTCGAAGTTCGCGCTCTTGGTGTCGAGCGGCAGCCAATCGCCGGAGGTCACTTCGAGGCTCAGCAAGTCACGGATGACACGCTCATACTCAGGGCGATTCAACCGCTGGAAGGTGCGCGTGCCGGGATTCACCGGTGCGGCGCCATCGACCACGCGTTCGAGCGTCTCGACGAGCGCGTCGAGGGTATCGCCGGTGGGACGCTTCGATCCCGGCGGCGGCATCATCTGCGCGCGCAGCTTGCGGATCATCTTCTCCGAGGTCGGCAACGCGGCATTGGCCGACGTGACCGAGTAGCTCTTGAGGTCGAGATTGCCGCGACGCTGCGTGGGGTTGTGGCACCCGGCACAGTAGCGCTGCACGACATCGTCGAGCGCACCCATCGTGATCCCGCGCGCACCGGCAGATTCACGCGTGAACGCGCGCCCCGTGCCGTTGGTGGCGCGCATCGGATGCAACACCGGATGCGTGGCGGGCAGGCGGCTTGGCCGCGTGCCAATCGTCGTGGACACCGAGCTCGCGATGATAGCGTGCGATGACGGCGTCGTGGATTTGGTGATGACCGGATCGGACGTCGACGACGATGCCATCATCGTCACCGACGTGATCATTCCGGACAACGCGAGCAAAAGCTTCATGCCGGCTACTCCTGAGGACTGCGACGTACGATGACGTCGCCCAGCCAACTCGTTCGATGATCCGGCAGGAAAGGGGGCCGGATATCCATGAAAATTACGTCGGTATTGCGAAAGTCGCTGAGAAACGTTGCAACCCGTGTGCCCATGTTCGTGATCAGAAGCAACGCGCGGTGACCGTCGTATAGACGATCACCGCGCGCAAGATGGTTCAGTTTCGTTCAGCGACGCTCAGTGCATGGCGCTCTGCGCGGTCGGCAGCAGCACGGCGTAGAGCACGTCGTGCACGGGCGTCGGTACGCCATGCGCGCGACCGATGCGCACCACGGCGCCCGTTTGCGCTTCGAATTCCGACGGCCGTTCGGCCATGAGATCGCGTTGCAGCGACGTCGAACCGTCCGCCGGCAGACTATCGTAGCGCGCCCAGACGCGGTCGATCGCGTCGGCTGGCCACTCGACACCAACGGCCCGACCCACGTTTCGCACTTCGTAGAGCGCGGCATCGATCAACGCCCGCGACGCGGGCACCGATCGTACGACACCGAACGATACGCGCGCCGCGGCGCCGACGGCGCCGATGGGTTCGATGAACAGGAACTTCTCCCACTGCGCCACGCCCATGTCATCGGGCATCTGGGCGACGAGTCCGGCGCCGCGAAGGGCGGCGGCGAACCGGGAGATCTGGGCGTAGGCCGCCGCATGCACGGGCGCACCGGCCCGCGGACCGAACTCGATGATCGGCGTCACGGCCGTGTGGCGGATGTGTCCGGGGGCCACCTGTTCGACCAGCACCCGGCCCAGCCCCTCGAGCACGTTGCCGTCACCCAGCTCGGCGGCCAGGAGTTGGCTGGCCTCGACCCCGTTCTGGACGGGAATCACCGCCGTCGCTGGCCCGACCAACGGCCGGAGCGACCGCGCGAGGTTCGCGATCTGCGTGGCCTTCACGCACACGAGCACAACGTCAACGACACCGACCGTCCCGGGATCGTCGGTGCATTGGACCGACGGCAACGTGAGATCGCCGTCGATGCTTTCGAGGATGAGACCGCGCGTCTGGAGCGCCGCCAGCGTGGCGCCGCGCGCGATGAATACGACGTCGTGGCCGGCCTGTTGAAGACGGGCACCGAGCACGCCGCCAATGGCACCCGCCCCGACGACGGCGACGCGCAGCCGGTCCAGCTGGCGCGCCGCCGTGTCGGTATTCGTCACGGCTTGCCGATCGAGAAGCCGGCGATGTGCGCATCGGTGTTGTGACCCATGCGGAAACCCACCACGCCATCGGTGCTCTTGAGCTTTCCAGCGGCGACCAGCTCGGCCTTGCTGTAGCTGGCCACTTCGGTGCCGTTGATGATGCACGAAACCTTGTCGCCCTTCACCTGCATGGCGATTTCCTGCGTCACCGGCTTGCCCTTCGCTTCGGCCTTGTGCACGGCCTCGCTGGTGCCGCCACGACCGTTCATCTGGAACGGTGCCGGGCCCATGCCGCGCACAATGAAGTTGCCGTTGCCGTAGGCGGCGCAGTACAGGTAGCTCTCGTTGTCCGTCCCCATGTCGTTCCCGCCCATGACGATACCGTACGGGTGCGGATGGTTGTTGAGGCCCATGTACTCACGCTCGGAGAACGTGGCCTTCACGACGTAGTCACCCTTCCCCTTCATCTCGGGGTTCCAGTAGGTGATCGCCGGTCCGGTCGTGGCGTGCATTCCCGGGCCCATCGCGACGAACTTGGCGCTGTCGACGGTCAGTCCGGCCTTCGCTTCTTTGCCGTCGACCTTGCCCATCCATCCCTTCATCTGGATGCCGCCCTTCACGGCGGTGGACTTCTCCATCTCTTGCGCCTGCACGAGCTGCGGAACAAGGGCGAGGGCTGCGGTCGCGAGTGCGACCTGCATCGTACGCTTCATCGGAATACTCCTGATGTGATTCGGTGGGACCGACCGCGAATGGCGGCGAGTCGGCAGACCTGAATGTTTGCGTCGAAATCCGATTGGCGATAGGGTGGAGCGAATTCCGAGACCGTGTTGTGTCACATTCCCCAGAGGTTTTGATGCCTATCGTGACGGAGCGCCTCCTCAATCGGCCGGTCTGGTTCGACTTGTCGACATCCGACTTGCCGGCGGCCAAGGCGCTGTACGCCGAGCTGTTCGGCTGGACGTTCGGCGACTCGCCGGCCGAGCTGGGCTTTTATACCATGGCCTTCGCCAAGGGGATCCCGGCGGCGGCAATCGCCCCGAAGATGCCGGGACAGGAGGCCGCCCCGGTCGCCTGGACGGTGTACTTCGGCGTCACCGACGCCGACGCGACGCTCGCCCGCATCACGGCCAACGGCGGCACGGTGATGGTGCCGCCCATGGCGATCCCGCCCGACCTGGGGCGCATGGCGATCGCCATCGACCCCGGCGGCGCGGTGTTCGGCCTCTGGGAGCACGGCACTTTCCATGGTGCCGGCGTCGAAGGTGAGCACGGCACGATGTGCTGGACTGAAGTGGCGTGCCGCAACGCTGCCGCCAACTCGACCTTCTACACGTCGGTGTTCAGCCTCACGGCGCAGCGCCTCCCCGGCGACGCCGTGGAGTACTACATCCTCCACGACGGCGAACCCGGCGTGGCCGGCGTCATGCAAATGGACGCCGCCTGGGAAGGCATCCCACCCTACTGGATGCCGTACTTCGCGGTGGACTCCCTCGCCGCCGCCAACGCCACGCTCACGAAGCACGGCGGAAAGATCGTGAACGGCCCGATCCCGAGCCCGTACGGCAAGATCATCGTCGCGCAGGACGCGCATGGTGCGGTGTTCTCGTATATGAGCCAGAACGACTGAACGGCAACGGCAACAGCAACGGCAACAGCAACAGCAACAGCAACAGCGGGAACACGGAGACGACGGATTGCGCCGATTACACCGATAAGCAACTGCTTGATGAAAAGCGTGCGGTTCATCGCCGTTTGTTTATCGGTGTGATCGGTGCAATCCGTTCACTCCGTGTTCCCGCTGTTAACGATCCTTCAGCACACGAAAATCATCGGTCCAGATGATCCGGCGAAGCTCGGCCTTTGGCCCGAAGTTGAGCAGCAGCCCGATGTGGCAGTTCGACGCTTTGAGATAGCTGATCAACTGCGCTTCGTGCGCGGCGATGATACGTTCGCAGGCCTTCAATTCGACGATGACCTTCCCCGCGATGACGAGGTCGGCGCGGAACTCGCCGAGCACGACGCCCTCGAGGACGACGCGAAGAGAGACTTCGCGCTCAAACGACATGCCACGCTTGGAGAGTGCAATCGGCATCGCGTTCGCATAGATACTTTCCGGATATCCCCACCCCAGTGCGTTATAGGTGTCGTAAAACGCACCGATGATGTCGTGGGTGATCTCGCCGTGTAGCAGTTCGCTCATGGCTCAGTGACAGAATGAGAACGGGCCGATAACCTGGTGGCGACCGGCCCGTTCACTCTGCTGCCACGCCGTCAGTGCGGCGTCAGTACTGCGCGAGCAAAAACTACTTGTCGCCGCTCGGGAGTTGCGGCACACCCGTCGCGCCGCTGGACTGCAGCAGGCCGACACCGGTGTATACGACGAGCTTTTCGCGCGTGTCCATGATGTCGAGATTGCGCATCGTGAGCTGACCGATGCGATCGAGCGGCGTGAAGAAGGCTTCGCCGCGCTCCATCGTGAGGCGCTCGGGCTTGTAGGTGAGATTCGGGCTGTTCGTGTCCATGATCGAGTAGTCATTGCCGCGACGCAGTTCGATCGTCACGTCGCCCGTGACCGCCTTGGCCACCCAGCGCTGCGCCGACTCGCGCAGCATGAGCGACTGCGGGTCGAGCCAGCGGCCCTGATACAGCAAGCGGCCGAGCTTCTTGCCGTTCATGCGGTACTGCTCGATCGTGTCTTCGTTGTGAATGCCCGTGACGAGGCGCTCGTAGGCGATGTACAGCAGCGCGAGACCCGGCGCTTCGTAGATGCCGCGGCTCTTCGCTTCGATGATGCGGTTTTCGATCTGGTCGGACATGCCGAGTCCGTGACGGCCGCCGATCACGTTCGCTTCCATGAACAGTTCGAGCGCGCTGCCGAATTCCTGACCGTTGATCGCGACCGGGTAGCCTTCCACGAACTTGATCGTGACCGTCTCGCGCTTCACCTCCACGTCGTCGCGCCAGTGCGCCACGCCCATGATCGGCTGCACGATGTGCATGCCCTTGTTCAGGAACTCCAGATCCTTCGCTTCGTGCGTGGCACCAAGAATGTTCGAGTCGGTGGAGTACGCCTTTTCGGTGCTCATCTTGTAGTCGAAGCCGCTCTTGATGAGGTACTCCGACATTTCCGTGCGTCCGCCGAGTTCGTCGATGAACTGCTGATCGAGCCACGGCTTGTACACCTTGAGCGACGGGTTCGTCAGCAAGCCGTAGCGATAGAACCGCTCGATGTCGTTGCCCTTGAACGTGCTGCCGTCGCCCCAGATGTTGACGTCGTCTTCACGCATGGCCGCCACGAGCA
This sequence comes from Gemmatimonas groenlandica, assembly GCF_013004105.1. NCBI lineage: Bacteria > Pseudomonadati > Gemmatimonadota > Gemmatimonadia > Gemmatimonadales > Gemmatimonadaceae > Gemmatimonas > Gemmatimonas groenlandica. The sequence continues at coordinate 3,504,241 of NZ_CP053085.1, forward strand.
TGGTGCCCGTGACCGCGCGACCCAGCGGCGTCGTGTTGAAGTACGTCGCGCCAGCGGTCGTGATGTGGAAGGCGCCGCACTGCAGCGCCGCCAGCCCCTCGGCCACCAGATTCGCGCGGCACTCGATCAGCCGGGCCTGCTCGGCACCGTACGCCATCGCCTTGCGCGGGATCTCGTCGTAGTCCGTTTCGTCGGGCTGTCCCAGATTGGCCGTGTAAGCGTACGGGACGGCCCCCTTCTCGCGCATCCAATGCAGGGCGGCGCTGGTGTCGAGACCACCGGAAAAGGCGATGCCGACTTTCTCGCCGACAGGAAGACGCTGCAGAATATTGGCCACGGAGAGCTCTGGCTGAACGGTCAGGGATGCGGAACAGACTCGCAAAATACACTGACCGCCCCCCCCGACGAAGACAACGCCGCCTCAGCTCCTTGTTGGGTGGCGCGGTGGGCTGCAGAATGACCGCACCGTCTCTGATGCGTGCCATGATCTACCGCCTGCCCTCTGCCATGTCTCTGCCCCGCTTCCGCGCGCCGTTACGGCTGCTCGTCCTGCTGCTTGCTTCGACCGTCGCGCTTCAGGCGCAGACGTCGGACGCCCCGAAACCGAACACACGCCTCCCCAAAGTGCTCTTGATCGCCACCGGCGGCACCATCGCCGGTGTGCAGGACGCCCCGGGCTCGCTGGGCAGCTACCGCGCGGGTACACTGACCGCCGAGCAGATCATCGCGTCGGTGCCTGAGCTGTCGCGGTTTGCGCAGATCGAGACGGAGCAGTTCTCGAATGGGCCAAGCACGTCGATCACCCCGGCGCAGTGGCTGGCGCTCTCGAAGCGGGTAGAGAAGGTGCTGAAGGATCGCGATGATCTGGCCGGCGTGGTCGTCACGCATGGCACCGATCGGCTCGAGGAGACGGCGTTCTTTCTCTATCTCACGGTGCGTTCCGATAAGCCGGTGATCGTGGTTGGTGCGCAGCGTCCGGCCACCGGCATCAGCCCCGACGGGCCGATCAATCTGCTCGCCGCGGTGCGGGTGGCCGTCGCGCCGCAGGCCAAGAGCAAAGGCGTGATGGTGGTGATGGACGACCGCATCATCTCCGCTCGCGAGGTGCGCAAGATCTATCAACGCACCGGGGGATTCAGCGGCGGCGAGATGGGGATGCTGGGCGTCGTCGGCGGCAACGGCCCCGACTTTCTGTTCGCGCCGACGCGTCGCCACGGCGAGGACAGCGAGTTCGATATGCGGAAGGTGGATTCGCTGCCGCGAGTGGAACTGACCTACTCGTATCCGGGTGGCACGGGGCCGCGCTTCGATGGGCAACCCGACGGTGTGGCGGTCGCCACCAACGGCATGACGCGGGCGGAATCGGACGTCTACACGGCGCTGCGCCGTGCGGGGGTGGTGGTGGCGACGGTGTTCGCCTACGGCGACAACATGAGTGCCGCGCGCGATCCTGACGCACCACGACCGGCTGCGCGCCCGGCTGCTCCGGGCGACAGCGCTCCCGCGCGCCCCGACTCCGTACGGGTGCCGCCAGCACCGGCGATGGTCACCGCGCAGCACCTCACGCCGGCGAAGGCGCGCATTCTGCTCATGGTGGCGCTGACGCGGACAAAGGACCCCCTCGAGATCCAGCGGTACTTCCTGCGGTACTGAGGAGGCCCGACCTCGGCGCGAACCCAGCCGTCACGAGGGGAGCGCGCCGGGACGCGCGGCGGATCTGCCGCAATGTGCCAATGCATGACAAGTGATTGCCGCGACGGTGTCGGGTCCCGTCGACGCTTTCCGATCTCTGAGAAGGGCAGCACCGCCGCGGGTCATCGCGAGTGCGGTGCCCGACGAACCGTGAGCCGATTCGCACCGGATCGCCGCCTCCTTGCACAGGTGAGCCGCGTTCGTCCGCACCCGCGAGCGCGCGGCGCGCTTCGTCTCCACTACTCGGACCGGAAACCCAGCTTATGCGCGTACCGTCGAAGTTCCTCTGCCGCGCCGCGATCGGCGCCATCCTCGTCACGCTCGCGGCGTGCGGCGATCCCAGTGTCGCGACGCAACCGGCGCTTGCGGCACGCCGCACGCTGACGGGCAACACCCTCGTCGTCACGAATACCAACGATGCCGGCGCGGGGTCGCTGCGCGAAGCCGTCGAAACCGCGGTGAGCGATGACCGGATCACGTTCGAGCCGGCGCTCAGCGGCGCGACCATCAACATCACGAACGGCTTACGCGTTGATGCAAGCACCGTGATCGAGGGGCCAACCGGCGGAATTACGATCAGAGCGACGGCGAATACGTCGGTCGTGCTGATGTACGGAAAGTACGGGCCGGAAGTGCTCACGATGAAACGCGTCACCATCACGGGTGGCAAGGCCAGTGGCATCGCGATCCTCCGCGGCACCGTACAACTCGAAGACTGCATCGTCGAAGGCAACGCGGGCGAGTTTGGAGGCGGCGTCGCCGTCCTCGCCGGTTCGCTAAGTCTCCTGCGCACGGTCGTCCGGAACAACACGTCGACTTCAGCGGCCGGGGGAGTTGAGGTCGAGTATGGCTCGACCGCGACGATCGCGAACTCGACGATCAATGCAAACAGCTCGGCGATCGGCGGCGGTGGCATTCGCGCGCTCGGTGAAACCACCGTAACGGGCAGCACCATCAGCGACAATAGCGCTGGGCTTGGCGGCGGTGTATATGCTGCCGACCGGGTCGTCATCCGCAACTCCACCCTCTCCGGCAACAGTGCGCCGAGCGCCAGCAACGTCTTCGCCGGCGACGAAGTGATCATCGAACACAGCACGATCGTTGGGAACAGCTCGGGAAGCAGTCTGCAGCTCGATGCTACCGTGACCGCCCGGAACTCGATTCTCAGCTCGCCGATCGCCAACTGCGGACTCGGTGCCTCGCTCGTGCTTGAAGGCGCCAACGTGTTCTCGGACAACACATGCTCGCTGGTCGGCGCTCCCGCGATCATCGCCGACGCAAAGCTCGCCCCCCTCGCCGTGGACGGCCTCACGGCGGTGCATCATCTGCTCGCCGGCAGCCCCGCGATCGACGCTGCACCGACGTGCCTGGTGAACGTAGACCAGCGTGGCGCCGCGCGTCCGGTAGGCGGTGCCTGCGACGTCGGCTCCGTCGAAGAACCTATCCCGGTCATCATCACGCCCACGACCGCCGCCGCCGGCACGATCAACAGCAAAACCGGCGTCGTGCTGATCAACGGTAAGGTGACGTGCAGTGTCGATGGTGCCGTCACGTTCAGCGCCACCGTCGAACAGACGCAGAAGAGTGGTAAGGTGACCTTCGTGCTCAAGGCGAGCACACCGGTGCAGGCCACATGCGCGGGCGGCACGGCCCTTTGGAGTGCGTTCACGGTGCCAGTCAGCGGTGCGTTCACGAATGGCGCGGCTACCGTGAAGATCACCGTCGCCGGCGTCGGCAGCGTGGTGCCGTTCAACAGCAGCACCGGCATCAGGCTGAACTGGTCGAAATAGTCCTGAGCCAGCCGTGCGGTGGGCGTCACACATTTCCGACGAGCACCGCGCGCGCAGTCTCTTGACAGTGCATGGTGACGCACGTTCCTATTGGTCGCGAGTCTTCGCGAATGACCGCGGGCACGTGGTTCACCATGGACTATTGAGGACGCACGATGACGGACGACGCGTACGAGCGCGCGCGAATGGCCATGCGGAAGGACATGATGCGCTCGATCGTGACCGAACCGCTGCTGTCCAGAATTCAGGGTCGCTCCCGGGAGCAGTTCGACGTCATCATCGAGCTCAACGAGTTCTACCGCGACGGGCTCGAAGGGGCGCTCGTGGTGGTCGAGAAGCAGGCGAAGCAGTGGAAGGTGCGGTACAGCTCGGTATCGAACTACGTGTTCGCGCGACTGTCGGCCGATCGCATCCGACGTCTCGCGGCCGATTCGCAGGAGCACAATTCGGCAAACCGTCGGAACGACGCGGTGGTGTATCGGATCTGGGAAGACAGCGATATCGCCGTCACGCTCACCCGGTCACTCACGACCGTGAAAGCTGATGCCGCACAGCGCTCCTTTCACGCCCTCGGCCAAGGCATCGTGTGGGCCGTGCTCGACTCCGGCATCGACGGCAGTCATGTGCACTTCGCCGAGAAGCAGAGCGTACACGGCAAGATCGACACGCTGGCGATCCGCGGGCCGGTCGAGCATCGCGACTACACACCCGATGGCGAAGTGTTTGCAGCCGCGGTCGATTCGTCGGTGCCCGCGCGCGGCGGTGCACCCTCGGCGTTGGTCGATCGACTTGGGCACGGGTCGCATGTGAGCGGTATTATCGCCGGACACTGGAATACGGAGGAGAAAGAGGGACTGCTCGTGGTCGGCACCGAAGTGCGCGACGTGAGCACCAGTGACCGTGACGGCGACAAGCCGATCGTGGCCCGCGAGGCGCTCACATCGATCAGCGGCGTCGCGCCACTCGCCAAGTTGGTGAGCTTGAAAGTCATCGCCGACGTCACGCGCACCGACGACCACAAGCAGACGCGCGGTCAGGGCAAGGTGAGCTGGGTGCTGCGCGCGCTTGAGGATATTCAGCGATGGAATCAGTACGGCCGACGACTGCTCGTGCACGGCGTCAACATGAGTGTCGGCTATGATTTCGATCCGCGCTGGTTTGCGTGCGGCCAGAGCCCGATCTGCAGCGAAGTGAATCGCCTCGTGAAGTCGGGCGTGTGCGTGGTGGTGTCAGCGGGCAACAGCGGCTACTCGTCGTACATCACCGGCGCCGGCGTGGAAGAAAGCAGCTATCGCAGTCTCAGCATCACCGATCCGGGCAACGCCGAGCTGGCGATCACCGTGGGCTCGACGCACCGTGATATGCCGCATACCTATGGCGTGTCGTATTTCTCCTCACGGGGTCCCACCGGCGACGGACGACGCAAGCCGGATCTGCTCGCCCCGGGTGAACGCATTCGCTCCTGTGCCGCTGGTCGCGAGCGTGAGCGCTTCGGTCACGACACGACCACGCCTGTGCCGGTATCCGATGCTGAAGCCGGTGCGGTGACTACGGCGCCGGGGATGACGGCGCACGCGCCCGAAGGTACCACGCTGTCGGAGCCATCCGAATCGGCCGAACGCGCACTGGAGCGCGGCATGGTGCTGTACTGCGAGCAGACCGGCACCAGCATGGCGGCACCACACGTCTCGGGCGCCGCGGCCGCGTTCCTGTCGGTGCGCACAGAGTTCATCGGACAACCGGAGCGCGTGAAGGCGCTGTTCCTCATGAATGCCATCGATCTGGGTCGCGAGCCGGCCTTTCAGGGACACGGGCTGCTCGACCTCATGAAGACGTTGCAGGCCGTCTGATCCTTCTCGGAGATTCACCATGGAAACACTGGGCGGTTTTCCGTTCCTCGCGCTCGAGTACGACCAGAACGGCGTGCTCCGGTCGTCGACCCTGGACACGCTGCATGCGCACCTGCAATCGGCGGGCACCACCGATCTGCTCATGATCGCGCATGGCTTTCGCAACAACGCGGTGGAGGCGCGCCGGTTGTACGAGCAGTTCCTGCAGAACTTCAGCGCGCACATCACGCGAAGCGAGCTCGCCCCCGCGCTGGCATCGCGCCGCTTCGCGGCTGCCGGCATCTTCTGGCCGTCGAAGGCGTTCTCCGAAGGGTCGGCCAAGGACGATGACGACGGTGAGGCGCAAGCACTCGAAGAACGCGAGGCCGCTGCACTCGACGACGCACGGATTGAACTCATGGAGTTGCGCGACGATGTTGCCGACAACCAGCGCTCCGCTGTGGATCGCGCGCTGGCGTTGCTCGATCATCTGGAGGACAGCACGGCGAAGCAGGATCAATTCGTGTCGCTTCTGCTGTCGCTGGCCGACGGTGCCGACGCCGACCCCACCGAAGGGTTCGAGCAGGTGGCCGCCCAGCGCGGCTCTGAGTTGTTCGCCAAACTCAAGTCGCCGATTATTCTGCCGACGGTGCGCCGCGATGACGATGGTGGGGTAATGGCGCTGAACGGTGGTGCCTCCGCTGGCAGCGGCGGTGGCACCGGCGCGCCGCTGTTTATCGGCGGCGCGCTCAAGTCTATTGCCGGCCGCGTGGGACAGGTGCTCAACCTCACCACGTGGTACATGATGAAGAACCGCTCGGGCACCGTGGGGGCGAACGGCGTGGCCGCGGCCGTGCGCGCACTCAAGGCGCGTCATCCGGCGCTGCGCATACACTTGATCGGCCACAGTCTGGGCGGCCGTTGTATGGCGGCATGCGCCAAGTCGCTGTGCGCGGATCCCGCCGTGCAGCCCGACTCACTCTCCCTGCTGGAAGCCGCCTTCTCGCACTATGGGCTCAGCCACGACAACGGACACGGCGACCGTGGCTTCTTCCGCGATGTGATCGAACATCAGATCGTAAAGGGGCCCTTCATCTCCACGTTCTCGTATCAGGACGCGGTCGTGGGCAAGGCCTATGCTATCTCGTCGCGCCTGGGCGGTGACAACGCCAAGGCCGTCGGCGACAAGGATGACCAGTACGGCGGCATCGGGCGGAATGGCACACAACGCACCAACGAGGCGACCACCCAACCGTTGGGCAGTGTGGGCACAGCCTATACCTACGCACCGCGCGTGGTGAACAACCTCGATGGCAGCGGAGGACGCATCAAGGATCACAGCGATGTCACCAACCCTGAAGTCACGTATGCGGTGGCCTGCGCGGTGGCGGCGACGTAACTGCGCGCTGCCGCCCCCCGGAATCAATCAGTCAGACCCCGCACCGTCTGTCACGGGTCGGTCACGAGGCACCAATCGGCTGTCCAGCGGGTAGCCCGATCTGCAAACTGAACCGATGTATGCACTCCTTCAGAGCACTGCGGTGGCGCCGAACTCGCTCACCGTCATCGACTTCCTCGCGGACTTCGTCAAGTTCTGGCAGATCATTGTCTTCGTCTTTGGCGCCTATCAATTCTGGGCCAATCGCCGGGAGCGGCTGGCCGCCGACAAAGTGCGCGAAGCGCAGGAACTGCTCGACTCGAATTATCAGGCCTGGTTGGTCGTGAACAGTGCGCAAGGAAAGGGTGGAAGCGGCGGACGCATCGACGCGCTGACCAACCTTGCGCGCAATGCCCAATCACTGGCTGGCGTCAACGTGGATGGCGCTTGGTTGGTGGGCGTTGATCTGCGCGGCGCCGACCTCGCACACGCCAGCTTCAAGGACGCCAATCTCCAAGGCGCGCTGCTTTCCGGAGCCAACCTGAAGCATGCCAATCTCGAAGGGGCGAACTTGAGCGCCGCTCAACTCGAGGGGACCATGCTGCAAGGCGCGCGCGTCTCGGGTGCGCGCTTTTCAGCGGCGTCGCTCCTGCGCGCTGACCTCGCCGATCTCGTCGGCTGGCGCGAGATCGCCGCCGTGAATTACGCCCGCCTGCAGGAGATACAGCGAGCGCCACACGGATTTCGCGAATGGGCCGTCGAGCAGGGTGCAGAGGGCAATGCAGTAAGCGAGGACATGTCGGCCGAGAACTTTTCAACCCAGTTTCGCGCGGTTTGAGCCCCGCCGATCTCGCGGTCGTCACGTCGCCGTGACGCGGCCGAGACGTGGCGCATACCGATCCGTGATTCGGTTCGATACACGAGGAGTGAATCCTGCGAGCGATTCAACAGCTCGTCCTTCCCTCTTTCGCCCGTCCCATGCGCCACGACAATCGTCCAGCGTATCTCACGCTCCTCGCCGCAGCGTCCTCGTCGCTGCTGCTCTCCGCCTCGCCTCTCCGCGCGCAGGCCACGACCAAGCGCGATTCCGCGCAAGCACTCGGCAAAGTCACCGTTACCGGGGTCACCGGCCGCGGTAGCGCGCGTGCGGCATCCGGCGTTGACAGTTCGGTGCTCAGATCGACCGCGCCCGGCACCAGCGCGTTGAAGGCGGTCGAACGGATTCCCGGCGTCAACATGCAGTCGGTCGATGGATTCGGCATGTATGAGTGGTCCAATCGCATTACGATGCGCGGATTCCAGAGTGCGCAGATCGGACAGACGATGGATGGTATTCCGCTCGGCGACATGTCGTACGGCAACTGGAACGGACTTGGTGTCGGCCGTGCCGTCGATGCGTCGAATTTGGAGTCGACCTCGGTGGCGCAAGGCAGTGGCGCGCTCGGCACGGCATCGGCGAATAATCTTGGTGGCGTCGTGCAGTATGCCACGGCCGAACCGGCAGGACGCCAGCAGTTTCTGCTACAGCAGATGGGCGGCCAGAACAGCGCCCGCCGCACGCTGCTTCGCTATGACATGGGCCTCAAGACCTTCGGCGGCACGAACGGCGTGTCGGCGTTCCTGTCGGTCTCGCGCTTCGACTCTGACAAATGGAAGGGCGGCGGCGAGCGCTTATCGAACTTCCCCGGCGAGCAGGATCTGCTGTTCGGTCAGAACGGGTTTCTCGGTGGTGCCGGCGAAAACTGGCACGAGCAGATCAACCTGAAGAGCAACCTGTTCATCGGTTCAGCCAAGTTCACCGCGTTCTACAACTACGCGAACAAGAAGGAGAGCGACTACATGGACCTGTCGCTGGGCGTGTTCAACGCCACGGCGCCGGGATCGAGCAACTTCGGCTTTGGTCCGATGTTCGATTACCAGACCAACTGGGCCACCGCGAAGCAGTTCGCTGAAGCCTCGTTGCCCACATACACGCCGCTCACCGATGCCTCGTACTACAGCTCAGCCCAAGGCGCGCGACTCGATCATCTCGCGTATCTGAAGGGTGAGTTCAAGCCAACCGCCTCGACGCGCGTCGAAGTGCAGCCGTACCTGCACCTCAATCGCGGCGGCGGCGACTGGCATGCGCCCAGTTATGGCGCGGCCTACAGCCCCGACCCGATCATGTTCCGCCAGACGCAATACAAGGCGAACCGTGGCGGTATCATGGCCAAGGGGACGGCGTCGTTTACTCTCGGCGGGGTGTCCAACCAATTCGAAGTCGGCGGGTGGTACGAGCAGAACGAGTCCAGCAACCGTCGTCCGCGCTGGCGCATGAAGAACTATCAGCTCGGTCCGGAAGTGGACTTCACGAAGGTGCTCCGACTCGACTATGATCGCACCGCCGACGTGACCACGACGCAGTTCCACGTGCAGAACACGAACCGCTTGCTGAACGAGCGTCTCACGCTGTCGTACGGCGCAAAGTTGCTCACAGTGAATGCCGATTTTACGAACAACGGCAATACACCGACCGATGGCATCGTGGCGCCGATCTTCGCGGACGCGACGCGTCCGTCGCTGAACGTGAAGACCGATGCGACCGTCCTGCCGCAGGTCGGCGCGGTGTTCAAGGTGAACGAGAACAACGAAGTGTTCGCCAACTGGTCGGAGAATGTGAACCAGTTCCCGCTGAGCCCTGCCGGTGGGGTGTACAACGCGGCACCGGCCACGTTTGAGTTCTTCAAGTCCACGGCCAAGGCCGAGCGCGCGACGACGCTCGAACTCGGTGCGCGGACGCGTCGCGGGAAGCTGGAGGCCGGTATCACGGGCTACGCGATCGACTATCGCAATCGGCTGCTCGGCATCGCGCTTTGCCCGCAGACCGTCACCTGTGCCACGGGCTTCGGCAACGTGGGCTCGGTGAACACGATGGGGCTCGAAGGCGTCGTCAACGCCGATCTGGGCAACGGCCTCCGCGCCTTCGGCTCCGCCTCGTTCAACAGCTCGAAGTTCGGCGATGACTACCTTGCCAATCAGGCGGATCCGACGTCTCGCGTGAACACCAAGGACAAGTATGTGCAGGACGCGCCGAAGCAGATGGCGACCGCATCCCTGTCGTACACGCGCGCCAAGCTGAACCTCACGCTGGGCGGCCGTTATGTGGGTGAGCGATACTTCACGTACACCAACGACCTGAACACCGCGGGCGACGGCGAGGGCAAGGTGCCGGGCTACTTCGTGTCCGACCTCTCGGCTCGCTATCGCCTGGGTCGCATCGGCGCACTCAAGTCGCTCGAGCTGCAGCTCAACATGAACAACCTGCTCGACGAGCGGTACATCGGCACGATGGGCAGCGGCGGCTTTACCGCCAGCGGCGACAACACGACTTTCCTGACCGGCGCCCCACGTCAGATCTTCTTCTCGCTCAGCACGACGTTCTGACGCCGGCGGTACGTTCCCGCGGCATAGGTCATGGTCGGGCCCGGCATGCCGCAGGTTGGCACGCCGGGCCTGATTCATGTGGCGCTCGCACAACCGGCGATTGGGCGATAAAATCGCGTCATGACCGGCCCCAAAGTCTCCCGCGAGAACGCGTTCTTCAATCAGCCGGGCGAGAACTCCAACATCGCCCCGGTCGTCTTCAAATCCGACCCGGCGAACTCCAGCACCGGGTGGAACAAGGCGACGTACTTCCAGCAGCTCGGCGATCCGCGGCACGCGATGGGGTCGGCCGAGCGCAACATGGAGCAGGAGTACCTGCTGCAAGGCATGGTGAAGGGAGCCATGACGGCGGCGGCGCAGATCTCGACCAAGTACAAGATCGGGATCTCGGTACGCCCGACCGGCGTGCTCGCGCACATGGGGATCGAGTCGGGGAATCCGACCAAGGCGCAGGAGTTCAAGAACAAGACGTCGAAGGAACTCGACTTCTTCCTGTGCGACGAGATCAAGTGGGAAGACATCGGCGCCGTGGTGCATTACAACCCACGCGTGGGCTGGACGTCGGGCGCGCGTCCGAACGGGGCGGTGAAGGTGTCAGCCGCGGCGCAGGTGACCGATCAGGAATGGCTAAAGAAGCGCACGTACATCGAGAGCGTTCGATTGCCGACGCTCAAGTCACGGAAGTTCGATGAGCGGTTGCGCTTCTGGCCGAAAACTGAACAGGACTGGAATAAGCTGCGCGATCTGTTCAAGGACCGCGCGAAGGAATTTGCCGAAGAGGATCACGAGTATCGCTTCGGGCACTACAAGGAGCACGCGGCGATCGAAGGCCCGTACATCCGGCTCAAGGCGCGTCCCGATGTGAACATGGTGGGCGATCACGATCTCTTCGGCTTCACGAAGGATGACACCGGCACGCTGATTCACGACGCGACGTTTCCGCACGTGCAGAAGGCGCTCCAAGAGTCGCTCGAGTTTCAGGCGCAGCACGGTGGCATCTGGAACTGGCGGCCCAGCGAGCCGTTCCATCAGGAGATCAAACGGAAGATCATGGGTGCGCACTCGCCGCCGAACGGCGATCCGCTGCTGCACTTCCTCCCCAGCGGCGTGCTGCGCGCGGCGTTCTACATTCCCGCGACCGAGCGACTCGAGTCGGTGTGGGAGCACCCCGGGGCGGCCACGTGGCGGACGCAGACGTTCAGCGGGAAGGCCAAGCAGTAGTCCGCTATCTTTCGACTGACCATCGCCGATTACGCCCGAGTTCCCGGAGGAACTGATGTGGTCTTCTGCTCTCTTTTTGTCCGTTGCTACGCTGAGTGTTGGCCTGCTGGCGACATCGGCGCAGTCCGGCAAGTGGTTCGCCACCGTGAACCAACTGCGGAACGGCGGCTCCGCCGACGTGACCATCGAACCCCGGAATGACAAGCAATCGCGAGCGAAGATCACCTTTCGCAATGGCAGTCGCGATATGCGCATCGCGTGGGACGTCGTGGCGGGTAACTGCAATGACCAAGGGGCACCGATCGCGCCGCAAGCAGCCTTCACCCAGGCGCAGACACAGATGGACGGCGGGGGATCGGTCACGGCCGTGATCCCGAAGCTCGAGAGCGGCAAGCGGTATTACATTCGCGTGTTCGACCCGCAGGTGGCGCCCAACGATCAGAATGTGTGGGGCTGTGCGAATATCAGCGAGAAACCGTAGGCGATTCACGCGAGCGGTCGCACCAAGTGCAAAGGGGCCGTGCATGATGCACGGCCCCTTTGTACGTCGTATCGGCAGAGCCCTTACGGGGCGGTACCCGGTGAACCCACGCCGCCGAACGTGTAGTACGGAATGCCAAGCGAGATCAGCTCACGCCCCGACACGGGAACATGGAACGGTGTGCCGGGAACCAGCTTGCCCCAGCCACGCGCGTCCCACCACGAGATGTCACCTTCGGTGGGATACAGTTCGATACGCTTCTCGTACTGAATGGCGTCGAACAGGTCGCCGCACGCGCCGTTATCCTTACGTGGCACGCAGTCACGGCCGGCCGGCGGGCCGTTCGCGTCCGCCGGACGAAGCCCAGCCGCCACACGGGTCGGATTGATGAGCGCCGCAGCTTCCGTGAAACGTCCCACACGGAACAGCGCTTCGGCGCGGATGAACTTCATCTCGTCCATCGACATGATCTGAATGAAGGCGCGATTACCCGAATCGGCCGCCGTGTTCAGATAGCGCGTGGAACGGTACGACGAGGTGAGATACGCACCATTGGACGCGCTGCCCATGGTCGACGTGAGACGCGTAAAGCGGGTACCAGCAACGCTGTTGGTCGCCCCATGAATGCGACGGTCCGGCGTCGTGATCGTGAACGCGGTGCGATTGGCGATCGGAGCGGCCACCCACGCCTGATAATTGCCGGAGGTGTCGGCCGGACCAAGAAGACGGTTGTGGATCCGGACCGTACTCTGCGCGAACGAGTTGTTGATATACGTCGAGGCGGTGTTGGCCACGGCCGGATCGGCCTGCCATCCAAAATCCCGCGTGATACCCGAGTCGAGACGCGCCAGCACGGCATTCCAGTTGACCGCGTTGCGCGCGGCAGGGGTACGCGGCGAGTACACATCGGCGCGCACCAGGAACGAATACATCACCCGCACCAGTTCATCGCGCGTGATCGGACGGCCGTTGATGAAAAGCGCCGGCCACGTGAAGTTCGGTCCCGCCTTCGCTTCCGTAATCACGACGTTCATCTGCGCTTTGGCATTCGCCAAGACATCCGGCCACGGCACCAGAGTGACGTTGGTCTGGTTCAAGCCCGGCGTGATCGTATCCGTGATGTAGGCTTGGTCGGTGGCGAGGGCGAGCTTGAGCTGCGAAATGGCAATGATGAACTTCGCGAACAGCTTGCGATTGGGCGTGTCGGCACCGTTCGGTGTGGTGGCGTCGATGGCGCCGAACTTGAGTTTGTTATCGCGGATACCGATGAAGGCTTCGCGGGCACCGGCTGACGCCTCGTACGGGGTCCAATACGCCACGCGCGTAGCGCAGTTTACGTTGTCGCGGTTGTTGATGGGCAGCCGCGGTTCAACAGCGAACTCGAGGTACGTCACGCTGGTGGTCGTGATATCGTGGCCCCACAAGCTGTAAATCAGCGTGGGACAGCTGCCACGATTCACGGCCGTGTAGGCTTTAAAGGAGCCAATCAACGCGGCTTCCGTATTGGCCGCGTTGTTGAATACCGTGGCGATACTGAGGTTGTTCGGATCGGTAACGGCGAGATCGACGCAGCCTGCCAGCGAGGCAGCGGCCATGGTACCAATCAGGATAGCGGCGCGGCGGCGTACGGCGACCGAGCGGGACACAGAAGTATGCATGAATGCGGCCTCGGTCAGAAGGTAAGCGTAACGACGCCGGTCAGCGTGCGCGTCATGGGATACGTAGCATCGTCGAAGCGTACCGTCGGCGAGCCGGCCATGACATTGAGGCCGGTGTAATTCGTGAACGTGCGCATGTTCCGTCCGATCAGATCGATCTGCGCGCGCGACACACCAACCTTGTTCAGGAAGGGCCAACGCTTCGCGTCTGCCGTGTAGCCCAGCATGAGCTCCGCGATCGTCAGGTGCGTACCGCTTTCCACGAACTGCGCGAGATACAGGTTGTTGTTGTTCGACACGGCGTTGTAGTAGGACACCGGCTTTTTCTGTTCGTCTGGCTTGCCGAACTGGTCGACGTCGGGATGGTCACCCGAGGCGTAGAACGTCTGGTTGCTGTTGGCGTACACATCGCCACCCAACTGCCCCGTCGTCTGGATGAAGAGACGGAAGTTGTTGTATCGGAAATTGTTCTGGAAACCGAAGCGGAAGAGCGGCTGACTGTCGCCGATGCGGTCGTACCAAAGCTGTCCCGTGGAATCGCGGCGCTGAATCGGTAGCCCCCAGCCGTAGGCGGTGCCATCGATCGTGACGGAGCTGCCCCACAGGTTCTTGGCAATACCATCGCGCCACGTGTTGCCCGCACCCACCGGCACCACCCAGCCGTCGTCGTTGACGTCGAATTGCGCCTGCGAGTTGCGGTGAATGGCGGCCAACTGCGACTTGTCCCGGACGTTCTGGTTGCCCCACATCTCGCTGAGCGGGATCCCGTCGCACTTGTACTGCAGGCCGTCGTCGAAGCAGGTACGCCCGAAGCTGCGCGTGAACTGCTTCTGATTGTCTCCCGTCACGAGAATGTCCCAGCGCAACCCGTTGGGGTTGGTCAGCACCGCGCCCTGGAGCGTCAACTCGAGTACGTTGCCGCCGATGTACGCGGGATTCGTGCGAACGAGCTGGTAACCCGAGACGGCCGGTGCCGGCACGTTCACGAACACATCCTTACTGTCGTTCCGCACATACGTGACCGTCGCCGACAGGCGCGACTTGTACGCGAGGTCGATACCGATTTCCTGTTCCTTGGTGAACGTCGGCGTGATGTTAATGTTGCCAAGATTGCTGCGGCGGATCGCGCCGGTGCCGTCGTTCGTCATCGCCTCATACTGATCGCTGAAGCTCGGGCTCACACCAGTCACGCCGTAGCTGTAGCGCAGCTTGAACTGATTGAACGCCGGCATCGGGAACCAGCTTTCCTCACTCAGAATCCAGGCGGCCGAGGCTCGGCCGAAGGTGTTCCAGCGATTGGCGGCACCGAACAGCGAGTTGCCTTCACGGCGCCAGAGGAAATCGCCGATGTAGCGTTCCTTGAAGCTGAGGCCGAGGTTGGTGATGGAGCCGAGCACGCGATAGTCGTTGATGAGATTCGCGGTCGTGCGCACGCGCGCCTGCGACATGGCTTTGAGCCCTTCGGTGCCGAAATCCGTTCCGGTAGTCGTGAGGCTGGGGGCGTACTCACGGCGCGTTTCACCGCGCTGCGACAGTCGCGCCGTGAGTTCGCCGAGGGTTTTTGTCGCTGAGACGGTGCCCGTGATGATGTAGCCGTCAGTCACCTCGTTGATCTCGCGCAGGCTGCCGATGCTCGGGCTGATCGTGCCGAGATTCGACGTCGCCGTCGACACGACCGGAGCGCCGCGCGGTGTATACGTGGTCCGAGCGTAATCGCCGCGATCGTAGTTGGCATCGCCGGCCACCGACAGCCAGCTGAAGGGACGGTAGCTGGCGTTGGCATTGAGCAGGGTGCGCGCACGCCGGATCACGTCGTCGGCGATAAACTGCGTGTACAGCGGATTCGCATACAGCGAGACCGAATCGGGAACGATCAGGTACGGAAAACCGACCTTGGGAAACGGATCAGCCTCCTTCAGGTTCACGTCGGTATCAATGCGATAGAAGTTGTTGAAGCTCGGGCTCGACGCGTCGTCCTGTCCGCGGGTGTGGTTCACCGACACGCCCACGTTGAGCTTCTCGTTCAGCCGCGAGTCGAGGTTCACGCGCAGCGTTTGGCGGCGATACCCTTCGTTGTCTTCCAACACGCCGCCGAACACGTTACGCGTGTACGCCACGTTGTAGTTCGTGGCGGCGGCGTTGCCTTGCACCTGCAGGCTCTGAATCGTGGTGCTGCCCGGATTGAAGAACAGCTTCGGGTGATCGTAGGTCTGCGACGTAAACGGCGCGTCCATGATACCGAGCGGTTTGAGCGCACGCTGGGCGCGCGGCACGACCTGATCTTGCGCGTTCAGCCAATTGCCATTGGCGTCTTGCCGGAACGCATGATGCTGATTCTTCTTCAGGTTCGTTTGAAACTGATCGGTGCCGGTCTCGGAGCGCGCCTGAAATTGCGTCGTGCCAAGGGCGAGCCCTTTACCGCGCCTGGTGGTGATCGCGATAACGCCGGCCGCCGCACGAGAGCCGTACAACGAGGCTGCCGCGGCGCCCTTGATCACCTCGATCGACTCCACGTCCATCGACTCGATGTCCTGCGTGGTCACCGATTGTGCTTGGTTCAAAAACACGCCGTCCACCACGAAGAGGGGCGATGGTGGGGTACCGGCCTCGGTGATGCCGGAGATCGGTGTGCGGAGCACGATGTTGACGCCACTTCCCGGCTTGCCGCTCGGACGCGTGATGGCAACACCGGCCACCTTACCCGCAATCAGATTGGCGGCCGAGCCGGTCGGCATGACCGGAATGTTTTCCGACGTGATCTTGTCGACGGTGATCGTGGACTTCGCTACCGACTGGGCATCCATACTACCGGATACCGTCACTTGATCGAGGCGTGTGGACGTAATACTGAGTGAAACGTTCAACGTGGTCACGCTGTCGGCGACCAGTCGGATGTTGGTGATGCGCTGCGGGCCATAACCGAGCCGCCTCACATCGAAGTTGTAGAGTCCTGCCGGAGCGCTGGGAATAATGAAGCGACCGTCTGGCCCGGTACTCGCCGTGATGGGCGTGCCGACAAGGAAAACGTTGACGCCGGCCAACGGTAGCTTGCTGACGACGTCGGTCACGACTCCCACCACCCTCGCGCGCCGAGTCGGCTGCGTGGATTCAGTGGCTGCCTGCGCCGAGAGTCGCGCGAGCGGAGCTGCGCACCATAGCAAGCTTGCGCTTAGGGTTGCAACCAGCGCGCGGTTGGGCACACGCTGCGGGAAGCGTTTGCGTCGAGATGACATCATTGAGCGGGTCGGAGGGGACCAAAGCGTGGGGAGGCCACGGCCACTATACGACCACACATGCGATGTCGCCAGATTGTTACGTGCTAAGAAAATCAGACAACAATGGCACAACGAGTCAGCGACGGAAACATCGCGTTCGCATTGTTCAGTAATGAGACGTTGATCGAGATCTCGTTGATCAACGCCTGAACGAATTGATCACGATCGCGCCGCAACGATCAGCGCGTTGTGGCAAGCCTGGGATCACGACGTTCATGGGATACACCTCGACACTGCGAAACATCGATGGATCGAGTCGACCAACCTGATCGCCTTCGATGGGCGATGTATCGAGGAAGAATT
Organism: Gemmatimonas groenlandica; assembly: GCF_013004105.1. NCBI lineage: Bacteria > Pseudomonadati > Gemmatimonadota > Gemmatimonadia > Gemmatimonadales > Gemmatimonadaceae > Gemmatimonas > Gemmatimonas groenlandica. The sequence goes on from NZ_CP053085.1 coordinate 3,521,291, forward strand.
GCATCGGACACGGATTGGAGAACCCATCGTTCCCCACGCCTTGCGTCCCACTTGCCCCACCGCGGTTACGGGAGATCGTCGCTACGACTTCGCCGTCGGTGCCGTTGCCACGAAGCCGCTGGATGGTCATGCCCGGCACACCTTGCACGAGTTCAGCAATCGAATAAGGACGCGTTTCGAGAATGTACTCCCGGGTATAGAGGCGACCGGCGCCGACGCGCATCTGGATCAGTCGCTGACCCTGAGCCACCGCCGTAGCAGTCGCGGAATTGGCCTTGGCGGTGACTTCAACTGTTGAAAGCGTGCGCGGATAGCGCCGTAGTAGTAGTGACAAGGTGTCCTTCGAGGAGCGCACCACGATCACTTCACGCTGGTACGGTACATATCCGATCTGGCGCGCCAGCACGACGTGCGGGCCCGTCGGCGGATCGGCAAACCGCCAGAATCCCTTTGCATCGCTTCGTGTTGTGTACGAGGTGCCGGCGATCAGCACTTCGGCGTCGCCCATCGGCTTGCCGGCGGCGTCCACCACCCAGCCCACCAGCTCGTCCCGGGATTGCGCGGCCACCGGCTGCGCCCGCAACAGCGACGGCACGATCAGCAGCGCGAGTCCCGCATAGGCGCTGCGCACATTCCTGAAGACTTTCGGTAACTGGCCCATAGCCCATTGAAACGCCGCGGTGCGCGAAACGCAACGACGGAACCGATCTGGCGCATCACCACTACTTCGCCGTGACGCGCCAGATCGCATTGCCCACGTCGTCGGCCACCAGTAGCGCGCCGCGCGCGTCGATGGCGACGCCGACCGGGCGCCCGCGCGAAAACTCCTCGCGCTCGAGAAATCCCGTGAGCACATCGACGGGCTCGCCCGACGGCGCGCCATTCACGAACGGCACGAAGATCACCTTGTAGCCGCTCATCGGCTTGCGGTTCCACGAGCCGTGTTGCGCCACGAAGGCACCGCGCTGCAATGCAGGTGGCAATGCACCGGCGCGTGAGAAGGCGAGCCCCAGCGAGGCGGTATGGGCCCCGAGCGCGTAGTCCGGCACCACCGCGCTCGCGACCAGATCGGCCCGCGCTGGTGTCACCCGTGTGTCGACATGCGGGCCGAAGTAGCTGTAGGGCCAGCCGTAGAACGCGCCGTCGCGTACCCGCGTCATGTAGTCGGGCACGAGGTCGCTCCCCAGCTCGTCGCGCTCATTCACCGCGACCCACAGCGCGCCGGTCGTCGGCTCGAAGCTCATCCCGACGGGATTGCGCAAACCGCTGGCGAGAATGCGATGGCTGCCCGTGCGCACATCGACCGCCCAGATGGCGGCGCGCTCGGCTTCGACATCCATGCCATTCTCTGCCGCGTTGCTGTTCGATCCCACCGCCACGAACAGCGTGCTGCCATCCAACGAGGCGACCACATTTTTCGTCCAGTGGTGATTCCGCGAACCGGCCGGCAGCGCGACCACGCGCGTGCCCGCCTCGGCGATGCGCTGCACACCCGCGCGATACGGAAAGCGGACGATGGCGTCGGTGTTGGCCACGTACAGCGCGTCGCCCACCAGCGTCATCCCGAACGGCGACGTGAGCCCGGAGAGCAGCACCGACCGCACATCCGCGATGCCGTCACCGTTGGTATCGCGCAGCAGCGTTATGCGATCGGCGCTCGCGACCGCACCACCGGCTTTCCGTTGAAAGCGCTTGAAGAACCAGCCTTTGATGCCGGTGGCATCGTCCGGCCGCTCCGGTGCATTGGTTTCCGCGACCAGCACGTCGCCATTGGGCAGCACGTACAGCCAACGCGGATGATCGAGATCACGCGCGAACGGTTGCACCGCGAGTCCAGGTGCCGCCACGGGCATCTCACTCGCCAACCATGCGCGCGCGCTGGCGACACCGATGGTTGGAATGAGCGACGTGCGCGGGGCGTCGAGCGTCGGCGACGGTCCGATGCCGGCGGCGAGTGGCAGCTGTGCGCGGCCACCGCAGGCCGCCAGCATCGGCGAGACGAGTAATGCACTGGCGAACGACACGACGAGGGTGCAGGCAGAATGGCGTTTCATGGGACGCCGTATCGCAAGATCCGCGCTTACGGCCGATACACCCACGCACTCGCGCGCGGCCCGCGTCCGCCGCCGTAGCCGCCGGTGATCAGTACGCCGCCACCAGTGATCGGCGCGACGGCGGAGAACTGGCCCGCCATCGGGCTGTTGCCCGGCACGAGCGCGAACGCACGCGCGGGCGCTCGCGCACGTGGATCGAAGGTCTCGGCTTGTGTGGCCCCACCAGCAATCAGGACGGTACCGTTTGGCAACAGTACGGCGCTGCCGTTGTGCTTGTAGCGCGGACGTACCAGGTCCGGTCCCAGCGTGAACGTGGTCGAGATCGGATCGAACAGCTCGGTGCTGTCGTAGACGCCGTCCGTGTCGCGCTCGTCGGTGCCACCGGTGATCAACACCCGCCCGTCGCGCAGTACGACGGCATCGTGCTTGTGCCGCCGCACGCGCATGTCGCCGACCTTCCGGAACGTGCCGCTCGCCACGTCATAGCGTTCGGCCGATGTGTAGAGCGTGATCTCCGCGCGACGTCCGCGATGTCCACCGACCACGAGCACCTGTCCGCTCTGCAGCAACACCGCAGCGTGGCTCTCGCGGGCGACCGTCATACTCCCGGTCGGCGAAAAGCGTCCGGTGGTAGGATCGTAGAGCTCCGCGCTGGAGAGAAAGCTCCACGCCGGACCCACACCGCCGGCAATAAGTACCTTCCCGTTGGCGAGGGCGACCGCCACGTGCCCGGCGCGCGCCGCACCAAGTGAACCGGTCGGCACGAAGCGATTGGTCGCCGGATCGAACAACTCGGCGGCGGCGAGCACGGTGGATCCCGCCGCGTAGCCCCCCGCGAGCAGCACCTTGCCGTCGGGCAGCCGCGTCGCCGTGTGGCTATGGCGCAGCGTACGCATGCGCGGCAAGGCGGCGAATCGCCCGCCGGCCGGATCGAAGAGCTCCGCCCCGCTGATCGAGTTCTCTTCGTTGGTGAACCCCCCGGCGACCAGCACGCGACCATCTCGCAGCGTGGTCGCCGTGTGGGCCGCGCGTTCGATACTCATCGCGGTCGTGGTCACGACGGAGCCGGCCGCACCGCCAGAGGGTGGGAGACGCGCTGGCGGAGCGCGAAATGTGGTCAGGGCCAACGCCGCCAACGTGACGGCATAGCGACGGCGAGTGTCGTGCGACATCAGCACCTCCAGCAGGTAAGAACCCGAGCGGGTGACGCGGAACAGCTCTACGACAACTCGACCGTCCGAATCGTTCAGTCACCCTTGAGTACGAAGGTGAGCTTGAGCGTGACCTTGTACATGGTCACCTTGCCGTTGGCGACCTCGACACTCTGGTCCTGAATCCAGGCGCCGGCGATACCGGTGATCGTCTCCGAGGCTTTGGCGATGCCCTGCGTCACGGCATCGTCGAGGCTGACCTTGCTCGAGGAAATGATCTCAATGACTTTGGCGACCGACATGATGGCGTCTCAGCGTAGTGGGAATGTCGACCACGCAGGACCGCGGATCGACACCCACGCACAGCGCAGAAGGCGTGCCACCCGCCCACTGAGGTGACCCTCCCCTACAACGCTTCAGGGACGCGATCCACCACCGACGTCGGCCGCTTGCCCAGCTGAAACCACACGACGACGAGTGGCACACCCAGCAGCACCGGCCAGAACCACTGCACCGCGGGGTGCACATCGGTGAACAGTGTGGGGGTCGGACCGAACACCACACCGATCAGCCCGAGCAGCGCTCCTGAGCGCTTCTGTTGGTCCAGCAGTCGCGCGGCGCGGCGGAACAGGAACACGGCCAGCTGCAGCAGCAGCATGCCAATCCAATGCTCACGCCATGGATAGTTGGCGGTCACGCTGATGTAGACCAGATAGATCAGCAGCAGCGTACACAGCACGGCGAGGACTTTCAGTCCGCCAATGACGAAGTTGAGCATCTATTTCGCGGCGCGCGCCTTGACCACCGACAGCAATCCCGCGTCCACCAGCTTGGGCGGCGTACGCTTTGGTGTCGCCTGCTCCCACGCCGACGCGATTCCCATCAGCGCACGATCGGTCCACGGACGCGCCGAGAATTCGAGGCCGAACGGTAAGCCGTTCGCATACGTGCCAGCATACACCACCACTGCCGGCACGCCGATCATGTTGATCCAACTTGTGGCCGAGTGCGGGCCTTCGCTGACGCGTCCGTCCTGCGGCATCGACTCGTCCGGCGGTGCCATCTGAATGGCGGGGTACACAAAACCATCCAGCTTCATGCGCTCGAGCGTCGCCACATACTCCGCCAGCATGGCGCGACGCGGCGCGTGATAGTTCCGCTCGGCGTCAGCATCTTGCGCGAGTACGCGTTGCTCGAGCCGCACGCCAGGCATGACGCGGAAGTTATCCTCCACGCCGATCGACGACACGAACAGTGGGGCGCCGACGACCTGCTCGTACTGCGCGGCCGAGTGATATGTGGCCGGTCCGAAGGTGGCGAGGAAACGGTCGGTGCCGTCGCGCATGTAGGCATACGTCGACACGCGGCTCGCCATGTTCGCGAAGGCGGGCGGCAGGATGCTGTCGCTGATGACGACCTCAGCGCCGGCAGCGCGAAGCGATTCGACCGCCTTCATGAACAACGCGCGTGTATCATCGCGCAACGCCATGTTGGCGGCGGCGCGAATGGAATCAGCGGCGCGTTCCGGCACATCGGCGGGAATGCCATGGAACGGGATACCACTGCCAGCCATGATGAAAGCCGGCACCCCGAAGCGCTTTCCTTTGAGCGATGCACCCGTCACCGTTCCCGCAACGGGCGGCACCGAATCCGGTGCCAATAGTGTCTGCGGATCGAGCGAGTCTTTCCCCGCCATCACGGCCAGCGCAATCGCGGCATCGGTTGCGGTCCGTGCAATCGGCCCCGTGTTGTCGAGCAACCAATCGAGCGGCGCGATACCGGCGATACTGACCAGGCCACGCGTGGGGAACACCCCAACCAGCGCGCTCGTGGCGGCCGGCATGCGAATGGAGTTGCCGGTATCGGTGCCATTCCCCAAGACCGCCATGTTCGCTGCGACGGCGGTGACCACACCGCCGCTCGACCCGCCGGGCGAGAAGCGTACGTCGTACGCATTGCCGGTGCGGCCGAACGAGCTGCTGCGATTGGTGTCGCTGTTGGCGAGATCCGGCATGTTGGCGAGGCCGACGATGATGGCGCCGGCAGCGCGGAGTCGCGTCACGATCGTCGCGTCCTTGGGTGCGATGAGCTCGTGGCCCGCCCGAGTAAATCCTTCCCAGCCGGCGGTGGTGATCTGCCCCTGCACGCTGGTGTTGGCCTTGATCACGATCGGCACGCCCCACAGCGGACCGCGGGCTGCGCCGTTGCCCTTCGCCGCCTCGGCGTCGAGCCGTGCGGCGTCGGCCAGCGCACTCTCGCGCAACACGGTCTCAATGGCGCCATACACGCCGTTGTAGCGATCGATGCGATCGAGGTGCCACTGCACCACCTGGGTCACCGTGTATCGCTTGTCGGCGTACAGCTGCTCCAGCGCCGGGACCGTGACGTCGAGGAGATCACGATCGACCGCGTTGAGGGCTATTGGTACCGATGGTGGCGCGCAGCCCAGCGTGGCGATGGCCAGAGCGGTCGCGAATGAGCGAACCGCCCTCTCGGAGATCAGCCTGGAAAGCGAGGGTGCAGCGAGCATGAAATGAACTCCATAAACACAGTGGCGCCTACGACGGGTCACGCAACAGGGACAATGTCGCTCAAGAATCGTCCCTCCGCTGTCGATATGAAACCGTGGGGCGACGTAGCCCGGATCGACGTCCTGATGTATGAAGGCGCCTACGACTATGCGTTCTCGCTCTATTGCGCTGCTCTCTTTCTGTATCGCGGCAGTCTCCTCAACGGCCGCCGCCCAGTCGGGTGAGTCTCCATTCAGCTTTCACGCCGCGATCAACGCCGGCGCCGGTGTCTCCGGGAAGCTGCCCATCCTCGGCATTCCATCATACGGCACGTTCGACTATCGGACGGCCGCGCTGCAGTTCCGGTACCGACTCGAGAACTCTGACCAGTTTGTCGTGCAGTTGGTCAATCGCCGACTCGGACTGAGCCCGTTGCAAACGGCGCTTCCCGATGTCTCGCTGCAGTGGGCCTACTGGCAGCGTCGCGGCAAACTCGGCGCGATCAAGGTGGGTCGCAATCCGATGCCGCGTGGCATTTTCAACGAGATCCGGTTCGTCGGCACCGTGTTGCCGTTCTTCCGCCCGTCGTTCGAGGTGTACGGCGAGGGACGCGAGACCGTAGACGGCTTCGTGTACTCGCGCACCGATCGCCTTGGCAGTGGCTCGCTGGAGCTCAACGTATTCGGTGGCAGCAACGAGGTGCGCACGCAGGTGGTCACTGCGACGGGCAACTCGATTCGCGCCTTCCGCGGCAACGTGCTCAAGGGTGCGCAAGCCTGGGTGAACGTGGCTCCGGGGCGCACACGCTTTGGCGGCTACTTCGCGCAGTATCGCATCGACTCCGCCCGCGTGTACGGCTGGCGTCATGAGAGCCTGGTCTCGGCCGAAACACACATCGTGCCGCGCACCGTGTTCCGTGCTGAAGGGCTCCGTATCTACGGTGTCGGACCCAAGCAGGACCGCAAGAGCGGCTACGTGCAGGGCGTGTTCAACGTGAGCGAGAAGTTCGACATCATGTCGGAGATGAGCCTCACGAACAATCGCATCTTTCAGACCGCGCCACTGAGCAACGTGGATGTGGTGGCCACGCGTGATCGTGCGCTCGGCGTGACGTATCGCATCGGCGGGGGCGCCCTGCTGCGCCTCGAGCGCCACGACGTGAGCGGCTACGCGTTCGACCAGCTCGTTCCGCTCGTGAGCACGGTGGCGGGCAAGAGTGTCGTCGCGCCGCAATCGGCCGGCATGTACTGGCTCGGTAGTTTCGCGTTCAGCTTCTAACCGAGACCATATCCATGAAAACTCTCTCTCGTATCTTCGCGGCCGCGGTTGCGGCCTGTGTGCTGGCCCTGCCGTCGGCCACGCCGCTGGCCGCCCAGGACTTCAAGGTGATCGTGAACAGCGCGAATCCGATCGGTGACATTTCGTCCGCGGCCCTGAGCAAGATCTTCCTGAAGGAATCGGCCGCATTTCCCGGCGGAGGCCCCGCCACGCCAGTAGACCAAGGCAAGACCAGCGCCGTGCGCGCCGCGTTCAGCAAGCGCATCATCGGCCGGCCGGCAAGCGCGGTCGATACGTACTGGCAGCAGCAGATCTTTTCCGGCAAGGACGTTCCCCCGGCCGCTAAGGCATCCGATGACGATGTCATCGCCTTCGTCAAAGCAACGCCTGGCGCCGTCGGATACGTCAGCGCCGGAGCCACTACCGCAGGCGTGAAAGTCGTCGACGTGAAGTAGCATCACGTCGCGTACGTTGCCGTTCGCCTAGTCGCCGGAGACACCGATGCCGTATTCGTCCATCTTTTTGTAGAGCGTCGTGCGGGTGATGCCCAACAGCTTGGCGGCTTGCGACCGATGGTTCTTGACCATGCCAAGCACCGCAACAATCTGACGCTTCTCCGCAGCGCGAATCGACCAGTCTTCGGCGTCCGGCGCGGCATGCCCGGCGTGCATTCCGCGCGCGACGAGTGAGGGCGCCACGTGGTGCGTGTCGATTTCGGACTCGCCGATCGCGCGCACGAACGATTCCATTACGGTATCGTGCAACTGCGGAATGTTGGCGGGCCACGGGCAGTTGCACAGCCAGTCCAATGCCGCCTGCGTGAAGCCGTCGGGCCCTTCACCGACGTCGATGCGTGCGCGATCGACAACTCGCAGGCCGATCGTGGCGATCGCGCTGGCGCCACGTTCCCTCAGCGCGGGGACATTGATCGGCAACACCGCCAGGCGATGGTACAGCGACGGCAGCAGTCGCGTGGCGCGCGCATCGTCGGCCAGATCGCGCCGCGTGGATACGATCAGGCGCAGCGTAGGCGATGCATCCAGTACACTCAGCAACTGCTGTTGTGCGCCCGCGCTGAGCACGCCGAGATCATCCAGATATAGCGTAATGCGGGAATGCGATGCCGCGCGTTCGCTCCGCTCCAGCGCCGTATGCAGCGCGCTTTCCACCGACTCGGGCGAACGATCGAGCAGACCAATCGCCACGAACGTGCGATCCACCTGCGGCGCGAGCTGATGTACCATCTCGGCAATCGCGCGCTTCCCCGTGCCGGCCTCGCCGATCAGCAACAGCGGGAGCGCGAGCGGTGCGACATGCTGCACTTGACGCACCACACGCTGCATCGCGAGCGACGGATCGAGCACGCCGTACGGATCGACGACGTGCGCGGCCAGCAGGCGTCGCGAGCGGTGCAAACGGGTGCGTTCGAGGCCACGCTCCAACGCCGCCTGCAACAGATCCAGATTGGGCGGCTTGAGCTGGACATCCTCAGCGCCACGCCGGATCGCTCGCACGGCTTCAGGGACTTCGATCGTGCCACTGAGCAGGACGATCGTGAGCGTCGGGTCGATGGCCCGCAGCTGCTCCATGAGCTCGACCCCCGTCATGCCGATGAGTCCAAAATCGAGTACGGCCGCGTCATATTCGCGCTCGGCAACGGCGCGCTTTGCCTCCTCGCCGTCGCCGAACGGCGAGACGTCAAAGCCGCGAGACGCCAGCTGTCGACTGAGGGCCCGCAACATCGACGGCTCGTCGTCGACCACCAAAAGGCGTGGGGCCGCCGCAAATTCCTGCGCGCCGGAATGGTCAGGATGAGCGCTCATGGCTTCAGATTCATAAGGCGACGAGTTGCCAGTGCCCGGACGCGGTTGGCCCCAGACCTGCCGATATGGCGCCGTTGAGTGCAATTTTACCTGGGTATGTCTGCGGCACGCCAGCGGCATCCATGATTGTCCGTTCACGACGACGCGGCGCGTGTTCGAGCGGGGCTCAAGTACTTCTGCCAATCTGAATCGTGTGCCCATGATCGTTCGCACCGCGATGCGGCTGTCCATCCTTGTGCTGGCGACCGCGGAGCCGTCGCTCGCGCTCGGTCCTTCGGTTCCGAACCGAGTACGGCCGACCGATGCCGCTGCGATCGCCCGCCCGGTCGAGCCCATCGCGATCGCCGTCGAAGATGGATCCGCCCCCTGGTCCCGGCCCGATGGAACGGGATACGCCAACGAGATCGTGGCCGCCGCCTTTGGCGCGCTCGGGATACCGATTGCTCAGCACGTTGTGCCGTATGCGCGCTGCCGGGCGCTCGTGATGGAAGGGAGCGTCGTGGCCTGCTACAGTATGTCGAAGGCGCCCGACCTGCAGGGCCTCGTGGCGTTTCCCGCCATGCCACTGTTCCGGTGCACGACGGAGCTGGTGCAGAATCCGGCCCGGCCCGTTTCCGCCACCGCGTCGATCAGCGCGTTGCGCGATCTGCCGCGCGGTACGAGCGTGGGCGTCGTGAACGGTTACGAGTATCCCCCTGAGGTCGAGGTCGCACGCCAGCGCGGTGCGATCGTGCTGAAGTCGGTCACTTCAGAAGAGTTACTGCTCCGGTTGCTGGCGGCGGGCCGACTGCAGACGGCGCTCGTGAATCTGAACGACAGTAAGCCGCTCCCGTTTCTCGCCGCACGCGCAGGCGTGCGTGAGCCGCTCGCCCGGCTCGCCCGCGTAGGCCCGCTCGATTCACATCTGGGGTTCAGTGTGCGTCATCCCCGGGGGCTCGCATCCCTGCGGCAGTTCGAGCAGGGTATGGCGACCATTCGCCGCAACGGCACACTCGCCCGCATTGAACGGGCGTGGGCCGACAGCTCGCGGGCCACGATCCTGCGGGCCAAGGGACGGCAGGCAGTACGCGCAGGCGGCGCGTGACGGTTCCTCTCGCCACCGGGCACCACGCGCATTCATCGGACGGCTCGATCAGCGGGCGGCTGCTCGTGGCGCTGGGCACCGTGATGTTCGTGTCGTTTGCGATCGTACTCGCGGTAGTGGTGCTCGTCATGCGCAGCTACGAGATCGATTCGCTGCGTCGGGAGTCGGTCCTGTCGGCGGATCGTCTCGCCAAGGTGCTCGAGCCGGCGCTGTGGAATGTGGACGTGCCGCACGCCGGCGAGCTGGCGACTGCATACATGGCCGACCAGCGCATCGTTTCGATCACGATTCGCGAGACCCTGCAGGGCGAGTCCCGACGCTTCGGCAATCTTCGCGCGACCGACACCATGCTGGTGCGACGGGCCGTTGTACACGACGGACAGACCATCGGTGAGATCGATCTGGCCTTCGACCGTGGCGTGTATCGCGCGCATCTGCGTCGCGACATCAGCCTGGCCATTCTCGTCTCGCTGATCGTATTGGGCGTGTCACTGGCTGGACTGGCCGTGCTGGTGCGCGCCATGCTCGCCCGTCCGCTGGACGCGCTGTCCCGCGTCGTGACGCACTTCGCACAGGGAGACTACACGGAAGCGGCACAGCGTCGCGTGATCGGCTCGGGCGAACTGCGACATCTGAGTGAAGTCTTGTTCGACATGGGCGCGCAGATCGACACGCAAGTGCGCGAACTGACGGAAACCAATCGTCGGCTGGCGTTTCGTAATGCCGCCCTTGACGCCGCGGCGAATGCCATCTGGATCGTATCGCGCGAAGGCCACATCGAATGGGTCAACACTGCCTTCACCGTCTTGACGGGCTACTCGGCCGACGAAGCCATCGGTCAACGGCTGGTCGAGCTGCTCGACGCCGAGGTGCACGACACCGCGTTCTTCGACGCGATCCGGCAGATCATTCATACCGGGACGGTGTGGTCGGGCGAGATCACGAGCAAGCGGAAGGATGGTACGGTGTGGGTGGGCGAGCGCACCGTGACGCCGCTGGCTGATCCCACCGGCTACGTCGCGCATTACATCATCGTCGAACAGGATGTGACGCAGCGCAAGCAGCTCGAAGCGCAGTATCGTCAAGCGCAGAAGATGGAGTCGGTAGGACGTCTGGCCGGCGGGATCGCGCACGACTTCAACAACATGTTGAGTGTCATTCTCAGCAACGCCGAGCTGGCGATCGACCAGGTGGAGCCCGGTTCCGCCGTGCGCGACGACCTTGCCGAGATTCAGCATGCCGCGCAGCGTTCGGTCGATCTCACCCGGCAGCTGCTCGCCTTCGCACGCAAGCAGGACGTTGCGCCGCGCACGATCAATTTGAATGCCCTCATCGGCGAGTCGTTGAAGATGTTGGGGCGCATGGTGGGTGAGCAGGTGCAGTTCCTCTGGCGACCGGCCACGGCGCTGTGGTCGGTTCGTATGGACCCGTCACAGGTCGAGCAGGTCTTGGCGAACCTGTGCGTGAATGCCCGCGATGCCATTCAGTCGGTCGGCACGATTGTGATCGCCACTGAGAACCGTACGTTGCTGGCGACGGATGGCGATCTCGCCGATCTCACCGCGGGCGACTACGTGGTGATCAACGTGAGCGATACGGGCAGCGGCATGTCACCGGAGTTGCTGACGCAGATCTTCGAGCCGTTCTTCACCACGAAGTCGATCGGACTCGGCACGGGACTCGGACTCTCCACCGTGTACGGCATCGTGGCACAGAACGGCGGCGCCGTCCGGGTGTCGAGCACCGTGGGCCAGGGTACCCATTTCGCGATCTATCTTCCGCGCTACACGGGCGAGGAAGACACCGAGGTGGAGGTCGCCGCCGTCAGCGCGAGCACCACCGGCACCGAAACTGTTCTTGTGGTGGAAGACGAGGCGATGGTGCTCGCCATGGCGGTGCGCATTTTGACGGCAAATGGGTATCGCGTCCTCGCCGCCGGCTCAGCCGACGCCGCCATTCACACGGCGCAGTCGATGGAGGGCCCACTCGATCTGCTGTTGACCGATGTGATCATGCCCAAAATGGCCGGTCCCGACGTCGCCCGTGCGATCGGCGTGATCCATCCGCAGGCCGTGTGTGTGTTCATGTCAGGCTTCGCCGAGGCCGGCGGGCACACGCCCGCACCGTTCGGAGACAGCGCGTTGCACGTGTCAAAGCCGTTCACGCCGAGTGCGCTGGCGGGAGTGGTGCGCCGGGCGCTGGATACGCGGAGTCTGGCGCAATCTGCTGCTCGCTCAGCGGGTGCTCATGAACGCGAATAGCTCTCGCGAGACCTGCGGCGCAAGTCGCTCGAGCGCGTAGCTCGTCATGAATGTCTTGGCGATAATCTCCCGGCGAAAGCGCGGGGTGATCTCGCCGCTCTGCTTCAGCTGCTCGGCGCGTTGCTTACCGAGGTAGAGAAACGCCAAGCCCGCCGCATCTTGGCGGCTCACGCGATGGCGCACAAGCGACATATCGAGCGCCCCCACGTACAGCGCGTCGGCCGTCACGTTGCTCCACTCGGCGCGTAGCGGATCGACGAAGCGCAGCCCACGCAACTGCTGCGAAATCATTCCGCCTTCATCGCCGGCGGCCTCGCGACCTTGCCCGATGGCCTGCACGAGTTCCGTCGCGAGATCGATCGCCTCGTCGTCACGTGCCGCATCGTCCTGTGCGGCATCGGCGGCGGCTGGCGCGCTGCCCACCACGGCATCGGCGATGTGCACGACGAGCTGGGCCGCTCGTTCGACACTCTCACGCGTGCCCTCATTTGTCCACGCACGGCTGCTCCAGCGAATCCACTCGCGCCCGTCCAACTGCGCAATGGTCACCGCGGCCGTGTTCAGTGCCTCGAGAAACGCCGGCGCCGACAGCGACGCCACCTCGGCGCGCGATCGGATATCCTCCGAGCACATGCTGAGCGCGGTGTAGAGCTGTCCGTCTTCGGCGCGCACCCACTTACGGTCAACATCCAGCACGATCACGTCGGCGCCGAGCACGCTGGAGAGCATGGTCTCCAGAATCGTGTGCGTCTTCACCGAACCCTCGCGGTGCGTGAGCGCGTCGAGCGCCGCGTACTCATGTTGCGCCCACTCGTGCTCGGTCACGATATCACCCGCCGCCGCGCGCGCTTGAAACTCGGCGAACTGCGCGGCCAGATGCGTGGGCGGGCCGAGCACGATGGTGAGCTCGGTCAGGTCGAAGGAGGTGCGGTCCATCGGCGAAAGATGACGTGGCGACCGCGACTTCGAGATCCGATATTTACCCGGGTGTATTGACAGATATTTACATCCGGATATAATTCATGTATGACCAATCCTGGCCCCCAAACTGACCGCAAAGCGCTCGCCCGCGACTACAAGGGGTCGCGCCGCCCGATGGGCGTGTACTGCGTGCGCAATCTGCAGACCGGCGAGACGCTGATCGGGCGTTCCATAGATCTGCCGGCCATTCTCAACCGCGAGCGGACGTCGCTGCGATTTGGCGGCCACCCCATTCGCCGGCTGCAGCAGGACTGGAATGCGCTCGGCCCCGATGCCTTCACGTTCGATGTGCTCGACACCCTGACCTGGCCAGACGACGCACCCGACTTCGATCCCACCGACGAGTTGGTACTGCTCGAGGCCATGTGGCGCGAACGGATGCAACCCGATGGTGCCGGCAACTATGCAACCCGCAGCACACCGGCGCGCCCATGAGCGGTCATCTCGTCACCGCCTTTCGCGGTCAGGAACGACTCGCTTCTGGCCCACTGCGCGAGGTGGCGCGGGTGGCGTGGCAGGCCATCAAGGACGGCGCATCAAGCGCCGTGCTGGTGTTCGACGACGCGACCGGCCGCGTGATCGATCTCGAGATGCGTGGCGACGAGCGTGCGATGCTGGCGCATCTCGATGCGACCACGCGCGGGCCGGCGACGTCCGCCGCAACCGATGTCGACACGCCGGCGCTGGACCAGGCACCGCGTACGCGCGGACGGCCCAAGCTCGGCGTGGTCGCCCGTGAGATCACGCTGCTGCCGCGCCATTGGGAGTGGCTGGCCACGCAACCGGGTGGCGCATCGGTGGCGCTGCGCAAGCTGGTAGAGGCGGCGCGACGTACACATGCCGACGATGATCGCGCGAAAGCGTCGCGCGACATCGCCTATCGCTTCATGAACGCAATGGCCGGCGATCTGAGTCAGTTCGAGGAAGTGATCCGCGCGTTGTATCGTGGCGACGAAGCGCGATTCCGCGAGCTGATCGCCGAGTGGCCGCGCGACATTGCGGTGTACTCGGCGCAGCTGGCATTTCCGGTGTCATAGCTCACGCAAGAGGTCTCGCGAATAGCGTGCGCTACTTGCGCGGAACCCGACCGAAGAAATCGAACATCGCCGCAAAGTTCGGCTCCACGACGTTGGTGTGATTTCCGCCCGGCACCTCGATGTATTGCACCTCAGCACCGACATTCTTGAGCGCCGCCACCATGACGCGCGAACCACCGACCGGTACGGTGGGATCGGCATCGCCGTGCACCACGAATTGCGGAATCGTGCCGATCGTCTTCGCGGTCGACGCCACACCGAAGCCCGAGAACACGCCGAGCGCCGACCAGATAGTGGGCGTTTTCGCGGCGATCGCCCAGGTGCCGATCGCGCCCATCGAGTGGCCCACGAGGTAGATGCGCGTGCTATCCACGGCGTACTGCGTGCGCACAGCGGCCAGCACGTTCATCACATCCTGTTCGCTCAGCGTCCGCGCGCGAACAGCGGCCGGATCATTGCCACCACCCAGTGCCACGCCGTAGCCGCCATCCACGCGGTAGCCCAACGGCGCGGCAATGATGTAGCCACGCTGCTCGGCCAACTTCGGCAGCGTGCCGCCATAGGCTTCGAAGAACGAGTCCTCGGTGGCGCCCAATCCGTGCAATGCGACAATCAGCGGCAGTGGCTTCTTCGCTGAGTACGCCGTCGGTATGTAGAGACGGTACGGCATGATCTCGTCGGCCGCTTCGAGGCGGTAGTGCCGCTTGAGATCGCCGGTCCGCCCGACCCACGGGTTCTTGCCTGCCGTCACCGACTTCAACAGCGACTCCGCAGCGGCGAAGTCACGCGCCGCGTTGAAGGTGCCGAGTGCCACGCGGCTCGCGTTCACGGTGCGCATGCGGTCGATCGGAAAGAGCACATCCGACCGCAATGGCTCCGGCGCCTTGGCGGCGGCGGCTTCGAGCCGCTTCACCGACGCGTCGAGCCCGTTGCGCACCACGATACCGAGGTTGGCCGTTCCAAGCGCGCGCGCGCTGTCCAACAGCTCGACGGTCACCACGTACGAACCGTCGGGCACGTTCTGCATATCGGCGTTGATCGCGAACGGTGCATCGCGCAGGTCACGGGGCACGCCGTCGAACACACCGAGCTCTTTCACAAGGGCAAGCGGCGCGCGCGGATTCGCCGCGTCCCGCGAGCGCAGTGCCACGCGAGCGGTCAGCGGGCGCTCCAACGCGATGGTGGGCGAAAAGCTCTGCTCGAGACGCATCGTCCACGCACGCGATGGATCGACGATCAGGCGATCCGATCGCACCAGCACCGAACTCGCGAACTCCGCTTCCGGGGTCCACGGTCGCTTCTGCAACAGCGCGTTCGACTGCGCGAACAGTCGTCGCAGCTCGGACGTACGGCCGTACTTCGACGCGCTGGCGATGAGCACATCGAGTGAATCGATCTGCGTCTTGAGCTCGCCCGTTGGTTTGACTTGGTTCTTGAGCGTTGTATTCGTGACGCTGAGCGACAGAATCCCGGTTTGGGCCTGCGCGTGGACGTGCGTTGGCGCGAGACTGACGATCAGGGCGGAGGCCAGGCCCAGCGACCTCATGACGAACGACGGTGTGTGCGGTGTGTGCATGCATGGAAGCTGCGCGACGGGGCGGCGGCTTGTCCAGCGGAATGCACAACGGGCCACCCACCGTGTCGGTGAATGGCCCGCGCACACCACGTCATGGTGGTTACTGGTCGCTGAGCACGAAGGCACGCAGCGGTGCGCCACCGACATTGTTGTCGGCCGCGACAATCGTGCGCCCCGTGCCCGCCGTGATGGCGAGACTGGCCACGTTGATCGCGACTGCACCCGCTCGCGAGGCAGCCGCCGTGCCGGCCGGCACCACGCGCACCTGATACGTACCGGCGGCGAGGGGCAGATACGACGACGCGGTCTGGTACGCGACGTTGGCCAGCGTCGGCGTCGCAGTGGCGAGATCCGCACCGACGGCGGTGACGAAGATGTCCACCGCACCGGCCGTCGGGCTCAGATGGACCACGCGCACCCGCGCCTGACCCGACGCGGGCAGGGCGTTGTCATCCACCGTCTGAAAGGCGGTGACCGCCGTGCCCGACGCGCCACCGATAGCGTACACGGTACGATCCTGACTGGCGGTGACGGTGAAGTTGATCGTCGCCACCGTCGTGTTGGTGTCGGCCGTCCGCTTCAGCACGAGCGCGCGCGAACCCGACAGGACGGCGGCATAGAACGCCGTGTTCGGTGCCGCGAGACTGGAAGGCGTGCTCTGCGTGTACGTGAGATTCACGCCGAAGGGCAGCGACTCGAGAATCGCGTTCACCCGCCCACGTGTGGTATCGGTGATCATGTTGACGAAGCGGACGCGCCCCTGAGGGCCCGAGGGCTGCAGCGGCCCCTCGGCATCGGTGGTACCGCACGCCGTTCCGACGACGGCCAACGCCGCGAACAGCGCCATGGTGAAGCGACGTGTCACGCGCACGCTCGTTGAGTTGATCGGGTTCATAGTCATGATGGGCGTCCTCACTGGACCTGGCAGCTGGCCGGGAACGTGCCCGGCTCAGTGGGATCGGGAAGCGCCGCGAAGGTGGCGTTGGGATTGGCATTGCGGTCACCCACGGCGTAGGGCAGCCAGCATCGCTGACCTTGCACCGGGACAGCCGGCGCCGCCGTCGGTCCACGAATCGCGCCGCGACGCCGCGAGTCTTCCCACCGATGTCCGGTGCCCAACAGCTCGTAGCGACGCTGCGTGTAGATCTCCGCAAGCAGCTCCGGCTGCGTCAGCGCCGACGTGAGCGCCGGAAGGCACGCCTTGGGGTCGTCCAGTCCGCGACCACCGGTGCAATCGGTGCGTACGGAATCGAGCACGGCCTGCGACGCCACAAGATTACCCTGCGTGGCGAGCGCCTCCGCCTTGATGAGCAACGCTTCGTCCGGCATGTACACCGGCAGCGGCGCCTGCGGATTGGCCCAGCGGCTGAACGGATCCAGCAGGGCGCCCACGCGCCCCGTCAGTGTCGAGGACGGCGTCACGAAGTACGTGAATCGCTGATCCTGCGGCAGCATCGAGGTGCGGAACGAGCGGCGTACCGCGATGCCGTTGGTACCGCCCGTTACGGCCGCAAACGGATTGACCGTCGGCGCCGGAAAGGTGAGCACCGACAACGCCGCACTACCCGTGCGCGCCACGTTGTTCGACGCGGCCAAGGCCGTCGCCTGATCGTTGGCCATACGGGCGTAGCGTGCCCGGTACAGCTGGATCACGTTCGGCAAGCTGACGCCCGGCGTCAGAATGCTGTTGTTGAAAAACGCGCTGGGCGCGGTCGCCGCCACAGTCGCCGCGGCCGAGTCGAGCAGCGCGCGCACCACCACCAATCCGGCGGTCCGGCTCTCGTACGTCGGCGCGGTCACGCCATACGTCTGCAGCGGCACCTTCTGGTACGACTGCAACGCTTCGCCAAGCGCTTCGGCCTTGAGCGTCCATGCCAGCGCCTTGAGGCCGCTGCGCGTGCCCGGGTCGATACCGGCCGCCAACGCATCCGCGCCGGCCAGCAGGTCGTCTGCCGTACGTACGGTCCGATACACGGAGTTGAAGACGGCGTCGGCGATGCCGGTGCCCGACGGTACGGCGCCCTGCTCGGCATCGCTGATGGAGATCAGCGCCGCGCTGGTGGCCGCAAATTCGTCGGTGACCAGGCCGGCCGTGTACGCATAGTTGCCGTACGACGTCGCGAAGCGTGACTGCAAGCCCGTCGCGAGCGCGATCACGCCATCCACATTCGTGGTGACCTGCGCTTCCGTGGGTGAGTTGGGGTTCTGCAAGTCGAGGTTGCAGGCCCCGAGCGAAATGGCGGCCACGAGCGCCGCACTCTGTTTGATCATGCGCATGAGTTCTGGTCTCCGCGGGTCAGTAAGTGAATCGCGCACTGACGGACCACACGCGCGGAATGGGATAACCGCCGAAGTCGAAGCCGCGATCGGCGGCCGTGGTCTGCGCCGAGCCGACACCGCCGGCGTTGGTGCCGAACAGGTTGATCTCGGGATCGTAGCCGCTGTACTTGGTCCACACCGCGAGATTGCGGCCGGATACCGTCACATCGATGCCGTCCTTGAACAGACGACGTGTGGCCGGCACATCGAGCGTGTACGTGGCAGAGAGTTCGCGGAGCTTCACGAACGAGCCGTCCTCGACCCAGTATTCGAAGACGCCTTGCGTGCGGGCGTTGAAGCCCGGCGACACCTTGCGCGGGTCGCCATACGGCAGCAGCTCACGCTCGAAGGTCTTGGAGTTGCTGGCCACGCCGGCGTTCTGCGCGCGGGTGGAGAGATTCATGACGTCATTGCCGAACACGCCGTCGAGCAACATGCGGAAGCGAAGCTTCTTGCCGAGCGTGAACTCGTTGAGCAGCGAGCCGAGCCACGACGGATTCGGATCACCGATCACCTTGTTCAGCGAGTCGTTGCAGGTGCCTTGGCTGATCGCCTGACGCTGCGCCAGCGTGGCGCCCATGTCCACCGCCTGGTTGCTGCGGCGATAGCGACCGAGCGAGTCCAGCAGCAGCGCACCGGTCACGCAATTGCGTGCCGCGTACGAGCCGTAGAACACACCGGCTGGTTCGCCGGCGCGGATGCGATTCGGGTAGCCACCGGCCGACTGAAAGTCCTGGATGTCCAGCTTTTCGACCATGTTCTTGTTGGTCGAGTACGTCGCCGTCGTGGACCACTTGAAGTTGTACTTGTCCACGTTGGTCGTCTTCACCATCAGCTCGACACCCTTGTTCGACATGCTGCCGATCGGGAAGAACTGGCGCGAAAAGCCGGTGCTCGTGGCGAGCGGACGGAAGAACAGCAGGTCGGACACGAGGCGGTTGTAGTACGTCGCATCGACGGACAGCTTGCCGTTGAGCAGACCAGCCTCGGCACCCACCTCCCACTCGCGCGCGCGCTCGTTGCGCAGCGTCGGGTTGCCGAACGTCACGTCATTCACGAAACCCGGGCGGCCGGCGAACGGCAGCTGCGCGTAGGTGATGTACTGCGAATAGGCATTCACGATGCCCGGCTGACTGCCCGCCCAACCCAGTGCACTGCGCACGCGCAGGTTGTTCACGAGCCCGTCGCCATTGTTCAGGACCACGTAGGAGGCCGACAGCTTGGGGAACGCCTGCCAGCGCTCCGAGGGCGCGAACGTGCTGGACGCGTCGTAGCGCACCGCACCACTCAGGAACAGCCGGTCCTTGATGGCGACTTCCTGCTGGCCGAAGAAGCCCAGCGTGCGCAGTTCGACTTCCGTTTGTCCGGCGCTGAACACCGAGCCCGCACCCACCAGTTCACCGACCGGCGCGAGTCCGTTGGCGACGGCATTCGTGGTACGCACCTTCTGGCTCGTGTAGTTGAAGCCGCCGGTGGTGCGCATTTCGAACGCACCGATCGGCTTCCAGGAGTACGTGCCAATACCGTCCTGATTGACGATGCGGTTGCCCTGAAACACCGACTGCGAGCGACCCGTGGCGTTGGGCGCCGTGCCCAGCACCGCGTTGCGCGGGATGAACTGCCGCTGTTCGAACGACGTGTTGTCCACGCCGATGGTGTAGTCGAGCACGAGCTGCGGCATCGGCGTCCACGTCAACTTGCTCGATCCGATGAACCGGTCGATCGTCTGCGGGTTCTTGATGCGATCGATGGCGAGCAGCGGATTCGTGCCGAGCGCTGGCGGCAGCGGATAGATGCCATTCACCGGGCGGAAGTCGACGTTCGTGGGCGCGAAGAACAGCGAGCCCATGATGCCGTAGTCGTTCTGCTCACCGAACGCCTGGAACTGGTTCTGCGTGGTGACGTAATTCGCCGTCACGTTGGCGACCAGCTTGGGATTGAGCGTTTGCTGCAGATTGATGCGCGCGCCCTGACGGCGCGACGACGTGCTCTTGAGGATGCCATCTTCGGCCGAGGCATTCGCGCTGAGGAAGTAGCGCGTCTGCTCGTTGCCGCCTTCCACGTTCAGGTTCTGCTCCGTTCCCGTGGCGCGCTTGAAGATGTCGTCCTGATAATTGAAGCGCGCCACCGGCAAGCCGTTGGCGTCGAAGGGATACAAGTTGAACGGCTGCTGCTCGCGCAGTTCGTTCGACGAGTAGCGACTCGAGAGCGAGAAACGTGGCTTGCCGATGCTGCCACGCTTGGTGAAGATCTGCACCACGCCGTTGTTCGCGCGCGATCCGTACAGCGCTGCGGCGGCCGCGCCGCGGATGATCTCGATGCGCTCGACGTCGGCCGGATTGAGGTCGGCCAGGCGATTCTGCGGATTCGAGCGACCACCGAGGTCGGTGAGCTGCGCCGAGCCGTTGTCGATGATCACGCCGTCGATGATGTACAGCGGATCCGAGCCCGAGATGAACGAGTTGGTGCCACGCAGGCGCACCGACATGCCGCCACCACCTGGACCGCCGGAGTTCTGCGAGATCTGCGCGCCGGCCACCTTGCCCTGCAGCGCCTGATCGAGCGTGACCGCTTGCGCGCGGCTGATGATCGTCGAATCGACCGATGCAATGCTGGTGCCGACCTTGCGCTTCTCGGTGGGTGCCGCCGAACCGGTCACAATTACTTCGCTCAGATTCACCGCACTCACCCGCAGCGTGAAATCGAGCTGCGCCGTGGCGCCCGCCGCGACCGTGACCGGCAAGGTCGCCGGCGAGTAACCGATGCGTCGCACGCTGATCATGCGCGGACCGGCGGGAACGCCCACGATCACGTACTCGCCATTCGTACCACTGGTGGCCCCGACCCGGGTGCCGGTGACCGTGACCTGCGCCTCGGCCAACCCCCGACTATTTGCGGCGTCGGTCACCTTGCCGCGCACGGTTCCCGTCCCTGCTGCTCCCACTCCTGCCTGTGCCGCCAGTATGGCCGGCGGCGCAAACAGCGCCAACGCGAGTGTCATCGCGCTGCGCCGCACCTTTGGAAAAATCATCCGTTGGCTCCGATTCTGCGTGTCCGTCACGGGCCGACTGACCTGTCGGCCACGGTCCTGCGCGTTTGTGTAATGCGAGACATATAGCGCGGACGGCCGAACGGAACCAGACAGGACCGAGAGTCTTAACGCCGCCGGTCGCAGCGCAACAGCAATGAGAGCGGACGGCGCGTCTCGGGGTGAAGCGGCTCGTGTAGGGCGCGAATGCGCAGCCCCGCATCGTCGAGTTCCTGGTGCCAAGAGGCCAGCGTTCGGAAGTACCACGGCATGGCGTCGGGAAACGTCACGCCGAAGCCCTGGAACTGCTCCTCGCGCCAACCGCACGTGTAGGGCCCGTCGCCCATCGCATTCCACGGATGGACGGTCTGGATGAGCAGACTCCCGTCGGGCGTCAACCGACGAGCCAATGCAGCGAGCAACGGGCTGAGCGGGTCACCGAGCAAGGCGAAATTGCACACAATCAGATCCCAAGGACCCGCCACCGCCTGCGCATCGCCTTCGGCAGCCGCATCCGCAGCCGCATCGGCGATGATCGCCTCATAACTCACCGTGTCGTAGCGGACGCCTGGCATCGGTATGGCACAGGCGTGAGCGATCAAGCCCGCACTGCCGTCGATTCCCAACACATCACGCGAGGGGTTGGCGATGGCGCGTGCAAGCCATCCCTCGCCACAGCCGACGTCCAGGACACGAAGGGAGGCGCGTCCTGCACACACGGACTCGATCGCCGCGACGATTGCGGCGTCGGTACCAGCACGACGACTCGGGATTCGCTGCTCGCGCACGGCGAGAGTCCACGCGGTGGCGTTCGCGTCCCAGCTGTCCCGCAGTCGCTCATCGAGCAGGGGTGACGCGGGCGGAGCCGGAACGAAGTCACCGGCGGCGGACGTTGAATCACCGGTGCTCATTAACGCTGCCTCGCGATCCAAAGGCACATCACGAGCACCGCGAGGGCGGGCAGCGAGCGCTTCACGGGATCTTTCACCTTCAGGTGCATCGCGATCGCGCCAACCATGAGCGTGGCGACAACCAACGCTGCCGGGCGCACGATCACCGGGACCCAGATGCCCGCAATCAACGCCAGTCCAGCCACGACCTTCAGACCCCCGACGACATAGAACATCCAGTACGGCAACCCGTACGCCTCGAACTCGCCACGCAGTGTTTGCGCGTGTCCACCGCGGTAGCTGGTAGAAGCACCGCGGCGAATCATCCAGACGTTCAGTAGGCCAAGGCCTACCACCAACTGCAGAATCACCAGAATCGGCGATGACGTCATGTGTAGCTCCTCGAGTACGTGTAAGACACGCGCCAACGCTTTCTTGAATTAACAACGGTTTCATGACGCTCGCAGTTCAGATCTCCTTCGTGCTGTCCGTGACGCTTTTTCTGGGCTACGGCTTCAGCTGCCTGTTCATGGGCGCCATGGTCGACGAGTTCGCCCGCTACAACCTGTCCCGGTTCCGCCGGCTGGTGGGTCTGCTCGAAGTCCTTGGTGCGCTCGGCTTGCTGGCGAGCCTCCTTTTCCCACCGTTGGTGTTTCCTTCCGGCGGCGGGTTGGCGTTACTGATGGCGCTGGGAGTAATCACCCGCGTGCGAGTCCGGGACCCATTGATCGAAGCGCTCCCGGCCGGCGTGCTCATGGTGATCAACCTGTTCCTGTGTGTCGCCGCGCTACAGGGTGTCCAGGTGAGCCGATAGCGGCGCATCGCGGCCCGTCGGTACTGGAATCGCCACGCTGGCACGCAGCAGCGCTTTCACCACGACGACCAGTGTGACCATGAGTAGCCCGTATCCCGCGAGTCGCTGATCGGAAGCGCCGTAGTTCACGCACACGCGCGTCGGCGCATCAAGCAACAGCATGCCGACGGTGGCCGTCATCCACGCCGTGTTGCCAAGCACGAAGAGCTGGACGATGGCGCCGGCCGCGCGCCAGGAGCGCGCGCCCACGACACCGACGGCCCACAGCGACAGCGCCTTGGCGACGTCTACACCCACGTGCCCCACGGCGGCGTCGAGCCATCGCGGAATCATCCAGAACGCGACCCCACCGGCGGCCAGTACCAGGCCACTCATGCCCTGGCGATTCCAGCGGCTGAGCCACCCGGATTCCGGCGACGTCGTACGAGACGCAATCACGCCTGACGCGATCACGCCGGCCGCGATCAGCAGCGGAATCTGGACGAGCATGTGCAGCCACATGGTGCGCTCGAGCGCATCGCGTGCTACGAGGCAGCCCGCTACGAGTGCCATGCTTCCCATCAGTCGGCCACGCGTCTGCGACTCTCGCGTCATCGACCCTCGCGTCATCGACTCGCGCGTCATCGACTCGCGCGTCATCGGGTGTGCGCTCCCGCTGAGGCCACCGGCCCCGGTGCGGCAGACACGGCGGCGAGCGCCGCATCGATGGCGTCGTCGCGTGCGTCGATCGGCAGAATGGCGACCAGCTGTCCCGCCGGATTCACCACATGCAGTGCCGCATTGTGGACGAAGCCGCCGGCACCATCGGCTATGACGCGAATCCCGAAGGTGCGCAGCACGCCCGCAACCTCGTGTGCATTCGAGAACGTCGCAATCGTCCAGACGGCCGGGTCGGGATGCATCGCGATTGCGTAATAGCGCAACCGCTCTGGCGTATCCCACGTGGGATCGAACGAGATGGTGAGCAGCCGCACGCGGTCGGCCACCCCGCGACGCACGATGTCCGCCTGCAGCTGTTGATACGTAGCGCCGAGCGTGCCGCATAGCGTCACACAGCGCGTGTACACGAAGTCGACGATCGTGGCGCGACGCGTCGCCGCGATGAACTGCGGCGCTCGATGCTCGTCTACCAATGTCACGGCCGGTACCGAAATCGGGTGCGCCGCCACCGCCACCGCGCGCGCGGCGTCGGTGGTCCATACACGAAACCCGTGCGTAGCGGCGCCCAGCAACGCCACCACCGCGGTCAACGACACGACGGCGCCGGCAATGCCGCGCCATGCACTCACGGGACGCGCTCCAGCTCCTCGCCACCAGCCCACGGCGAGGTGCGTGCCGCGGTGGCGGCGCGTGCCGTTGCCACTTCGCTCACGGTAATCGCGCTGCCCGTATTGCCGAACGCATTCCGCACATACGTGGACACCGCCGCGAGCTCGGCGTCGCTGAGCGTATTCCACGCCGGCATCATGCCGTTGTAGGTGCTTCCCAACACCTCGATCGGACCTTGAATCCCGTGCAGCAAAATCGCCAACAGCCGTTCCTCTGAGCCCGACACCCACGGCGATTTCGCCAACGGCGGAAACACCCCCGGCAAGCCAAGTCCACTGGCTTGATGGCACCCTGCACATTTGCCCGTGAAGACCTGCGCACCATCAACCGCGGCGTTGGCCGGTGGCGCGGCGAATGCCGCCACGGTGCGCTGATCGCCAAGCATGGGGGAGACGCCCGACTCGCTGCGCGTGAGATACCAGCCGCCCCACAGCCCACCGGCCAATGCCAGCGCCAGCAAGGCGCGTGGCAACGGACGGATTTGTTCTTCCGGGTCGTCGTTCTCCCGATCCCGCGGTGCCCGCGTTTCCGGCGTCATGGCGCGGCGCCCGCGTTGCGCCCGGTGCGAACGGGATACGTGTGGTCCAGCGACAGCAGATAGTCCACCAGTGCGATCGCCTCGGCCTTCGCCACGATGCGCACCCCGGCAGGCGCCGCTCCCGGAGGCAACTTCACCACCACCTCGCCCGCCTGCGCGGGTCCCGTCCGCTCCTCGAAGAAGAACGGATAGGCCGGCATGATCGACTGCGCCATGTACGCCCGCGGCTGATACAGATGACCGAGGTGCCAATCCCTACTCGGCTGCCGCACCGCAATGTTGAAGAGATCGGGACCGGTGCGCATCGTGCCCAGCAAGTGCGGCTCATCGTGCACGTAATCAGCCGGGACCGAAGGCCGCCCCCATCCCCGTTGCTGGTCGGGTGCGACGCTCGGATCACGTGGCTGCTGCGAGTGACAATAGATACAGCCGTTGGCGATATACACCGCGCGACCAGCCTGCTGCGCGGTGGTATACGGGGCCGGCTTCGCGGGCCGCGTGGTCGTGCGCGTGAGGAAGTACGGCATGACGACGAGCGCGACGATGGAGAACGTCACGATCGCCAGCGCGCCGGCAATGAGCCGGGTGAGATCCACCTGCGCTTCACGACTCATGCGCCGCTCCCGCCCAACGCGAGGCCGGCGCTACCCGGCGTGTAGCTCCGTGTGCGCAGCAGTGTGGGTCCACGCTTCACAGCACCACGGCGCGTGAGCATGAGGCCCACGTGGAGGGCGAACACGAGATGTCCGAGTGTCATCAGCGAACCGCCGAGGGTCCGCACCAGCAAATAGGGCTTGGTGATGACGACGCTCTCGATAAAGGGCTTGGAGGCGTCGAGCATGGCCAGCCCCTGCAACCATCCACCGATGGAGAGTCCGATGAAGTAGGTCGCAAAGCCGATCATGACGAGCCAGAAGTGCAGACTGATCAGTCGATGCGACGGCCATTCCCAGTCGAGCACCCGCGGCAGCATGAAGTAGATCGAGCCGAACATGACCATGCTGAAGAAGCCGTAGAGACCGAGATGCGCGTGCGCGACGGTGTAGTGCGTGAAATGCGTGACCGTATTCACCACGCGCAACGATTCGATCGACCCCTGCACCGATGCCAGTGTGTACATCATGCCGCCCAGCACGATGAAGCGGAGCGTGGGCGAGTCACGAAGCGCGCCGAGGTGTCCCCACGAGGTGCGATGCTGGTTGATCGCGACGGCGGTGACCGGCACGATCATCATGACGCTCTGCACGATCGACAGCGAAATGATCCAGCCAGGCACGGGACCACCGATCAGATGATGTCCGCCCACCTGACTGTAGAAGAACGCGAGCGTCCAGAAGCCGACGAGCGACAGGTTGTACGAATGGATCGGCTTACCGAGTACTTTCGGAATGAAGTAGTAGATCGCCGCCAAGCCGATGGGCGTGAACCACAGACCGAGCACGTTGTGGCCGTACCACCAGTTCATGGCCGCCTGGCTGACGCCGCGGTGCACGCCCGGCCAGTTCGCGACGGTAATGAGAATGGGGAGCCAAATCAGGCCGGCGGCGATGTACCACACCGAGACGTACAAATGCTCGACCGCGCGGTTACGCAACGTGCGCAGCAACGCGACCCCCATCATGGTTCCGCCAATCACCATGGGCACGTCGCACTGCCACGGAAACTCCAGCCACTCGAGACCGGTACTCTGGCCGGCCAGCACGGCGATGATGCCGGAGCTGACGCCAAGGCCCCACAACACGGCGCCGGCCGCGGCGGTCTTCGCGCCGACCAGCGGCGTACGGAGCAACCGTGGCATGAGCCAGAGCGCGACCCCGAACGCCGCCAAACTGCACCAGCCGTAGGCCACGCTGTTGAGGTGTGCCGGACGAATGCGACCGAACGAGAGCCACGCCTGCCCGGTCAGCCAGTCAGGAACGTGCAACTTGATCGAGGCGACTAGTCCGAACACGGACGCCATGACCAGCCATGCGACCGCGAATCCGATGCACAACAGCACCGGCCACTTGCCCGACGCGTCCTGGATGAGACGCTCGTTGGCCTCTTCCGCGGTGAGGACCGAGAACTCGCCGGTGTGTCCCGTGCGATTCATGGTTTCCTGCAGCGCGTTCTGGCCGGCCACACTCGCGGCCGCGGGCTCCTCGGCCAACCCGATTTCCTTCGCGCCAAAGATCACCCGACTCGCTGCCGATTCCGGACCGAAGAGTCCGTTTGACATCGACCAGATAAACAGCCCGAGTCCGCCGAGTGACGCAAAGAATGTCACGACGAGCAAGCCGATCGTAAACGACATGAATCCGGGAATCAGGAAGTGGCCAGTGCGGGTGCGCGCGTCAGGCGCGCACGCCGCATACCAATACCAAGGCCTGAAAGGCAGAGGGGTTCCCGAACGTCAACGCCGTGCTTCAAGTATGAGATTGAACGGCGTTTCCGCCGCACGACGGAAGTGCGTGAAGCCCGCTTTCTGGAACACCTCGCGAAGGCGCGCCTCACCAGCCTGCGCGCCCAGCACCATCGTGCCACCCTCGGAGATGGCGTGTGCGCAGCAGATGGTCGTCGAACCGGCGTAGTACAGACGGCCAACCGTGGACAGGTTCTGCTCCACTCGGTCGTGCGCAAACGGCTCGACGAGCAGCACGGAACCCCCGGGCGCCAGCATCTCGGCGGCGTATGTGGCGGCGGCCAACGGATCACCAAGATCGTGCAGCGTGTCGAAGTAGCAGATGAGCCCATACTTGCGGCCGGTGTAACCAACGGCCGAGTTCACTTCGAACGACAGGCGTGACGAAACGCCGGCGTGGTCGGCATTCTCGCGTGCCGCGGCGATCGACGGAGCGTGGGAGTCCACCCCGTGGAAGCGTGAATTGGGAAAGGCCTGCGCCATCAGCACACTGGAATGACCGTGGCCACAGCCAATGTCGGCCACGTCGATACCCGATTCGAGCTGCGCCACCACACCGTCCAGCGCCGGCAGCCAGCTCGGCACCAGGTTGGCGCGATAGCCGTTGCGGTAGAACGCCGCCACGCCGCAGCTCAGGCGGGCCTCGTGCTCGCCCCACGCCACACCACCACCGGTACGAAACGCGTTGAGCGTCTTCTCCTCGTCGAACCACATCGACGCCGGCGCGTTCCACGCGGGTGGAACGAAAACCGGGCTCTCCTCATCGGCTAACACCATGGCCTGCTCGGGCGACAACTCGTAGCTGTCGCTGACCGCATGATAGTCGACGTAGCCGCCGGCGGCCTGAGCATTCAACCACTCACGCACGTACCGCTCGGCGCAGCCCGCGCGGGCCGCCAGCTCTGTAGCGCTGATGGGCCCGGCGCCCCACATTGCCTTGTAGAGCCCTAGTTTCGAGCCGAGGCTGACCATCACGCCGCCGTATGCCGACGCGAGATCGCCGACAGCGCGCATGACAAATGCCTCGAGCCTGGCCTGATCTATGACGGGTGCGGTCATCGTTGCGGACATCGTATTGAACTCCTTTCGTGAGATGTTGGCATGCAAAGCGCAGCGAGATGTGCGTGCTGCACTCGATCATGATCACCACCGCGCGATGCCGACTACAGCGTTGAATTCACCCTCGATCGGTTCATTTCTGCCACGACCCCGCGACGCCGCTGTGTCGAGTTCAGTCGCGTGGCTCGGCCAATGACCGCATCCCTCCACGCTGGCGCCACGTCCCGGCATGTAAGCCTGGTCGCCATTCCCGACGCTGTCGTCTCGACGCTGGCCGGCATCTATGACGTGATGAACGGCGGCGCGATGCTTACGCTCTCGGCCGCCGGTGCGCCCTCACCGTTCCATGCCGACATCGTTGGTGAGCAAACCGGGCCACTGCAGCTGGCCAGCGGACTCCCCATGCAGGTGCAGCGCGCCATCGACACCATTGAGACGACGGACATCGTGATTGTCCCGTCGGTGTTGCTGCAGCCCGGCGGATGGGAGACGGGACGCTATCCAGCGTTGGTGCAGTGGCTGCGCACGATGCACGAGCGCGGTGCCATACTATGTTCGGCCTGCTCCGGCATCTTTCTGCTCGCGGAGACCGGCTTGTTCGACGATCGTGACGCGACGATGCATTTCGCCTATGCGCGATCGTTCTCGCAAACGTTTCCCCGCGTGGCGATTCACGCCGAGCGGGTGTTGGTGATCTCCGGACCGCGCGAGGATCTGGTCAGCTCCGGTGCATCGACCACGTGGCATGACATGGTGCTGTATCTGATCGCGCGATACGCCGGTGCCACCACCGCGCAGGAAGTGGCGCGCTTGTTTGCCTTGCAGTGGCATCAGGACGGCCTGACGCCGTACATCATCTTCGAAGGGCGCACCGACCACGGCGACGCCGAGATCGCGGGCGCGCAGGAATGGCTGCGCGATCACTTCTCAGTGGCGAATCCTGTGCATGAAATGATTAACCGGTCTGCGTTAGCCGAGCGCACCTTCAAGCGGAGATTTGCGGCAGCAACTGGCATCACGCCGATCGCCTATGTGCAGCGGCTACGGATGGAAGATGCGAAGCGGCGGCTGGAACGGACCGACGCCAGCATCGAGGACGTCTGCTGGCGCGTGGGTTACGAGGACGCGGCGTTCTTCCGGCGCCTGTTTCAGCGTACCACGGGGATGGCGCCTGGCGCGTACCGCAAGCGTTTTCGGATTCCGGAGTTCGCGCGACCGTAGGGATGACCCAACCGGCGCCGATTGTCTCAGACATGTTCTGCGCCAACGACGTGGTTTCGCGCCCCAACCGTGAGCGCGACAACGATCACCAGCGCGGCGACGGCGTAGGTGCCCTGCATGCCGGCGCGAACGGCGGCCGCGTGGGCCCGCGTGAGGTCGTCACTTCGCGAGGCGAGTGCGAACACCGCACCCATGACGGCGGCGCCCGTGATGAGGCCGAGATTGCGTGAGAGGTTGAGCAGTCCTGATGTCACGCCGCGCAGTGCCGCTGCGGCGCCTGACATGACCACCGTGTTGTTGGCCGTTTGAAACAGGCCGTATCCGGCGGTCATGATGGCGATCGGAACGAGGTAGCCCGGCAGGCCGACGTTCGCCGGCAGGATCGCGAGCAACAGCGAGCCCAACGCGATGCCGAGCAGACCCAGTAGCGTCGTGCGCGGCGCGCCGATGGCGTCGGCTAGTCGGCCTGAGGGAACGCCGATCACGGCAGTCACGATGGGTCCGACCGACATTGCGAATCCCACCGACGTGGCACTGAGGGTCAGCGAGCGCGAGAGATAGAACGGACCGACCACCAGCGTCGACATCATCACGGTCGACACCAGCACGTTCATGGCGAGACTCGAGCGCCGTACGCGATCACGGAACATCGCCAGCTGGATGAGCGGCGACGCCACGATCGATTCCACGTGGACGAGCAGCGCGATGCCGCACACCGCCGCGGCCAGCAGCAGCGCATTCAGCACGCCCAAGTGTCCGCGCCCGATGGTCACGGCGAGGGCATACGCGGCGAGCGTCAGCGCCAAGAGCACGGTGCCGGCGAGGTCGAAGCGCTGTCGCTTCGCCGTCGCGTGCCGATCATCTTCGGTGGAGCGCGCCGGGAGGTAGCGATGCGCGAGCAGGAGCGCAGCAATGCCGAGCGGCACGTTAAGAGCAAAGAGCGCGCGCCAGCCGAACCACGCGATCAGGAGTCCGCCAACACTCGGCCCCGCCGCCGTGCCCATCGCCGACATGGTGCCGAGCAAACCCATCGCGCGTGCCGTTTGCGCGGGCGGAACGGTCTCGCTGATGAACGCGTGCGTGAGCGCCATCATGACGGCCGCGCCGACGCCTTGCAGGGCGCGGGCGGCAATGAGTTGAGCGAGCGTATTGGCGAGCCCGCAGAGCACCGACGCGGCCGTGAAGAGTGCGAGACCGGCCAGCAACAGGCGACGGCTGCCGAGGATGTCGCCGAGTCTGCCCGCGCTCACGATGAGCGTCGTGATGGCGAGCAGATACGCCAGCACGATCCACTGCACGCCCTGGAACGATGCGTGGAACGCGTGCGCCATGCTCGGCAACCCCACGTTGGCGATGCTGGTGCCAAGCGATGACAGCAGCATCGATAACGACAGTGCCGCCAGCGCGCCGCGGAGGGAGCCCGTGGGCGCCTCCACAGCACCAGACGCAGCAAGTACAGCAGTGTCCACCTACGCCGTCCTCGCGGCGGGTGGGTTGATGAACGTACGGAATCGCTGCTGGACTGTCGGAATCACCCCCCACACCATCGCGGCCACCATGGCCGGCGCCACCAGGAGCGTGCGCTGCCAGATGGACCAACCTGATGTGAGCGGAACCACGACGTACAGAATGGCGGTGATGGTCGGGTAGGCCCCGAGCAACACGAGCAGCGCGAAGCGCGGCCGGGAGAATCGAGTGGATGCGTTGATGTGTGTCATGGACGAACCATTCACTGCATCACGCATGGCGCAAAGCGCATGTATTGCACACAATACCTGCATAGAACGCCATGTACCCAAGGTTCGCACAGGGCCCGCCGCCATGACTGCTCCCGACTTCAATCTCCTGCTCACGCTCGACGCGCTGCTCACCGAGCGCAGTGTCGCACGCGCCGCCGACCGCCTGGGGCTCAGCCCTTCGGCCATGAGCCGCGCCCTCGCGCGCCTGCGCGCCGTGACGGGCGATCCGCTGCTGGTGCGCGCCGGACAGCGACTCGTGCCAACGCCGCGCGCCCTCGAGTTGCGCGATCAGGTGCGTCACCTGGTCGACGAGGTGGGCGCGGTGCTACGACCGGCCGAAGCCGTGACCCCGGCACGACTCGCCCGCACGTTCACGCTGCGCACGAGTGAAGGGTTCGTGGAGAACTTCGGTGCCGCGCTCCTGCGCCGTGTGCATCGCGACGCGCCCCACGTGCGCCTCCGCTTTCTGCCGAAAGCCAACAAGGACAGCGCGCCGCTGCGCGACGGCACCGTTGATCTCGAGACCGGCGTCGTCGAAGCGAACACCAGTCCCGAGTTGCGCGCGCAAGCGCTGATCCGCGATCGCTACGTGGGAGTCGTGCGAAAGGGGCACCCGCTCAGCAAAGGCAAGATCACACCGCACCGATACGCCACCGGCCAGCACATCTCGGTGTTTCGCGGTGGCCTCGACGATGACCCCATCGATGAGGCGCTCACGGCACTCGAGGTGAAGCGAGAAGTGGTCGTCGCGATCATTGGCGGCTTCTCGTCGGCGCTGGCGGTGGCGCGCGCATCGGATCTCATCGTCACCGTGCCAGAGCGCCACTCGGGTACACTGCGCACCGGCATGCACACCTTTCCGCTGCCATTCGCGACGAAGCCCTTCACGATCTCCCTGCTCTGGCATCCGCGCCTCGATGCCGACCCGGCGCACCGGTGGTTGCGCGGGTGCGTGAAGGAGGCATGCGAGGCGCGCTGAGCCTCATGAGGGACTTCGGACGGCCACTGCGCGTGAAGAGAGACGCCCTTCTCGCTCTCCGCATTCGCCCTCCGACGTTCCGGGTACCTCATGTCACGCCTCGCTTGTCACCTCTCTGCGCGCTCGCGCCCCGTTTGCGCCGTGCTGTCCGCCGTCGGCAGCGCACTCCTGATCGCGGGCTGTGGCGGGGGCGGCGATAGCGGCCCCTCGGGCATCACACCGCCACCGGTGATCACCCCGGTGATCGGCCCGCCGGCCTCCGTGACCGTGGCGGCCGGTGACGCCCAGCTGGGCGAGCCGCTCGCGGCGCTGGCCAATCCCGTGGTCGCGCTCGTGCGCGACAGCGCGAGCAAGCCCGTAAGCAACGTCGCGCTCGCCGTCGCCGTCGATTCGGGCGGCGGCACGGTCACCACCGCCACCGCGGTGACCGGCCCCGACGGACGCGCCACCATTACCGGGTGGAGGCTGGGCCCGACCGAGGGACCACAAACGCTACGCATCACCACCGGCGCGCTCGTGACCACGGCGCGGGCCGCCGCACAGGTGCCCGCCACGACCATCCCGGTGCTCACGGTGCCGGCGGGAGGCGGCACGGTCGTCGTTACGCGACCCGGATCGCAGCTTGATAGCACCGTATTCACCATCCCCGCTGGTGCCTACACCACGGCGAAGGCGGTGAACGTGAGCTATGCGTCGTCCGCGGCCCTCACCACGGTGGCCGGTGGTCGCGTCATCTCGCCCCTGGTGACGGTGAGTGGTCTCGAGGCGCGCGCGGGCGTCGACCTGCGTCTCAGCATCCCGATTCGACTGCGTGCCGGCTTCACGCCGATCGTGATCGTGAAGAACCCGACGACGAGTGACGTGAGCACGCTCGACCTGCGCGACTTCAACAGCACGCGCGTGACCGTCGCCTTTCGCGCGCTGAACGGCGCCGCGATCGACAACTCCGCGCTCACGATTCCGCCACTCGGTGCCGGTGCGCCCGCCGTGCGTGCACGCAGCACGAGCGCGGTGGTCGCCGATGCGCCCGCGCAGTTGTATGTGATCGAGATTCCCGACGCCGAGATCTTCAAGGATCGATTGACCGAGTTCAAACTCGATGAGGACGCGTGGAACTTCAAGGCGATGCCGACGGTGGTGGAGCCGGCGACGCAGTTCGGCATGGTCGCATCGGCGCTTTTCTTCTTTAATCGCTCCAAGTCAGCCGGCCGACCCTCGCTCAAGCAGCTGCAGTATTTCAATGAGGATCCATCGTGGAAGGTGCCGTACAGCAGTTGGCGTGCGATGCGTCTGGTTTCCTTTGCGTCCGCGCCCGCGATCGTGGGGCGCGCCGATCGATTCGCACCCGTGGCGTCGCAGGCACTTGATGCCGACTTCCGCGCGATCGCTGCGAACATGCTCATCTCCGGCAACAAGCCCGTACCGGTGTGGGCCACGAACGACGCAGGCGATATCGCGCCACTCATCGCCATTGCCATCGTCAATGGACAGATCCTCGTGTACGATCCGATGGTTGGCGAAAGCACATCCGGTGTGCTGATCTTTACGCCTGACCATCGCCTCTCCTTCTACGACCAGAATGGCAGCAGTACACCGAAGCGCTACACGCGCGTGATACCGGTCTCGCCCTACAACTTCTACGATGCGATCACCCTCGAACCGATCCTGAAAGGCGTCAGCACACCGTCCTATGGCGATGACCGATTCCCGGCGACCAGGTTGCGATCAGCGTTCGACACCGTAGGTCGCGGCACCGACAGCGTGTTCTTCATCGACACACTGTCCATGTGGATCACCTGCGATGCGTGCACGGGCAAGGGTGTCACGCCCACGTTCAATCCCAAGCCGGCACCAGCAAACGGCGAGGTGATGCTGAGTTGGTTGTGGCGACGCGCCCTCGGCACCGATCCCGTGCCCGACTACGTATCCATCACCGGCACGGAGGTAAGCAACCTGCGGGGCGGCTTTCGTTTGAATGCCAACCTCGGCCCAACACGTCTCAATTCGTTGCACTTCATCGCGGTTGGCAATTGCGGGAGCTACGCCTGCTGGATCGATGCACGACCGGCCACCCTCGTGTTCCGCACCACGACCACACTTACCGCACCGACCACGGTGGCCGCACGAAGCAATGTGTCCATGTCGGTGGCCCTCACCCGACATCCTTCGGGCGCTATCGTGGAATGGGACTTCGACGACGGTACCCCGCGACAGAAGACGGGCACGACGTTGAACACCACCCACGTATACGAGCGCGATGGCACCTATCGCATCAAAGTGCGCACCTATCATCCGCGTACGGAGCAGTTGGTCGGCATCGACTCGAACACCGTCGAGGTAACTGGTCGATCGTGGGCGGCCTGGCGATTCACGTCGTTCCAGATCAGTGTAGACGACCAGTATCGCGGTCTGCCGTACAGTGGCGGTACTGGACCCGCCACGCGGTGGAGCGTGTATCGCACCAACGCGACCAGCAGTCCCTCGGCCACGCAATTCCTCGCCAAGGTATTGGCCGACAGCATCGACTGGTACGGCATCGCGGCCGGAAGCAAGCCCGGCGCACTCGTGTATCTCAGTAAGGACACCGTGAGCCGCAACCGGCAAGACGGAACAACCGTGTACCGTGCGGCCAAGGGTTTGCACTATCTCGTGGATGTCCAGGTGCCCACGGCGGACTTGGTCATGCCGTACGGACTCGATCCGTACAGCAAGGCGCTCGCGTCGCCAACGCTCCAAGGAGTGGAGTATCCCACCGCCATCGCCAACGCTTGCAAGAGTGCGTTCAGCAACTTCTACACGAGTGCTGGCAATCCGCTCTCGACCGCGAGCAGTACAGCGAGTGGATCGGTGTGGGCGCATCTCATACAGACCGATGGCGTCGGTGGATCGGTCACGAACGAACCACGTCGTGTGACGACGGCGCAGGTGTCGTTCAACGGCGAGACGGCCACCGGGACGCTGCGCGTACGCTATAGACTGAACCCGAGCTGTGGTTTGAGCGACGGCGACGAAACCCCGTGGACGATCACTGCCAACTTCAACGCGGTGCGGATCCGATGAGCATTCGGCGCTGACGCGAATCGCCTGGCGATAGACGTCACGCGCCTCACGTCACCACGCGGTCACGGTTGTGTCGCGGTCGGCAACATCGGCCGCGCCACGTCCTCCGCGTGGTACGTCGGCGACCTACTCTGATGGCGATCGCCGCGACTCGACGTCGAGTCGCCCGCTAGTCGCCCACTCCGAGATCGCCATGCATTCCCGTCGTTGGTCACTCCCGCTCACCGTGGCACTGGCCGCGGCGTTCACCCCCGTTGGCGCGCAGACGCTCACCAGCCCCTCGTACGTCAACGGCATCGCGATCGAGGGAAGCAGGGAAGACCTCGCCGGTTCCGCATCGTTGTTCAACCGGTTGGGTTTCTTCTCCGATCTGTACTACGATCGCAATCGGAACGAATGGTGGGCCGTATCGGACCGCGGCCCGGGCGGCGGTGTCATCTCGTACGACACGCGCATGCAGCGCTTCACGATCGATATCGACGGTAACACTGGCGCCATCAGCAACTTCAAGGTGCAGCAGACGGTGCTCTTCAAGTCCCAAGGCGTGCCGCTGAACGGACTGGCCCCGTCGCCCACCAACACGCTCGGCAATTCGCTCGATCCCGAAGGCATTGTCGTGGTGCCGCAGACCGGCAACTTCCTCGTGTCCGACGAGTATGGCCCGTCGGTGCTGGAGTTTGACCGCAGCGGAAACCTGGTGCGCCGCTTCACCGTGCCCGCGAACCTGGTGCCCAAGGTGGGCGCTACGACCGACTACGCCAGCGTGCCGCCCACTCTCACCGCCGGTCGCGAGCCGAACCGCGGCTACGAAGGACTCGCCATCAGCCCCGACGGTAAGTTCGCGTACGCCATGCTGCAGAACGGCACCGTCAAAGACGGTTTGGTCGGCGGCAACCGCGGCAAGTACACGCGCATCGTGAAGTACGACATCGCAACTGGCGAAGCTGTCGCACAGTACGCCTACGAACTCGAGTCGTCCGCGCAGGGACGTGGCATCTCCGCTATCGTGGCGCTGGGCAACGACAAGTTTCTCGTGCTCGAGCGCAACAACCGCGGCATCGGCACCGGCGCCACGCTGGCCTCGGCCGACAAGAACATCTTTCAGATCGACCTCACGGGCGCCACTGACGTGACGGGTATCGACCTGCCCCCGACCGGCCCGCTGCCGCTTGGTTTCGCCGCTGCCGCGAAGAGCGGCAAGTTGATCGACCTCGACGCGAACGCGCTCGCTGCACTCGGCAACAAGGTGCCCGAGAAGATGGAAGGATTCGCCGTTGGACCGATGCTGGCGGACGGCTCGTTCATGCTGCTGATGGGCACCGACAACGACTACAGCGTGACGCAGAATGGTGCGGGCACGCAGTTCGATGTGTACTTCAAGTTCTCCGACAGCGATCCGCTGGCCACGTCGATCCAGTGCCCCATCGGCACGGTGACCGGCTGCACGGGCACGCTCACTGGCGACTACGCGCTGGTTCCCGGCATCCTGCAGTCGTACAAGGCCAACATCAACGGCTACGTGCCCACGGTGGTGCCGGAGCCGAGCACGGTGGTGTTGATGACGATTGGTCTCGGACTGTTGGGTGGCGTGTTGGTGCGGCGGCAGCGTTCTGCGTAACGCGTTCGCGTAACGCGTTCGGCGAATGATCGTGCGCAAAGAAGGCGCGCCCTGACGTGGTCAGGGCGCGCCTTCTTTCGTCCGGACGACGGACTAGTAGTTCAGCTTGACCTGAAAGATCGCCGTCGTACCACTGACCTCGTTGCCGACGATGATGAGCGGCTCCTTGTTCGGCGAGCGATTCGCCGGGACGAAGGTGATGCCCTCGGGGCCAAGGTCGCCCGTGGCGCCGGTGCGGGTGTTGATGTACGACTGATAGATCGGCGCGGTCGGGTTGGTGATATCGTAGACGGCCACGCCGCCCACGCGCTCGAGGCCGATGAACGCCATCGTCTTTTCGCCGAACTTGGCAATGACGAGGCCTTCCGGTTCCGGCCCCTTGTTGTCCGAGCGGTCATCGGCCGTGTTGCCGGTGTTGCTCGCGTTGAAGTTCACCATCGAAAGATTCTTGGTGAGCTGCTCGAGCTGATCACCCGAGTCGTACACCAGCGTGCCACTCGCCGTCCAGATGCTGAACGAACGGGCGCCGAGCACGTACAACGCGTCATACAGGCCGGTTACCGGATTGCGGCCAAGCGTATTCGTAACGGTCAAGCGGCCAAGGCGCGACGCGGCATTGCAGGTGCCACCGCAAATCGCACTGGTGAAGATCGAGGTGTTGAGCGACAAGGTCGAGACACGTGCCTCCTCGGCAAAGCCGATATAGTCGCGCGCGTCGCCCTCGTTGGCGGTGACGATGTAGGTCTGACCATTCGCCGTGTAATGACCGATCGCATCCGGCTGGTACATGCCAAACACGGGCCACGTCCGGATGTTGATCGCGTTGTCGCGATCGCTCACGTCGAGTCCGTTCCCCGCCAGCGAATGATTCTTGAAGCCTAGCGGAAGGATCTGCGACACGGTCGCCGAGGCGAGGTCGATCACCGCAAGTGCATTGTTTTCCTGCAGCGACACCCAGGCCTTCGACTCGTCGTCGGAGATGGTCACGTACTCCGGCTCGAAATCCTGTGCGACCGTCGCGTTGGGGCCGTAGATGCGAACGCCGGAGGCGCGAAGCGCGGCCGCTTGGCCGTTGAATGCGTCGAATCCGACCTGACGTACGGTCGGCTTGTTGATGTTGCTCACATCGATGATGCTGACCGAGCCGACGGGATCGATCGAGTAGTCGCGGTTCGGCTCACCCTCGTTGGCGACGACAACCGTGCGACCAGAGGCCGAGAAGGTGAGCATGTCGGGAAGCGCTCCCACCGTGACCACCGAGACCTTCTCGAGCGTCGTGGCGCGGTAGAAATGGACCGTGCCGTTGGAGACACCGTCGGCTGCCTGCACGGCGACGGCGACAACGCCCTTGCTGGCCGCGACGCTGTTGGCGCCACCGCTGAACGTGAAGCGCTCGACGAACATCGGCGCGGTCGGGTTCTGCGCGTCGTAGACGTCCACCGAACCCAAGGCACCGTTCACGACGAAGATGCGCTTGGAGACCTCGTCGTACGCCGGAATCTCGGAGGCGCCGACGCCACCATTGGCGAAGCCGCCGATCTTGACGAGCGACACCGAGCTCGGCGTCTTGTTGGCGGCGCTCGCCGCGAGGACGGGGCCGATCGCGGGCGCGAGCAGCTCTGAATTCTCTGGACTGCAGGCAGCCAGGGCGACGACGGTCGCGAGGAACAGCGTTGAGACGGGACGGGACATGGAAAGACCGTGTGGGCGGGGAGGGAATGGACAATCCGAAGGCACGCCCAAAGGTGCGAGCCATTCTCCAGCCTGTACGGTGCCGTGCGGTCACAGATCTGCAACGACGCGGTGACGAATCTGCACGCGATGTGTACCGAGCGAATCACCCCACCGTGACGATCGAGCCGATCGACCTCAGCGGCCCTGTCGCGTGCCCGGAAAGAACCAACTCGCACCCACGCCTACGCTCGATGCGCCAACCTCACTCATAGGTGCGTCGGCGGTGCGATAGGTGAGACTCGTCACGCGCAGGTCAAAGGCGAAGTCGCCGCGCACATACTCCGCCTGCACCAACAGACCCGCATCGTTCGCGAACTCGAGGCGACTGTCGAGCACCTCGCCGCTCGCCTTGAGCACGTTATGCAGATGCACTGTCGCGCCGGCACCCAGCCGAACGCCGGCCGGCGCGCGATAGAACACGAGCCCCTCCACCGGGAAGCGCAGCCAGTTGGCGTCCTGGTTGGTGGCGGCGGGAATCGTGCGCCATTTGATGCCGCCCTGTCCCTGCAGTTCCACGGCGTGACCGCCCTGGCTCCACGCGCGATACACGCCGCCTACCGTGAGCAACAACCCACCACCGGCCGTTACGGTCGGTGTGGTGCCGTCTTCGTAGCGGAATTGCACGACTTTCTCGCCGCCGTACTCGAGCCCCACGCGCGCCACACCGCGCCAGGCCGATGTCGTTGGCAACGGGGCCGTTTGCGCCGCCAGTGGACGCAGGGCAAGGGTGAGCGCCAGCGCGATCGGCGTGGCGAGGGACAGGAGGCGAGCACGACGGATCATGAAGCAGTCGGCGAAGAGAGGGAGTGAGCCGGTCAGATCGTGCGGCGCGGTGCGGCGGTGGCCACATCGCCGGTATTGGGCGTACCGGCCGTCTCGATCAGCAATAAATGCGCCTCCTCCTCAGCGTACGGGCAGTGCTCCACGCCACGGGGCACGACAAACAGCTCTCCCGCTCCAAGCGTCACGTCGCCGTCCCCGTCGTGCATCCGGATCGTGATGCGACCCTTGAGCACCAGAAAGAAATCATCAGTGTGGGCATGCGAATGCCACACGAATTCGCCCTTCACCTTCACGACCATGAGATCATGGTGGTTGAAGGTGCCGATGACGCGCGGCTGCCAGTGTTCGTCGAACGTGGCGAGCTTTTCTGCGAGATTGACGGGTGGCATGAGTCGGGTGGCGGATGTGTGCAAGCGATCATCGCGACATGTTCGGCAGCCAGAATATCATCGTTACACTCGCGATGCCAGCGGCTGTCACGAGCGTCAGCGCAAAGAGGCCGACTGCCGTGGCGCGGGGCAGTACGTCGGTACGACTGCGCTGCGCCTCGAAGTACAGTTGCAGCACGCTCAGCGGCACCACCACGTACACCGCGAAGGCCAGCGTGGTGAGAAACGGTCCGCTGAAGGTTTTCGCGTCGAAGCCCACCGGTCGACGCCATGCGGCGAGCCACAGGAAAACGCCGAGCCGGAAGAAGTACACGCCACCGGCCGCGAGGAACGTGCGCAGCGCCCATTGCCGGTGCGTCGCGAAGTCGCGCGTACGGGCCGCGCGCCAGGCCATGACCGCACAGGTGCAGAGGATCACGGCATTCAGAGAGATCGCGATGTGCTGTGACATACTGCCAGCGCCGCCTTTGCGAATCCACACCATATAGAGGCCCACCAAACTCGTGAACAGCACCGACACCATGTAACCGCGCCCGACCCAGCGGTGAAGCGCCGGCACGCGTCGTCGCACTGCGGGCATGAGCTGCAGGGCACCGCCTGCAATGATGAGCACGGCCAGCAGCACGTGTGCCGCGATGGCGGCGTTGCCGAGTGTCTGTCCAGGCACGTAGGCGGCCCGCATGATCGTGTTCCATCGCGCGTGGTCGCCCGACACCACCGCGCCACCGTAGACCATCGTGATATACAGCGCAAAGATGAACTGGCCGGCGAGCGCGGTGCCGCACCACGCGCGTACGGCGAGGGCCAGCATGCGTTGACTCGGGCGACCGGGATGAGATCGGCCGGCCGTCGCTCGGCTGGTGAATCCCGGGGCGGGGTGCATCCGTTCTGAGAGAGGGGCGACGGGAGTGGTATCGACCGTACTGGGCATCGGGTGCGTGGGTAGCGGGGAGCGTGTCCTAGGATGTCCTAGGGTGTCCTGCGGTGGCTCTCCACCAGTCGTACGAATTCGCGCGGAGCGTGGTGATGATCGCTGGGGACAACGACGTGACTCGCGGGGCCACCATTTCGGTGGACCTCGCCACACAGGTGACGGTCTCCGCGACATACGTGCGCGGGGTCGTGACGTACGCGGTCACACGCGGTGTGGATCGCGGCGCGCTACTGGGCGCAGCGGGCGTGCACGAAGCCGATCTTGCCGTCGATGATGCCCGCTTACCGATGGACGCGCTGATCGCCGTATTGCGAACCGGCGCGGCGCAGTCACACGATCCCGCCTTCGCGCTCCACTGCGGCGACTACGTGCCCTGCGAGCAGGTCTCGCTCGCCTCACCACTCGGGCAGTCGGCCACCACCGTGCTCGGCGCGCTACAACAGGTAAATCGCTACGCGCGACTGGGCATTGATTTCCCCACCCTCGGCGCCGGCGACCGCTTTCGCATCGATGTCAGCGCAGCCGGCGCATGGTTCATCGATCTGCGACCACACGACACGTGGCCCGAGATCACCGAGCTGGTGTTCGCGCGCATTGCCCGCGGCACCGCTCGCGCCGCTGGTCGCAGCGTGTTGCGTGCCGTGCATGTGACGCACGCTGCCCCGGCGCACGGCGACGCCTATCGCAACGTGTTCCGGGTTCCGATGGTCTTTGGCAGTACGCGCAACGCGCTCCTGCTCGACGCGACATTCCTCAATACGCCCCTCACACCAGCGCCAGCGCACGTGGCGCGGATCCTCGCCGCCGAAGCCGACGCACGATTACAGGCCATCGACGCGCAGCGCACGGTGCGCGGGCGGGTCGAGCTCGTGTTGCGGCCGCGGTTGGCGAGCGCCGATTTGGGCGTCGAACGCGTAGCGAGTGCGCTCGCGATGAGCCGACGCACGTTGCACCGCAAACTCAAAACCGAAGGCGTCACCTTCGAGACCACGCTCGACGAA
The DNA here is from genome assembly GCF_013004105.1 of Gemmatimonas groenlandica. Taxonomy (NCBI): domain Bacteria; kingdom Pseudomonadati; phylum Gemmatimonadota; class Gemmatimonadia; order Gemmatimonadales; family Gemmatimonadaceae; genus Gemmatimonas; species Gemmatimonas groenlandica. The sequence goes on from NZ_CP053085.1 coordinate 3,562,882, forward strand.
CTGCGTCGGTCGGTGGCCCTGGAGCGACTACAGAGCGGCGGCGTGACCGTGAGTGAAGCCGCCGCGCTGGTTGGCTTCTCCGATCCCGCCGCCTTCTCTCGAGCCTTCAAACGATGGACGGGCGAGCGTCCTAGCGCTGCGGTGCGGCCGACAGCACCACCTTCTCCTGCTTATCGAAGCCGATCGTAAGTCCCGCCGCTTTCGCGAACGCGGCCGTCGCGCTTCCCGACGACTCCATCCCCAAGCGCAACGTGACCGGGCGTGCGCCGAGTGCACTGTCGGCCAGCGTGGCGCTCAGGGAGAACCAGCGTGAGAGCTCGTTGAGCACCACGCGCGCCGGGGTGTCGGTGAACACGAGCGAGTCGCGCACCCAGGCCAGCGCGACATCGCTCGCGACGGCGTCGAGTACCGTCACCGCGCCATCGGGTGTGACGCGCACCGCCTGACCCGCCGCGACGTCCGTCGGGTCACCGCCGTCCTTCACGCGCACCGACACGCTGCCTTCTTCAACACCCACCACCACCGCCTGCTCCTCGGGGAAGGCACGCACCGTAAAGCGTGTGCCCGTCGCGGTCACGATCGCGTTACCGGCCAGAATCGTGAAGGGCAGCGGCTGTCCAGGGGCTACGGTGAACGACACGGTGCCGTCCACTTCGGCCGTGCGCATCGTGGTGCCGAAGGCGCGTGGCATGCGAAGCCGCGAGTCCGACCCGATGCGCGCCTTCGTGCCGTCGGCCAGATCCACGTTGCCACGCTGTCCACGCGCCGCCGACAGCGTACGCGCATCCTCGGCCGCGATCGCCTTCTTCACGGCGATCTCTTCGCCGGCGCCCGAGAGCAGCGTGCTACCGCCAACGATGGCGACGGCGATTACGACCACGGCAATCGCCGGCCCCTTCCACGAACGGGTCCGCCCGACATGCTGCACGTGCTCGGCCGCGTGATGCTTGCTCGCCTCGCGCGACGCACGAACCGCCGCGTCGTGATCGACCGGCGCCTCGTGCAACACCGCAACCAGCTTCGCCACCGCGTCGTTGGTGCTGAGTGGCGCCACGTGCGGTACGCGGGCACCACCGCGCTGATGCAGTGCAGCGTGCTTTTGCCGCTGTATCGCCGCGGCGGCGCGTATGGCATCGTGCAGCGCGCCGTCGAAGGCCCCTGGCACCGTGTACTCGGTGCGGTGCGGCCACGCGTCGAGCATCCCCTGCTGCGCAATCTTGCCGCTGTAGTGCTCAAGCTCGCTACCCAGCGCATCCTTCGCTTCGGCGACCAGGTCGGGGTATCGCTCGCGATACACCCGCGTCAGCTCGAGTTCGTCGGCGGCAGACATCGGCGAGGTACTCGGCGGCGCCGCAACGTTCGATAGGTCGGACATGAACTCATCCTCCAAGGCGTGGTGGACGTTCTCGAGCTCAGTGGGGAGAGCGACGACGCATTGGCCGCCTCACCCGATGCAGCCAAGATGCCACCGACTGGATAGCCGCGAAGTAAGGCTTTGCCCGACGCGCGGGTGGTGATCGCCACCCGCGGGTCCTCAAGCGCAGCTCGCTACGCTCAGTTCGCCCCGAACCGCTTGAGAATGACCGGTACCGTTCGCGCGAGAATGTGCATGTCGGTGCGCAATCTGCGCTGTTGGAGGTACGTGAGGTCGTAGCTCAGCTTGCGACGCACGTCGTCCACGTTGCTGTCATAGGCTTGCGACACTTGCGCCAGGCCCGTGATGCCGGGGCGGGCGCGATGACGCAGGGTATAGCCGTGCACTTCGTCCTTGAGCAGTCGCACGATGCTCGGCCGCTCGGGACGTGGACCGACGAGGTTCATGTCCCCGCGGAGCACGTTCCACAGCTGCGGCAGCTCGTCGATGCGCGACGAGCGCAGGATCTTGCCCACGGGTGTGATGCGCGGATCGTTCGCGGTCGCCCAGACGGCACCGGTGCCCTGCTCCGCGTTCGCCACCATCGAGCGCAGCTTGTAGATCGTGAACGGACGGCCACCGATGTCGTCGCTGCGACGGCACTCCGGATAGTCACCGCAGCTACGCCGGTCCATGCCCACGCGCACCTGCCGATAGATCACCGGCCCCTGCGACGTGAGACGCACCGCCAGCATGGCCACGAGCAGCACCGGCAGTGAGAGCACCATCAGGCCTCCTGCCGCGACCACGTTCACCGCTCGCAGGAGAGCCGGGTTGACCCCGACTTCGCGCGCGGCCACGTCCTTCTCGAACCATGTCTTTCGGATGCGCGACATTGCATTCCTCCTGGCGCTTGTGGATTCCGGCATCAGCCACGAAGCGACGATGTCAGGCGAGCCCGCTACGTCGAAGTACACGCGAGCGTACGCATGCAGTCTCCCCCGCCGTCGCGCGCCGATCAATGCTTGGTGTGTCCCGAACGCGCAACAAAACTGGTGTGACCAGGGTAGCCATCGGCTAAGCAGTGAAGCTATCCATGCGCACTCACCCTTCCTGGAGCCCTTCATGTTTCCCGTCCGTCACGTGGCCGCCCTCGCCGCGCTCCTGCTCGCCGCGCACACGCGCGCCGACGCGCAGCTGCCATCCGTGCAACAGGTGTACGACAACTACGCGACGGCCGTTGGAGGACGCGACGCGTGGGCAAAGGTGACGCATCGTGCGGAGCAGGGCACGGCCAACATCACGTTCGCCAACATTACGGGGAGCTACAATCGCTACAACAGCGCCCCGAACAAGGTGCGCATGATCATCGACCTCGGCGTGGGGCGTGTCGAGCAGGGGAGCGACGGCACTACGATGTGGCGCGCGCAGCCCGATGGCTCGGTCAGTCGAGTCGGCGGCGCAGAAGCGATCGACGGGGCGGAAGCCAATGCGGTCCGCGCCGCCTTCCTCGATCCGTCGCGATTCACGAACGTGGCCGTCGTCGCGCAGGAGGTCTTCGACGGAGTGTCGTGCTACAAGGTGGCCATCACGACGAAGGGCGGCCACGAACGCTACGACTTCTTTGAGGTCGCGACCGGGCTGCGTCGAGGACAGCGCGTGAAGTGGCCCGACGGGCTGCTCACGAACATCTACCGCGACTACAAAGCATTCGACGGCAAGCTGATGGCGACCGTGCAGATCCAGGGCACCGCGCAAGGCGACGTCGTGCTCACGATCAACAGCGTCACGTTCACGCCGAACGACCCGAAGCTGTTCGAACTCCCCGCGGGCATCGCCAAGTAGCGGAGCGCCGCCGAGATACGCGTGTTATTGCGTCGTGGCGAATCCGACCCAACGGCGCGTTACGGTTTTGATTGATCCCACTGCGCCGTGCCCATCGCAGTCCGTGCCTCTTCGCAGGCATTCTGCGAGCGGAAACCGTACACGTAGTGCATATGCCCTGGCGATCCGGGAATGAAGAACTGATTGTCCTTCCTGCCGGCGACTCTCGAACTGGCATCGGCATCGGCATCGTAGAGGGAGGCCGCCAGTGCTTTCGAGCACGGCTTGTCCTTCCAGTCGGCCGAGCGCGCGGCACCCGCGTCTTGGCCAAAGGCCCACGTGTATTGCCATGGGCGATAGATCATCACTCCCGTGGCCAGTAGCATACCGAGCAGCAGTGCACGCATAATTTCACCTCGACGTCAGTCCGTTTCCTTCCGCTTCCTACAATCGACATGTCATGCGCGCATCTCGCAATCTCTTCGCGCTCCTGCTGCTGGCCGGCACCGCGCTGAGCGCGTCCGGCTGCGAGCGAGAGAGAGAAGACGCGCCCGTAGGTACGTCGGGCGACGTACCTCGTGCGCACCCGATCGTGGGCACGTGGCTCGTGCAGGACCCCAACGCGCCGTTCCCGTACCACCTGTACGTGTTCAACGCCGACGGCACGATGCAGCAAGCCAATCCGGACGCCGGCGACCCGCGCACGAGCGACAGCGACGGCAAAGGTATCTGGGCTGTCCGCGGCGACCGCTTCGAAGCCAAGTGGGTGGAAGTCACCGCCGACCGCACCACGCATCGGTATGCGGGTCGCCTGGAGCTCACGATGCAGATCACCGTCAAGGGCGATTCGCTGACGGCGTTCGAGACCGTGAAAGTGTTCGATGCGGCGGGGGCACCGGCACCGGCGCCGGAGACACCGAAGCCGCTGTTGGGTGCGCGGATCACGCTACCGTAAACGAGAGTGAATACAATGTCGATACGCCCCGCTCGTCGTCGTGCCCTTCTGTTGTGGCTCGCACTCATTGCCAGCGTGTCCTGCAGCGGAGGCGGCAAGGACGGTACCGTCACCGAGCCCACGGCCGTGCTCACGACACTCACCGTTGCGTTGAGCTCCGCAACGCTGCAGGTGAACCAGTCCAGTCAGGCCACGGCGTCCGGGCTCGATCAAAACAACCGCGCGATCGGTGTCGGTGCGGTGACCTGGTCGTCGTCATCACCGTCGGTCGCTACCATTTCGCCGAGCGGCACGATCAGCGCGCTCGCGCCCGGGCAGACGACGATCACTGGCGCGAGTCAGGGGAAGCAAGGCACTGCCACGCTGACCGTGCCGCTCGCGCCCGCGATCGCCGACTTCGCGATCGTTGATGCGCAGTTCACCCAAGGCGTGCAAGTCGCCGACGGCAGCCTGCCGATGGTGCTCGCCGGGAACGCTGCCGTCGTCAACGTGCTCGTGCGCGCGTCGACCGCAGTGACCAGGCCGATGCAGATCGTACTCCGGCTGCTCGATGCGAGCGGCGCGCTCGTACGCAGTGATACCGCGCTCAGCGTCGGGGCGCTCGGCACGGCGCCGTCGTTCGAGGCGCCGAGCGTACAGTTTCTCGTGCCGGCCGCTGTGCTGCGCAGTGGACTCCGATGGCAGGTGCTCCGTGATCCCAAGGGAGCCGCGCCCGACGATTCGGTGGCGAACGACGCCTTCCCGCGCGCCGGAGCCGCGACCCTGGCGACGGTCACCGTACCGCCGCTCAACATCCGATTTGTGCCCATTGTGCTCTCGGCCCACGGCAACGCCACTGGCGCCGTCAACACGGCCGTGCTGCCGCAGTACCTGCGTTCGCTGTTGAGCATCCATCCGCTGGGCGTGGTGAATGCACGCGTGGGCACGCCACTGACCACGGCCGCGAGTTTCGGGATCACGCCGTCAGGTGGTGCAGCGCCTTTCTGGCAGCAGGTGCTCGCCGAGCTCGATCTGGCGCGCGTCGTCGATCCCGTCGAGTCCACGGCCAACTGGTACGGCGTGGTCGTACCGCCGGCGGGATTCAACAACACGACGCTCGGTGGGTTCTCGTACATCCCGCCGACCACCGCGAACACCGGCCCCGGCACGCGCACGTCGGTGGGTGTGCAGATCAACTGGTTCACCCGCCCCACGCAGGCGCGCGACCTCGTCGCCCACGAGATCGGGCACACCTTTGGTCGGGCACACGCGCCGTGCGGCGGCGCGGGCTCGCCGCTCGATCTGACCTATCCGTTAGCGACCGGTACGCTCGAGCAATCGGGGCATGACGTGTTCGCGTGGGCGAATGGTCTGGCCACGAGTGCGCCAACGGTCGACAAGAGCGCGGGCGACGCCATGGGATACTGCTTTCCGGTGTGGTCGAGCGCATACACCTATCGCGCCGTGCTCGCGTTTCGCGGCCTGATCGCGGCGTCGGCACTCACCGTGGACCTGCCGCGCGTGCGCGCAGTGCCCAGCGCCGCGAGACGACGTACGCTCGTGGTTCGGGGCAGTATCACCAATGGCCACCAGCTCCGACTCGAACCGGCGTTCGCACTCGACGCGAGGCCGTCGCTGCCCGATCGCGCCGGCTCGTATCGCGTCGAGGGGCTCGATGCCGATGGCCGCGTACTCTTCGCGCACACCTTCGAGCCGTTTGTGCTCGCCCACATGCCCGACGTACGTCCCTTCACCGTCGTGCTGCCCAGCGATGCCGCGCTCGAAGCGCAGCTCGTGTCCATCGTCGTACGCGGACCTGCCGGGACACAGCGCATTGATCGATCGCCGGCGGCGGGCATGGTACCGGTGGCGCGTGCCACGCAGGCCGTGCGCGAAGGGAACGGCATGGTGAACGTGGCGTGCGCCGATGCATCCGCGCGCGGCATTCTCGTGCTCGATTCGTCGACCGGTACGGTGCTCGGCTCAGCGCCGGCGGCATCGCTGCGCATCGCGGCCGCATCGGCGGCGGCCGTGGCGGTGGTGTGCAGCGACGGGGTGGGTTCGCAGCGTACGCGGGTGGACGTGCGATAGGCGACGGGGGGCGGCGGCGATTTCGACGCCGTCAGCTCAATCGTCTACCGCTGGCAGCGCACGCTCGGACTCGGCGGCGAGATGGTCGCCGAACACCGCGCCGGCACCGATGAAGAGCACGGCAATCATCGGCCCGATCATCGTGGGCATTGTTGCGACCGCGAATAACGCGAACAGCAGATAGCCGATGACGGCGCCTTTGGTGACGTGGCGGCGACGATCGGAGAGTGCCACGCGCGTGCGGGCCAGCAGATTGACGGTCACGAGCACCGCGAGCAGTCCCGCCGCAATGCCGCCACCAATGAACCCGATGTCACCGAAGGCCGCGCCCGGGAGCGCACCGATCGCGGTGCCGATGATGCCGGCGATAGTGACGGCGGTGAAGAGCGCGAGGCGACGGAGTTCGGTCACGGCAGCGCGCCAATCCAATGCGTCACAGGCTTCAACAAAAATTCCTCGAGGGCGATCCCATCGCCTCCCACCATGAGTATGCGTGTCGGCTGAAAGGCTTGGGCAAAGGACGACGTCCCCGCGTGCGCCAGCGGGGCGCGTCCGCTCTTTACCTCGATGGCAGTGAGCGTGCGACCAGCCTGCACGATGAAGTCGACTTCGTGATTGCGTTCGCGCCAGTAGTGCACCGTGCATTCGCCGCGCATGGCGGCATTGGTGAGATGAGCACCGACGGCCGACTCCACTAGTCGCCCCCAGAACTCGCGGTCGGCGCGCGCCTCAGTAAGCGTGAGGCCGCTGGTCACGGTCATGAGTGCGGTGTTCAGCACTTGTAACTTGGGGCTCGACCCGCGGCTTCTGGCCACATCGCCGGCGTACTTGGGCAGTCCGAGCACCATGCCGGCACCGGCCAGCAGGTCGAGATAGTGGGCGAGCGTGGTGGTGTTGCCGGCGTCCTGGAGTTGGCCCAGCATCTTGGTGTAGCTCAAAATCTGCCCCGAGTAGCGGCAGGCGAGCTCGAAGAGACGGCGGAGGAGGGCCGGCTTGTCGACGCGCGTGAGCAGCAGCACGTCGCGCGAGATCGACGTTTCTATGAGGCTATCAGCCACGTAGCGCGCCCAGCGGGTGGGCTCTCCAATCAAGGGCGCCGCGCCCGGATAGCCACCGTAGAACAAGTACTCGTCGAGCGAATAGCCGAACGCGTCGTGCATTTCGGCGAACGACCAGTGGGCCAGAGGGATCGTTTCGAATCGGCCGGCGAGGCTGTCGGCCAGTCCTTGAGCGATGAGCAGCGGGGCCGAGCCGAGGAGCACCACGTGGAGTGGGCGCTTGGCGCGGGTGTCCTCGTCCCAGAGGCGCTTCACCGTGTCGGACCATCCGGGGATCTTCTGGATCTCATCGAGGACTAGCACGGCGCCGTTTGTACGGTTGGTGGAAAGCCGCGCGGCATCCCACTGCTGGGCGATCCAGTCGGTGCCCTTGAGGGTGGGCTCATCGGCGCTGGCGCTCCGCACCGGCACCGTGAGAGCGTCGGTGACCTGCTGGACCATGGTGGTCTTGCCCACTTGCCGAGGGCCGGCGACGACCTGAATGAACCGGCGCGGCTCGGCAAGGCGGTCGGCGAGGGTAGTTGCCGCTTGTCTTTGAAAGGGTGTAGTTTTGCTCACCATATTGAGTAATTCTACTCAATTAACTGAGTAAATCTAGCGCGCCGAAGCCGTTGCTGGGTGGGTCGGAGCATTTCCTTGCTACTAATTTTGGAGAAACTAGTAGCAAGCTAGGACAAGGCTCTTGGGCCAACTCGGGATAGTGGTGCTAACATATTGCGAATCAACAACGTAGGTACATCAGGCCGCCACGCCCCCTCCGGACCCGCATGACCCGCTCCGCTCCCCTCCGCACCCTCGCCGCGCTCGTACTGCTCGTGGGCGCGCTCATCGTGCGGTCGGGGCTCACGCCGGCACCGCTCCCCGAGACGGCACCGGCAGGGGAGTTCTCGAGTAGCCGCGCCCTGCGCCACGTGCGCGCGATCGCCGAGCGTCCGCATCCGAGCGGGAGCGCCGACCACGCCAGGGTGCGTGAGTACATCATGGCCGAGCTGCGCACGCTGGGTCTCGAGCCACAGGTGCAGGAAGCGACGGGCGTGGGCACGCGGTATCCCGCGGCCGGACATGTGAAGAACATCGTGGTGCGCGTACGGGGACGTGTGGCCGGCGGAAAGGCCGTGCTCATTGCCGCGCACTACGACGGCGTGGGTGCGGCCCCTGCCGCCGGCGACGACGGATCCGGATCGGCCGCGCTGCTCGAGACACTGCGTGCGCTGCGGGCCGGCGCGCCGCTCGAACATGACGTGACCGCGCTCTTCACCGACGCCGAAGAATCCGGCCTGCTCGGCGCCGCCGCATTCGTGCGCGAACATCCGTGGGCGCGCGACGTGGCATTGACCATGAACTTCGAAGCGCGCGGTACCACGGGACGTTCGCTGATGTTCGAGACCGGCGCCGGCAACCTCGATGTGGCGCGCGTGCTGGCCACGCTCAACGACGTGACCGCGAGCTCGCTGAGCGTGACCATCTACCGCTCGCTTCCCAACGACACCGATCTCTCCGAGCTCTCGCTGCTCGGCACGCCCGCGCTCAACTTCGCCTTCGTGGACGGTGTGGAGCGCTATCACACGTTCCACGATGACGTCGCGCACCTCGACGCGGGGAGTTTGCAGCATCACGGCACGCAACTCCTCGCGCTCACGAAGACGTTCGGTAGCGGACCACTCCCCCGCCCCGTCACCAGCGACGCGATCTTATTTAACAGTCCGTTCGTTGGCGTTCTGGCGTATCCCGAATCGTACAGTGTGCCGATCGCGCTGGTGGTTGCGGCGGCGGTGATCGGGCTGGCGGTGTTCACGGCGCGCAGCGACAAGAAGTGGGCGCGCGGGATGTTGCTCGGCGCGGTGGCGATGCTCGTTGCGACGGCGCTCGGTGGATTGGCTTCGTCGCAGCTCGCAACTACGATCGAGAAGGTGCACACCGCGACCACTTGGGACGGTCAACCGTCGTGGAGCGGCGCATATGCGTTGGCGTTGGCGATGCTCGCGCTGGCCATTGCTGCCGGCGCGTGGGCGTTGGCGCGACGCTGGGCGACTCGCGACGCGTTGCACGTAGGTGCGCTGGTCGTGTGGGTCGGGATCGCGTGCTTCACCGCCGTGAAGCTGCCCGTTGGCGAGCTATCTGTTCGCGTGGCCCGCGCTCGCGGTCGCGCTTGCCGGTGTGGTCGAGATGGTGATGCGCGACAGCGTGGGTGCGACTGCCGCACGTTGGGTAGCCACGGCGATCGCGGCATCGTTCCTGGTGCCGGTGTGCATCATGGTTGCCGGCTACACACTGCCGCTGGCAGGACCAGGCGGCATTGGTGTCGGCGTGCTCGTGCCGCTGCTGGCGTGGTTGTTGGCGCCGCAACTCGAGTCGCTTGGGGCAGAGCGTCGCTGGCGATCGGCTGGGCTTATTGCGGCGGCGTCACTGGCACTCGTTGCGGCGGGAGCGATGACAGTGCGTCGCGATGACGCGCGGCCCACTACAGAGAACCTCGCGTTCGTGACGTCGGTGGACGCTGATAGCGCGTGGCTTGTCGCGCCGTCGGCGGCGATGCGAGAGGGATCGTTCGCGCTTGCGACACTCGGGGCGTCCGCACGTAGGCTGCCCGCTCAAGCCCAAGCCGATTCGACCATGCAGTGGATTCAGTCGGCGATGAGCACGACGCGGGCGCTTGCCTTGCGCGGCGTGGCGCGTACGATCGCCGAGGGCCCGGAGGTCGCGGTCGTGGCCGACTCCGTCGTGGGCGACCGCCGGAGACTCACACTGCGGTTCACGGCGCCGAGTGTCACGTTGGCGTATCGCGTGAACGGCGCGGCGTACTTGCGGGCGATCGCGATTGACGGGATCGCATTGGACAGCGCGCGGTATCGGCGTGTACCCGATGCGCTATCGATTCCGTTTACCGCGCCGCCGGATTCAGGGTTCACGGCGGTGATCGAGGCGCCGGCGGATTCGGCGGTGGTGCTGCGGTTGGCTGCGGTGACGGCGGGGTTACCGCTGATGCGGGAACTGCGCGTACCGGCGCGACCGGCGGGAATTGTGGCGGTGCAGGGAGGGGATGTTACGGTGCGGTTTCGGTGGGTGGAGGTGGGGCGCTTAATGCAGAAGGATGAGTAGCGCGCGCGTAGGAGAGCAATACAGGATCTGGACGCACGCTCAAATCTGGTAATGGCTTGGAGAGGAATCAGCACCCTATGGAACGGTCAATAGCGGCCTGAGCCACGTGGTGCCATCGTGCGCCTCGTCAGATGTTGCGCCTCGGTTGCGGATTCGACAGCATTGCGACCGTGGTGCACATTTGTAGTCGCCGCCGCGTAGTTACTGAACCGAGCAAATCATGCACCGTACAGAACTTTTGTTTCTATTCGCAGTTGTGAGCTTCAGCGAGGCCGGAGGTACACTCCGCAGATCGAACGCTCCGCGGACTTATCCACCGACGACTGTAACGCGAACATCGATTGCGCAGAGCGCGTCGTCCGGACAGCAACCGATCCTCATCCCAAGAAGCGTCGGTGGCGATCCAGGGAATTACTACCTCATTTCCTCCTCCCGTCGTGGCGAAATAGTCGTAGCACTTCACAAGCGCGTGGGGCCTTCTGGCGTCGGATACACCAGAACAGAAACAAACTGCCGCACCATGCGAATGCGCGAACTCGGATACAGTGAGACGTCTGCTGAGAGCATTGTGCGGAAGCCTACAGAGTGGTTTGAGCTCGTACGGGGATCGAGCAAAAGCGATCTCGCCAGGTTCGTTTGTAGTCGGCGAAAATAGAAGCCGAACCTTGACCTCGCGCATCCGCTGAATGGAGAACGAAGCGCGATGCGAGAACGCATACTTGGAGAATTAACATTGGGGCTCTGGGACAAGATCATCGAGGGCGCCGCCGCGCACGACGCAAAGAGCGCTGAGAATGATGTTCGTCGCGCGGTTGAGCGAAGCCGCGCAATTCTTGCCTCGACCCCTCCCGGCCGAGCGCGGCTTGCGCGGGCGGCGGGCGAACGGGTGTTTCAAATCGATCTACCCCTCAGTACGACTACCGCAGCCGTTGTTCCCATGGTTGGTGCGCTCACAAACAGCACAGGCGCCAATCATGGGAGCACCATTGACTTGATCGAGCGTGAGGGATGGCGGCTTGAGCACGTTGGCTACGTTTTTCGCGCGACGGGTAGCGAGTCTCGTGACAAGTTTCTCGCAAGTGGACAACAAGAGGCGATATCTGGGGAGATCATCGGCATCTATCTCTTTCGCGTCGCGGCGCTCGACGTCGAGGAGATCACTCTCACGGAACAATCGCTTGAGTCGGATGCCCAGCCGCCTATTGAGTCATCCATGCTCGTCGATTCGAGCGGATGGCCTTGATAAATTGTATCGTTGGGATCAGATAGGCTGTTCGCTTTCTGCTTCATAGCGTGGCCCGCGCACGCTCCGTCTACGAATGCGCCCGCCCCGTCACGCGCACGGTCTGCTGCAACGAACCCAAGCCTACGCCGACTCCGCAGTACAGAAACCCACTTTTCGAAACGGGTACTTTGCCATGCGCCGAATGTTTCGCTTGATTTCGATTATCCCCGTACTGCTTTTGACCAGTAGCTTTGCTCTGGTGACGAGCGCGTGCGGCGACACGACAGGACCGAGTGGCGACAAGTGCACAAAGGGTTGTAGCTGCGGTCGGGCGTGCATCGACTGCTCCAAGAACTGCACTAAACTGGCATCCTCGTACTGGACGGGAGTGACACCGGACTCCTTGCTTCCTTAGGGATGAACTGGGCAGGGCCGTCGACAAACGCCTCAACTCGATCCGCTGCTCGACGCTGCAAGTTCGATGATCTTCACAGTGTGGTCGCCCGATTCGGCGGCCACCGTCGTCGATCCGCGACAAATCCATGATGGCGTGTACCGAATCGTGCGTTCCGCCGCCCGTGTTTGTCGCAGAATTCTGGCGACTTGTCTGGGTTGATCTTGGCCGCCAGTCGAGCCGAATCCCTTCAGTTCCTTCCGTTTGAATCCGGCGAAGGCAACGTCTGCCGATTTCGCACGCGACTCGCCAGCGTCACGACGTTCTAGTGCGCAATCGAATCGCGAAACAGTGGGTTGATCGTCGAGTCGTTCACGGCCGGCCGCACCACGCGTTCGCGTAGATTATCGAGGTCGATCGAGCACACCGCGCCGCCGAGGCGGTGAAGAGTTACCGCGAGCAACCCGACACAGCGTTGGCGACGGACGCGTAGAAAGTCGAAGTAGGGTCGCGTCGCGTCGTCGACCGCCGCCGAACTGGTGACGGTGTACTTGCGAGCGTCCAACTATACGACGGCGACGAAGCCCCCGTGACGTGCAAACCTTTCGCTATCGGTTAGCGACCTAGGATGTCTAGAATGCGTTCGAATCGCGCTCGGGCACGCTGCAGAATCTCGCCGAAAGACCACAGGTGAAGGCCCGCGTTCGCTTGTTTTTCGCGAATTGCTAGAACCTCAGAATCGTACTCGCGCCCTACTACATACGTGGTGAAGTTAAGGTTCGGCCGGTGCGCCTTCAGCAGACCCTCATAACCGAGAGCCTGCGTGACGTGCTCCATCCGTATCTTCTCTTTCGGACGTTTGAACTCAATGATTGTCGCCTGATGCCCTTCGTCGCGAGACCGGCAAATCAAATCAGGACGAAGATCTGACTTGTCAGCGTAGAGCTGATCGATCTTTCCGTCGAGGACTACCCTCAGCGGCTTGTCCGATGACCACAGCTCCAGCCCCTCCTTGACGAGCCACAGATTGGCTTCAACAAGCTTGTGCAAATCGATCTCATACGCCTTATCTGAGGACACGAGTTCCTCAAGGCGCGTGATGATGTTTATCTGCGTTTGCACTATGCTGGCAACGCTCGTTAGTTGGGTCAGCCCCCATTCACTCACTAGCGCCGCTAGCTTCTCCGCTTCGTGAACGTCCGCGGCGGCAATTGCATTCATCAGCTCTTTGAGCACGGACGACTCGTAGTAGCGCAGAACCCACTCGATCAGGCTCTTCGCGTCCTCCTCCGATGCGGTCTTTAGCTTCGCGATAATGCCGCGGACCACTGTTGACGCCGTCCCCCGCACATGCGGCGGAAGCTTTTCCAGCCGCGCCTTTACTTCCGGCGACGACATGAGCGTGTCAGTTCGCTTCTTAGTTTCGCCTTCGTCCGCGCCCTGAATCACTTTTCGAACGAACGTCCCCGCCCAGTCATAGAACGCACGAACCGTTTCTGAGTCCTCAAGAAAACCGTCACGCGAGGTCTTGATCAAGTCCTGCCGATCCTGGCCTGGGTCTTCTGGATCCAAGAATTCCGCACGAATTTCGCCGACAATCTTCTCTGCGGTGAAGAAGCCGTGTGCGCGCGTGTCGAGGCTGAATAGCGAAGGCGCTTGGACGATGCGGCCACGGACGCGAACCGACAATCCTGGTCTCTTTTGGCGCGTGGATGCGAGCACGTAAAACCCGGTTACTTGGCCAACTCCGGGCACTTGCTCAGCGAAATCTGTTCGATCTCCAAGGACCTCTTCGGCTGTACATTCGACTCCGTTCACGGTGACCGAAAAGCCGGGACCCATTGGCATGCTACGGTACAGATGTCTTCGGAGACTGTCAGCGCTCGGCATCTTAAGGCCAGCATGTAGCTGGATTAGCTCGATCTTCGTGCCAGGAGCGAGTTCGGAAGGGGTCTGAACTACGTCAATCTTGTGGCCGACGAGCGATTGAACGTTGTCCAATGCGCTCTTATCGATAGTGATCGCCGACTGCAGTCCATCGCTACGCGTCGTAAGTCGGACACGCGAAGCAATTCCAAAACCCGCGAGCTTACCTATTCCCTTACTCCCGATCACGAGCCGCTGCTTCGCGGTTCGCTCACCATCGGCACGTCGATTCCTACCGACGTGCAAAAACTTCTTCGTCAGCGCGGCCGCGGTCATGCCGACTCCGTCATCGGCGATAGAGATGGTGCTACTGTCGTCCAATACGTCAGGGAGTTCGATGACGACGTGCGAAGCGTCCGCGTCATAGGCGTTCGCGACTAGCTCTGCTAGGCACTTTTGTACGCTATTGTATGCCGCGATTCCCAAGTGCTCGAGGATTCGTGGCGAGAAGGAGAACTCTGCTTGAAGTCCAGTCATGATCGCGATTGGTTGGTTTTCTTAACGTCTGCAGCCGCGCAACGATAGTACTCAAACGCACGGTTTCCAATCCTTTACTTACGGCGTGCGTGATCGATCGCTGATTCGATGTGGTCATCAAGCTCCGCTGCAGCAGCGTGCAGGATCCTTCGAATCTCATCAGTCTGCCGCATGAAATCACAGTACTTCTTAAGCGCTTTATGTGGATCGCGCTCGTCTCGTAGCCGCCTAACTCGCTTGCGCCAGCTTGGAATGGGGTCATTCTTCACTGGCCAGTTGTAGTTTTTGCTCAGCCACTCGACAAGCTGGAAGACATTGCTTGCGCGGCTGCCGTTCTCCTTCGCATACGACCTACCTTGCTCCGAAGCCGCCAACTTCCAAACTTGGACGCGGAGGACTGCGCCCTCACGCGACGTACTCTCAGGAGCGTCGTCCGCAAGGAATTGAATCGTGTCATCGGCCCGCTGGACGGTTGACTCCATGTCCGCTGCTAGATCGGAGATTAAGTTGACTTTCATCGACGCGGCTACATCGAAGAGTCGCTGATATGCCGCGTTGAAGCGCTCTTCAGGATGACCTCCGGAGAGTTCACCAAGATATTTTCGCGCGCGATGCGACAGGACATCCGACGTACTCAGGATCCAGAACCGCGGCTTGTAGGCTTTCAGTAACTCGCACGTGATCGTGAGGTAGAAGAGGGTAAGTGAATGAAGTATGCCCTCATGTCGTAGCCCTCGATGATACGCGGTGTTGCGGAACGCGTGGAGATAAAGAATGGATTCGCCGGCAACAGTGCTTAACAGGGCGAGCTTAACCGCCAGTCGAATTTTGTCGGCGAAGTTCTGACCCAGTGCTTCATCAACGACCCGCTGGTCGTACTTCGGTTTGCCAAGCGTAGTCCAGAGACCGTTTTCCGACGCCCGATCCTCTGCGAATCGATGAAGTGTCAGTTCTACAACATTGTCGATAAGCATCAACGCAAAGCGATCAAAGTTTCGATCCTGCACCGCGAGTTGATCCAGAGCTAGATCAAGCTGATCGATCCCGTCCGCGAGAAACTGAATCATTCGATGAGCACGATGACGGACCCTGTTTGACTGAAAATTCCGATCACGCTAGGGGCCTCCTAACGCTCGCGTCCTGCGGCAGACGCCCACACGGACACCAGCGGGGCCTTCGCACCGTCCTTGAGGCTACCGCGAACGCCCCGCGATCGCTATGCGGATCTTCGCAGCGCTTGCCTGCAGCAACGCAATAATATTCCCAACGAGACCCGGCGGCGAGATACTCGTCGAACCCAGCTCCTTCGGAGGCATCCGAGATGTTTTACTCCGGTATCGATCTCCACAAGCGGACCATGGTCATTCAAACCATCGATGCCGCTGGCATCGTGGTGCGGATGGCTGACCTACCGACGAATCGTGCGGCGGTCACCGCCTACTTTGCGACCCTCGACGGCCCGCACCGAGCCGTCTGTGAGTGCACCAGCATGTGGTACTGGGTGCCGGATCTGCTCGTCCCACAGAGCATTGACCTACGCCTTGCCCACGCGAAGGATCTCAAGGCGATCAGCTAAGCGAAGGTGAAGACCGATGCCATGGATGCCGCCACGGTGGCGCAGCTACTGCGCGTGCAACTAATTCCGGAGGCGCACATGATTCGCGTGGGGACCCGCGAAGTGCGCATCCTTTTGCGGGCGCGGTTACTGCTGGTGAGTCGGCGCCTGGAATGCCAGCGAGCTATCGGGGCGATGCTCGAGCAACGCGGCGCTGGCTGCCGCACTGCCGGAGCTGCCGCGCCCGCACGCGGAGCTACACGAGGCACAACACACACTGCTCAAGACGCAGATTTGCCGCCTCGATCACGAACTCCGCTATTGCGTCCTGGCGACGCCGGAAGCGCAGCGCCTTGCGAGTGTGAATGGTATCGGCAAGATCGTCGCGTACCCCCTGCCGCCCGAGATCGATGGTATCACGCGCTTTCCCAGCGTCCGTCATTCCCTTCCTATTTGCCGCTTCGTGCCTGGCTCCCACGACTCCGGTGGCAAGACTCGGCACTGGCGCTGACGCGACGGCAATCGCTATCGCAAGCTCGCGTTTCACCACGCCGCGATCCGCGCGATGCAGTATTTCCCAGAGGTGAAGGCCGAGTTTCAGCACTGGAAGCGGCGCAAAGGCAAGCCGATTGCCCGCGCGTTGATTGTGAAGGAACTTGCCGCGATCGTCTACGCGATGCTGTCGAAAGGCGAACCCTTCAACAAGCAATTCCATGGACACCCCGTAGCCACCACGGAGCGCTCCACGTGGCCCCGCCTGCCAGACCCGCCCGCCTAACTGATGCCCTTGAGGACCTCCGAAACGATTGGGGAGGCGGCATGTCGACCGTGAACATCTGAGCCCACGGGCTCGTAGGACTGTGTGATCGCCGCGCGCATGTGGACGAGCAAATCGATGACACGCGCCGTGCCATGGCAGATTATTAAACAACGCTGGTGCGCGAACAACACTACTCACGCACCAAGCACACTCGCGTGCCCTTGACACGAAACGTGTTAGGACGGTCAGGCCGCGTTCGCCATGACCCGGATTGCTCCAACAATGCTCGAGAGACATGACGGGACGATCCCGGCTGCGGCCGCACTCTCGAGAAGCCTCTGAACGACAAGCGGGTTCTTCATGCCGTCTGCTCTCTTGGACAGTCCAAACTCCTGCAAGGCGGCGTCGATGCAGTTTTGGAACAGCTCCGCACCGATGTCGGCTTTCAGGGATTCCTCCATATTCTTCGGATAGCAGGCGTATGTCTCCGCCACAGTGAACGGAGGCCAGTCAACTTCGGGGATACCGAGAAGCCGCTGCAATCGAAGGTTGTCCTCCGCGCTCGCGCCAGATTTCCCTTGATCTCCATCCCAGACGGCGTAGATGGGAATCCCGATTGAGCTGAACACAGCATACGGGCGGAGCATTCCTGATTTGCCGATACAAGGCACGACTGCGCATCCTGCCGCATCGAGTGAAAAGCCGACTCGGGCCGCTTGCGCCAGTATTGCGGCGCGATCGCTCTCGCCTTCAACCAGAACCACGCAATCGGCGAAGAAGCCCTCGTTGACAATCGGCGTCATCAACGCCGCCATTCGCGCTCGTTCGCCAGCCGCTGTGAATGGAGATCCACTGCTACCGAATGCCACCCACATACGCTGCGCGACGTCCGAAGCATCTGCTCGTGCCAAAATGGTTCTCGACCGAGCGGGCTCACTCGACGACGCCTTCTTCCTCAGGACCCGCACGTCATCGAATCGATCAATTCCAACAAGGAGTGGCGAATGTGTTGAGTACAGAATCTGGGCGCCGTGCGCAGAACTTCCTCCGGCGCCATGCGCGAGCCGGCGGAGCATTTCGGCGATGTGCCGCTGACGACTTGGGTGCTGGTAGAGTTCCGGCTCCTCGAACGCGATCACCAGTGAAGGGTCCGTCTGGCCCCCTTCGTCTGCAGCGACTGCGGACACGGCAAGCTTCTGTAAGACCGAAAGAACGAAAGCGCGCTGCAGACCGTGTCCAACTTTGTCAACGGGCGCCTCGAAGGCATCTTCGACGAGCGCGACGTCTGCGGTTGGCAGAGGAACCTCCAAGGTTCCTAGTGCCTTCCACCGCAGCGCAAGCCCCGTGTTGGGAGCAAAGGATGCCAACGTCTGAGCGAGATCAGCTTGAAGAGTATTGAGCTCCGGCACTGCGTCGGGCGATAGCAGATCGGCGTACTTCTGCTGCATGTCAGCTCTAAAGGCCGTGATATCAGCCCGGTTTCCGAGTGTCGACCTGACCAAGAGATCAATCAGCTGCGTGAGCGGTGATCCACGCCCTTCAACTGCAAACTGACCAGCGTCACGAACAGCCGGAATCGACAGAAGTCTCGTGAAGCGACCAAGGTAGCCTTGACCAACTCCCTTGAATCCGAAGAACTGACCATCGTCACGGTCTCTCTCCAGCGATTCTGGATGAGCCGCCTCCCAGTCTTCGAGTGCTTGGGCGCCTTGAGCTTGGTTCTGCCAAGCCGGTAGTTCGGAAAAGTCCGCTGTTGATCGGAGCGCGTTGTAGGCGGTCTTACGGTCTGTCGCTGACTCGGCGCGTCGAAAGCCGCCGAATGCCGCCCGCACTAGACGCGATCCGTGATACTTCGCCGTAGTGCGTCCCGCATCCGCAACAATCACTACATCGACCTGCAGTTGGCCGCCGACCATATACGGGCCGAACAACGATTGGGCTTCGGCTGGCAAGCCCTCGTACGTAACCCCGATAGCAATCGGTGAAGACGTGTCATTGTGGTGAAAGTCGCTCCCCGATATACCTTGACCTCCGCTGTAAAAGGCCTCGAGCGCACGCAGAATGCAAGACTTTCCCGCCCCATTGCGACCGACGAGCGCCGTTAAGTCACTGCAAGGAATATCTAGCTCTTCAATCGAACGGAAATGGCGGATTCGGATGGCAGAGATGCGCATTGCCTATTGGTGAAGAGTCGCGGGGTGTCGAGCAGGTCAGGTGGATTCCAATCGCAGCAGGCAGTGGCGCGGATTGCTTCGCCGCGCCAACCGGTGAGGCTACTTCTCGTTCCTTGCGAATAACTTGCGCACATACTTGTTGATGTACGTATTCAATCCTTCTCCTCGCGCAGCGAGCTCCTTCATCGCTTCGATATGCTCCCTACCAGCGCTGGCATCCGTGTACAGATAGACTGATCCTTTACTAAACTGCACACGGATGAAGTCATCGCCAGTCTCGTACGCGTCTACGCCTGAATCTCCATTCAAATCGCGATAAACCTGCAATGTGCGGCGCTCCTTGCGAGAGAAGTGATTGCGTTGCTAGTGTCGCAGCCAAGCTTATTCCATGTTCGATCGCGCCGTGAGCGCTTGCGCATTCGCTGGCCAGCCTATCGCGCGCTTAGAAACACTGTGGGCGGCCGAGCGGCCTGACGCTCGCGTTCTCTTGCGGGGCCCTTCACAAAACGCGAACAGGGAGCACTCCGCAATGGCCCTGTCAAGAGTAATGCAAGGCTAGCATGCGTCCATGTATCAGGACTAGTCGCCCTTCGCCTTGGCAGGCTCTGAGATGTGACGGAGCGCCTTCCTGTCGAAGGTCGCCTCACCTCCGGGCAACGCAATACGAAGACTAGACGCTGAACCGAGTACTGCAGCCGCGATATCCTCTGCGGGATGTTGGACGCGCGCGTTGTCTGACTCCACCGAAAAGAGATTTCTCGACAGCTGTAGTACGAGCTCCGGGGGAATCTGCGAGCCCTTCTTTTCCTGCCACTCAAGAGCCATCTCGACAAGCCAACTTGCGCGATCCATGTCGAGCTCGAGCCTCTTGAGCTTGAACTCCTCTGCGGCGTGTCGTTCAGACCACGAATCAGCCCATCTTATGTAGTAGACGACTGCCGCGATGAAGGCGAAGGCGCTTATGAGTCCGCGACTCGCAATTGTCGTCAGCCACCAATTCGGCTGTGTGCTTGCATCGAAGAGACGCACGGCCTCCCAGATGTTGATCGTTGCGACGGCGAGTGTGAACAGAAGCAACAACCAAAACGCAGTTTGAACGACCCCCCGCTTTGCTCCTGTCTCTGGGGTCAACGAAAATGACTCTGCGCGTTCGGCAAACTTCGCCTTAAGTTCCTTGTGGATTTCTCGTCGCGCGTGCGTGTTAGTTCGATCGTCGAGCGTCGCCTCGCGCGCCGAGAGAGCGTGATCCTTCTCCCTAAGCTCGTTATCGCGCGCATCGAGCATCGCTGTCGTCTTCAAACGCTCGGCATCGATTTCAGCAAGAAGATTCTGACGTTCGACGTCAGCGCGGCGATCGAGCTCTCTTCGCGCATCGACCGATTGTGCCACAAGCTCCCTGAGAGCCTGCTCAATCTGATTTACAGAGGCTTCGCGTCGTCGATAGAACTCGCCGAGCACTGGGCCCAATGCTACGTCTAAGCTTTCTGCGCCGACGGCACCGTACGGCTCAAACGCGCCGCGTGCGGCGCCAATTGTTTTGGCTACGTCTTCTACTGCTATTCCATCGCCGATGGATACGTTGATTGCATCGGTACCAGGGAAACTGCTGTTCGGCTCGCGAGAGATACTGAGCGAGAAAGGTCTGCCTTCATTTACGGTGAGGGAAACGGACCGAAAGACAGGATGTGATGCTCGTGCGATCACTTCATATGCAGGGTGCTGCAAGATCGCGCTGAACTTTGAATTGATCGTGCTATTTCCGGATCCATCAGCGATTACCAGACTGATGGAATGGTTCTGGTGCGCGCCGCGCTCCTCCCACACCGTTTGTAGACGCGCAATCGCGTCCGCATCAAGGCGAGAAAGGGTCCTCCATTGTGAGTTGGGCATTTGGTGATGAATTCTCGCGGCTGGGGGTTCGGAGCTCTACCTGCGGATCCAGCGGTCAGCACGGAAGAGACAAGGTGGACAAAGACTCCGAAATTGCGGCTTTGACATCAGAATCGCCATCGGTACTCAGACACGAGAAAACCATGTCATGCTAACCTCTATTCGCTCGACCGACTCAACGCCGCTCCGGCAGCGTGGGCGGAGGAAGCGACACGATCCTTACTCTCTCCTATCTGCGCAAGAAGGATCAACGAGCACAGTTGAATCCACTTCGTCCCATACCTCGCGGCGCGTAGCGTAGTTCTCCAGACCGATCCGACGCACCACATTCCGCCGCCCGCATACAACAACGCCCGGTCGACTGTCCAAGTCGACCGGGCGTCATCACTTCCACCAGCGCAAATCCCTACCGATCGAACTCCGCAGCGTCCGGCACAAACACCGCCTGTGCCGCCCCAGGCCCGCCCTTCTCAACCTTGCTCCGCGTGATCTCTGGCAATCCCGCCGCCTTCAGCATCGCGTTGATCTTCGGCAGATCCGCGTTGATGAGCCGCTCCATGCGCGCCATCTGCAGGTCGAGCTTCGGGTTCAACACCGCCAGCACATCGTACGCCTGCTTGGGCGGACGGCGCTCGCCGCTCGATACGAAGCTCAGCAAGCTCGAGAACTGGTTGTTCAAGCGGATCGGGAAGTTCAGCGGGTCCTGTCCCGACTGATTCTTCGTCTGATACACTGAATCCTCAACGGCGCGAAGGCGGCGTTCGCGGTCATCTTCGCGGTACGATCGGTGACATCCGCCTTCAGGTTACGGATCTCGATCACGCCCTTGTTCGCGTCGCTCATGCGGTCGCGCACCTGCAGCGCCATCCGCGTCTGCTCCACGAGATCGGCTTCCGTCGCTTCCGAGCGCGGATCGGGCTTCACCACGAACGTGTACTGCACCGGCGCCGCACTGCCGGCGGCCATCTTCACGCTGCACGTGCCCGGCGCCATCGACGGGCCGGTACCACGTCCGCCCCATAAGATCATGCCTCGGAACGTGGTGGCATTCAGATGACGCATGGTCCACGCGTAACGGCTCACACCGCAGGCGGCATTTCGACCGTGAACATCTTAGCCTTCCGGCTCGTAGGACTGTGTAATTGCCGAGGGCTATTAGACGATGGAACCGATGACACGCGAATGCCATCTGAGGTCGAATAACGTCGAACAGACACGACTCGGGTGCGCAAGTAACACTACTCGCGCACTCCGGATATTCACGTGCCCTTGGCAGGAAGACGGTTAGGATGGTTAGACGGCACTGGCTGGACTCACTAAAATCCACGCTTCTGTCGCAGCAGAAGCTCATATGGCTGCAGCAGAACCGGTTCGTAGGAGTACCAACGACTTGTCGCACGCTCCGCTTCCTGAATGAGCCGATTCATGCTGCCTTTGCTCTTTGCGGAGACGTCGTCACCGAACGAATCCAGGAGAAACTGGCCTCTCGCCTTAATCGCTGACAGGATAGCGAAGATCGCGCGCTGTTGTGAAACGAGCTTGAAGTACGTATTCAGTTGTTGCTCGGTTGGCGTATCGTTTCCATTTAGCCCATCAAGCTCGCCTCGCAACCGCTCCGCATCTGCTCGAAATGTTGGTGTCAGGTTGGCCAGACTGTTCACGTCATCCGTGAAACCAACGTTTCGAGCGACTCTGGTAGCGACTTGCCGGAGCTTTGGGTTCGAGCCGAATGCTCGTTGAATGAGCGCCGAAACGGTGAGACCGCCGCCAATCATCGCTGAACCAGAGGTTGTATTGCCTCGAGCTGCGATAAGCGATCCCGCCAAGGCAGAACCAAAGCCAACCCATTGCAACATGCTCTGCCCTTTGCTGACCAGACCGGAGTCTGCCTCGGGGAATATCAGCAACTGCTGTGCAGTTAGGCTGACGGTCGAAACGACTCCACCGAGATTCTCCCAGCCCGCGACATTCGCCTTTAGCTTTGCGAGTTCTCTGACAACTTCCTCGCGCTTGATCGCCAAAGCACTATCGGCAGACTTTTCGTTTTTAAGTTGCTCAATGCGAATTTTCGCCTTGTCGGTTTCGGTCGCCGCCGCGTTTAACGCGAGCCCTAGCCGCCGTTTCTCACTATCGAGCTGACGCAACTGCTCGGACGCGAGGACGGTGATTTGAGAGCCGAGATCAGAGACCCTACTTTGCACGCCCCCGTACCGACGATTGGTTTCTCGGAGCGAGTCCTGAACGGCAGATAGAATGAGCCGAGTTGCAGTGGTCGTATCTTTGTTGAGCTGCTCTGCCCTTTGTTCGAGCCGAGATTTCATCTCCGCGTAAAACGCTAGGGAATCGGAGAAGAACTTCTGCTTCGTGCGGAGTATGTTGATTGAGTCAGCTGGCTGAGCTGGCGCCTGCAGACTGGGAGCGGTCTGTGCGACCAATAGCGCCCCAGGTTGAAAATGCGCGAACGCTGAGACGAGAACTAGCTTGAGGAACCGGACCATTGAAACCGAATTAAACGGTGTACGGTATTGCATAGAGCCTCCATTAGGTGAAGAGCATGAACTGCATAGACTCGACGAACATCTGTACCGCTGAATTCAATGTCGCTCGGTGCCATCTAAGCTCCATTCGGGACCTGTCAGGAATTCTGTGTATGAGTCGTGAGCATCGGGTCACGACGTCGCCACGAGTCGGTCGCCGAAGAGGAGCTTGAGATGTGGGAAGGCCGCGCGCCAGTACTTGTCGGGCTTGGCCTTCCACTTCTTGCCGATGTTGCGCAGCGCGAGATAGAGCAGCTTGCCGGCCGCTTCATCACTCGGGAAGTGGCCGCGGGTCTTGATCACTTTGCGAATCTGCATGTTCAGGCTCTCGATCGCATTCGTGGTGTAGAGCACGCGGCGGATTTCCAGTGGGTAGGCGAGGGCCGGCGCGATGCGCTCCCAGTGCCGCTCCCAGATGGCGACGATCGCTGCGTGGCGCTGCCCAAGCGGACTCTCCGCAAAGCGCTGCAAGGCGAGACGCCCAGCCGCCTCGGTGGGCGCGTGGTAGATCGTCCGCAGCGCCGCCGCGCGCGAGCTTCCGCTCGGTCCACGACACGTAGTGGAGGCTTTGACGCACGAGATGCACGATGCACTGATGAATCACCGTGTGCGGAAACACCGTCTGCAGCGCGTCTGGGAGCCCCGTCAGGCCATCGATCAGCGCGATCAGGATATCGGCCACGCCACGGCCCTGCAGCTCGCGAAACACGCGGTGCCAGAAGGCGGCGCCCTCGGTTTGCGCGATCCAAAAGCCGAGCACTTCCTTCGTGCCATCCAGCTGCACGCCGAGCGCGAGATACACCGCCTTGTTTTGCACGACGCCTTCGTCGCGGATCTTCACGCGCAGCGCATCGAAGGCGACGGCCACGTACGTCGACTCGAGCGGCCGCTGCTGCCACGTCTCGACTTCGGCCAGCACCTCGCTCGTGATCGTGCTGATCAAGTCGGGCGAGACCGGGATCTGATAGCGCTCCTCGAGAAACGCCTGGAGCTCGCGCGTGCTCAAGCCGCGCGCGTACAGCATCAGCACCGTCTCGTCGAAGCCCGGCAAGCGGCGGGCGCCCTTGGGCACAAACTGGGGCGCAAAACTGCCGTCGCGGTCCCGCGGGATGTCGAGCGCAATCGACCCGCTCTCGGTCAGCAACGACTTCGGGGTAAAGCCATTGCGGGCATTGCCATCCGGCCCGCGCTCCCCGCCCTCGGGATAGCCCAAGTGATGCGTGAGCTCAGCCTTGAGCACCCGCTCCGCCATCGCCTTCTGCAACTGCCGCCAGACCAGCTGGAAGTCGGCGGAGGTCTGCACCCCCGCCACCAACTGGTCGAGAATCTCGGGCGTCAGCCCTGCGGGCAGCGGCTCCGCCGCCGCCCGTTTCCGTCGAGCCATAACCACCTCCGTCCTACAAGGTTATGACTCATACACAGAATTTCCGACAGGCCCTCCATTCGCGAGACCGACCCAAAGTCGGACTCGTAGCATAGTCGGCATAAACCAAAAGATCTGACCGAGTGCTAATCTCCGCAAGAAAAATCAGCGAAGGCCGTCGTATCTGTTTACTCCGATGCGTCGCGGCGCCTACCGAAGTTTTCCCGGCCGTGCAATCGCCACATTCCTCCCCCCGCATACAACAACGCCCGGTCGACTCTCCAAGTCGACCGGGCGTCATCATTTCCATCCGCCTAATCCCTACCGGTCAAACTCCGTGTCCGGCACAAACACCGCCTGCGCCGCACCAGGCCCGCCCTTCTCCACTTTGCTCCGCGTGATCTCCGGCAATCCCGCCGCCTTCAACATCGCGTTGATCTTCGGCAGATCCGCGGCAATGATGCGCTCCATGCGCGCCATCTGCAGGTCGAGCTTCGGGTTCAACACCGTCAGCACATCGTACGCCTGCTTGGGCGGACGGCGCTCGCCGCTCGACACGAAGCTCAGCAAGCTCGAGAACTGGTTGTTGAGTCGGATCGGGAAGTTGAGCGGATCCTGGCCCGACTGATTCTTCGTCTGATAGACTGAATCCTCAACCGCACTCAAACTGTCGGCGAACTTCTTCGCCAACGGCGCGAAGGCGGCGTTCGCGTTCATCTTCGCGGTGCGATCGGTGACGTCCGACTTCAGGTTACGAATCTCGATCACGCCCTTGTTCGCGTCGCTCATGCGGTCGCGCACCTGCAGCGCCATCCGCGTCTGCTCCACCAAGTCGGCTTCCGTCGCTTCCGAGCGCGGATCAGGCTTCACGACAAACGTGTACTGCACCGGCGCCGCACTGCCGGCGGTCATCTTCACGCTGTACGTGCCCGGCGCCATCGACGGGCCGGTGCCACGGCCGCCCCACAAGATCATGCCGCGGAACGTGGTGGCATCGGGGTGACGCATGGTCCACGTGTACCGGTTCACGCCCTTCCGATTGCTCGGCTTGGCCGGCGCCGCGGCACCGAAGCCACGTCCACCACCAGGGCCGCCCGCTGCGGGCGTGGGGTTGGTGTCGGTGCTCGCGACCGTGGCCAACAGCTTGCCGGCCTTGTCATAGAACTGGAACGTCACCGGCATCGAATCGCTCGGCAGGCGATACACGAACGTCGGCGCGGCCTGGCCGTTCAGGCGCAACACGGGCACCGGCTTGTACAGATACGGCGTGCTCGCGGCCTTCTCGGTTTCCGGCTCCCAACGCAACGGCGTGAGGTTCTCCATCACCCAGAACGCACGACCATGCGTGCTTATCGCGAGATCGTCGTCGCGCAGCATCATGTCGCTCACTGGCACCGGCGGCAGGTTCTTCTGCAGGCTCTTCCAGTTCGCGCCCGCGTCATGCGACACGTACACGCCACGCTCGGTGGCCGCGTACACCATGCCCGGACGATGCAGGTCTTCACGGATCGCGCGCGTGAAATGGTCAGGCGCGATGCCGTTCGTGATCTTCGTCCACGTCACACCGTAATCGGTGGTGCGATAGAGATACGGCGCGAAGTCGTCCATCTGATAACGGTTGCCCGCCACCCACGCCGTGCCCGGATTGTGCGGCGACGCTTCGATGATGCTCCAGCGCATCCAGTCCGGCAGTCCCTTCGGCGTCACGTTCTTCCACGTGGTGCCGTTGTCGCGCGTCACGTACAACAGTCCGTCATCGCTCCCCGTCCAGATCAATCCCTTCGTCAGCTTCGACTCGGCGATCGTGAACACGGTGCCGTAATACTCCACGCTCGTCTGGTCCTTCGTGATCGGGCCGCCCGAGGCGCCGAGCGTGGCGGGATCGTTGCGCGTGAGATCGCGCGAGATCGGCGTCCACGTGGTGCCACCGTTAGTGGAACGGAACACAACGTTCGAACCGACATAGATCGTGTTCGGATCATGCGGCGAGTGCACGATCGGGTACGTCCACTGGAAACGATACTTCGAATCCTTCGCATCATGACCCATGGGGTCGAGCGGCCACGGATCGATGCTGCGCGTCTTGCCCGTGCGACGGTTCAGCACGTCCATGCTGCCACCGTAGTTCGCGCCGAACATGATGTCGGGATCGATCGGGTTGCTGCTGATGTAGCCTGACTCTCCGCCCGCCACACCATAGAACGCGGAGAAGGGCGACGGCGGCGCCACCGGCGCACCACCACCGAATCCACCACCACCGCCACGACCGAACGCCGGCGTTTCACGCACCGGTCCGCACGACGAACCAGCGTCCTGCTTCGCGCCACACACGTGGAACGGATAGTGGCTCGTGAGGTGCACGTGATAGTACTGACCCGTGGCCACGGCCACGGCCTGGCGCGTGGTGCCGCCGTCCTTCGTGATGATCAAGCCGTTGTCGTGCGCCACCGCGATGCGCTTCGGATCGGTGGGGTCGATGTAGATGTCATGATTGTCGCCGCCACCGAAGCCGGACGCGAAGGTCTTACCGCCATCCTTCGACACCATCGGACTCACCTGCGGCGCGTACACGACATTGGTGTCCTTCGGATCGGCATACAGCTTCGAGTAGTACCACGACCGCTGACGCAGATTGCGATCGCCGCTCATGAACGTCCACGACGCACCGGCATCGTCGCTGCGATACACACCACCATTCGCCTCATGCTCGAGAATCGCCCACAAGCGACTCGGCTTGGCCGGCGACACCGTGATACCGATCGCGCCTAACATGCCCGTCTGCGGCAAGCCCTTCGCTCGCGTGATCTCCTGCCACGTGTCACCACCGTCGGTGGTCTTGAAGATGCCGCTGCCTGCGCCACCGCTCACCAGCAACCACGGCTTCCGCCCGGCCTGCCAGAAGGTGACGTACATGATCTTCGAGTTCGACGGATCCATGATCATGTCCGCGACACCGGTGCTGTCGTTGCGGAACAGGATGTTCTTCCACGTCTTGCCGCCGTCGGTCGTGCGATAGACGCCACGTTCCTTGTTCGGACCGAAGACGTGGCCGAGTGCGCCGACGAAGACGATGTCGGGGTTGTTGGGATCGATGCGCACACGCGAGATGTACTGCGTCTCCTTGAGACCCATATACGTCCACGTCTTGCCGGCATCGATGGTCTTCCACACGCCGTCGCCATGCGACACGTTGCCGCGAATCGGCGTTTCACCACCGCCCACCCACACCACATCGGGATTGCTGTGCTGCACGGCAATCGCGCCGATGGTGCCGCCGAAATACTTGTCGGTCATCGGCATCGCGGTCTTACCACCGTCGACGGTCTTCCAGACGCCACCGCCGGTGGTGCCCATGTAGTACTCGTCGGGACGCTGCGTCGAACCGGCGACGGCGACCATGCGGCCGGATTGGTTCGGGCCGATGTTGCGCCAGGAGACACCGAACGTGGTATCGGCGCCGCGCGCTTGCGGAGGACCGCCGGGGCCGCGCTGGGCGGAAACTGCGCTGGCGGCGGATGCGAGGCAGCCGACGGCGAGGAAGAGACGGGAGGTGGGGTGCACTGTGGGGGGATTTTGGGGTTGGGGCGGGACAGTGTTGCTGCTGCTGCTATAAAGAAAAACGGCGTTCGGCGTAGGAGCGCTGCGGGGGGCTTTGGGCTGTTGGCTTGGGGTGGTGGGTGGTGGGTATTGGGGGGTGGGTTCTAACTCAGAACTCCGAACTTCGACTCAGAACTCCGAACTCACGGAAAGCTGGTGGACCGGTAGGCTTCGCGGCCGCCGATGATCGTGAGGAGGATGCGGGTTTTGAGGAGCTCAGCCGGTGGGATTGTCAGGATGTCGGAGGAGAGCACTACGAAGTCGGCGTAGTGGCCGACGACGAGCGAGCCGGTCTCCTTTTCCATGAACGCGGCATAGGCGGCGTCCTTCGTGTAGTGCCGGAGGGCGGCTTCGACGGTGATGCGGTTCTCGGGGTACCAGCCGCCTTTGGGCGTGCCTTCCGGCGTCTGGCGGGTGACGGCGGTGTAAATGCCGAGCAGGACATCCATGGGGAAGACGGGATAGTCGCTGCCGAAGGCTTGGATGGCGCCGGCGTCGTCGAATTTCTTGAAGGCGTTCGCCCGCGAACTACGCTCTGGGCCCAGGAGCGGGGCGTAGTTCTGGAGGGTGGTCTGGTCGGGGGTGGCGAAGATGGCTTGGGTGCTGGCGATGACGCCGAATTGCTTGAAGCGAGGGAGATCGGCCAGGGCGGGGACTTCGATGTGCTCGATGCGGTGACGGCGGCCGGTGGTGCGATTCACCTTGGTGGCGTTGGCGTAGGCGTCGAGGGCGGTTCTTACGGCCCGGTCGCCGATGGCGTGGAGTTCGACTTGTATGCCGGCGGAGTCGTAGCGGGCGACGCCCTTGTTCAGGGTGGCGGCGGGCCAGAACGGGAGCCCTGTATCGTCCGACCCGGCATAGGGTTCGAGCATGGCGGCGGTTTTGGCGTCGACCGTTCCGTCGAGCATGCCTTTGGCGATCCCGACGCGCAGCCAGGGGCCGGTGGTGCTGTCGCGCAGCTTGGTATACTGCCGAACGGTTGCGGCCGAGGCGTCGGGGGTGAACGGAAAGGCGGCCCGGTAGCGCACGCGCAGGGTGTCGGCCTTGGCAGCGGCGCGCAATATCGTGAACACGGGGTGATCGGGCGCGCGTCCGCTGGCGTCCTGAATCAGTACGATGCCGAACGATGCGGCCTTGCGGGTTTCCTCGTCGATGCGTCGCGCCATGTCGGCGGGCGTGGGTGACGGCACGAGGGTGACGACGAGCTGCCGCGCCGACTCTTTCAGCAGCCCGGTGGGCACGCCGTTGGCTTCTCGCTCGATCACGCCGCGCGCGGGGTCGGGCGTGGTGGCGGTGACTTTGGCCAGCGCCAAGGCGCGGCCGTTGGCGATGGACTGATGGCCGTCGCGGTCGGTGAGGACGACGGGCTGGTTGGGGAACGCGGCGTCGAGGAAGCGACGATGCGGCGTGTTGTTGGGAAAGTCCGACGGGGTCCAGCCGCGCCCCACCACCCACGCCCCAGCGGGTCGCTTGGCGGCCCAGGCTTTGAGTCGGCGCACGATTTCGGCGGGCGACTTGGCATCGGTGAGGTCGGCCTGATCGGTGAGGCTCAAGTGCCAATGCGAGTCGCTGAAGCCCGGCACCACTCGGCGGCCCTGCAGGTCGATCACCTTCGTGGACGGGCCACGAAACGCGAGCGCTTGGGCGGCGCTCCCCACCGCCACGAGTTTGCCGCCGCGGATGGCGAGGGCCTGGGCCGCGGGGTGTTCGGCGTCGCCGGTCCAGATGCGGGCGTTGGTGTAGATCGCGTCGGCTGGCGGCACCGCGGGTTGGGCGGGCAGCGACGGTGCGAGGACGGCGAGGGCGGCCAGCAGCGCACCGGTTCGCAGGGACGTGGTCATCGGATTCTGCATCGGCGAGTTCGACATGCGCTCCGATATAGTGTTCCGGCGTCCCGAACACTATATCCGCTGCGTCAGCCCGTCCGTCTCGCCATCGCCCGTGTCCATCCCAGCTCCCCCGCCATGCTTGTCGTCCAGGTGTTTGTGCACGTGCTCCCGGAGCATGTGGCCGCGTTCACGGCTGCCACGCTCGATAACGCCACGAACAGCGTGCTCGAACCGGGCATCGCGCGCTTCGATGTGCTGCAGCAGGCCGACGACCCCACGCGCTTCACGCTGATCGAAGCGTACCTCACCGACGACGCGCCGGCCGAGCACAAGGCGACGGCGCATTATGCTCGGTGGCGTGATACGGTGGAGCCGATGATGGCATCGCCGCGAACGAACGTGAAATACGAGTCGCTGTTTTTTCCCATCTAAGCTTTTTGCTGTTCTTCGCGTACCTCCGCGTTCTTCGCGGACTTCGCGTGAACCAGCTGTTCAGTGCTTTCGGAGAGATCTCAGTCGAAGCGAGTCTGTAGGTTCACGCGAAGATCGCGAAGGTTCGCGAAGATGCGCGAAGAACTGCAACGGCATTTTTTGAGGGTGTGATCGTGAAGATTCGTGCGATGATGATGGCGGGGATGCTGAGCGTGGCACCGACACTTGGTGCGCAGACGGCGACGGCGCGTGCCCCGATGGAGCTCACCGAGGCGTCGATCACGGATGTGCAAGCGGCGCTTACGGCGGGGCGGATATCGAGTGTGCAGCTGGTGCGGCAGTATCTCGCGCGCATTGCGGCGTACGATCACGCGGGGCCGGAGTTGAATTCGCTGATTCGCATTAATCCCAAGGCCAGCGCCGAGGCGGCGGTGCTCGACGCCGAACGCAAAGCGGGGAAAGTACGCGGGCCGATGCACGGGATACCCGTGATCATCAAGGACAACTACGACACCGGCGACATGCCGACCAGTGCGGGGTCGTTGGCGATGGCGACCAGTCAGCCGGCGCGCGATGGGTTCGTGGTGAAGAAGCTGCGCGACGCGGGGGCAATCATTCTGGGCAAGTCGAACCTGCACGAACTCGCGGCCGGCATCACGAGCATCAGCTCACTCGGCGGACAGACGCGCAATCCGTACGACCCTACTCGCTGCCCCGGTGGCTCGAGCGGCGGCACGGGTGCAGCGATCGCGGCCAGTTTTGCGACGGTGGGATGGGGCTCGGATACCTGTGGCTCCATTCGTATTCCGAGCGCGTTCAATGCGCTCGTTGGCCTGCGTCCCACACAGGGACTCGTGAGCCGTCGCGGCATCGTGCCGCTGTCGCACACGCAGGACATCGGTGGTCCTTTGGCGCGTACCGTGACCGATCTCGCCATCGCGCTCGATGTGAGTGTGGGCTACGACAGCGAGGACGCGGTCACGAGCGTGCTGCGCGAGAAGCCAGCGCCGAAGTTCATGGCGTCGCTTGATAAGAACGCGCTGCGTGGCGCTCGCATTGGCGTGTTCCTGCCGTACTTCCGCGATACTGACTCCGAGATTGCCGATACCGTGCGGGCCGCCATCGCGGCCATGCGTGCGCAGGGGGCCACGGTGATCGATGTGCCGATGGCGGAGTTCGACACGCTGATGGCGAATACCAGCGTGATCAATCTGGAAACGAAGTTCGATCTCATCGACTACCTGCGCACCGTGCCGAATGCACCGGTGAAGTCTATGCGCGACATCCTGGATCGCGGCCTGTACGACCGTCAGCTGGAAGTGCGCTTCCGCGTGATCGACACGGTGCTCAACGCCGACAGCCAACAGCATCGCACGGCACTGGCTCGGCAGTCGGCGCTGCGGGCTCGCATGGAGCGTATTCTCGATAGCCTGTCGCTCGATGCGATCGCCTATCCCACCGTGCGGCAGAAGCCGACACTCGTAGGCGAAGTGCAGAACGGCAGCACCTGCAACCTGGGTGCGCAGAGCGGACTGCCGAGCATCAGCGTGCCGGCGGGCTTCGCGGGTGATGGACTGCCGATCGGTATCGAACTGCTGGGCAAGGGCTTCACCGACACGCGCCTGGTGGCGATGGCGTATGCGTTCGAACAGTCGGGAGCGCGACGCGTGGCGCCGAGTACCACGCCGGCGTTGATCGCGGCCAAGGCGCCCGTGTCGGCGCCGATCGTGGTTGTCACGCGGGCCCGCGGACTGGTGGCCACCACGCGGATCACGCTCGATCGCGTGCACAGTGTGCTACGCTGGTCGGCTACGGTGCAGAACAGCGGTGGCGCCCCGCTGTCGGCGCTGGTGCTGCGGCGTACGGGCGATGCGGGTCGGATTTCGGGGCCGATCTCGGGCGCCGTGGTGGGTGGTACGACCACCGCGAGTATCGCGATCCCGGCGGGCGCGAGTCGCGTGAGTGCGCGGTTGCTGGGGCCGGGTCAGACGGCTGGGAGTGGGTCGTTCCCGCTTACGTACGCCGATCGGGTGGCGTTTGAGAGCGGGCGGCTTACGGTGGCGATGTATACGGGTGCCGGGGTGGAGCCGGTTGAGGTGAAGGTGGGGCAGCGGTAAGAGCAAACAGCTTTGCCGCGAATTTGCACGAATATCCGCGGATGGACTCAGCGAGTGCGACTGAGACTTCGTGAAGCCGACAGAACGCTTTTTGTTGTTTAACTACAAAAAGCGTTCTGCTGTCGCGCGGAGAACCGCTCGGCTCGCACCGATCGAATCCGCGGATATTCGTGCAAATCCGCGGTAGAGCTGTTCGTTCCTACTTCACCACGATCGGAGAGTACCCCACGCCATCCGACCCGGCGCCGACGGGGAGGTACTTCACGATCGCACCACGCTTGAGATCCACCACCGCCACTTTGGCCACAGCCTTGAGCGTCACGTAGGCCGTCGCGTTGTCGCGAGACATGGCGACGCCCTGCGGTGAGGACGGCACGGGCGCGGCACCGTCGCTTGCCGACATCGGCGCCACGTCGATCACCGTGCGCACGGTGTGTGTGGCCACGTCGGCGATGTGGATCTTCTCGCTGCCGGGGTCGGAGATCACGGCGGTTCTACCATCGGGGGTGATGCCTACCCGATACGCCATGCCGAAGCCTTCGAGCTTGTGCATGACGTCGCCGGTGGTGCCGTTCAGCACGTACACCAGGTGCGACTCGTTGCCGCCCACCCACACTTCCCGTCCGTCGGGCGTAACCGAAATCCCCTCGATGCGCGCACCCACCTGGAACGTGGCGCGCACGGTGCGCGAGGGCACGTCGATCGCGCTCACCGACATGCCGACGATGTTCGTCGTGAACGCCCGCGTGTAGTCGCGCGACAGGCTCACCATGTGCGTGGTGGGCTGCTTGGTGCTCATGGACGAGTCGATCATGCCGTTGTCGACGTTCACCACCAGCACCCGTTGTGCGCGCTCACCGGTCACCAGCAGCGACGCGTTGTCGGCGAGGAAGGCCAGACCATGCGGCCGCTGATTCCCGGCGCCCAGCTCCACGATCTTCGGCGGTGCCGTGGGCGCGGTGAGATCGATGACCATAAGCGAACTGCCGACCGCATTGCGATTGCCGTAGATCGCCACCACTGCGCGACGGCCATTGGGCGAGATCGCCACCTCATGCGGGCCCTCGCCGGTTTGGATAGTGGTGATCGTGCGGCCGGAGGCCACGTCGACGATGGAAGCCGAGTGGGCGTCCATGTTGCTGGCCACGATCGTGCCGCTGGGGGCGCGCTGGGCGGCCAGAAGGGGCGCCGCGAGGAATGTGGCGAGCAGGGCGATGGCTTTCGTCATGGCGTGTCGCGTGGGGGGATACGAACGGAAACTGCCGTTCCTGACTGATACGGATACGAACTGATAGCAACAGACACAAGGGATTCGCTCCGTGGGACACGCCGAGACGTCGGCTCGCGAGGAGCCCTTCAAACATTTTTATCTGTTTCTACCTGTTCCTATCGGTTCGTATCCGTGTCAGTCAGGAACGGCCTGTTTCCGTTGGTATCCATCAGCTGGCCTCCGAGCACACCCCATGCGGCCCGTGACAGAAGGCCCGCGTGGCGCGAAGTTGTCGGCATGTCGACCTCATCATTCTTTCGCTTCGCCCTGACCGCTGCCGCACTCGCCGGCGCGCTCGCGGCGAGCCCGGCGCAGGCACAGCATGC
The DNA here is from genome assembly GCF_013004105.1 of Gemmatimonas groenlandica. Lineage (NCBI taxonomy): Bacteria > Pseudomonadati > Gemmatimonadota > Gemmatimonadia > Gemmatimonadales > Gemmatimonadaceae > Gemmatimonas > Gemmatimonas groenlandica. The sequence goes on from NZ_CP053085.1 coordinate 3,597,114, forward strand.
CTTCGCCGACCCCGGCGCGACGTTCGATCCGCGCGTGCCCACTCCCGCGCTGATCCTGGGCTACGATATCGGCGCTCGCTTTACGCCGCAGCGCGCCATGATGCGCTACATCGAGCGCATTGCTGCCGCGTCGAAGCGGGTGAAGGTGGACACTGTGGCCCGCACGTTCGAGGGGCGCGAGATGCTCATCATCACCATCTCGAGCGAAGCCAACATGGCGCGGTTGGAGGAAATCCAGCGCGATGCCAAGCGTATCGCCGATCCTCGCGGGGCGAGTGCGGGCGACATCGATGCGGCGGTGAAGCGCATTCCCAGCATCGTGTGGCTCGAGCATTCCGTGCATGGTGGTGAAGCGTCGGGGGCCGAAGCGGGACTGGCGCTGCTGTATCAGCTGGCGGCCGGTACCGATGCCGATACCAAGCTGGCGCTCGACAGCACCGTGGTGCTGATCGACCCCAATGAGAATCCCGACGGACGCGAGCGGCACACGCACGACATCGAGCGCTACGGCAGCTCGCAGGGTGTGGCCAGTGAGCCGGGCGCGCTCAACAACGCCGGGTCGTGGCCGGGGCCGCGCACGTCGCACTACTACTTCGACCTCAATCGCGACTGGTACGCGCAGTCGCACCCTGAGTCGAAGGGACGCGTGAGCACGTACATGAAATGGTGGCCGCATGTGGCGGTGGACCTGCACGAGCAGGGAAGCAGCTCTTCGTTCTACTTCGCGCCGCCGCGTGAGCCCGACAATCAGAACAACCCCAAGCATCTGCCCAAGTGGTTCGACATCTTCGCCGCCGCGCACGGAGCGGCGTTCGACGTGCATGGGTGGTCGTACTTCCGTCGTGAAGGCTACGACTCGTTCTATCCGGGCTACGGCGAAGGGTGGCCGATGCTGACCGGTGCGATCGGCATGCTGTTCGAGAGCGCGTCGAGCTCGGGCGGTGCGGTCATGCGCAACGACGGCACACTGCGTACGCTGAAGCAGGCGGCGTTCGAGCATTTTACGGCCGAGTGGGCGACGGTGAAGACGTCGGCGCGTCGGCGCACGGAGCTGGTGCGTGACTATGCGGCGGCGCGCGCGAATGCGATCACAGTGCACGCCAAGGGTCCGCTGCGAGCCGTGATGCTGGTGCGTGACATGCAGGGTCGGGCCGATTCGCTGGTGCAGAAGCTGCGCGACAACGGCATCGAGGTGCAGCGCCTCACCGCCGATGTCGCGGTGGCCAACGCGAATATGTACGCCGGCGGTACGGTGCCTACCATGACCGCCAAGGCTGGCAGTTACGTGGTCGATCTCGCGCAGCCGCAGGGCTATCTGGCCAAGGCGTTGCTGGAGCCCGATGCCGCACTCGATTCGGCGTTCATCAAGTTCGAGCTCGAGCTGCGTCGCACCGGACAGCGCAATCGCTTCTACGACATGACCGCGTGGTCGTTGCCGTTGGCGTGGCGCGTGGACGCGTACGCGCTCTCCACGGTGCCGGGGTCACTGGCGCTGGTGACCGACATGCCGCGCGCGTTCGTGGCACCGGCGCGCTCGGTGTACGGCTATGCCTTCGCGCCTGGCAGCGAAGCGAGCATCCGCCTGCTGGCGTCGTTGCTGACCGACTCGGTGCGGGTGTGGTACGCGCCGTACTCGTTCACGTCGAAGACCAACAAGTTTCCCAACGGCGCCTTCGTGATTCGCGCGGCCCTCAACCGCGCCGATGTGCACGACGTGGTCATGCGTCGTGCCGCCGAAGCCGGGGCGCAGCTGGCCTCGATTCCGTCGGCGGGTGTAGACGAAGGCACCGACCTGGGCAGCAACTCGGTGATCCCGGTGCAGCGGCCCAAGGTGGCATTGTTGGGCGGCGCGCCGGTGAACGGCACGTCGATGGGCTTTGCGTGGTACGCGATGGATCAACGTATCGGCTACGCCAGCTCCATCGTCGACGCGAACTTCGTGGCCGGCGGCGACATGAGCGCCTTCAACACGCTCATCGTGCCGTCGGTGCAAGCCGGCGCACTCGATCGCGCCTTGGGCGATGCCGGTCGCGCGCGCCTGGCCGACTGGGTGCGCAACGGTGGCGTGCTGATCACGCTCGACGCCGCGAGCGCGTGGGTGGCGCAGGAGCGCGTGGGGCTCGTGCGCACGCGGGTGAAGCGCGACTCCACGCGCGCCGACAGCACGGGCGGCGCACCACTCCCGGGCAGCCTGCCGGGCGTGCTGGCGCGCGCCACGGTCGACACGCTGTCGCCGCTGATGGCCGGCATTCTGAATAAGGAGATGCCGGTGTTCGTGAACAGCGACCGTGTGTACACGATCCCCAAGGATCTCGCCGCCGGCGACGCCGTGATGCGCTTCGCCCCGGCGGCGCGGGTGCGGATCTCGGGCTACTACTGGCCCGAAGCGGCCGCGAAGCTTGGTGGCTCGCCGTACCTCTGGACCGAGCGCGCGGGACGCGGACGCGTGATCATGTTCGCGCATGACCCGGTGTACCGCGATCAGCTACGCGGGACGATGCCGATCTTTGCGAATGCGGTACTGCTGGGTGGGAGTTACTGAGTTCGGACGGATAGAAACGGCAACTGCAACTGCAAAAGCAAAAGCAACAGCGGGAACACGGATTCAGGCAGCGATTCCACCGATCACACAGATAAGCAAAAAACGATGAATCATCGATTTCTGCGTCGCACCTCAATCGGCTTATCTGTGTAATCGGCGAGATCGGGCTTTTTGAATCCGTGTTCCCGCTGTTGCTTTTGCGGTTCTCGATCTCCCTCGCCTAGGCAATACTCGCCGCATACGCTGCCGCGAACCGCCCCGTATCCGCGGCCTTCATCCCGCACACGCCAACGCGCAGCCCTTCGGGCATCGGCACCACGAACACATCCGCCGCCTGCAGTTTCTCGCACACCGCAAATGGATCCGGCGGCGCCGGCAATGTCACGAAGAATCCGCCGTCCCACGCGGATCCCGGCAGTCCCTCAGCTTTGAGCGCGGCATCGAGCGCCGTCACGCGCTCGGTGAGCACGCCGCGCCAATGCGCATGTTCGGCGGCCAATGCAGCCTGCGCGGCTTCGCTCTTGGTCATGCGCAGCAGCACGCTCATGGGCGCACGGGCGCAATTACTCCACGTGCCACGGCAGCTCGACACCAACGCGCCTTTGAGCGCGGCGTCGCTGCTCCACGGAAACACCAGTGCACCGGCGCGTGAGCCGTACAGCGTGAATGCCTTGCTGAGGCTCAGGCTCGCGCACACCAGCACGGATTGTTCGGCGCCGAACTCGGCGTAGTCATCGAGCGCTTCGCGCACGTCGTTGGGATCGCGCGCGTAGTCGAGATACGCGAAATCCAACAGCAGCGTGACAGGGCCCTGCGACGCGATGTCGCGCAGCACCGCCAACAGCGTGCGGCGATCGTCGCGCGACAGACTGCGGCCCGTGGGGTTGTGGCAGGGGTCATTGAGCCACACGAGCAACCGACCCTGCTCTTCCAGCAGGTCACGAGCCTTGGCTTCCCACGCGCCCACGTCGAGCGCTTCGCCGGGTGCGGGATACGGTGCCGTTTCCAGTCGCACCGAGGCTTCGGCGGCGATCGTGGCGTACGGACCCCAGAAGGGCGCGGCGGTGAGAATGGCCTGCCCGCGCTCCACGAAGTTCTTGAGCGTGAGCGCCAACGCTCCCGATCCACCGGGCGTCGCCACGGCCACGCCGGGGCTCGTGAGCTGCGGCCAATGCCGCTGGGTAAGCGCCAGCAGGAACGCCGGGTCACCGGCGATCGGCGCGTATGGCGCGATCTCCATGGGCGTGAGCTCGCGCCAGAGCGCCATCACACTATCGAGTACCACCAGCTTGCCATGGTCGTCGAGCAGCGCGCCGACGGTGGCGTTGATAACCGGCGCTCCCGTGGCCGCCCGTTGTTGGGCGGCCGCGTTGAGCGTGAAGATCAGATCGTCGCCGGCGAACCCCTGGCGCGAGTCGAGGAGATGAGTGCGCATCTCCTAACCTAATGCGATCAGCGTTTGCTGCTCAGCGCTTGCTCGACGGCGGGACCATCCCCTTCATGCGCATGTACGTCACGATGTTGCCGTAGTGCTCACCGTCATGCACCGCATTGAGCGCGAGCGCGGCGATCTTGGTGCTCTTCGACCCGAACATGTCGACCATGGCCGTACCCGACGCGGCCGGGATGTTGTACGCCTTCATGCAATGCGCGGTCGACGCCTTGAGCGCAGCCACCAGCGCCGCCTTCGTCTTGGCCGTCTTCTCGATGGCGTCTTCGGCCGGCTGCTTCTCGCCCAGTACCGCCGCACAGATCATGTCCTGCGTGCCGGCCACATGCCCGATCAGTTCACCAAAGCTGCGCACGGTGGCCACCGGCTTGTACGCATAGTTGGCCTCCGTCATCTCTTCGGCGGCCTTGGTGATGAAATCGATCTGGCCCTGCCAGTTGGAATACAGGGCGGCCATCGCGGGATCCTTGGGCGCCTGCGCAGCGGCCGTGTTCGGCGAGGCCACAACGGAGAGGGCCGCGACGGCCATCACGGCCGTGAGCGTACGGGTGGTGCGAATCATGAGAGCCTCGAGCAAAACGGGGGAGTGTTGGCGGGCTGCCCGGCCGTTGGGGATTGGAACGGAAACGGGCTGTTCCTGACTGACACGGATACGAACTGGCAGGAACCGATAGCAACGGATCAAACAACAACCGACAATGGTTTCTTGATGCTCGCGAGCGGGGACGGTGTGACCATCACGCGGAGCAGATCCACGGTGTCCGTTGCTATCAATTCGTATCCGTGTCAGGCGGGAACCACCAGTTTCCGTTCGTATCCCGGTGCTACGAGCAGCTCCGAAGGACGCATCAATTATGCGGTCCACGACGCGAACCCGCGAACCCGAACCTGCCGCCCCCCGCTCAGGCCGCCTGAGCCGGTCGACGCTGCTTCTGGGCGTACAGTGCCTGGTCCGCCCGACTGAGCGCCATGGTCAACGTCTCGTCGTCATTGGCGTCGAAATAGGCGACGCCGAGCGACATGTGCACCTCCCACGGGGCGGCGGTGACGGAGCGCGCTTCATTGTCGATACGCAACCGCGCGCGCAGGCGCGCGCTCAGTGATTCCACAGCGGCGGGCGAGATACCGATAGCGAGAATCGTGAACTCGTCGCCGCCGAGTCGCGCCACGATGTCGCTCTCGCGGAAGATGCTGCGCAGCGTGTTGGCCGCCACGAGCAGGGCCTCGTCGCCGGCATCGTGGCCGTAGCTGTCGTTGATGCGCTTGAAGTGATCGAGATCGCCATAGAACAAGGCGCACCTCGGCGACGCGCGACGGGCGTTGCGAACCTGCTGTTCGGCCACCTCCATGAAGCCGCGGCGGTTGTACAGTCCCGTGAGTTCGTCGTGCAGCGACTGATGCCGCAGCACCTCTTCGGCCCGTTTGGCGTCGGTAATGTCGCGCGCCACCAGCACCTGTCCGCCATTGGGCAGCTGCGAAAGCGACATCCACTGCGGGAACGATTCCCCGCCGGCGCGAACGCCCATGGCCTCGCCTTGCCACGCGCCAACCGACTGCACCACCGGACCAAACTCGCGCGCCAACCGGAGTGATTCGGCGGCCGAATACACGCGCTGCCACGGTGCACCGATGAGCTGATCGATGGGCATACCGTGCATGCGCGCGAATGCCTGGTTCACGAACTCCAGTGTGCCGGCCACCCCGAGAATCGCGATGCCATCGGTGGCCATGGCCACGGCCGCCGCAAAGCGTTCGCGCTCACGTTCGGCGTCACGGCGCGCGGTCACGTCATGCGACAACGAGACCCATCCCGTGAGCCGACCGTCGGTGCCACGCAACGCCGTCGTACTCAACTCACGCCAGTAGGGCGAGCCGTCTCGACGATAGTTGAGAATCTCCCCCGACCAACTGCGCTCTTCACGTAGCGCCTGCTGCAAATTCGCCACGGTGGCGGGGTTCGTATGCAATCCCTCCGTAAGCTCGGACGGTCGATGCCCTAGACTGTCCGACATGGTGTAGCCGGTCATGCGCTCCCACGCTTCGTTCACCCACGTCACAAGGAGGTCGGCATCGGTCATCACGACGGCGTGATCGGTCTTGCGGGCCAACACCGACAGCATTTCGTGCTCTTCGGCCAGCAGCAACTGGTCGGTGATGTCGGAGAAGGTCGCGACTGCCGCCATCGGGGTCTCACGCTCGTGTGTGACGATGGGGCGCGCATTGACACTCAACCAGCGGCGACTGCCATCAGCGCGCGACACCTGTATGCGCGTGCCATCCACGGGCATGTTCTCGATCCGGGCGCGCACGATCGGATGCGCCTCTGGCGCCATCGCGTGGCCATTCGCGTCGAGGGCCTGCCAAGTCTCATCGTACGACGAGCGTCCCGCGAGCTGATCACCGGTAAGTCCCAGAATGCGTTCGGCGCTGGCGTTCCAAGCGATGATTTTCCCGTGCTCGTCCTGCATCACCACGCCTTCGGCCAGCGAATCCACCAACGTGCGATAGCGCGCCTCGTTGGCGACCAAGGCGTCCTGCACGCGACGAATCTCACTGAGGTCCTGCATCACACTCGACACGAACTGTAGCGAACCATCGGGCCAGTGATGGGCTACGAGCGTCTGCCGTACTGGGCGGGTGGTCCCGTCGTCGAGTGTCAACCGTACTTCATCACGCCACAATCCCGTGGCGATGACCTGCGGGAGTCCGGTCTCCCGCACCAACTGGCGGCTTTCACGATCGAGTACGTCGATGGCTTCCTGCGCTGTCGCGGCACCACCGGAGCCTCCTGACAGGGCGCGGGCCGCCCGATTCGCGTAGAGAATGTTTCCGCTGGGATGGAACGCTACGATCGGGTCGGGTGACGCGTCGCTGATCTGATGCAGGCGCGCGAGCTCGGATGCCTGATGCTCGAGCTCATCCTGATGCTGGAGCAACGCGAGATGCTGGGCCTCGAGCTCCGTCGACGACCGCTCGAGCGCCTCCGACTGCTTCTCGAGCGTGCTGTTGCTGGCCTGCACTGATGTGACGAGCTGCTCGATCGCGCGCGTGGTCGGGTGAATGATCAACCGTACGACGAGCACGCTGATGCCGAGCAGTAGGAGTGCGCCGACGATCTGGAAGCTCACGAGGCGATTGACCGAGCTCCGTTCCTCGGCCGCCAGGTCGCCGACCAGGTGATCCATGGCCGCCACGTAGCCGATGCGCGTATTCACGAGCTCATGCGCGCGTTTGGCGTAATCGCCGTCGAGCTGTTGCTCGCGGAGCGCCCGACCGACGCCAGTCACGACGGAGTCGGTGACCGTCACCAACCCGTCGAGCGCATCGAGTCGGGCGCGTGTGGCGCGCGACGGCGTGGGCAGCCCCAGCGCCTTCGATCCGACCTTGAGGGAATCGTGCACCCGACGCCATTCACGGTGCGTGTCGGCAAGCTCCTTCGCCAACGAATCAAGCGACACGGTCTGTTGTGCCGGATTTCCCTGGAGCTCGTTGCGAAGCAGTGGGCCCCAGACCACCAAGGCCACGATTCGCTGCGCCAGCATGCGCTGACGGCCAGCCACATTGATCAGCTGAGCGGAGTCGGCGTGCCGGTTGGTCTGCCACACCACGAGCGCCGCGTTCGCCGCAAAGAGGAGGGCAATGGCGACGAGCGAAATGATGTATCGGCGCGTGAGCTGAGGAACAAGCACGAGTCAGGACCTGAGGCGACGAGAGGAGATGACTTCTAGGTATCGGCATCTCGTTCCACTTCCTGATAGTCGCCGTCTCAATTCGAGGTGCGATACTCCAGGTCCAGATCGCCATCGGCCGGCACGGCCGCCCATCTCGCCAGCAATGCATCCCGCAGCGAGCGTACGCTCTCCAGTTCGCCGTCCGACAGCTGCCACCGCCCTGCCGGTATGGTCTTTCCCACGGCTTCCCGTGACGCCACATACTGCGCCGCCTGCACCGCGAAAGCCTCCGCGGTCATGGCCTCACCCTGACGCCGCTCGGCGTCGAAGAACCCCACGATCAGCTCCACGACCAACGCTTCGTCGGGAATCGGTCCCCGTGGCCACGGCTTGGCGAAGTCGGTGATCTCCCACCCGTCGGCCAATAGCCCGTAGAACCCCCGCCGAAAACCCAATGTGCTCTCGACGGCATAGTGCGTGAGATCGTGGACCGGCATCACACTCGCGGTCGGTCCATGTAGCCGCTGCCACGTGACTGACCCATCGCGACGCGTGCACGTGAGCGACGCGGAGCCGTCGGCGTGCCGCTTTAGTCTGATACGCAGGTCGACGGTCATACGGTTGGATAAAAGCAGAAACAGCGGTTCCTGACTGACACGGATACGAACCGGTAGGAACTGATAGCAACCGATCAAACAACGCAAAGCAATGAGAAGCTTCTCTCGGCGGATCGCCCGACGTTCACACGGAGCTAATCCCTCGTGTCCGTTCGTATCGGTTCATATCCGTGTCAGGCAGGAACTGTTCTTATCCCCAAACGAATCTCCGATAGCCGACTTACCACTGCTGGCCAAACGTAATCAACGCCTTCCACGGCGACGCCTGGTCAACCTTACGCGTCGCGCCCACAAACACACCGCCCGAGAAAAATCGAAGTCCGGCGGTAACCGACGCGCGAATGCCGTCGGTGGGTCGCGCCACGGGTGCCCATTGCGCCAGCAGCGTGCTGTCGATCGGCGCGCCGAGTCGGTCGATGCTGGTGCGCGCCGCGTCGGTGACCGCATCGGCCCAGCCACTCTGCACACCGACACTCAAGCCCGGCGCGAACGCCGGCAAGAAGAAACGCCCGGCGCGAATTGGCTGACGGAGATACGGGCTCGTGTACTGCAGTGAGGCGCGCAGCACGGCGGCGCGTGAACCGGCAAACTCCTTGTCCTCGTAGCCGGGGAGATTCTGGAACTTGCCCAGCTCGAACAGCTGTTGCGGCGGGATGCGTGAACCGAATACCGCGCCGACATCGCCGCGCGCCAGCGCCACGAACGGACCGAACGGCTTGCGGGCGGTCGCGCGCACCTCGGCCCGCTGCCACTGCAGTGTGCCGTCGCCGCGCTCGTACGAGAGGCGCGCGCCGACGCCCGGCTTGGCGAACTCCGCGCTGAAATCCGGATGCCATTCGATCAGGGCGGCGCTGCGCAGATAGCTGCCTTCGTCGATGCGACGATTCTCGCGATATGCATCGCCGCCCAACGGGCTGCGCACATACGAAGCCGGGCGATAGCGGTCGTCCGCCACGCCGAATTCCACGCGCGTCAGCAGTCGGCGCGCACCAGTCGTGCGCACGGCAGCAACGGTGGCGCTGCGACGGTCCACGTAGTCGTAGGGATCCTGCGACGCGAACAGCGCGCCAAGGGTGTTGCCCGAGTCGAGCGGTACGCGGAAGTCGTTCGTGTTATCGAGCGAGCGGCCACCGCGAAGTTCGAGCGCCGTGTTCCCACGCTTGCGTTCCACCGAGAGACGACCGCGCGCCGTGCCTTCACTCCACGCCCAGCCGGCATTGGCGCGCACCACGACCCCGGGGGCGAGATCGCGCATCGACCACTTGAGGCCCGTACCCGTGTACACGCCTTCGACGCGATTGAAATGGAACGCGTCGCTGGCGCGCGGCACCGTGTAATCGATCCGCGGGGCGCCGGTGGAACGCCAGCGGTCGGGACCGATGTCGTTGAAGTCGTCGGCGTGCATACCGAGCGAGAGGTCACCGACGTTGGCTTGCCAGGTGCCGAAGCGACCGAGCGAATCGGGGCTCGCAAACGAGAGGCGGCGGCGCGACAGGGCGCGCAACGAGTCGGCGGCGGCGAGTGTGCGCGCATCGAGCACCGTGTCGTTCACGTCCAATTGCGAGAAGCGTGACACGATGCGAATCACGGCGCGACCGTCGCCCAAGCCCGGGAAGGTGGCCTGCAGTTCGATGCGCTGCTTGGCCGGCAGCCAGTACTCGCCGTTGCGTTCGCCGTTCTCGTATTCCACGAAGGCGACGGCGTCGCCGAGCGAGGCCACCAAGCCGCGACGTGGGGCGTTGGTGCGCACGAAGTAGCCACGCAGGCGAACGAGTGTGCCGCGTGAGGCGTCGAGATCCATCTCGCCGTCGAAGAGCACCGCCGAGCCTTTGAGATCGGTACGCGGCTGCACGCGTACATGCGCGATGGGAATCACGCGATCACCGGCGCGGACCGTCACGATCGTGTCGCCACCCGAGTAGCGGTAGTACTGATCGCGATCGACCGCCAGCGGATGAATGGCCGGCAGCGTGTCGGCGACGTCGTTGCGCGTACTCGGGCGACCGGGCGGCGTGCGGCGCGACGATCCGGAGCGCACGCGCAGCCGGTTGCCGTACAACACCGGATTGAGCCACCCCGTCTGGAACACCGAGAGCATGGAAATATTCGGACCCGTCTGCTGCGCGCGGTATCCGACAATGCGCTGATCGTAAAAGCCGGTGCGATTCCACTTGAGCGTACTGGCCACCTGCTCCACAGCCGCCACGGCCTCGGTGCCCTCTTCGCGCCGAAGCAGCACCGAGATCTCGGTCTCCACATTCGCCCGGAAGCTGATCAACGACGTCGGCAGCACATTCCGTTTACTGGCATCCGCCAGCAGATCGCGGAGCGCGCGGGGGGCGGTGGCCTTGGTCGTGTCCGTCTGAGCGGCGACGGGATCGGGCGCGCCGAGTATCAGGAGCGCGGCGGAAGCGACGAGAAACGAGGGAATTCGCATGCCACATGGTACGCAGGGGCGCAACCGAAGTTGCACCCCTCAGATTTCAGAGGTTCACGCGAAGCACGCGAAGGGCCGCGAAGGTTCGCGAAGAACAGCAACAGCCTTTTTGTTGTTCTTCGCTGTTCTTCGCGTCTCTTCGCGGCCCTTCGCGCCCTTCGCGTGAACCAAAGGGCTCTCCGACGGCACGGTGCTATCCGAAACCACCGCACGACTTCAGGACGACTTCAACTCTTGAGCTGCTGCACCCGCTCGGCCGCCGCGGTCCAGTCGTGCACGGCGTCATCGAGCTCATCACGCGTATCGTCGAGCGCCTTGCCCATGGCGGCCGCCTTCTGCACCCCGGCCGGCGTGTCGTAGAGCGTGGCGTCATCCAGTTCTTCGGTGATGCCCGCGATCTTCGCTTCCAGCATCGACACCCGCAGCTCGGCGTCGCTCAGCGCCTTGTCGGCCGCCCGCTGCGCTTTGCGCACATCGTTCGACGTCGGCGCTGCTTGGGCGTAGCCAGCTTTGCCGTGACCACCGCCGTGGCCGTGCTTGCCCTGCGACTTGTCGTACGCCTGTTCCTTCGCCTTGTCGGCGCGCTCGCGCTCACGCTGCAATTCGCGTTCACGATCGCGCACCTTCGCCTTCTTCTCCGACTCGCGCTGGGAAATCTCGCGCGCCTCCTTCTCCGCCTTGATCTTGTTCTCGGCCCGCAGCGCTTCCCACTCCACGAAACTGCCCGGGAAGATGATCAGCTTCTGATCCTTCACTTCCCACACCTGCGTGGCGAGACCGCGCAGCACGGCGCGGTCGTGGCTTACGATCAGGCAGCTGCCCTCGTACGCCTCGATCGCATCCTCGAGCGCTTCGATGCTTTCCACGTCGAGGTGATTGGTGGGCTCGTCGAGAATGAGCAGGTTGTTGGTGGACAGCGTGAGCAGCGCCAACGCCACCCGTGCGCGTTCACCACCAGACAACGTGCCCACGGTGCGCTGCACTTCGTCGCCGCTGAAGCCGAAGCGACCGAGGTGACCCTGCACCTGGCGACGCTCCCAGAGCGGACGCTGCGTGGCGATGGCTTCGTAGATGGTGCTGTCGAGCGGCAGGTGCCCGACGTCCTGACGGTAATACGCCACCGTCGTGCTGGGTCCCATCTTCACGCGACCCGCATGCGCCGGATGCTCTTCGACCAACGTCTTGATGAGCGTACTCTTGCCGGCGCCGTTCGGGCCCACGAGCGCCACCACTTCATTGCGCTCGAGCACCACGTTCACGTCACGCAACAGTTCGCGCGTGCCATTCGGCGTTTCCACAGCCACCGTCACATGCTCGGCTTCGATGACGCGATCGCCGCTGCGATCGCCGGCCGATAAACGCAGCGCCATGACGCCGTCACCGCCGATGGGCGCCGACAGGCGCGGCATGCGCGCCAGCAACTTGCGGCGTCCCTTGGCCTGCTTGGTGTTCTGACCGGCGAGATTGCGCGCGATGTACTCGGTTTCCGACTGGATCTTCGACTGCTGCTTGTCGAACTGGCGCTGTTGCGTGAGCCGCTTCTCTTCGCGCTGAATGAGGAACGACTCGTAGCTGCCTTCGTAGGAAAAGGCGGAGCCACCCTCGAAATGCAGCACGTGATTGGCCATCACCGCGAGAAAGGCGCGATCGTGGCTGATGCAGATGACGGTGCGATCAGTGTCGCGCAGATACTGCTCGAGCCACGCCGTCGTTTCGAGATCGAGGTGATTGGTCGGTTCGTCGAGCAGCAGGATTTCAGCCGGCGTGGCGAGCTGACGGGCCAACGCCACGCGTCCCCGTTCACCGCCGCTGAGCGTGCCGATACTGGTGGCCCTCGCGGCCTCGGGATCGAAGCCGACGCCCATCAGTACCGCGTCGACCTTCGCGGCCATCTGATAGCCACCCTCGCGTTCGAACCGTTCGAGATCGCGGCCGTACTTCTCCATCGCCTCTTCGCCGTGATCATGCTCGAGATTCGCCGCCTGCGTGGCCAGCGACGCCTCGAGCGACCGCAGATCACCAAACGCGTCGGCCACGATCTCCCAGAGGGTCATGCCATCGGGGAAACGACGGTGCTGGTCCATGAGCGCGACCCGCAGTCCGGGCATACGCGCCACGGAGCCGCTGGTGGGCTGGAGGTCGCCGGTGATCAGGCGGACGAGCGTCGTCTTGCCCGTGCCGTTGCGTCCGACCACGGCCCAGCGGTCGCCCGAGCCGACCGTGAGCGAGATGTCGCGAAAGATCTCGGTCGCGCCGAAATCCACCCGCGCGTTACCGATCGAGATAAGAGTCATGCCTGCGCCTGCAGGAGATGTGCAAAAACGGTCATTGGTGAGACTAATGGGAGCCGGCCGATAACGCTCCTGTGGCCCCGCTCACATCACTATCCCGGGCCGGCCCGCCACTCACTGCGCAGCGCCTCGGCCACGCGGGCAATCTCCGTCCGGCGCGCGGCCGGCCAGCGTTGCACCCGCCACACGAGCGCACGCCCGCGCCATCCGTCGCGCCAGGCCACCGCCACATCGGCCGCGGTGGGCAGCTGCGTCAGCAGCAACAGGAGCACGACCACCGTGAGCCAGGTGGCCGCACCGCTGAACACCAGCGTGACGACGGCGGCGATGGTCAGGAGCAGGTACCACGCCGCCACCACCTGCAGTCCCGGTACGAACGCGCGGGCGACCACATCGGCGCGCGCCTTGGCGAACCGGTGCGCCAAGCGCCACACCACCCAGAAGATCGGCCCGTGCGTGATCCACCCGATCAGCGCCGCCGGCGTCATCAGCAGCAGCGCCCAGAGCGGCGTGAGCCGGGCTTCGGCGGCGACCCCAGCGCCTTGCAGCACGCGGGCGTGGTCGCGGGCGGAGGTGCGGACGCCGCCGGCCTCCTGCACCAGATGCGAGAGTTCGGAGACGAACGTGTGCACGCGACCGGCGTGCGGCGTGGCGGCATCGGAGCGACGGTTCGCCACCAGCGGTTCGGCCAGCGGAACCAGACGCGCGGCTCGTTCCAGCAGCGGCGCCTGCGACGCGCTGGTCGCGGGCGGTTGCACGGCGGCAACCGCGGCCACGAGTTCGTCGCATTCGGTGCGCGACTCCCAGTCGGGTGCATTCCGCGTGACGGCCAACAGGGACGTGCGAAGCTGGTCGGTGAGGGCCGAAACGCCGGCCTCGCATCCGTTGGCCAGCCGTTCGTCGCGCCATCCACGCAGCGACCATCCGCGTCCGACCACGGCCATGGCGTCCGTTCCGCCAGTACGTGGGGCCTCGTACTGATTCCCGAAGGGCACCACGGTTACGTCGAATACAGAGCCATTATCAAGCGCTTGAAGCGCCATCATGGCAACACCTGTCCGCAATCTCCCGATTTGCGGCGCGTCGTGAACACCGCCCTGCGGAAAGACGCCCACCACGTGCCCTTGGGCGAAGGCCTGTGCCATCCGGCGTCCGGCTTCGGCGTTCACGGCCGCCATGTCGACGCCCATCGCCCGCATTTTCCGCGCGTCGCGGACGCGCGTGACCGGGATGACCCCCATGGCGTCGTAGCCCCTTCCGGCGGCGCCGCCCGCGCCGGCGGCAATGGTGGCCAGGTAGCGCACGTGACGGGGGCAGGCCTGCAGCCCCAACAATACGTCGGGGAGATCGTTGGGATGATTGCCGATGAACAGCACCGGCCCCGTGCTCGGGACCATCCCCATCTGCACCACCGCCGTCTCGCGGTAGAACCATCGCAGCGCGCGCCGCGCCGACCATCGCAGGAAGGCGCGGAGCAGGCTGAAACGATCCGGGTTGAACGACGGGAGCGGCGCGGGCACCATGCCCGCAAAGAAAGCGCACCCGAGCGGCCCGGACAATGAAGCTACGGCTTTACCGCACCCTGGTACGTCACGAGGTACACCCGGCCGCCGGCATCATCGGTGATGATGAGCGATCCATCGGGCATCGCGCCGATGCCAACCGGACGGTGCTTGGCGCGATCGGGCTGGATCTCCTCGGCGGGCAGACCCGCGAAGCCGTCAGCAAAGGTGATGGACTCGCCGCCCGAGAGCGGCTGGAACACCACGCGATAGCCGGTCTGCGGTGCCGGTGCGCGATTCCATGAGCCATGGAACGCGATGAACGCGCCACCGCGAAACCGGTCGGGGAAGTTGCCGGTGACCGGATAGATGAACAGCGACATCGGTGCCCAATGCGCCGGAAAGACCGCGCGCGGTTCCTTCTTGGCGGTGCAGCGCGTGGTCTTCTTGCCGTCCCCACCATACTCGGGCGCATCGACGAGGTGCCGCTCGGTGATCGAGTAGTAGCAGTCGGGCCAGCCGAAGTCGTCGCCCTGATTGATCTGAATCAGTTCTTCACCGGGATTTTCGGCCTGATACGCCACCTCGGGAAAGACATCAGGCCAGCTGTCGTGGAGCTGATCGCGACCGTGCTGCGTGCCGTACAGCGTGCCATCCTGTGCGATGGCCAAGCCCATACCGTTGCGGATGCCGCTCGCATATCGCGCTTCAGGGTTGAAGTGCTGCCCGAGCCGGTTCGCGTCGAAGCGCCAGATGCCGGCGCGCGTGAGCAGCTCCGTGCACGGATCGACACCGGGCGACCCCAACGTGCGGTCTTTCACCTGACAGCTGTTGGTGGCGGAGCCGACGTTCACGAACAGCGACCCGGTCGTGTCGATGGCGAAGTTGCGCGCGCGATGTCCGGGCGAGAGCGGGAATCCATCCACCACGACTTCGCGCTTCCCGGCCGGCACGAGGGCGGTATCGGCGCGAGCGTAGCGCACGATCGCTGTGCCCTCGTCCACATACACGAAACCGGCGGCGATCGCGATGCCGGTGTTGCCGAGTGTGCCGATGCGACGCATGAGATCGGCGCGACCGTCATGGTTGGTGTCGCGCAATGCGACGAACGACGTCGGCGGCGGCGCGGTGGTACCGGTTGGCAAGGCCTTGGGCGTGGGGTTCGTGCCTTCGATCGCGATGTACACATCGCCGTTGGCGGCTACCGCGACATGCCGTCCGTGAGCGACCCCTTCGGCGAACACCGTAGCGCAGAATCCGGTGGGAAGGGTGAGGCCGGCGCTGGCTGCGCCGCTGCTGTCAGCGCAGGCCACCGCCGTGGTGTCATCCAGCGAGGCGGCGGCGCGGCCGGAGTCGGACGGCGAGCGGTCGGGGGCGCTACAGGCGGCCACGAGCGCAACGGTTGCCGCGACTGCGACGACGGCGAGGCGCGGAAATACGCGCGATTGAGACGAAACCATGGACGGAAGCTCCAGTTCAGGGACATTCTAGGAACACCGAACAGTCGAGCAAGAACTGCACCACGTACCGAGTCACCCATGCCCCGCAGGACTTCGTCGTCGATCTTCTGGTTGGCCGCGTGCATGCTGGCCGTTACGAGTATGAGCACGTCCACGATGCAGGCGCAGGCGCCCAATCCCGATTGGGCCAACCTGGCGCGCTTCCGCAGTGAGAACGCGCGCATCGGCGCGCCGCGCGCGGGCGAGCAACGCGTGGTGTTCATGGGCAACTCGATCACCGAAGCGTGGGCACCGCACTTCGCCGCGATGTTTCCGAGCAAACCGTACATCGGGCGCGGCATCAGCGGGCAGACCACGCCGCAGATGCTGGTGCGTTTTCGTCAGGACGTCGTCGCGCTCGCGCCAGCCGTCGTCGTGATCCTCGCCGGCACGAACGACATCGCCGGCAACACGGGGCCGTCGACGCTCGAGATGATCGAGGACAACATCGCGTCGATGGCAGAGATCGCACAGGCGAACGGCATTCGCGTGGTGTTGTCGTCCGTGCTCCCGGTGTTCGACCATCCGTGGAAGCCCGGTCTCGAGCCGGCACCGAAGATCGTGGCGCTGAATGCGTGGATCAAACAGTACGCGCGCGCACACCACGCGGTGTATCTGGACTATCACACACCGATGGCCGACGAGCGCATGGGGCTCAAGCGCGAACTCGGCGACGACGGCGTGCATCCGAACATGGCGGGCTATCGCGTTATGGCGCCACTGGTGGAGTCGGCGATTCGTGCGGCGCTGCAGTTACCGTCACCACGCGCGCGGTAACCGATAGCTGACCGTAGTGCCGCGTGCCATGTTCGGCGGCATGCACCAGACATCCGATCACGGTGGTGGGCAACTTCGCGCGGCCAAGTGTGCGGGCGTCGGTGAGACGCGATTCGTCGACGCGACGGAGCTCGTGGAGTCGCTCGTCGATCTGGGCCGAAAACCACGCGAGCAGCACGGGAATGTCGTGCGCGGCCACCGGTGCGTTCTCCAACGCGAGTGCGGCAAACTGCGCGTCGCTGAGCGTGTCACCGCGAGCATAGGTGAACATGCGGTCGAACACGCCGCCGATGTGTCGCACATGAAAGGCGATCGACGCCACACCGGCCGGTCGCGCGTTCCACTGGGCTTCGGTGAGTGCTGCGACCGCCGCGGGCACGTCGTCCCGAAGCTGCAGCAGAACGTGCGCGACCGGCTGTAGCAGCGCCGCGATGCCGGGCGCGGGGCCGCGCTGCCACCACTCGGGTAGTGCAGAAGATGGGATCGTCATGTGTGTGAAGCATACCGCCTACGCCGCGCGACGTATATCAGGCGGCGTGCAGCCTACGTATCCTTGGGGACATGACACCTCGTCGTCACACGCATCGCGTACCCGTCTCGTGCATCCCCGCCGCCGTACGCGTGGCGCGGTTGCTCACACTCTTGCTCGCCCTGTCCGCCTGCGACGCGGCCGCCGTGAACAATCCATACGCCGGGCGCGCGGTGCCGACGCCGGTGAGCGTGAGTGGCGCGCGGCAGTACGCGCGGGTGTCGGCTGGCTTCTTCCACAGCTGTGCGGTCACCACGAATGGCGAAGGCTGGTGCTGGGGAAGCAACGAGTATTTGCAGCTCGGCGCCGCCAGCACGCCGCCACGGTGTGAGTCGTTTTCTTGCAGCCGGACTCCGCTACGGGTCGCCGGTGCGCTGGCGTGGTCGGATATTGCGGCGGGAGTGACCTCCACCTGTGCGCTCACCACCAACGGGCGGGCCTATTGCTGGGGTGGCGGGTATCCCGGCGTGCGTACGCTGCTCGGCGACAGCACAACCGTATCGAGCCAGACACCGGTGCGCGTGCAAACCGATTCCACGTTCATCGCCATCACTGTCGGCGGTTCGCATAGCTGCGCGCTCACCGCCGGCGGCACGGCGATGTGCTGGGGCGAGAATCAGTTCGGACAGTTGGGTGATGGCACGGCCACATCGAGCACCACGCCGGTAGTGGTGGGAAGCGCCGTACGCTTCGCGTCGATCAGCGCTTCGCTGAGCACGACCTGTGCGGTGGCCGTTGGCGGCGTCGGCTACTGCTGGGGATCGAACCGGTGGGGACAGATCGGTGTGGGTGAGGTGCCGTACAATTCGTTCGGTTTGTCCGAGCGTCGTCCGCGGGAAATCAGCGGCGACCGGCGGTGGACCCAACTGGCGACTGGCCACGAACACACCTGTGGGATCACCACCGACGGCGCGGCACTGTGCTGGGGCCTCAACGAGAACGCCGGACAGCTTGGCGACGGCACCACGGTCTCGCATCGCGGCGTGCCCACGCCGGTATCGGGCGGTCGCACCTACGACGGCATCACCGCCGGTGCCGCGGCCGCGTGCGCGCATACGCCGGCCAACGAGCTGTATTGCTGGGGGAGTAACTACTTCGGCGGCCTCGGCAACGGGCAGACACAGTCGGTGGGCGTGAACCGTCCGGTAAAGAACATCGGCGGCGCCTTCCGCGGGCCCGACGCGTCGCGGAACCACAGCATGGGCCTGGGCAGCAGCCATGGCTGTGCCATCAAGACCGACGGTTCGGTGAGCTGCTGGGGCGATGCGTTTTACGGACAAACCGGCGATCGCTAGTATACGCGGGGAAGCCACAAGCTTTTCACGCTCACCCTTTGGCCGGATCCGCCCATGCGTCTGCTCCGCACGTTCTGCCTCGCTCTCGCTTTCGCCACCCCGGTGGCGGTTCACGCGCAGGCGGCGAAGCCATCGGCCAAGCCGGCCGCCGTGGCTGTACCGAAGGCCGCTGCCGTGGCCGCCGCGTCTGGCCTGATCGACATCAACAGCGCCAGCGCCGATGTGCTCAAGGGCATTCCCGGCATCGGTGACGCCTACGCTGCCAAGATCATCGGCGGCCGTCCGTACAAGGCGAAGAACGATCTCGTGTCGAAGAAGATCCTCTCGGCGGTGCTGTACGCGAAGATCAAGGACCGCATCATCGCGAAGCAGTAGGCGATGAAAGGCGGCAAAGGCGGCCAGGGTCGCAAGCGTCTCCCGGCCAAGCCGGTCACGAAGGAAAAACCGCGTGAAGGCCCGAAGCGCGGCGCGCCGAAACGCGACTGGGGGGCAGTGGATCGTGAAGATCCCCTGCCCCCCACGACCCCCAAACCCGCGCGCGGCTCTACTTCTTCCTGAGACGTCGCAGTTCGACTTCAGCGGCCATGAAGGCGAAACCGGGCCATCCACCGCCCTGCATGGCCCGCTCGAAGGAGCCACGTGCGCGGACGGTATCGCCCTTCACGAGATACCACGTGCCGAGGCCGTAGCTGAGCGTCGCGATCTGCACGTCGGCGGTATCGGCCGGTGTGAAGAGTTGGTCTGGGGAGACGGCGCCGCGATACAATCTGAGTCGCGACGCGTACGCGTACCCCGGCGGCGCGGCGAGTGAGTCGGGCTTCCGCGCGAGCATGGCGGTGGCTTCGGCGGCGCGA
The DNA here is from genome assembly GCF_013004105.1 of Gemmatimonas groenlandica. Lineage (NCBI taxonomy): Bacteria > Pseudomonadati > Gemmatimonadota > Gemmatimonadia > Gemmatimonadales > Gemmatimonadaceae > Gemmatimonas > Gemmatimonas groenlandica. Next base: position 3,616,578 of record NZ_CP053085.1, read on the forward strand.
CCGGCGCGCGAAAGCGAGAGCCACAACCAGTCGGTGCTACCGGTCAGCTCACCACCATCGGGCGCGCGCGGCTGCGCTTTCGCGAACAGTGAGGCGGCCTGCGCGAAGTTGCCTTGCAGATAGCGCAACACGCCGAGGTGGAACAGAATGCCGTAGTTGGTGCTGTCGAGTGCGTAGCCGACGGTGAGATCGGCATCGGCCTTGGCGAACTCGCGTACCGACAGGAAGCGATGTCCGCGCCACCGCAACAGCATCGCCCGATCGCGCTTCGATTGCGCCGTGCCGTCGTTGGGAACGGCGGCCAGTCCGCGGGTGAACGTCACGATGGCTTCGCGGAACTGTCGCACATTCGACTGCGCCACACCGAGCGTGATGTAGCGCGGCAGATGTGTGCGATCGCTCTCGAGCTGTTCCTTCGCGTCTGCCACCTCACGCGTCGTCGCCATCGAGCGATACACCTCGCCTTCGGGCGAACGATACTGCACCGACTCGCCCGGTAACGCTTCGAGCGAGCGATACCACACGTTGCGAAAGCGCACGGGATGCTCATGATCCTGCAGCGAAATCGGCAACCGGTCGGGATGCGCCTCGTACGGCGGACGCGAGCCGTTGGCGGTGGGCCCGATGAGTTCACGATGATCCTGCACCAGCACACCATTGTGCAGCACGGAGATCATCGCCGGCGAGAGCAACTTGTTGGCGGCCGAGAAGCGCGGACGACGATACGTGATGTCGTAGCTCTGCCACTCACCGGGCGCGCGACTGGCGTTCACCAGCGGCGGATACTGCCCGTACAGCGACGCCGCTTGACCGTCGGCGTACGTGGGATTGCGATACGAATCCAGCACCTGCACTTCGTAGCGGCCGCCGCCGAAGAACACGCCGCTGTTGCCGCGATCCTGATCGCTGCCGCGCGCCGGTGTGGGCGACATCCACTCGATGTGCAGCTGCACGTCACCGACCGAATCACGCGACATAATCCCACCCGTGCCGGGCGCCACTTCGAACGCGCCGTCCGCAATGCGCCACTTGGCCGGGCTGCCGTCGCTCTGCGTCCAGCGCGCGAGCGACGTGCCGCTGAACAGCACAATGGCATCGGATGGCGGCGGTGTGAACGGACCAGCGCCCGGTGTCACGACCTTGGGGGTGGGGCGCGCGCGCGAATGCTGCGGCCACCCGCCGAGGGGAGCTTGCTGCGCCGAGAGTGCCGTCGATGGTGACGTCGAAACCGACGCCAGCGCGAGGCTGAACAGGAGAATGAGTCGCATGCGGTGGAACGTGCAACCGCCCGCGCTTCAGCGCTACTTCCCCTTGCCGACCACCTTCTTGGCCACTGTGAACAGCATCACGGCAATCGCACCGGAGACGAGACCGACCAGGGCATCGATAGCGGTGGTGGCGACAAACGCGAGGACGGCGCTGCGCTCAGTGAGCGAGTGGCCGATGCCTTCCACGACGTGCTCGATGAACGGCACGCCGTGGGCGATGATGCTGCCACCGACCGTGAACATCGCGGCCGTGCCAAGCACCGAGAGGCTCTTCATGAGCAACGGCGCGGCGCGCAGGATAAACGCACCCAGCGCGCGGGCGGTCGCGTCCTGCTTGCGGTGCAGGGCGAGCCCGAGGTCGTCGAGCTTCACGATGCCGGCCACCAAGCCGTACACGAGTACGGTGGCACCGATCGCGACGGCACTGAGCGCGACCACCTGCTGCACGAGCGGCGCCGTGGCCATGGTGCCCAGCGTGATTACCACGATCTCGGCCGACAGCACGAAATCGGTGCGCACCGCGCCCTTCACCTTGCCCTTCTCGAAGGCCACCAGATCCACCGACGGGTCGGCGACGGCCTTGAGCAGTTCACCCGGCTTCAGCTCATCGTCGTGGTGCAGATACTTGTGCGCGAGCTTCTCGACGCCTTCGAAGCAGAGGAACAAGCCGCCGATCATCATCAGCGGCATGATGGCGACCGGCACGAACGCACTGATCAGCAGCGCCGCCGGCACCAGAATGAGCTTATTGACGAACGATCCCTTGGCTACGGCCCACACGACCGGCAGCTCACGGTCGACACTCACTCCTGACACCTGCTCCGCATTCAGCGCGAGGTCGTCACCCATGACCCCGGTCGTCTTCGTCGCCGCCACTTTGGTGAGCACCGCGACGTCATCGAGCAGCGTCGAGATGTCATCGATCAGAGCGAGCAGACTGGAAGCAGCCATTGGTCCGGATTTGGAGGGGCGGGGTGTGGTGCGCTGTCAGGAATTTGACTGACAGGCACATGGTGTGCCAGACGGGAACGGCAACGGCTGAACGGCAACGGCTGAACGGCAGCTGCAACAGCCGGAACACGGAGACCACCGATCACACCGAAAGAACCACAGATAAGCCAAAAGCGCCGTTCGCTTATCTGTGTTGATTCCGTGAAGATCCGTGGTCTCCGTGTTCTGGCTGTTGCTGTTGCAGTTGCCGTCGCTGTTGTCGCCATTCGGTGGACATCGGCCACAGGGACAGCCAATGTATGCACAGCACGGCAGGCGCGAGAGCGAGGCCGGTGATGATCGTGTCCACGAACACCACCGACACTGAGGCCCACAGCAACCGAGCCGTACCACGCGAGGTCGCAGCTCTTGAGCGATACGCAGAGCATTCATCCCGCCTCGCACCACCCTGAACAGTGCCACGTTCAGGGCGAAGGGCCACCGTTGATCTATATCGCCGGCCTCGACGGGACAGGTCTGCTCTTCTACCGACAAGCGCGCCTGCTGGCGCACCGGTTCCGCGTGATCACCTTCCGGCTGCGCGATGATGCGCTCAGCATGGACGCGCTCGTGTCCGAGGTTGTCCGCCACCTGAACGACGCCGTGCCCGACGGGACGCCGGCCATCGTGGTCGGCGAATCGTTCGGTGGCGCACTGGCGATGAGCTTCGCGCTGGCACATCCGGACCGCATCCGCGCCCTGGTGATCCTGAACTCCTTCTCACGCATCACACCCAAACTCAAACTGTACGCGGCCATCACCGCCGCGAGCCTCGTGCCGTGGAGCACCATGCGCATCGCTCGGCGCCTCACGGCGTCGCGCCTGCACTCGTCGCACACACACCGCGACGAGATCAGCCGCTTTCTCCTGCTCACTCGCGCCACCACGCGACACGGCTACATCAACCGGCTGCGCATCCTCACCCACTACGACCTGCGTCGCCATCTGAAAGAGATTCGCGTGCCCACTCTGTTTCTCGCCGCCGACGAGGACCACCTCATTCCATCAGTCGAGCAAGCGACCTACATGTCGGCGCGTGTCCCCAACGCTGCCATGCGTGTGCTGCACGGTCACGGACACGGCTGCTTCCTGGCGCCTGATCTCGATCTTGACGAGATCCTGAAGGAGTGGGGTAACCGCTAACAGCAACGGCAACGGCAACGGCAACGGCCAGAACACGGAGATCACGGAGGCTACTGAAACAACACAGATAAGCAAAAAGCGGCTTTTGCTTATCTGTGTTGTTACGGTCAGATCGGTGATCTCCGTGTTCTGGCTGTTGCCGTTTTTGCTGTAGCTGTTGCCGTTCTTGCCGGAGCCGTTGCCGTCGCCCTCACGCCATCAGGCCACGTCCATCCCCGTGCCCGCGGTATTGATCTCCGTCCATTCCTGTGCATCGAGGCGAACAGAAAGCGCCGCGACTGCTTCGCGCATCGCCTCCAACCGTCCGGAGCCGGCCACGGGAATCGGGCGACTCGGATGACGCAGGAGCCACGCGAAGGCGATCGTGGCCGCGCTCACACCGTGCGTCGCCGCGATCTGCTGCAGCATGCCGCGCACGCGGCGGGCGGCGACGTCTTCGCTGGTGAACAGCTTGCCGCCGGCCAGTGGTGACCAGATCATGGGGCGGATGCGCCGGCGCTGGCAGTGATCGAGCGTGCCGTCGGTGAGCGGCGCGCGATGCAGTGGATGCAACTCGATCTGGTTCGTCACCAACGGCGTACGACTTTGTAGCAAATCGAACTGCGCCGGGGTGAAGTTCGAGACGCCGAAATAGCGCACCTTGCCCGACGCGCGCAGTTCGTCGAACGCGCGGGCCACTTCGTCGGCGTCCATCAGCGGGTCGGGGCGATGCAACAGCAGCACGTCCAGATAGTCCGTACCCAGCAGGCGGAGTGATTCCTCGGCGCTGGCAATGATGTGCAACGCCGAGCTGTCGTAGTGCTTGATCCGGTGCGCCGGGCGGGCGGGATGACGTAGCCGAATGCCACACTTGCTCACCAGCTGCATGCGCTCCCGCACGCTCGGCGACAGCGCCAACGCCTCGCCGAACAGTTCCTCGACCCGATAGCCGCCGTAGATGTCGGCGTGATCGAAGCTGGTGACACCGAGATCGAGACAGCCCTCGATCCACGTCAGACGCTCCGCCGCGCTCCACGTCCAATCCGCCAGGCGCCACACGCCGGCCACGATCGGCGACAATGCGTACTGACCAGGCGACGCCGAAGCGTGCATACTTTCCGTCATAGTTATACGGTTATCGTTCAGTTGGCCTGAGCTCCGGACGTACGGAGGTCGGCTCCTGCCTGTCTTCAGCTGGTTGCTGCCATGAGTGCACCGTTCCCGGCTACGCCGTCCTACGATACGCCAGTCGGCGTTATGTGGGGCGCGGGGCCGCAGATCACGGCTGCCGACGACGCCTTCCTGAGAATAATCGGGTATACGCAGGACGACCTCGCGGCCGGCCGCATCGACTGGCGCGTCATGACCCCGCCCGAGTTCCTGCACCTCGACGAGGCCGGCATGCGGCAGGCCGCCGCCAGCGGCGGCTTCACGGTGCCCTACCAGAAGGAGTTCTTCCGGAAGGACGGCTCGCGCGTCCCGGTGCTGCTGGTGTGCGCGTTCATTCCCAACCAGCCGGACCATTGGATAGGCTACGCGGTGGATTTGTCGCCACGCCGACCGAGTCCGGCCCCACGGCTCACGTTTCCACCGCAACCGATCGCGCCGGCGCCCGATGAGTTCTACCGGCGGCTCGTCGGCGAGCTCGTGAATGAACGGAATCGGTTGCGCGCGGTGCTGGACAATACGCCCTCTCCGATCTGGTCCCTGGATCACGCCTTCCGATTGCTCAGCGGCAACGAAGCGTTCAACGTGGCGATCGAGCGGCTCGCCGGACGTCGCGCAGAGATCGGTGACAACGTGCTCGAGCTCAGTGCCGATCCAGAACAGCGGGCGCTCTGGCAATCCTGGTACGACCGTGCGCTGCAGGGCCACCCTGTACAGGGCGAGACGCGTTCGTCGGTAGACGGCAGGGTTGCGGCCCGAGACCACACCATCAGCCCGATGATCGATCAGGCCGGCGCCGTGTACGGCGTGTCGGTGGTGTCGCATGATGTCTCCGCGCGCATTATGAGCGAGGACGCGCTCCGCGTGAGCGAGTCGCGCTTCCGCACCCTCGCGTCGGCGTCGTCGCTCGGCATCTTTCTGGCCGATCCGGCCGGCAACTACCTGTATGTGAACGACAGACTCGCATCGATGCTGGGCCTCTCCGCCGCAGAGCTCCTGAGCTACGGTATCTTGAGGCAGGTGCATCACGAGGATCGCGGTCGGGTGTCCGCCGAGCTTGAACGGGCCACGCAGGCCGGTGCCGATCTGGTCTCGGAGTTTCGCATCCAGCGTGTCGGCGCTGACGGGAATGACGAGGTGCGCGCGCTTCGCCTCTGGCTGTCGGCCGTCGTCGAGCGCGATCGCCGCACTGGGTTCGTGGGCACCGTGGACGATGAAACTGAACGCCTCCGCTCGGCCACGCAGGCCAAGCAGAGCGAGCGGATGGAGTCGCTGGGCGCACTCGCCGGCGGCATCGCACACGACTTCAACAACATGCTGGCAGTGGTCGTGGCCAACGTCGATCTCGCGCTCGGCGAACCCGACGTGCCAGCCGTGGTGATCGATGAGCTCGAGTCGATCAGTATCGCCAGCCTGCGCGCCCGAGAGCTGATCCGACAGATTCTGACGTTCAGCCGGCAAACGGATACGAAGCACGGCGCGATCGACCTCACCGCCCTCGCGGTGGAGAGTGTTCGATTGCTGCGCTCCACGATGACCGCGCGCGTGCATCTCGAAGTGGCGCTTCCGCCGGAACCCGTGATCATTTCCGGGAACGCGAGCGAGCTCCAGCAGGTGCTGGTGAATCTGTGCGTGAACGCCGAGCATGCGGTGCGGTCGATCGCCATGCCGGCGATTGCGGTCACGCTACAGACCGAACGCGACGCAAGTGGTCGTCACCTCGCCGTGCTGACCGTGCAGGACAATGGCATCGGCATGCCGCCCGACACGGCGCGGCGCATCTTCGAGCCCTTCTTCACCACCAAGTCGGTGGGCGAGGGCACGGGCATGGGTTTGGCTGTCGCACACGGCGCCGTGCTCGCGCACGGTGGGACCATCTCGGTGGACACGGCTCCGGGCGAAGGCACGTCGTTCCGCATCGAACTACCGCTGGCCAGTCGGGAGCCGACGCCACGTATGCCCGAGACGTCGGCCGTCTCGACGTCGGGCGGCACGCTGTTACTGGTTGACGACGAGCCGGCGCTCTCACGCGCGCTCGCCAAGGCGTTGCAGCGGCGCGGCTATACCGTCGTCACGAGTCACGACGGCCTCGACGCCCTGCGTTTGCTCGATCACGGCTCCGTCCGCCCCGATCTCATTCTTTCCGACGTAGCCATGCCGAACATGTCGGGTGATCGCCTCGCCGAGGAACTGCGCGTGCGCTATCCGGCCATTCCCGTCGTGCTCATGACCGGCTTCAGCCGCGACGTGAGCCCCGACGATCCGCGCGGCGCGAATGTCGTGGACGTGGTACAAAAGCCGATGTCGATCGACACGCTCGTCGAGATCATCACCCGCACCCTCGAACGCTAGCCGGCGTTCGCTACTCGTCTTCGCCGCGGTAGACGCACCCCGACGTGCACGTTTCCCGCACGACGATCTGACTGAGTCCCGGGAGCGCCGGCGCGAGACGACGCCAGATCCACCGGGCGATGACTTCGCTGGTCGGATTCTCGAGCCCGGCAATGTCATTCAGGTAGTAGTGATCGAGCTCCTCGATGATCGGCTTGACCGACGCTTTCAGGTCGGCGAAGTCCATGACCCATCCCTCGTGGGCCGAGAGCGGCCCCCGCACGTGGACGGTCACTTCGAACGAGTGCCCATGCAGCCGCGCGCATTTGTGCCCCGGTGGCACATTCGGCAACCGATGCGCGGCTTCGAACGTGAACTGCTTGTAGATCTCCATCATCGCCTCGGCTGCCGGATCGTGTGTCCGAATGAGTGTTCGAACTTAGCGAAGTCGGCTGTCGAAGTCGCCGTCATTGCGGCACCGCCCGCGGACGCGCGGGATTGCGATCGAGCGCCGTACGCGCGGCTCGCTGCAGTGCACGCACGTCGTTCGGGGCGATGGCCGAGCCCGGAATCGTGGCCGGTAGCAGCTCGACTCGAATGCCGGTGAGTCGTTCCAGCAGCACGATCGCGGCGAGGTAGGTGCCGGCAGTGGTCGGATGCAGTCCGTCGGCCGCATAGAGCGCGTTGAGATTGCCGTAGGCCACCCACGCATCACCGGCCGGCGCGAAGAGGCCGTCGATGGCGAAGGCGGCGTTCGTGTACGATTCACGGACGGCAGGAAAATCGAACGTCCGGTCGACCGTCGGCCACACCATGTACATCACCGGCGTGGCACCGGCAGCCCGGATTTTGGAATCGAATTGCAGGCTCCAGGTGCGCAGGTTGCTCTGGCTGGCCGCGAGCGCCGACGACCCCTGCTGCATCACCACGTACTCCCACCGGTTCTTCGCCAACGACGACAGCGCCGTACCCTCGGCCCAGTGGTCCTCGAGCGCGAAGTCGGCAAAGGCCACGCCTGCCGCCCGCACGTCGGTGCGTCCGGCCTGCTGCGCGACCGCCGCGAACATGCCCGGGAGGTCATTCGTGTACGTCAGCGAGTTGCCGATGAAGAGCACTCGCACCGTGCCCTCAGGGAAGCCGGGGGCCGTGGGCGCGCTCTTGCAGCCGGCCAGCATCGACGGCACGAATATGGTTGCCAGCATCGTGATCGACGCCAGCGCGGTCGAGAGGAATCGAGGCATATGATGATCGTAGCACGCTCCCCCCGCGAAGCAACCAGGCGCACATTAAGGGCGTCGCCCTTCCCGTTCGCTCTGCCGGAGTCTGCCGCTATGTCCGTTCGTCCCACCCGCGTCGTGCGCGGCGTCCTCGCACTGTGCTGCACGCTGTCACTGCTCACCGCCCGCCGCGACCTCGGTGCCCAGAGCACAAAGTCAGCCGTGCTCCGCCGCACGCTCGACAGTCTGTCGGCGGCGCATCGCGGCGTGGTCGGCTACAGCATCACCAACCTCGAGTCCGGAGAGCATCTCGAACAACGAGGCAACGAGACGTTCTCCACGGCCTCGCTGATCAAGGTGCCGATTCTCGTCACGCTGTTCGACTTGGCGGAGAAGAAGCAGCTCACGCTCGACGATCCAATCGTGCTCACCGACATCGACAAAGTCGGCGGCGCCGGCCAGCTGCAGTATCTGCGCACGCCACTCACGCTGCGGCTCTGGGACGTGGCCTATCTCATGAGCACGCTGAGCGACAATACCGCCACGAATCTGTTGCTCGACCGTATCAAGATCCGGCGCGTCTGGCAGAAGATGGAGGCGCTGGGGCTCGCGCACACGAAAGTGCACAGCGGCTCGATGACGCGCATTGCGAGCGTCGCGCCCGACAGCTCGGCCAAATACGGGCTGGGGGTGACCACGCCGAATGAGATGGCGCAGCTATTCACGCTGTTGGCGCAGGGGAAGGCGGTGAGCCCGTTCGCCGACTCGACCATGTTGGGCATGCTGGCCAACAATCAGGACGACTCGAAGCTGGCGCGGTTTACGTATGGCACGCAGCTGGCGCACAAGAGCGGCGACGTGGATGCGTCACGCACCGACTGCGGCGTGTTCTCGTTGCCGGCGCGCGTGGTGGCCTGCGTGCTCACCAAAGAGAACACTGACACGCGCTATTGGGTGGACGCCGAAGGCAACGCGGTGATCGGTCGGATCGGTGAAGCGATCGTGAAGGCGTGGAAATGAAGGTTGTGGGACCAAAGGTGTAGTGCTGGCTCGTGTCATGCTGCCAGTGCCTCCGTGGTCGTCACCTGGGCGACGCGCGCGTCCGACTTCGACGGAGGAGTTCATGGATCGTTTCAACATTCGCAGCCTGAGCATTGGTGTGGCACTCGGGCTCGCTTCGGCGTCTACGACGGTGATGGCGCAGCCTAAGACGTTCAGTGCGACGCTAAGTGGACCGAATGAATCTCCGCCGGTCGCGTCAGCGGGCACCGGCTTCGCGCTGTTTGTCTACGATAACGTGGCGCACACGCTGAGCATCAACGTCTCGTTCTCGGGGCTCACGGGCACCACCACTGCTTCGCACTTGCATTGCTGCACCGCGGCCGCGCTTGCCGGTACTGCGGGGGTAGCAAGCACCACGCCAACGTTTGCGGGATTTCCACTCGGTGTAACTAGCGGAAATTACGCGAACCTTCTCGATCTCACGTTGGCCAGCTCGTGGAATCCTGCCTTCATCACAGCCAACGGCGGCACGCCAGCCTCTGCTGAGGCCATTTTTGCGACAGGCCTGAATGCCGGCAAGGCCTACCTCAACATTCACACGTCCTTCGCCGGCGGCGGCGAAATCCGCGGCTTCGTCACTACCGTGCCCGAGCCGTCCTCAATGCTGCTGATGGCCGCTGGGCTGGCCGCCGTCGGCGTCATAGCCCGTCGACGCCGCGGAGTTGTTTCCGCACCACGAGCGTAGGCCCTGGTCGAACGACCGTCCCGAGTCGTCAACGCTCGGGACTAGGAGGCGGTCCGCCACCCGGCGGGCCGCCTCTCGACGTTTCACCACCCGGAGGCCCACCACCCGGAGGCCCACCACCCGGAGGCGGTCGAAACGGATCGGGCAGTCGTCCCATCTCATTCATCCGTCTCCGTTGATCGGCATCGAGCACGGGCTCGAGCTGCGCACGCATCGCCTCGAGCGTGGATCGCAACTCAGCCTGCGCAGCACCGATGATCTGCGAATTGCGAGCGCCCGTTTTCTCCAGCAGAGGCATGATGACCGCGCGTTGGTCGGCTCGTGGTTGGATAATCGACTCCATGTGTCGCACGAAGCCCTGTTCATGTCGGAGCTGACCCATGCGATCATTGCGTCGACGTTGCAACGTGCCTTGCAACACCAGGCCCAGCACGATCCCCAACGCGAGCGTGCCGCCCACGATCGTGGTCGACCTCAGGTCCATCTTCATCGATTGGTTTCTCCCCAACTCGTGAGCGCACCGTCGAGTGTGTAGGCCGATGCCAGTGTCACCGTGGGCAAGCCGAACAACCGATCGAGAATCGGCTGACCGCGACCGCTGGCGTTCATGAGATTCACAGTGCTCAACACCAGCACCGCGGCGGCCGCTAGCGGCGCGAGACGCACGAACACGTACTGCAACGCATCGGTAGACGAATCAGTAGACGAATCGCCAGCGGCGCGGGTCGCCGCCCGCCGAGCCATGACGCGATCGGCGAAGCCCGGCGCAAACGCCACGTGGCCGGCGGCCTCGCGCAGCACACGCAGCTCGTTCTCGGTTGGCTCGGATGTCAGATCATGCCCGTGGTCATCACGCATTGCGTTGCTCCTTGCTGTCGTTCGCGTACCAACCCAACCGTCGTTGCAGTTCAGCCACGCCACGAGATAGTCGGCTCATGACGGTGCCCGGTGGCAGGTCCAGTACCTCGGCCGTCTCGTTCGTGGAAAGTCCGTCGAGCAAACGAAGCACCACCACGCTGCGCTGCTTCTCACCCAGCTGCGCAACGGCCCGTCGCACCACGGCCACGCGTTCAGCACCTTCGGCGTCGTACGCGTCCACCACCGGCTCATGCAGCGGTGTCGTGGCGTGATCGCGACTCACGAGCCGCAGCGAGAACCGTCGTCGTCGCTTGAGCGCGTTGAGCGACAAATTCATCGCGATGCGCCGCAGATACGTTCCGAGCGCTGCTTCGCCGCGAAACGTCGAGATCGCGGCCGAGAATCGAATGAACGTTTCCTGACCGACGTCGTCCGCATCGTCGCCCGCGCCCAGCATCCCGATCACCACCGACGCCACGGCCTGCTCGTAGCGTTCGACGAGCGCGCGAAACGCGGCCTCGTCGCCGCTCCGGGCGCGGTCCAGCAGGATATCGTCGGACAGTGATGACATCGTGGATGAGAAAGGTGAGCACCGGGATTGGACAATCACGGCGCGGCGTTCATTCCATCCGGTCGGCCGCCGAGTCGGAGCAATCTGAAATGGAATGAGCGGGAAGGATCGGTTGTCGAACCGGTAACCCAACCACTTCCGGGAGCCTACATGACACGTCTCGCTCACTCGCTGTCCACACGCCGCGCGATCATCGCCTGCGGCATGACCTGCGCGGTCGCAGTGACCATGATCGGTGCCTGCGCCGACAGCAGCACCGCCACCGAAACCGAGAGCACCGACAGCTCGGCCACCTCCACGCAGGCCGGGTTGCAGTCGGCCAAGTGGGGGAGCAATGTCACCGTCTCGTTTGCCAACGGCGCGATGCGCTATCGGTCGAACGGAATCCCGAACCATGCACGGCAGGCACAATATGCCTTGCCCAACCCTGGCGTGCGGGTGCCCGGCGCGACGAGCGCGTATGCCGGGGCCGATCCCACCGCTGCGCAGTCGTATGACTTCCAGATTCCACTGGTGCCGAAGAAGGCCGCCTCGCCCACGTCAACGAATCTGGGCACCATCGGTGTCATGATCTCCGGCGCCGCCCTCTTCAATCCGTACGAAGGGGACGGCACGACCGTCGCGATGGCGTCGAACTTCACCGTGAAGAATGCCGCTGGCGCCAACATCGCCTTCCTCGATGTCTGCAACGGACATCCCACACCGATGGGCGCGTACCACTACCACGCGCTGCCGCCCTGCGTGACCTCGATGGTGGATACTGACGGCGGACCGTCGCACATCATCGGCGTGGCGTTCGACGGCTATCCCATCTACGGCGATCGCGACATCAATGGCAAGCAACTCACGGCGGCGAATCTCGACCAGTGTGGTGGCGTAACCAGTGCCACGCCGGAGTTTCCGCAGGGCACGTACCACTACGTGCTGTTGGCGACGACAACGGCGGCATCGTCGATCCGCTGCTTCATGGGCCAGGTCTCGATCTCGCCGGCGATGATGATGCCCGGCATGCACATGTAGTCAGTGGCCGTCACCCGCCGTCGCGGAGTGCTTTCCGCACCACGAGCTTAAGACCCGACCAGACCTCGTCGACGGCGCACACCTTCACGTCGACGAACCCCAAGGGAAGTGCCACGGCGCGGACGGTATCCTCGGTGATATCGGTCGCGACCTTGGCGCTTTTCTTTGGCCACGACACCCAGATCACCACCGTGTCGGGCAGCGCCGTGCGCCACGCCGTGAGTTTCGACGCGAGTTCAGCGCGCTCGGTCGTGAACAAGTGCACCACCTGCGCCGCAGGCGCGAGCCGCGCGAGAAAGCACACTGACGGCGGCAGCGGTGCGAGCAACGACTGATAGTGCGACGGCGCGTGTACCACATGCACCACCGTGCCCTCGACGATGCCCAGTTTCTTCGCCAGCGGTGTACCGGAGTAGCCAGCCACGCGATCTCCAAGTTGGTTTCCCCCAACTTGTGACGATCCTCGATTTCCGCGAGTTATTGGGCATGCCCACGCCACAGGCCACCACGGCCGACGCCACGATTATCCGACGGGTGCTGGCCGGCGACGTCAACGCCTTCGCGCTGATCGTCGACCGGTATCACGCCCGTTGTCTGCGCGTGGCCACGCACCTGCTGGGCGATTCCGACGACGCCGAGGATGCGGTGCAGGACGCCTTTGTGCGCGCCTACCGGCATCTCGGGAGCTATCGGCCCAGAGACGTCGGTGTCGACAACGCCGGTGGCGAGAGCGGCGGTGACGGCGCGTTCGGGGCGTGGCTGCTGCGCATCCTCGTGAACCAGTGTCGCACTCGCTCCGCCCGTATGTCCCGGTATGCACGGTTCGACGCCGAACCATCTGAGCAGATTGAGGGGGGCGCTGCGGAGCCTACGGCGGCGACTGATCATGAAGCCGCCGAGCGACGGACCGATCTCGCCCAGGCGCTGGCCCTGCTCAGCCCCGAACACCGGGAAGCGGTCGTCCTGCGCTTCGCCGACGAATTGAGCTATGACGAGATGGCGTCAATCACCGGGGTCGGCGTGTCCGCCCTCAAGATGCGCGTGCAACGCGCCTGTACCCGACTGCGCGCCCTGCTCGCGGAGCACCTTCATGCCTGAGTCCCATGCCTGAGTCTCATGACTGACCAGATCCCTCCTTCGCTTCCCGGCTGGGCGATCGACGCGTTGCGCACCCCGGTCACCAGTCGGGCCGGATCGCGGGACGGTATCATGCGCGCCGTACGCGGCCTCCCGGCGCCGCGGCGGCTCTCGGCACCGGCCGCCGCCGTGCGGGCGTCGCGCTGGTTTCGCCGTGGCTCGCTCACCGGCGCCGGCAGCGTGTTGCTCACCGCGGTGCTGGCCTTCATGGTGTCGGTGCATCGCGGTGACCAACTGGCCGTGATGGCGCAGATGCAGACATCGGCCGTAGTCCTTGGCGACACCGTCGTACCCGCCGTCGGCGCCCCCGACTCGCTCGGCGCACGACTGCTCGACACCCTGCGGATCGTGCAGTTCGCTATTCGCGGACCACATATCGGCGCGGCCGAAGTCATCGGCACGTTCAACGGCTGGCATCGCGGGAGCACCGCCATGGCCAGCGCCTCGCGGCATTCCGACGAATGGCGGGCGCGTGTGCTGGTGCCCCGCGACGCCCTCGACTTCGCGTTCGTGGTCAGCGACGCGAGCGAAACACCGATGCGCGAGCGGGTTATTCCGGCCGCGCCACTCCCCGCTCAGAACTAGTCACTCCTCATGCTGCTTCACGCTCTCCGCTCGCGCGGGGCCCCCGCTGGCTGCGCGCTTCTCGCGTTGTGTACCCTCATGGCGGGCTATGCCGACCTATGGCGCGGCGGCACCGATCTGGCCGCGGCGCTCCTCACCATCGGTTACGTCGTCTGCGTGCCGCTCGCGATCCTCGTCGCCGGTGGCGCCCTCGGTGCGGAGCGTCAGGAAGCCGGCGCGCCGCCGTACCGCGCGGCGGCCGTGGTGTCGCTCGCGGTCCTCGCGCTCTATGCGTTCACGCTCGCGCCCACCACCGCAATGTGGGACGCCAGTGAGTACATCGCCGCGGCCAAAGTACTCGGTATTCCGCATCCGCCGGGGAATCCGATGTTCGTGCTGCTGGCCCACGCATTCGCGCAAGCGACATCGCTCCTACCGGTATCGCTGACGTATGCGGCGCGCGTGAATCTGCTGGCCGCCACCACCAGTGCCCTGTCGGCCGGTTGCTGGTTTCTCGTCGCGCATCGATCGCTGCACGAATTCGACATGCCGCGCGTGCCGCGACTGGTCACCGCTGCTGCCGCCGCGTGGATCGGTGCCACCGCCTTCACGGTGTGGAACCAGAGTGTCGTGAACGAGAAAGTGTACACCGTCGCCATGCTGGGCCTCGCGGCATCGGCGTGGTGTGCGCTGCGCTGGCACGACACGCGAAACGATGCATTCCTCGTGCTCATCGCGTATCTGTGCGGGTTGGGCTATGCCAATCACCCCGCCGGCTTTCTGCCGGTACCTGCGGTCGGATTGTTCGTGTTGTTGCGCCGTCCTGGCACGTTGCTACGCTGGCGCACGCTGAGTGCGGTCGCGCTGCTGCTGGGCGTCGGCCTCACGCCATTCCTGTTTCAGCCCATTCGCGCCGCGCATCGCCCGGTGATCAATGTGGGCGAACCCACCGCCTGCGTCGGTGCGCCGGAGCTATCGTGTACGTTCAGCGCCGAGACGTGGACGAAGCTGATGTCGAACGTGAGCCGCGAGCAGTACGGCGGACACAACGTCGCGGTGCGACAGGCGCCGATCGGTGCGCAGGTCGGCATGTGGTGGCAGTACTTCGAATGGCAATGGATGCGCGACGCGTGGCAGCAGCATCCGCGCGTACAGCAACTGGTCGCGCTGTGCGTGCTCGCGCTCGGCCTGTTCGGTGGTGTACGCCATTTCCAGCGCGACCGTGCAACCTTCGCGTTCGTAGCGCCACTCATTTTCACGCTGACACCGGCGCTGATCGTGTATCTGAACTTCAAGTACGGCGCTTCACAGGCACCGGAGCTTGGCGACAGCGTAAATCGCGAAGTCCGCGATCGCGACTACTTCTACCTCTGGAGCTTCGCTACCTGGAGCGTGTGGGTGGGTATTGGCCTCGGCGCACTGTGGCAACAGCTGGCCCGGCGCGTCACGTGGGCGCGCACCAGTGTCGTGATGTCGCTGGCGTTGGTGCCCGTGATGCTGAACGGCGCGTCCGCTTCGCGGCGCGGACAGGCGTTCACGGCGCTCTGGGCGCGTGACCTACTGCAATCGGTCGAACCCAACGGCGTGCTCATCACCAACGGCGACAACGATTCCTTTCCCGTCTGGTATGCGCAGTTCGTGGAGGGGGTGCGGCCCGATGTCACCATTGCCCTCGTGCCATATCTCAATACCGATTGGTACGCACGACAGCTGCTCAATCGCCCGCCTGTGCCGTACGACGGCAGTGGCATTGCGGCTTATCGCGCCTTGCGCACGAACACGCCCGCGACCGCCTTCGGAACACTCACGGCCGCAGAGACCGACGCCATTCCGCCATATCTCCAGCTGCCGGAGCCGGCGCGATTCCAGCACGCCGGTATCGATGCCGTCATTCCGGCCGGCTATCTCACACGGGATCAGCTGATGGTACTGCAATTCATCAAGTCGACTTTCCCAGCGCGGCCCATTCACTTCTCGATTGGCGGCTATCCGCGCGGCATCGGCTTGAACGACTACGTGGTGACGCAGGGACTCACGCAGCGGCTGCTGAACGAACCCGCCGCCTCGCACCCGGAGTATCTGGCCTATCCCGGTGGTCACCTCGATCTCGAGCGTACGCGCGCCCTCTGGCAGACATACGGCGCACCTGGAGCCTTGCTGGCGCAGGGTACGTGGATCGACGCGCCGTCGGTATCGATACCGGCCGCGTACGTGATCACCGGACAACTGTTGGGCTTCGCCTCGCGGGCGGTGGGAGACAGCGCGACCGGCGGCGCAGTGTTGCGGCAGGTTGACCGCCTGTCACGCGCCGCCGGATTACAGCAATAGCGATTCGACTATCGCCACTCAGTCGAGCAACAGCAACGTCTGACCACCTTCGTGCACGATGCGCATGACCTGATCGCGGCCTTTCGCATTCGAGATGGTGTGCACCGACTCGCAGCCCTGCATGCGGTGACTGAGATGCTCACCCAGCAGGCTCGATGCGCCGAACATCAGCGCGATGCTGCGATCGTGCTTGTCATAGGTGGCACCGACCAGCGGCATACCGTGCCCCAGCGACTGCGCACCGAAGTCGTCGCGATCCATCTCGATGCTGCAGGAGCGTCCCGCGTTTCTCGTGGTGAAGGCGTTCAACGCGGCGTCGAGCACATCGAGTGCGTAGCTGTGGGTCTGTTGCGTTCCGCTCGACTCGGCGCGGGCCGCCGCGATCGTCTGCGCGCGTCCAGGCACGCACAAGACGGAACACGGCGCCGAGCGCACCAGCTCAGAGGTCACGCTTCCCAGTACCATGCGGCGCAGAAAG
This sequence comes from Gemmatimonas groenlandica, assembly GCF_013004105.1. Taxonomy (NCBI): domain Bacteria; kingdom Pseudomonadati; phylum Gemmatimonadota; class Gemmatimonadia; order Gemmatimonadales; family Gemmatimonadaceae; genus Gemmatimonas; species Gemmatimonas groenlandica. The sequence goes on from NZ_CP053085.1 coordinate 3,633,376, forward strand.
CCGTAGCCGTGGGTGGCGGTCACCACGAGATCGGCATGCGCCGACTCGAGATATTCGAGCAGACGCTCCGACGGACTACCCTGCAGCGACACGGTCTCTACGATGAAACCGCGCGGCTCGAGATGCTCCTTCAGCAGCGCGAATCCTTTGGCGATCTCTTGCCTGTACCCATCCACAATGGCCGCGTCTGCCGCGTCGGGTTCGCTGAGCGTAGGACCCACGTGCACCAGCCGAACGGTCGCCGCCGGCGCAATCAGGCCCATGGAAACCTGCGCCGCATAGAGACTGAATGGGCTGAAGTCGGTAGCGATCACCACATTCTTCGGCAGGGTGTCCGAGCCCGGTTCGACGGCCAATACCGGCGCATCGCTCAGCTGCAGCAGCCGCAACACTGATTCGCCACCGAACACCCGGGCGAGCACGGAGTGCCGTCCGCGACCAACGATGATCACGCGCGCGCCGATGGCACGCGCATCTTCCACGATCTCCGTGAGTGGCTCGCCCACGCGCACGCGCACGGGCCACGACGTGCCGATGGGCGTCGTACGCGCCATCTGCCGCTCGATCTCCGACTGGCGACCTTCCATGATATACGGCTCGGCCTGCGTCCAATACGGGACGGGCTCGTACGCGTACAACGGCATGGCGTTCGGTCGCAGCCCACTCACGACTTCCACCGGTGCGTGCACTGAGGCCGCGAGCAGGCGCGCCATGGGAAACGCGGCATCGGACGCGGGCGACGTATCGGTGGCGACGAGAATCGGGCCAGCTGGGGCTATCGTCGGTTCGAATGTGTTCGAAATGTCAGTCGCAGTGCGAATGTTCGGCGCATGGGTCGACATTGTCGGCTCCGGTGGGGAGAAGGTGAGGCAACACAGCTAGGTGCTGACGATCAGGTTGTCGATCACGGTGCGCACACCGTCTACCGTCCGTGCGGCACGCTCAGCCACATCGCGCTCCGCAGACGAGGACACGATGCCCTGCAGTATCACCGTCCCCCCAACCGCCTGCACCGCGATCTGAGTGGCTTCGTCAACAGCGGTGCGAAGCAACGCATCGGCAATACACACACGCACGTCGTGCGCCAGCGCGGGCGGCTCCACCAAAATGTGGTTCTCGACGGAGCGCACACCGTCCAGGAAGCGCACCGCGCACTCCGCCGCCGCGCGCTCGTAGTAGTACGAGGTGCGTCCATCGAGCACGACCGTGCCGTTGTTCACGCTGACGACCACGCGACCCTTCGGCACGTTTGACGCATCGCGCAGCGCACGAAGTGACGCAGCGAGCAACTCGCGGTCGTCACGCATCACGCAGTGCCGATCGGTGATGACGCTGATCTCCGCTTCGACGCCGTTATCGAATACCGTGCGCGCAGCCGACGCCGGCGGTGACAGCGGAGCAAACGAATGTGCGTCGAGCAAGCGCGGCATTGAAGTAGACATCAGGATCTCCGTGTGGGCGTGCGGGGAATGCGTCGCGGACGCAGAATTTCGGGTTGCACCCTCAGCGCGTCTGTCCGGCGAAGGCCTCACACGGTATCAGGGGCTATGGGGCTCTCGAAGTAGCAGACCATTGTCGAGGGCGATCCGCACATAGTCGCTGCGATGATGCACGCCGAGCTTCTCGTGAATGCGATGCCGATAGGTGTCCACGGTTTTCACCGTGATGCCCAACTGCTCGGCGACCTCCGGCCCGCTGAAACCGCGCGCGATGCGCTCGAGCACAGTTCGCTCGCGTGCGCTCAACGTGTCGAGACGCGAGCTCTCTGGTAGCGCGACCGCCTTCGGGGGCGTACGGAGCCCGGTGGCCAGCGCCTTTGCGGTCGTCGGCAACACATAGCTCATACCGTCCGCGACCATCTCGATCGCTTCGATCAGCTCGGTGACTGAGGCGCTCCATGGCAGATAGCCAAAGGCCCCGGCGCGGAATGCGTCGAGCACTTCCTCGGGCTGCTGCTCACCGTTGAGCACGATCACGTGCGGACCGAGCGGCACTGCCGCCAGCGCGGTGACCTGTTTGATCACGGTCGCGACGTCGGGTTCGGCAGACAGCAGCACGACCTGCGCCGCTCGATGCGTCGCGTAGCTGATGCACTGCTCGAGGTCGCACGAATCACCGACGACATGGAGCCGCGGATCACGTGCCAGCAGCGCCGTCATCGCCTGTCGCATGAGCTGATTGCGATCGAGTACCGCAATGCGAATGGGCTCACCGGTAAACCGGGCCCCTCGTCGTCGCGAGGCGTCACTCAACAGCGCGGCGGCGAGTGCGTCGCTTGACTCCACCGGAAAGACGCCTGCCATCAGCGGTCGCTGCGAGACGTTCGGAATTCGCGTTCGCATATCCACCTCCGTTGTCCGCAGTCTGCGTGGACCGAACCCGCCAGGTTATCAGGGTATCCCCATTTCTGCTGTCAGGAAAACACCTGTCAATGGGACGGTCCATTTCTGCTCGCGGCGTACATTTCAGCCATGCCGACGCCATCCTCGACGCTGCTGCGTCAGCTGTTTCCGTCGTGGGCGTTCTTTGATGAAGCCCGTCTGCCGCCCACGCTCCAGCTCAGACTGCTTCCGGATAGCGGCACGACTGGCTCGTGGCAGCATGTTATTCGCCCGTCGCCGCGCCGTTGGTGGCATGTGGTGTTCAATCCTGCAGGCACCCAGACGCTCGCCGCCCAAACACTCGTGGAGCGCTGGTATACCGAGCTCGTCGAACTGGGAGAGCGCTCCGCCGCCTGCCAGGAGTCGCTCAGCCTGGTTACCTCGCTGGCCGAACATGCGCTGGCCGAACATGCGCTGGCGGCGTCGACCGACGGGCGCGACGCCTGGCAGCTTCGGCTGATCGTCACCGACGACGACGATGGCGTCATACACGTCGTGTACGAGAGCGACCGCCTGCTGTGCACGAACGTTCGCGGGACATCGTGAGCGAACTCCCGGCCCTGCTGACCACGACCATCGTTTGGATGTGCCGCATCGCGGCGCTGGCGGCTGCGGTGAACGCACTCGAGCTCATCACCATGCGGCAGGCGCTGTCCGACCGTGGCGTCTGGCGGGCGCCGCTGCTTTCGCCGCGGTGGGGCGTCTGGGGTCTGCTGCTCGGCCCGCGCGCATTCCTCGTGGTCCTCGTGGCGCAGCTCGCACTCGCGGTGATCCTGGCCGTGGCGCCGGGCACCACGGCAGGTTGCGTCGCTGCCGCCGCGCTGGCGTTCACCTCGTGGCTGGCGGCCCTACGCTTCCGCGGGAACGTGAACGGCGGCAGCGATGCCATGCTCTTCACCGTGCTCGGTGGGCTCGCGGTGGCGCAGCTCCCCAACGTGACCAGCGTCGTCCACGAGGGCGGTGTGCTCTACATCGCGGCGCAGCTCACACTGTCGTACGTGCGCGCCGGCATCGTAAAAGCGAAGGAACGCAGCTGGTGGAGCGGACGGGCTCTCTCGGCCTTTCTGGCGCTGCCGGCGTACGGTGTACCGGCCTGGGCGCAGCGTCGCGTCCCGAACGACCTGTTCGCGCTGCGCATCGCGTCCGCAGGCGTCATCGCCTTCGAGTGCCTCGCTCCGTTGGCGTGGTTCGATCGCATCGCCTGTATCGCGCTGATGGCCATGGCGCTCACGTTTCACACCGCCACGGCGGCACTCTTCGGACTCAATCGGTTTCTGTTGGCATGGAGCGCGGCACTGCCCTCGCTCTGGTACGCGGTGCACCGCGTGCGCTAGTTCGCGCTAAATCGCGACAGTACGCGCTACGACGCGAGCCACTCCTTCCACAGCTTCTCGTCGACACCGATGCACACCTTGTTCTGGAACCGCACGAGCGGCTGCTTCAGAATGAACGGCTCATCGGCGAGGATGCTGAGCCAACGCTCCTCGCCGTACAGCGCCTGACGCAACCCGAGATCGAGAAAGCGCTTCGACGTGCGATCGATGACCGCGTCCACGCCGAACTTCTGCGTGAACCGCTTGAGCTCCCCGATGGACGCCGGCCGCTCAGCCAAGTCACAGAAGTGCACCTTGATGCGGCGCTCCTGAAAGAAGCGCTGCGCTTTTCGCGTGTCGGCACTTTTCTTGGTGCCAAAAACCTGGACCACGGTTTCCATGGTGTGATTTCCGGGGGGAAGCTGTTTGGGGGTGAACGTGTGGGCGACAGGTGGAAGCGGTGCGTACCGACCGTCCGAAGCGGTACTTCACCCCGACGCCCACACGGTGGCACCTAAACTACTTCCGGTGGGAAATCACACGTTAACCACCGCGGCCGGGTTGCCGTACGCCACCGCATCGGCCGGGATGTCTTTGGTGACCACACTACCCGCGCCGATCACGGCCCGCGCTCCGATCGTAATTCCCGGCATTACCAGCGCACCGGCACCGATCCATGCGCCGTCACCGATGGTGATGGGCGCCGCCTGCGTGACGTACGGCGAGAGCCCCGAGTCCGGCGTCCACGACGCCGGCAGCCGCTCCTCGGCGCGGAGCGGGTGAAACGCGGTGAGCAGTTGCACGCCCGGTCCGATCAAGACTTTCTCGCCGATGGTGATCCGCGCAGAATCGAGAAAGACCGCGTTGACGTTGACGAACGTGTGTGCGCCGATGCTGATGTGCACGCCGTAATCGCAGAAGAACGGCGGCTCGATCCAGACACCGTCTCCGACCGCACCGAGCAGCTCGGTCAGTACCCGATTGCGCCAAACAGCATCGGTGGAGGGAACCGCCGCATACTCGCGCATCAGCGCTCGCGCCCGGTGGGCCAGCGCCAGCAACTCGGGATCACGCGAGTTGTAGCGCGCGCCCGAAAGCATGAGTTGCCGCTGGGTCACGGTGTCCATCGTGTGATTTCCCGGGGGGAGCTGTTTGGGGGCGAACGCGTGGAAGTCTAGCGGAAGCGGTGCGTACGGACCGTCCGAAGCCGTACTTCCCCCCGACTCCCACACCTTGGCACCTAAACTACTTCCGGTGGGAAATCACACGTTCGCCACCGCGCCCGGGTTGGCATCCGCGTATGCCATTTTCGCATCGTCGAACGCGCCTTCACTCCGCGACACCACCAGCGTCGCGACACCGTTGCCGATCAGGTTCGTGATCGCCCGCGCTTCCGACATGAAGCGGTCCACGCCCAGCAGCAGCGCGACGCCCTCCACCGGTACGGTGCGGGTGGCGGCCAGCGTACTGGCCAGCACGATGAAGCCGGACCCGGTCACGCCGGCGGCGCCTTTGCTCGTCAGCATGAGAATGCCAAGGAGCGTGATCTGTTGCGAGATGCTCAAGTCCACCTTGTACACCTGCGCGATGAAGATCGTGGCCATCGACAGGTAGATGCTGGTGCCGTCGAGATTGAACGAATAGCCGGTGGGGATCACCAGCCCCACGACGGGCTTCGCGCAGCCGTACTGTTCGAGCTTGATCAGCATGCGCGGCAGCGCCGCTTCGGAACTCGACGTGCCGAGCACCAACAGAATCTCGTCCTTGATGAAGCGCAGGAACTTCCAGATGCGGAAGCCGTACGCGCGGCAGATCAGACCCAGCACCACGAACACGAACACCGCCATCGTCAGGTAGACGTCGAGCATCAGGCGCGCGAGTGGGATGAGCGTCTTGAGGCCGAAGGTACCCACCGTGTAGGCCATCGCACCGAATGCACCGATCGGCGCGAGCACCATCACCATCGACACGATCTTGAAGAACACCGCCTGAAATCGCACCAGCAGATCGGCGATGTCGCGTCCCGCGTCACCCACCGCCGTGAGCGCGACGCCGAAGAGCACCGAGAAGAACACGACGGGCAGCAACTCACCGCTCGCGAACGCCGCAATGATGTTGCTGGGCACGATGTGCAGCAGGAACTCGAGCGTGCTCTGTTGCGCACCGGCCGTCGTGTACTTGCTCACGTCGCCCAGTTGCATGGTCGAGATGTCGAGACCGGCGCCCGGCTTCGTCACGTTTACGATGATCAATCCAATCGCCAAGGCGAGCGTGGACACCAGCTCGAAATACAGCAGCGCCTTGCCGCCGACGCGTCCGAGCTTGCGCAGGTCCGCCATGCTCGCGATGCCGTGCACGATCGTGAGGAAGATGATCGGCGTGATCACCATCTTCACGAGATTGATGAACGTGTCGCCGAGGGGCTTGAGCGACTTGGCGGTATCCGGGGCGACGACGCCCAGCAGAATGCCGAGCGAGACGGCGACGAGCACCTGAAAAGTCAGGTTCCTGAGGAGGCGCGAGATCACGTGGGGGGGTGACAGAGGAAGGAACCTTGCCGAACACTCTACATATTGTCTCCATGTCCACGACATCGCGCCCCTATCGGCCAGCTTGGTGGCTTCCAGATCCTCACAGCGCCACGCTGTGGGGACGGATCGGCCGCCGGGAGCCCCAGTTGGCGGTCCGCGTGGAGCGCTGGGACACCCCCGACGGCGACTTCGTCGAGATCGCCCGATTGGAGAGTGCCGATGGAGCGGCCGCGCCGCGTTTGCTGCTTTTTCACGGGCTCGAAGGCGGCATGCACTCGCATTATGCCCGCGCCATGTTCCGCGAGGCGAGTCAGCGGGGATGGGCGGCCGATTTGCTGCTCTTCCGGACCTGCGGCACCGAGCCGAATCGACTGCCTCGCAGCTACCACTCCGGCGAAACCTCCGACCCGCTTTGGGTCGTCGAGCAGATTTCCCGCGAATTCCCCGATGCGCCCCTCGGCCTGATGGGCGTCTCGTTGGGCGGCAATGTGCTGTGCAAACTGCTCGGCGAGTTCGGTGACGTCATGCCCGAGCAGGTCGTTGGCGCCGTGGCGATGTCGGTGCCGTTCGACCTGGCCCGGGCCTCGCGGCATATCGGTCGGGGGTTCGGCGCGATCTACGAGAAGTTCTTTCTCAAGTCGCTGATTCCGAAGGCGCTGGCCAAGATCGATCGGCATCCCGAGCTGGCGGGGCTGCGCCGGGTGCAGCAGGCCCGCACGCTCTGGGAATTCGACGATGCCTTCACCGCACCGTTGCACGGCTTTCGCGACGCGGCCGACTACTATGCCCGCGCCAGTTCGCTGCGGTATCTGGCGCGGATTCAAGTCCCGACCCTCCTGCTCAGCGCCGTCGACGACCCGTTCCTGCCGTCTGATGTGCTGCAGGAGGTCACGCGCGAGGTGTCTGAGAACCCGCACGTCGAGCTCGAATTCCCGTCCCGTGGCGGACACGTCGGATTCACGGCCGGTACGCGTCCGTGGAATCCCTGGTACTACGGCGAGTGGCGGGCCGCCGAGTTCCTTGCCGCCCGGATGCGACGGTTCGTGCGCGCGCCCCGATAGCCAACATCCATCACACCACTCATGAATCCACGCGCGCTGATCCTCTCCGTGGCCCTGTTGGCCGGTTGCCTCCTCAGCCTTTTCCCTAAGCCGGCTCGCGCTTCACGCGGACTCCCCGACTCGCTCACCGTCATTCACGCCGGTACCATGCTCGACGGGCGTGGCGGGCGTCTCAGCAATGTGTGGGTGGTCGTGCGGGGGGGGGCGCATCGAGCGGGTGAGCACGAAGCCCATCACGCTCTCGGGCGCGACCCGCATCGAGCTCGGCGCGGCGACGCTGTTGCCCGGGCTGATCGACGCGCACACCCATCCCGGCTGGTACGTCGACAAGCAGGGAAAGCGGAATTCGCCCCGCAGTGGTGATTCGCCCGCCGAGGCCGCGCTGGCGCGGGCCGGCAACCTGTACGCAACACTGATGGCGGGGTTCACCACGATCCAGAGCATCGGTGGACCGGAAGATGACGAGCTGCGTGATGCCATTTCCCGCGGGCGCATTCCGGGGCCGCGATTGCTCACATCGCTCGCGCCGATCAACAGCACGCGTCCGTCGCCCGATTCCATGCGTGTCATCGTACGCGGGCTCAAGGCACAGGGTGCCGATTTGATCAAGCTGTTTGCGTCCAGCGGTTTGGGCGCGGGCGGTGCGCAGACGCTGTCCAACGAGCAGATCGCGGCAATCTGCGGCGAGGCGAAATCGCTGGGATTGCGCACGCTGGTGCATGCGATCAGTGCGGCGAGCGTGAGGGCGGCGGTACTCGGTGGATGCACGCAAATCGAGCATGGCATCTTCGTCACCGATGCCGAGCTCACACTCATGGCGGAGCACGGCACGATCTTCGATCCGCAGCTCTGTCTCGTATTCCAGAATTACATCGACCATCCCGACGCCTACAGCTTCACCGACTCCACACTCGCACCACTGAAGGCGGCAATCCCCACGGCCAGCGCGATGTATGCGCGCGCGCTGCGCGTCCCGAAGCTCAAGATCGTGTTCGGCACCGACGCCGTAGCCCTCGCCCATGGGCGAAATGCCGACGAACTGCTCTGTCGCGTGAAGTCGGGTCAGTCACCCATGGCGGCGATCATCTCGGCGACTAGTGTCGGTGCCGACGCGCTCGGCCTCGGTGACCGCATCGGCAGCATCGTGCAGGGCTACGAAGCGGATCTGATCGCCGTCGATGGCGATCCCTCGCGCGACATCGGCGCGACGCGGCGGGTGACGTTCGTGATGCGGGGCGGCGTCCGCTATCGCTGAACGTCGGCCTGCGTTGACGGGATAGGAACGGTTCCAGCTTGACACAGATACGAACCGATATGAACGGACACGTTGGACTTGCTCCGTGTAGACATCGGGCGACCCTGCTCGCACGACGAGTTCTATTTCCTGTTGTTGTTTGATCTCTTGCTATCAGTTGCTACCGGTTCGTATCCGTGTCAGGCCGGAACCGCCGTTTCTGTTTGTATCCGTCGGGGTGTCGAATTGGCGTTGACGGGACGTGTGCGGAGATGTGCCGATGATGCGGTTCAGTCGCGACGTCGTCAGCGTGGCCAGATCGTAAAGCGCGGCAAGCGCGTGCGCGTGAATCGGCCGCGCATGGTGCGAACGGTGGAGTCGAGCATGATCAGATCGGCGCGCGAGAGTTCGAGTCGGTCCTCGTCCGGCTGGTCAACCGTGCCCACCGGATAGTCCGTGAACGGCGTACGCGCTTGTTCAATGTGGGTGCCGAGGATTGCCGACACCTGACGTGATCGCGTGAACCCGACTAGGCGCGCCGTGCTGGCGGCGAACGCCGCGGTGTCGCGCACATAGAGCCGTCCCGGGTAGAACGTGTCTCCCGTCAGGAGCACTGCCGTCTTTCGATCGTACACGGCGATGCTTGCGGGCTCGTGTCCCGGAATGGCGAGCACGTCCAGCATACGGTCGCCCAGGTCGAACGCCACGGCGTCGGAGCGCTGCGCGCGAAATCCGAAGAAGGCGTAGACCGCCGCGCTATCGCGGGGAACGAGCATGATGCCGGCGCGGTCACGGAATTGCGCGTCGCCGGCGATATGGTCACCGTGACCGTGACTGTGCGCCACCACGAGCGTACGCACAGCGCCGCCGTGCTTCGCGCGCCATGCGGTGAGCAGACTGTCGATTGGCGCCGCCACGTCGATGCCGCCGGCGCCCGTGTCGATCAGCAACGCCCGCGTGCTACCGATGAGCAGATAGAGGAACGGCTTCTCGTAGTTCGTGCAGGCGGGCTGCCGCAAGATGTAGAGGCCCTCCCGGTACTCATGTATACGGAACGTTGGGCGGGCGTCACAGGTTATGCCTCCGGCGTACCACGTGACGGGCATACTGCTCCCACTCGACCGCGACCGCGCCACCGTGCCAGCGCAGGCGACCAGGGCGAGGCTGCACGTGAACGCGCGAACCAGCGTTTTAATACACATCGCTCTCCCGCTTAGATTTTTCTGATGCCAGGACGCTGGAGCTGGACCGATGCAGCCATCTTCATCGTCTTTTTCGTGACGATTCGCTGCGTGCTTATCTGGCTCGCCACCAAGGCCTTCGTCATGATGATCCCCGACGGCGACGCCTGCCCGATGTGCGACGACGAAACGCTGGCGATCGAGCGGGTGGGCGGGTGGCGGGTGCTTGGTGAGCGCTTCCGCCGCAGCTGGTGCATTGGCTGCGGCTGGGAAGGGGTGCTCCGGCGGAGCGACGTGTGGTTGTCAGCCGAACGGCATCGCAAGCTGGTAAATCAGATCGAGGCATCCATGGCGAAGAGCCGGAGCCATTCGGGCCAGTTGCCGCTCAACTCGAAGAAATCGTCGTAATACACGAGCCCGGCCCCCTCGAGGCGCTCGATCAGCTCACCGAGCGTGTCCTCACCGACCAGGGGTCCGATGGCGATCAACGACCCTTCGATCCGGAATTCGTCGGGTGTGAGCCCCAGCGCTTCGTCCACCTGAGCGCGGGTCATCTCTACGCGTTCGAACGCCGACTTCCGGATCAGCAGGGTGGGCGCAGTATTCGGGAGGATCAGCGGCATGAGCGGGCGTGGTCGGCAGGTGAGGATCGGGCGATGTCACTGGGACATAGCGGGATATAGCGGCTTCTGGCGGGATATAGCGGCTTCTGGCGGGATATAGCAGCGCAGACGGTCGCGGCGGAACTGGCTTGCCACCGCGTCTACCTTGAAGCGATATGACCGTGCCCCCGACCCACCATCTGCACTCCGCCACCAGCGCCGCGTTCGAGGCGTCGTTCGAGGCGTCGTTCGAGGCGTCGTTCGACGTCGTCGTGATCGGCGCCGGACACGCCGGGACTGAGGCGGCCGTCGCGGCGGCCCGTTCGGGCGCCTCGGTTGCACTGATCACCGGCGCCCTCGAGCAGATCGGACAGCTCTCGTGCAACCCGGCCATCGGTGGCATCGCCAAAGGCACGGTGGTGCGTGAAGTCGACGCCCTGGGCGGCATCATGGCGCGCGCTACCGACCTGGCGTCGGTGCAGTTCCGGATGCTGAACCGTGGCAAAGGACCAGCCGTGTGGGCACCGCGGGCGCAATGCGATCGCGGGCTCTATCGACGTGCGGTGCGACAGCTGCTCGAAGCGCAACCAAACCTCGTCACCATCCAAGGCATGGTGGCACGACTGCTGTTCGACGGGACCGGCGAGCGCGTGTCCGGCGTGGAAACGCTGGAAGGGCGTCGCTTCGGCGCGCGCGCGGTCGTGCTCACCACCGGCACGTTCGGTCGCGGCAAGATGCACATCGGCACCGGGACGCAGATCAGCGGCGGTCGCGCCGGCGAAGCGTCATCGGTGCTGCTCGGCGAGCAACTGGATGCACTCGGTCTCACCACCGAACGCTTCAAGACGGGGACGCCGCCGCGCATCGATGGTCGCAGCGTGCGTACCCGCGATCTCGAGTTGCAGCACAGTGAGATCGAACAGTTCGACTATTCGTGGTCGCATTTCTGGAGCACGCCGCGCGCGAATGTCGTCGACTGCGCACGGCGCACGCGGCATCCGGCGCAGATGCCCTGCTGGCTCACGATGCTCGACGAGGCCGGCACGTCGATCATTGCCACGCATCTCGCCGAGTCGGCGATGTATGGTGGTGCGATCGCATCGCGTGGTCCGCGCTATTGCCCGAGTGTCGAAGACAAGGTCGTGAAGTTTCCCGACAAGGCGCAGCATCAGCTCTTTCTCGAGCCGGAAGGTCACGATACGAGCGAGTTGTATGTGAACGGGTTGTCGACGTCGCTGCCGGCACCGGTGCAACTCACGATCCTGCGCAGCGTGCGCGGACTCGAAGACGTGCGCATGACGCGCGCGGGCTACGCGATCGAGTACGACTACTATCCGCCCACGCAGCTCTCGTCGACACTCGCGTCGCGCGCCGTGTACGGGTTGTATTTCGCCGGTCAGGTGAACGGCACCACCGGTTACGAAGAAGCAGCCGGTCAGGGCGTGATCGCCGGACTGAATGCCGCCCGTTGGGTGCAGGAACGCGAGCCCGTGATCCTCGGTCGCGAGACGAGCTACATCGGTGTGCTGATCGACGACTTGGTCACGCGCGGTGTCGACGAACCGTATCGGCTGTTCACATCACGCAGCGAATTTCGCCTCACGGTGCGGCAGGACAACGCACTCGCGCGGCTCGGCGAGATCGCCGATGGCCTCGGGCTCCTGGCACCGGATGAACAGGCACAAATGGGCTTACGATTGGGCGCGGTGCGAGAAGCCTACGCGCTGGCGGAACGCACGAGCATGACGCCTGCCGTAGCCGACCCGCTGCTGCTGGCCGTGGGGTCGGCGCCCCTGCAGCACGCAGTGCGCGCGATCGAACTCACGCGCCGCCAGGACGTGTCGCTACAAACCCTCTTCGCCGCCGCCGGCGTGGGCGACGCGCTCCCGGTGGACGCGGTGGTCGGCGCGGAGCTCGAGATCAAATACGAGCGCTACTTCGAGAAGGAGCGCAATCGCGCGATTCGACTCAAGGCTCAAGGGTCGGTGTCGTTGCACGAGACGCTGAATTACGAGGCGATGACCACGATCTCGATCGAAGCGCGCCAGAAGCTGACGCGCATCCGGCCGGCCACACTGGCCCAGGCGGGTCAGATCCCCGGCATCAGCCCGGCCGATCTGCAGAACTTGTTGATGGAGCTGCGGCGAACGCTGCCCGAGTAGTTCGTGGTGCGTGGTGCGGGGTTCGCGTCTGCGGACGGCGCTGGGTTGGCTGAAAGCACGGAGGTTCACGCGAAGGGCGCGAAGAGCCGCGAAGCTTCGCGAAGAACAGCCATTGTAAAAGTTAGGCTTTGGTGCCGTGCCGACGTATCGCACGGGGCCCACTCAAAGTATTTGCTGTTCTTCGCGTCTCTTCGCGGCCCTTCGCGAACTTCGCGTGAACCAGCTGGCTGTCCGACGGCACCGAGCACGCCGAAAGCACCGCGGTTTGACGCCAAGGGCGCGAAGTACGCGAAGAACGGCAGCGCGCGTGTGCAAGTTTTTCGGATCTGTTCGTCTCCGAAGAGTGGGCTCGCCGTACCCGGGTGACCAGCCTCGACGCGGCCAACGTGATGCCGAATGATGCGACTATTAGTATTGATGATGGCGTTATAGTGTGTAGATACTGTATTGACAAACGACCACGTTCTGCAACTTATTTTGTACGGTTCGCCATCAAACTGTGCCGAATTTGACCGAATCGGCAACTTCGGGGTATAAGCGATCTACCAGCACTCGCCTTCTTTATAGATGAGGAGTTTCACCATGATTATTCGTTCGTCGAACCGGGCCGTTCGCCCGCTAACGGCCGCCGCCTTCGTGCTCGGCGCCCTCGCCGCGCCCGCACTTGCCACGCACGCCGCCGCGCAGATGTCCATGCCGCAGCCTCCGCCTCAGATCGTCGTTACCGGTCGCGGTGAAGTGCAGGTGGCACCAGATCGGGCGCAGGTGCAGGTCGGCATGGAAACCCAGGCCAAAACCGCCGCGATTGCGTCGCAGGAAAACAACAAGAAGCAGACGGCGATCCTGGCCGCCATCCGCGCACTCGGCATTCCCGCCGCACAGATCCAGACGCTCAACTACAGCGTCATGCCAATCCAGCGATACGATGAGAAGACCCAGCGCGTCGTGATCGAGGGCTACCGGGTCAGCAACATCGTGCAGGTCGAGACCGATAAGATCGAACAGGCCGGCCCGATCATCGACGCGGCCCTCACCAACGGCGGCAATCGCGTGGCTGGACTCGACTTTCTGGTGAAGGATCGGGCAAAGGCGCAGGAAACGGCGCTCACAAAGGCCGTCGAGAGCGCCCGTCGTCAGGCGGAGGTTGCCGCCAAGGCGGCCGGCGGGCAGATCGCCGAACTGCTCGAGCTCAATATCAACGAGTACGAGCGCCCGCAGCCCCGAGCAGTCATGGCGATGGCGAAGATGGAGATGGCCGACGCGTCCGCCCCAACACCGGTCAGCGAAGGCATGGCCACCATCGCCGTAAGCGTGTCCACGCGCTGGCGCTTCACGAAGTAGCCGAAACGGTCGTACGGAAGAGAAAGGGGGAGGCCTGATTGTCAGGCCTCCCCCTTTTCTTGGTAACTGTTCCACGTGAAACGGCGTGATATCGCCCCTCTGTGTTCGCCGTACCGCTCCTGGTTTCACGTGAAACACCGAGATAGGGACAGTATGGGCTTACGGACGCCGAAAGTCGCCAAATTCGTGGCCCAAAGCGTCGGATTGGTCTGCTCACACGATAGTCCCGGACTCGAGCGCGACCTATACTACCGCTCCCCGCGCACCCTCCTCGCAGACGAATCTTGGCACGCATCCTCGCTATCGCCAATCAGAAAGGTGGAGTCGGTAAGACCACCACCGCTGTGAATCTCGCCGCCTCCCTTGCCGTAGCGGAGCAGCGCACGCTGCTCATCGATGCCGATCCCCAGGGCAACGCCACCAGCGGCTGCGGTATCTCCCGCGACGACTTCACCGTGGACTGCTATGACGTCCTTATTGGCGGCGCTTCCGTCGATCAGGCCCTCATTCGCAACGTCCACTTCCGCCACCTCGACGTCCTTCCAACGACGCCCGAGCTCTCGGGAGCCGAGGTCGAGCTGGTGGACGCAGAGGATCGCGGAACGCGGATGCGCGACGCGCTCGCACCCATCCGTGACCGTTACGATTTCATCCTGATCGACTGCCCCCCATCTCTGGGGTTGATCACGCTGAACATGCTCGTCGCGGCCGACGCGATCCTCATCCCGCTCCAGTGCGAGTACTACGCTCTCGAGGGACTCTCGCAGCTCCTCGGCACCGTGCAGCGCGTGCAGGACTCGCTCAACCCCGAGCTCGAAGTCGATAGCGTCCTCCTCACGATGTACGACGCCCGTCTGAATCTGTCGAGACAGGTTGCAGCCGATGCCCGCGCCCATTTCGGCGAGAAAGTGTTCAGCACCGTCGTGCCCAGAAACATCCGGCTGGCCGAAGCCCCGAGCTTCGGCAAGCCGATCGTGGTGTATGACGTGTCGTCCGTTGGCGCGCAGGCCTACATGGCCGTGGCCCGCGAGCTAATCGATCGAACGGCCGCCGCATCGAAGCCTGTCGAAGGCGCGTAACATTCATTGCATCAAGCACTTACGTAGCATTTATGACGCCTGAACCCCCTCGCCGCCTCGGACGCGGGCTCGACGCCCTCCTGGCGCGACGCGACGCGCCGAAAGACGCCGCCAAAGCTGCTGCGACCGGGAGCGACACGTCCGCCGCCGCCAATGCAAATACGTCTGCGGCGCCGAACGTCGAGCGCGAAGAATCACCGCTCCGCACACTCAAGCTCTCGCAGATTCGCGCGAATCCGTATCAGCCGCGTCAGGAGTTCCGGCCCGAGGAACTGGCCGATCTTGAAGCGAGCCTGCGGGTGAACGGACTGCTGCAGCCAATCACCGTGCGCCCTGCCCCGAACGGCACGGGCTACGAGCTGATCGCCGGCGAGCGTCGCTTCCGCGCAGCCTCCCGCTTGGGCT
This sequence comes from Gemmatimonas groenlandica, assembly GCF_013004105.1. NCBI lineage: Bacteria > Pseudomonadati > Gemmatimonadota > Gemmatimonadia > Gemmatimonadales > Gemmatimonadaceae > Gemmatimonas > Gemmatimonas groenlandica. Next base: position 3,648,666 of record NZ_CP053085.1, read on the forward strand.
GGACCGAGATCCCCGCCCTCGTGAAGCCGGTCGACGACAAGACGCTCCTCGTCCTGGCGATGATCGAGAACCTTCAGCGCGCCGACCTCGACCCGATCGAAGAGGCCGACGGCTATCAGCGACTCGCCGACGAATTCCAACTCAACAACCAGGAAGTCGCCGACGTCGTAGGAAAGGATCGCTCGACCGTCGCCAATGCGCTCCGCCTCCGGCAGCTTCCCGCCTCGGTGCGCCGGATGTTGCAGGAAAAGCAGCTGACGGCCGGACACGCCCGCGCCCTCCTGCCGCTCGCCACCGAACGTGCGATCGTGGACATGGCGCGCGACATCATCGACGGTGGGCTCTCGGTGCGCGAAGTCGAGCGGCGCGTGCAGGCCGGTCGCCCCAAGCCTCCCGCCGCCGGCAAGAAACAGTCGGACGCCGAAGGCACCGTTCCCGCCGGCGCCTCTGCCGCCACCGTTCGGCAGATCGAGGAGCGTCTTCGTCGGAAACTCCAGACAGGCGTGTCCATTCAGCTATCAGCCAAGGACAAAGGCGAAGTCCGCATCGCGTTCTTCTCCAACGATGACCTCGAGCGCCTGCTCGACCTCCTCGGCGTCTCGCTCGAATAGTTCAAGTTCGGGCGTTTATGCAACACGAAAGCGCCACCATTGATGCATCAACGCGCCTAAACATCCGCAAGGATACCTTTATGCTCACGAATCGTTTTTCCCGCGTTACCGCTGGCGCCCTGCTCAGTCTCCTCGTCGCCTGCGGCGGAGAGAAGGCCGGCACGACCGCCGATTCCACCGGCGCCAAGAAAATGCGGGTGGCCCTGCTCACGCCGGGACCGATTTCGGATAAGTCCTGGAACGGCATCGCCCACGAAGGGCTGCTCGCGATCCGCGATTCGCTGGGCGCCGAAACGTCGCACATCCAGACCAAGACACCGGCCGAGTTCGACGAGAACTTCCGGCAGTATGGGGCGCAGGGATACGACCTCGTGATCGGCAACGGCTTCGAGTACCAGGAAGCTGCCACCCGCGTCGCCCCCAGCTACCCCAAGACGAACTACGTCATCACCTCGGGGCGCGTGACCGCACCCAACGTGGCCGGCCTCGCCTTCGCGTTCGAAGAAGCGTCGTATCAGGCGGGCATGATCGCCGGTGCCATGACCAAGACCAACAAGATCGGTCTGATTGCCGGCACCGAGTTGCCGCCGGTGAAGACCAGCTTCCTCGCCTTCGAGCGCGGCGCCAAGTCGGTCAACCCGAAGGTCAGCATCATCACGTCGTACATCGGCAACTGGGAGGACGTGAGCGCTGGCAAGGAACAGGCGCTCGCCCAGATCGCGCAGGGCGTCGACATCATTCTGCAGAACGCCGACGCTGCCGGACTCGGCGTGTTTCAGGCCGCGCGTGAAAAGAAGATCCTCGCCTTCGGTACCAACGCTGATCAGAACAGCGTCGCACCCGACGTCATCATTGCCAGCGTCGTGATCGATTTGCCGAAGGCGTTTCTGATGGTTGCGCGCGAAGTGCAAGCCGGCACCTTCAAGGGACGCGTCATCAACCTCGGTGTGAAGGACGACGTCGTGCGTCTCGTCATGAACCCGGCGCTGCGCGAGCGCGTGCCGGCGGCCGCGATCGCCGCGAGTGATTCCGTGGGTCTGATGCTCAAGGCGGGTACGTTCACCGGACTCGCCGACGTGCTCCAAGGCACCGACAGCGCGAAGCCACTTCCGCCGGCGAAGTAACTCGTGTCGATGCCGTCGGTCTCACTCCGCGACGTCGTGTCCGCACTCGACGCCGAACTGCGCACGAGTGAGATCCCCGACTATCCGGGCGCGGTGAACGGACTGCAGGTGGCGAACCCCGGTACCGTACATCGCGTCGCCGTCGCCGTCGATGCATCCCGCGCCGCCATCACCGAAGCCGTCGTCTCCGGCGCCGATCTCCTGATCGTGCACCACGGTTTGTTCTGGAGTGGTGTGCAGCCGTTGGTCGGGATGCAGTACGATAAGTATCGCGCGATGCTGTCCAACGGTCTGGCGGTGTACTCGTCACACCTACCGCTGGACTTGCACGCCGAGCATGGCAACAACGTGCGATTGGCGCAGGCGCTGGGGCTTAACCCCGATGGCGGCTTTGCGCGATTCAAGACCGTGGACATCGGCGTGACCGGAACCGCCGACGAGCCCACCGACGAACTGGTGCATCGCGTGCAGGCCTTTTCGGCCCGCTACGGCGGCAGTGTGCGCACGTCGATTCCGGCCCCGGGTCGTCGCACGCATCGGTGGGCAATCTGCACCGGTGGGGGCGCGTCGTCGGAGTCGCTGCGCGAGGCACGCGATCGTGGCGTCGATACGCTGATCGTGGGCGAGGGGCCGCACCACACTACCGTCGATGCGATCGAGCACGACCTGTGCGTGGTGTACGCCGGGCACTACGCCACCGAGACACTTGGCGTGCAGTCGCTCGGTGCGTTTCTCGAAACGCGCTTCGGGCTTCCCTGGACCTTCCTGCACCTGCCCACGGGATCGTGATCCCACGGGATCGTGATCCCGGCGGGAGCATGACGACCCCGCCCTCGGGAGCGGTGCTGCTCTCGCTCGACGGCATCACGCACACGTTCGGTCGTGTGCGCGCGCTCGACGGCGCGTCGCTTCAGGTGCGAGCCGGCAGCGTGCATGCGTTGCTCGGCGAGAATGGTGCCGGCAAGACGACGCTCATGCGAGTGGTGTTCGGACTGTTGCGCGCGCAGCAGGGGGTGATGCAGTGGCGTGGCGCACCGATGACGATGCGATCGCCATCGGATGCCCTGGCCCATGGTATAGGGATGGTGCACCAGCATTTCACGCTGGTCCCCACAATGACGGTGGCCGAGAACGTCGCCCTCGGTGGACATGGCGGCTTCGATCCAAAGCGCGCGGCCGCGCGCGTACGCGAGGTCGCCGCACGCGCCGGCCTGGCGCTCGATCCCGACGCGCGCGTGCAGGACCTGCCCGTCGGTGCGCAACAGCGCTGCGAGATCGTCAAGGCGCTCGCGCGCGACGTGACGCTCCTCATCCTCGACGAGCCTACCGCGGTGCTGGCGCCGGCCGAAGCGGCGGAGTTGCTGCGCTGGATGCGCGCCTATGCGGATGCCGGCAATGCGGTCGTGTTGATCACGCACAAGTTGCGCGACGCGCTCGCGGTGGCGGATGACATCACCGTGTTGCATCGCGGACGCACGGTACTGAGTACGCCCGCGCGCGATACCGATCAGGCCCGTGTAGCCAATGCGATGCTGGGCGGTGCCACGGTGCGCACGGCGAGTGTTCTCACCGGCAGTGAGGCGCCTGACGCGATGTCCAACCGTGCGGATACTGGTGCTGCGACGGAGAACGCCGACGCGATGCCGCCGGTACTCGCACTCAACGCCGTGGCGGTGCGCGATGCGAACGGCGTGGATCGCGTGCGATCGGCCACACTGCAGGTGCGCGCCGGTGAGATCGTCGGCATCGGCGCTGTGGAAGGCGCCGGGCAGCATGAGCTGTTGCGCGTGCTGGCCGGACGCCTTTCACCAACGTCCGGTACCCGTGTCATTCCCAAGAGCGTGGGGTTCGTACCGGAGGATCGTCACCGCGACGCCCTGTTGCTCGATGCGCCACTGTTCGAGAACACGGCGCTGCAGGGTGCGGGCGCACGGCGCGGTGTGATCGACTGGAACGGTTTCCGTACCCGCACGACTGCCCTCCTGCAGCGATTCGACGTGCGGGCATCGGGTGCCGATGCCGTGACCCGCACACTCTCTGGAGGCAACCAGCAAAAGCTGGTACTGGGGCGCGAACTCGAGGCCGCACGCGAAGCGCTCGTGGTCGAGAATCCCTCGCGCGGGCTCGACTTCGTGGCAACCGACGCGGTGCATCAGGCCCTGCGGGCGGCGCGCGACGCGGGGATGGCGGTGGTGGTGTACAGCAGCGATCTCGATGAAGTCGTGCAGTTGGCCGACCGCGTCTTCGCGATGCACAACGGCACGTTGATCGAGAGCGCGCGGAATCGGGACGCGCTGGGCCGCACCATGCTAAGTGGTGCGGACGGTATCACGGTGGGAGCGGGCACGGACGCGAACGCGGGAACTCACGCAGGATCGAACGCATGACGGCGGTGCGTGCGCTCGCGGCTACGACGGCGCGCGTCGGAGTGCTGCTGGGTCTCGCCATCGCGATGCTCGCGGTGCTGTTGATCATCACCGGACATGACGTGGTGCCGGCATTGTCGGCGATGGTGCGCGGCGCGGTTGGATCGTACTATGCGATCACGTCAGCCACGATCGTGCGCATGGTGCCGTTGGCGTTGGCCGGCCTCGCTGTCTCCGTCGCCTTTCGCGCGGGCATTCTGAACATCGGCGCGGAAGGCCAGCTGCTGGTCGGTGCAGCAGCGGCCACGGCGATCAGCGGCTCTCTCGGTGGCGTGTCGTGGTTTGTCGGCATTCCCGTGATGTTGGTGGCGGGTTCGATCGCGGGTGGTGCGTGGGCCGGCATCGCGGGTGCCTTGCGTCTACGATTCGGCGTGCTGGAAGTGATCAGCACGATCATGCTGAATTTCATCGCGCAGTATCTCACCGGATGGCTGGTGCGTGGTCCGTTGCAGGAACCGATGCGGGTGAATCCGCAGTCGGTGACACTTGCTCCCGAACTCCAGATGCCGGTGCTGCTCGAGGGCACGCGTCTGCACGCCGGTGTCCTGCTCGTCGTGTTGGTCGCAGTCATGACGTGGTGGTGGCTACGTAGCACGTCCAGCGGATTCCGGTTGCGGGCGGTGGGTGCCACCCCAACGGCCGCGGCGAGCGCGGGTGGCATCGATGTTCCGCGCACGATGTTCGGGGCGTTTCTGCTGAGTGGTGTGCTCGCGGGGTTGGCGGGCTCGGTGGAGTACACCGGCATCACGTACGCGCTGTACGAAAACTTCTCACCGGGCTACGGCTACACGGCCATCGCGGTAGCGCTGCTCGCGCGACTGCATCCGTTGGGCGTGCTGGCGACCGCCCTGTTGTTCGGTGCGCTCGAAGCGGGCGCGAATGCGATGCAGCGCGATGCCGGCGTGCCGAGTGTCGTGGTATCGGTGGTGGAAGCGCTGCTGATTCTGCTGGTGCTGGCGGCCGATCGCTGGCGGCCATCGCGCGCCGATAGGACGGGCATCGACGAGACAGGCACATGATGCAAGACGTGACCGTTGGCGTGAGCGCCCTGGCCGTTGGTGCGGGCCTGCTGGAAGCGACGGTGCGCACCGCCACACCGCTGGCCTACGCAGCGTTGGGTGAGAGTGTGAGCGAGCGGGCCGGCGTGATCAACATCGGACTCGAAGGGTCGATCATCGCGGGGGCGCTCAGCGCGACCATCGTGGCGGGGGCGATCGGTGTGGGTCGGATTCGCGGCGGGGGCGGGGGCGGGTTTTGCTGGTCGCGGCGCTGTTTGCGCTCTTCGCCGTGGGGCTGCGCGCCGACCAGATCATTACCGGGACGGCGATCACGCTCTTTGCGCTGGGGCTCACCGGCACCGTGTACCGATCGGTGTACGGCTCAGGCGGCGTCGCGCTCACCACACCGACAGCCGCGACGCATGCGCTGCCGGTGCTGTCGGCGCTCCCGCTGATCGGGCGCGCCTTCTTCGCGCAGCCGCTGGTGACCTACGCCCTGTACGTGATCACGCCGCTTCTGGCGTGGTGGATGCAGCGAACCCATGCAGGGCTGGCGCTGCGGGCCGTGGGCGAATATCCCGAGGCCGCCGTATCGGCCGGGATCTCGCCGAGGCGGACTCAACTGGTTGCAGTGCTCTTTGCCGGCGCGATGGCGGGCTTGGCCGGGGCCACGCTGGTACTCGCCCAGGCGGGAACGTTCGTGGAAGGGATGTCAGCCGGGCGCGGCTTTATCGCTATTGCCATCGTGGTTCTGGGACGGTGGCGCCCGCTTGGCGTGGCGGCAGCGGCCTTGTTGTTCGGCGCCGCGACGTCGCTCCAGACGCTGTTCCAGTCTATGGGATGGACCGGCGTGCCGTATCAGCTGTTTCTGGCGGTCCCGTATCTGCTCACCCTGGTGGTGTTGGCCGTCACGGCAAAACGGGGGCAGCGCAACGTGGTATGAAGTGTGCCATTCACCATCGGTACACACTTGAAGAGAGGATCGACATGATGACCAATCGGACCGGCCGCGTGAACACGCGCCTACTGTTGCTTGCAGTGATGGCGAGCTCGACGGTGACTGGATGTGCCAGCCTGAGCCAGAAGGAAAAGGGCGCTGTGATCGGCGCCACGGCTGGTGGTGTGGCCGGCGGCGTGATCGGCCGCAACAATGGCTCGACCGCCAAGGGCGCGATTCTGGGCGCCGCGGTGGGTGGCGCGATCGGCGCCGTGATCGGCCACCAGATGGATCAACAGGCCAAGAAGATCGAGCAGCAGGTCGCCGGCGCCACCGTGGAGCGCGTTGGCGAAGGCATTCAGGTCACCTTCGCGAGCGGTCTGCTCTTCGACTTCGACAGCGACAAGATCCGCGGTGAAGCGGCCACCAACCTGCGCAGCCTCGCGCAGAGCCTGACTGAATATCCGAAGTCCGATCTGCTGATCGTCGGGCACACCGATTCAGTGGGCGACGACAACTACAATCAGTCGCTCTCCGAACGTCGCGCCCGCGCCACCGCCGACTACCTCGTGTCGCAGGGCATCTCGCGTGACCGCCTCCGCACATCAGGCCGCGGCGAGTTGGAGCCGATCGCCAACGCCGACGACCAGAAGAACCGTCGCGTGGAAGTCGCGATCTATGCGAGCGACGCGTACAAGACCGAGCTGAAGAAGGGCAACAACTAACAACCATTGCGAACAGCAACAGGAACAGCCAGAACACGGAGACGACAGATCACACCGAAACCGACACCGATAAGCAAATAGCGCTTCTAGCTTATCTGTGCGTATTCTGTGAATTCAGTGATCTCCGTGTTCTGGCTGTTGCCGTTGCTGTTGCTGTTTCTATCCCGGCCCTAGAACCGATAGATCGCCGCAATGCCCGTGATCGACGGCATGCGGTCACGCGGCACCATCACCACATCGCCGCCCATACGCAACACGATCTCGGCGAGATCGTCGAGAATGTCATCGACATGCGGATCGTCGAGCTGCCCGTGCGAGACATGCGCGGTCGCGCGATCGACGCGGCCTGGCACGACACGATCATCGTCGACCAGTAACGTGCGCACGCGTCCGCCGAGTGCCGCCATGGCGACATCTGAGAGCGCGTCAGAGGCGAGACCGCGCGGAAGGCCGGCCCCGTATTCATCCATGTAACCCTGCAGACGTGCCGTGTATCGCGGCTCGACGATCTCCCATGCCTTCTGCCGGAGCTCATCAGGCGAGAACGCGTCGGGATTGCCGGCAATCGCATCAGGCAGCAGGTGCGTGTTGTGGCTCACCTCGCGGTACAGCGCGTGATGCTCGGGCAGCGCAGCGAGCACCATCGGCAGTCCCGAATGCTTCGCATGGTGCTCGAGAATCGCCCGATCGACCACGCGGAAGAACCGCTCCGTGTCCTTGTCGATCTCGTCCTTGCGTGAACCCGATCCGGCATGCATCGCGATCTGCGCGCCACCGTGTCCAAGTTGACCGACAGAGTTGAACGCGGTGTGCGCGTCCGTGACCTCCTCGCCGAGCGCCTCGATGAGCGTGCGCGGCACGGCCGGGTGCAACACGATTTCGTCGACCGAATCACGATTGCCGTGAAAGAGCCGCACATGATCACGCGTGATCGCGAGCAGCTGGAATCGATCCGCCGACTGTAACACGCGCAACAGCGGCTTGATGTGGAACGAGTCGGCCACGATGGCGCGCTCGGGGACCGCGCGTTGAAGCTTGTACACCTTGTAGAAGTCGGCGTGCAGAAACACCGCCAGCCCGTCGAGCGAATGCGACCAGAATCGCTCGCTGTCGGCCAGATCATGCAGCGGCGCGGTGAAGGCCTCCAACTCGGCGGCGCCCAACACATCGCTCAGCGACGATTCCGCCTGTCGCAGCAGATTGCGAAAGCGCACCACATCCTGTTGCGACTCGGGAAAACGCCGACCTGTGGGAAGGTAGATCGATACACACGGACCGGTGCGATCGAGCAACAGCTCGGGGAAGTGCTCGACCGTTGGCGTGGTGAGCGTCATAGCGACATCCCTTGGTCGACCGCAGGACGGTCGAACGGATCGACCCCCTTCGGCGGGCGAAGCTTGGCCAGACGCTTGTCCAGCACGCGAACGAGCTTCTCGCGCGCGCCGTGAAACGCGGCCGTCAGCGTCGCGGCTGAGTGCGTCACCGCCGTCGGGTCCTGCCCAGCCACGCGTGCTTCGAGCGTGCACTCCTTGTCGGACGCGCCGGACTTCTCGGCGTTCGTGTCCCGGAAGTGCACGCCGATCCTGGTGATCTGGCTCGAAAAGCGGGCGAGCGTGCGATTGAGATCGGTCTCGACTTCACGCATCGCCTCGTCCCGTCCGTCGACGTGGTTGTCCGTATTCAGCTGAATGAGCATGTCCTCTCGCTGTCAGGGGGAAACCCGGAAAGAGTGCACACCGTGTGCCGCACCAGCGGGTCGGCCGGGCCCGGCGTACACTCTTGTAGCTACGGTCCGCGTTATACCCCCTGTCTCCTCAGATACTCCCCTTTATGCCGATTTCGAATACGCTGCGTTGCGCTGCACTTGGATTGGTCGCCGCACCGTCCCTGCTCAGCGCGCAGAACCGCAAGCCGGTTACCGATGAAGCCGCCGTGATGGCCAGTGCGAAGACCGTCCACGCGTCCGTGCTGTCGATCGACACGCACGTCGATATCGCGCCCAGCAACTTCTCGGCGACCGGCCCGAACTACACACAGAAATTGCCGCGCACGCAGGTCGATCTCGCCAAGATGGAAGAAGGCGGACTCGGAGGGGCATTTCTGGTCGTGTACGTCGGACAGTCACCCAAGCTCGACGATGCCGCGTTCGCCAGCGCCAATGCGCAAGCGCTCGAGAAGTTCGACGCGATTCACCGCCTCACCGAACAGCTGGCGCCGTCGCGATCCGAAATCGCGTACACCGCGGCCGATGCCCGACGCATCCACGCCGCCGGCAAACGCGTGATCTTCATCGGCGTCGAGAACGGCTTCCCCATCGGCGCCGACATCACGAACGTGCAGAAGTTCTTCGAACGCGGCGGCCGCTACATGTCGCTCGCGCACAACGGTCACAGCCAGCTCTCCGATTCGAACACCGGTGAACGCGACGGCGTGTGGCTCCACAACGGCCTCAGCCCACTCGGCCGGCAAGTGATCGCCGAAATGAATCGGCTCGGCATGATGATCGACGTGTCGCATCCGTCGAAGCAGTCGATGCTGCAGACGATCGCACTCTCAAAGGCGCCGATCATTGCGTCGCACTCGGGTGTGCGCGCGATCTGCAATCACAGCCGTAACATGGACGATGAACAGCTGACCGCGCTCAAGAAGAACGGCGGCGTGATCCAGCTCGTCGCGTTCAACAGCTACGTGAAGTGCGATCCCGCGCGCGACCTGCCGCGTGAGCAGGCCCGTGCCGCCGCGATGACCGATCTGCGCGCGGAGTTCGGCATCACCGCCACCGATCGTCGTGAACAGCAGGCGCAGATCCAAGCGCTCGCCGACGAGAAGCGCAACGCGTATCTGGCGAAGCAGGAGGACATCACCGCGCGACGCTATCCGTCGGATCCGCCGGCGAACGTGAAGGACTTCGTGAACCACATTGACTACGTGGTAAAGCTGATCGGCATTGACCACGTGGGCATCAGCTCGGACTTCGACGGCGGTGGCGGCGTGGACGGCTGGCGCAACGCGTCGGAATCGCTGAACGTCACGGCGGAACTGGTGCGCCGCGGGTACTCGAAGAGCGAGATCGAGAAGATCTGGGGCGGGAATTTGCTCAGGGTCATGGAGCAGGCGGCTGCAGCGTCGAAGCGCTGAACTGGCCGTCACGTGGGTTCTGAGTGGTGAGTTGAAGTCTGGAGTTCTGGGTTGGAACACTTCCGACTCGAAACTTCAACTCACCACTCGAAACTCACAGCAATCCGTCAGACTGCTTCAGACAGACTCGTAAAATTGAAATCCCGCGCCTTGATCGACGGCATCACCACATCACCGCCCTGCTCTGTTCCTGCCAGACGCTCGGGACGGCCGAGTGCCTCGATGTTGTTCAAGAGGAACAGCGGCGACTCATTGAAGCGGAAGTTGCGCAGCGACTTGGTGATCTTGCCGTTTTCCACGAGGAACGTGCCATCGCGCGTGAGTCCGGTGTAGAGCACCGTGCGCGGATCGACTTCGCGCAGATACCACAGGCGCGTGACCAGAATGCCGCGCGTGGTGCCCTTGATCAGATCCTCCACCGACTGTGTTCCGCCGGCCATCTTGAACGTGCTCGGGCCACCGGTCGGTGTCTTGCTCTGCTTCTTTGCCCAGAAGCGTGAGTAGATGAGCTGCTTGAGCACGCCGTTTTCGATCCACACCTGCCGACCCAGTGGCATGCCTTCGAAGTCCCACGGACGACCGAGCAGCTGCGGGTCGGAGGGATCGGAAAAGATCGTGACGCGTTCGTCGACGATCTTCTCGCCCACTTTGTTTCCGCCGCCCTGCTTCACGAAGGGACTGCGTCCTTCATCGGCGCTGCGCGCGTCGGCGTAGTTCGCAATCAGCTGCACGAGATCACCGACCGCCTGTGGCTCGAGGATCACGGTGTAGCGTCCCGGCTCGAGCGCCACCGGCTTCTGTGACAGGCGCGCCTTCTGCACGGCGGTTTCGGCCACCCGGCGCGCATCGATCTGTGCCCAGTCGGCATGATCGGCAGCGGCCCAACCGGATCCGGTGCCGTCGCTGGTCCGCGCGGTGAGCGTGTAGTTCACATTCGTGCTGCGATGATACGCGAACATGCCGGTGCTGTTGCCGATCGCCAGCGCACCGGCCGTGTTCACGAGATAGCCGGCGGCCTTCACATCGCCCGCCTTGCGCGCCATCTCGAGCGCGATGAGGGCCGCCTTCGCCCGGTCATCGGCCGTGAGCGATGCCGATGATTCGAAGTACGAGTTCACCGGCGTGTACTGCTGCGACCCGAGCTGTGGCATCGACTCTGGATCGTCGGGCGCGAGACGTGCCAACCGTTCGCTCTGCTCGACGGCGCGCTTGATCGCTTCGTCGGAGAGATCATTCGTGGTGACCACCGCATGCTTGGGGCCGAACGCGCTCTGGATGCCCAGCTGCGCGTCGGTGGTCGCACCGGCGGTGGAGACCTGATTGTCGGCGAAGCGGATGTTGCCCTGCGTGTAGGTGTTGACCTGCACGTCAACGGCATCGGCCTTCGACATCTTCACCGCTTTCTCGACGATCGCCATGGCCTGCTCACGCGTGAGCATCGCATCGTTTGCACTAGCGCGTTCACGCATCAGGCCTTCCTCCCGGTGTTGATCACATTGACGTTCTTGAAGCGCGCCGGCGGTGAGCCATGGCTCACCGCATTCACCTGCGGTGGCTGACCCTTGCCGTCGAAGAAGCTGCCACCGAGCACGTAGCTCGACTTGCCACCGATCATGTCCATCGAGTTCCAGAAGTCCGGTGTACGGATCTGATACGCGACGTCTTTCAGGACGCCGACGATCTTGCCACCCTTGATCTCGTGGAACGTCTGCCCGCCGAACTGCGCGTTGTAGCGCTGCTGATCGATCGAGAAGCTGCCGTCGCCCTGAATGAGAATGCCGCGATCGGTGGCCGACACGAGGTCGTTCAGTGACTGGTCCTTATCGCCAGGCAGCAACGATACGTTGGGCATGCGCTGGAACTGCACGTTGTCCCAACCTTGGGCGTACGAGCAGCCGTGTGATCGCACCGGTCGGCCGTTCTTGTCGTACCACCAGCGCAGCCACGGGGCCTGTTCGCGCGTGGTCTGGTAATCGTTGAACATGCCGTTCTTCACGATCAGGAATTCGTCGGGCTTCACGCCGTCATCGTCCCACCCGATCGTGGACAGTCCGCCTTCCTGCGTGCGGTCGCCCTGGATGTTCATGATGCTCGGGCCGTACTTGAGCGTGCCCAGCATCTTCTCGGGAGGCGCCACGAAACTGGTGCCGGCGTAGTTCGCTTCGTAGCCCATCGCGCGATCGAGCTCGGTGGGATGTCCGATGCTCTCGTGAATCGTGAGCCACAGATTGGCCGGGTCGAGCACGAGGTCATAGCGCCCCACATCCACCGGCTTGGCGGTGAGCTTGGCGGCGGCTTCTTCGCCCCACTTCGGTGCATTGCCGACCAGATCGGAGGCCAGCACGTACTCCCAGCCGCGGGCCATCGGCTGAATCATGTTCGCGCGATTCTGGAAGTCGGAGAAGTCGGCCGACACCGCCGTGATCTGCATCGTGGGCCACGACCGTACCGTGTCCTGCTGAATCACCGACCCATCGGTGTTGGCGTAGTTGCGCTCGTCCTTCACGAAGAAGAAGCCGCTGAACACGTACTTCACGTTCTTGGTCTTCATCGCCGCGGCGTTGGCCTTGAGCAGCAAGTCCGCCTTCTGCTCCACCGGGATGTCGAACGGGTCCTGCACGTAGGCGCCCTTCCACTTGCCATCGGCGACCACGGGCGACGGCAGCCACTCGATGGGACGCGCCCGCGCGATGCGCGAGGCCTTGGCGATCGCCACGGCCTCTCGTGCCGCGGCGGCCGCGCCGTCGTTGGTGAGCACGCGCGTCGCGGCGAAGCCCCACGTGCCATCGACCAGCGCGCGCACACCGATGCCCACGGTGTCGGTGTCGACCACCTGTTGAATCTGCTGCTCGCGCGTGAACACGAAGTTCTGGCGCTGACGGCTGCAGCGCACGTCGGCATAGCTGGCGCCGGCCATCTTCGCCGCATTCAGCGCGGCGTTCATCAATTCCTTGACCCCCGGAATGTCCGCGAACGTTTCGAGCGCGCGCGAATCAGGTGCCGAGGAGGCACCGAGCAGTCGGGGGATGGCAGCCAGCGAGCTGCCGGCCAGCAGTGAAGCGCCAAACGCGGCGCCACCCTGCTTCATGAAGTCACGGCGGGAAGTCATGAGGACAGAGTAAGGGGTAGGGAGTCTGGAGTACGGGGAGGGGGGTAGGGTGAGAGCGCTCTCCGTACCCCGTACCCCCTACTCCATACTTCGCAGTTACCCCAGCAGAAGTTGCAGCTCTTCCCGCCCAACCCCCGCCAGTCCGCCCTTGTCTTCGCTGAGAATGGCGTCCGCCAGGGCCCGCTTACTGGCCTGCAGCTCGAGGATCTTGGACTCGATCGTATCACGCGCCACCACCCGCGTCGCGATGACCTGATTGGTCTGCCCAATACGGTGCGCCCGGTCGATCGCCTGCGCCTCCACCGCCGGATTCCACCACGGATCGAGCAGGTACACGTATTCGGCCGCCGTGAGGTTGAGCCCGTGTCCACCAGCCTTGAGGCTGATGAGAAACAGCGGCGGACCATCGGCCGACTGGAACCGGTCCACGCGCGCCTGTCGATCGCGCGTGCGTCCGTCCAGATACTCGTACGGGACTTCCAGCGCATCGAGACGCGCCCGCAGCAACGACAGGAAGCTCGTGAACTGCGAGAACACCAGCACCTTGTTGCCCTCGGCCGCGATCTCCTGTAACGCCGGCACCACCGCGTCGAGCTTGGCTGACGGCAACGACGCCTTCGTGGGATCAACCAACGCCGGATGACAGGCTGCCTGACGCAGCCGCAGCAGCGCCTCGAGGATGTGCATGCGCGACTTGCCGATACCATCGCGCTCCACGCGATCGAGCAGGCTCGTGGCGTACTGACTGCGCAGCTGCTCGTAAAACGCGCGCTGCTTGGGTTCGAGCTCGACCTCGATCGTCTGCTCGATACGGGCCGGCAATTCCTTCGCCACCATCGCCTTCGTACGCCGCAACACCACGGGACGCAGCGCGCGAGAGAGCAGCTCCTGCGCCGATACCCCAGTGCCGGCCGGCATGCCCGGTCGGAGTGCCGCCAGTGTGCGCGTGGCCGAACTGAACGTCGTCGCCGCTCCCAGCATGCCGGGATTGAGGAACTCGAACAGACTCCAGAGTTCCTCGATGCGATTCTCGATCGGCGTACCGCTCAACGCGAGACGATGGTCGGCCTGTAGCAAGCGGCACGCCTTCGCCGTTGCGGTGCCGGCGTTCTTGATCGCCTGCGCTTCGTCGAGAATCACGTAGTCGAATCGACGCGAACCAAGACGCGCGATATCCCGACGCAACGTGCCGTAGGTCGTGATCGCCAGATGCGCGTCGACCGTGTCGAGATCCTCGACCGACCGTTCCGCGTGACTGAGATCGTGCACCTTGAGCGCCGGCGTGAAGCGCGCCGCCTCACGTACCCAGTTGAACACGAGCGAGCGCGGCACGACTAGCAACGACATACCGGCGCCTTCTTCGCGTCGCGCTTCGAGCATGGCGAGCACTTGAATCGTCTTGCCCAGCCCCATGTCGTCGGCCAGACATCCGCCGAGCGCGAAGCGACGCAGGAAGCCGAACCAGGACAGCCCTTCTTCCTGATAACCGCGCAGCGTGCCCACGAAGCCGCGCGGCACGGGGATCGCGTTGATGCCCTGGAATTTCTTCAGCTCGGCACGACCCGACGCCAGCGTTTCGTCGACATCCACATCGGGCAACGCCGCCAGCAGCACATCGAGCAACGCCAGCTGCGATGACCGGAACCGGATGCCGTCACCACGACGCACACCGATCGCCAGCAAGGCGCGCAGTTCGTCGAGCGATTCCTCCGGCAGGAAGCCGATGACGCCGTTGCCGAACTCGATCAGCTCCGACCCTTCGTCCATGGCCGTGAGCAACTGCGACAGCGTGAGCTCATGGTCGCCGTAGCGCAGCGTGCCGGTGAGATCGAACCAGTCGATCCCCGAGCTCACGCGCACCTGCAACGGACTCGGCGCCACGAACGTGGCCCCGTCGCTTTCGATCAGCCAGCCGTCGCGCACGAGGGCCGAGATCAGTCGTGGCAGCGTGTGGGGCTGCACGACCAGCGACATGCGGCTCTCGGCGTACGAGTACATCTCCTGTGCGCCCAGCGCCCGCAGCCGCGTCATCGCATTGCGTTCGGCGGCCGCGCGGCGACGATACAACGTGCGCGTTTTCTTGTCGAAGCAGGTCGACGCGGTCGACGCGGCGTCCACGAACTCCGAGCCGTAACGGAATCGCAACGTGAGCCACGACGGCGACGTGCGCCACGAACCGGCGCCACTGGTAATGCGCGCCACCGGAAGCGGTGCGGCGTCGCTCTCGACGTGCATCTCACCGGCCGGCAACGACAGTCGCGGCATGTTCGGCAGCGCGTGGTACTCCGCCAGAAACGCCGACGGATCGTCGCCGAGTTCGAACTCGCCGGCGGTCCACAGCTTCTGCACCAACGGCCAGACCTGATCGCTATCGAGACGCGAGAGCGTCTTGCCGAACAGCACCAGTCCCGACTCGTGTATCCAGTTCGCGTCGCTGAGCGGACGGACGGCCTCCCCGCGCAGGAGTTCGCCCACCAACTGGTACTGCTCCGGGGTCGGCCGATCGAGACGCATCGCGACCTGCCACGGCGCATCATCATCCCACGAAATCATGCGCGTGTCGAGCGACGGGCGATTGCTCCGTAGCCGCGCACGACCCGTGTCACAGATCATGCGCAACGTGGTGTGATACGCCCGCGGACGCACGATGAATCCACCTGTCGGCATCGTGGCAATGCCCTGTGCGTCCGAGCTGCCCAGCAGCATTTCGGCAATCTGCCGATCGACCGGATCAGGCGCGTTGCACCAGGCGTCGATGGAGTACTGAAAGTGCTTCGGCTCCTCCCACACACTGTCGCGATCGCGGCGCTGCGTCGTGATTTCCACGCGCACCCCACGGTGCTGCGCGCTCTCGGTGAGATGCACGAGATACACGATGCGCCGATCGGCCGGCAGCGACGTGGCGCGGTTGGTGACGCGCGTTTCGGTAAACACCGACCGCTGGCGACCGCTGGTGTCGCGCAACGCGGTTTGCCACTCGGGCGCGGGGGCACCCTTGGCCTCGACCGCGCGCGGCTGGGGCTTCATCACCGCCAGCGCAGCACGCTCGAACGTGACCTGCGGTTCCGCATTCGACGAGGCCGCCGTCTCGAGCAGCGGCGCCAGTGTGCCCTGTGTGTCCAGCACACGCAGCAGCGCCCACAGATGCTTGCAGGCACCATGCTCCTGCCCGTGCGGGCAGGTACAGCCGAGGTGCAGACGCCCCGGGCGCGGGCGCAGGAACACTCCATACGTGCGAGTGCCCTGCACCGCGGCGGTGGCCGCAACGGCATCGACGTGCTCGAGGGTGAGCACGAAGGGATCGATGTACGCTTCCCCGCGTTCGCGTACATCCGGCGGAAAGCACTGCTCAAGCAAGACGGGAATCATGACCAGCGAAGTCTAACCATGACCCCTCCAACGGCTGCTACTTGAAGCGAATCCCGTTGGGGGCAACGGCACCCTTGGTGGGTACAAAGGGCTTGGGCGTCGGCTTGTTGCTGGGCGCCGGTCGTGCCGGACCGCGAGTGTTGGACGTGACATCACGCCGGGTCCCCCCCTCGCCCCGCTCGCCGCCGCCCTGGGGCTTGCCGGTCCCGCTGCCGCCATCGCTGCGCATGCTGAGGGCGATCCGGCCACGAGCCAGATCGATCGCTTGCACCGTCACCTTCACCTTCTGTCCAACCTTCACGGCATCGTTGGGATCCTTGATGTAGCGATCGGCCAGTTGGCTCACGTGTACGAGCCCATCCTGGTGCACGCCGATGTCCACGAAGGCGCCGAAGGCCACGATGTTGGTGACCACACCCTCGAGCACCATGCCCGGCAGCAGATCCGACGGCTTCTGAATGTCGTCCCGAAAGGCAGGCGGCTCGAAGGCCGCACGTGGATCGCGGCCCGGCTTCTTGAGCTCCGCCACGATGTCGCGCAGCGTCGGCATACCGACGTCGTCACTTACGTACTTGGTGAGCTCGATCGAGTCCACGAGCGACTCGTTGCCCACCAGCGAGCTCACATCGGCCTTGAGGTCCTTGGCCATCCGCTCGACCAACGCGTACCGCTCGGGGTGCACCGCGCTCGAATCGAGCGGATGCACACCGCCACGCACCCGAAGGAAACCAGCTGCCTGTTCGAATGCCTTGGCGCCGAGGCGCGGCACGTCCTTGAGATCGGCCCGCGAGGTGAGGCGACCGCGCTGATCGCGGAGCGACACGATGGCTTGGGCGAGTCCCGGGCCGATGCCGGCCACGTAGCCCAGCAGCGCCGCCGAGGCGGTGTTGACCTCGACACCCACCCGGTTCACGCAGCTTTCCACGATGTCGTCCAGGCGCTGCTTGAGCCGCGACTGATTCACGTCGTGCTGGTACTGGCCCACGCCGATGCTCTTGGGGTCGATCTTCACCAGCTCCGCCAGTGGATCCTGCAAGCGACGGGCAATCGACACCGCGCCGCGCAGCGACACGTCGAGTTCCGGGAACTCGGCGCGGGCGAGATCGGAGGCCGAGTACACGGAGGCACCGGCCTCATTCACCACCACCACCTGCGGACGCTCGCCGCCGACCGGCGGATCGAGCTCGCGCATCGCGGCCTTGGTGAGATTCTCCGTTTCACGGCTGGCTGTGCCGTTGCCGATCGCGATCAGCTCGGGCGTGAAGCGCTGCAGGAGCATCCGAATCGCCCCGGCGAAGCGGTCTTCCTGATGCAAGTACAGCGTGTCGGTGTGCACCAGCGCACCGGTGGCACTGACCACGGCCACCTTCACACCGGTACGGAAGCCGGGGTCGAGGCCGATCACCCGCTTCTCACCCGCCGGTGACGACAGCAGCAACTGCTCGAGGTTGCGACCGAAGATCGTGATGGCTTCATCGTCGGCGCGCGTCTTGAGCTCCACGCGCAATTCCACTTCGATGGCCGGCGACAGCAAACGCTTGTACGCATCGGCAGCCACCAACGTGAGCTGCTGCGACGCCTTGCGATCACCGATCACCTCGCGTGCCATGCGGGCGTTGATCTCTTCGAGCGGCGCTTCCACGCGCCACATCAAATCGCCTTCGGTCTCGCCGCGACGAATGGCCAGCATACGATGGCTGGGAATGGTGCCCAGCGACTCGGCGTAGTCGAAGTAATCCTTGAACTTCGATTCGTCACTCGCCTTGCCGGTCATCACGCTGCTCTTCACGACACCCTTGGCGCGTGTGATCTCGCGCACCCATCCGCGAATGAGCGCGTCTTCAGCCACCTGTTCGGATAGGATGTCGCGCGCGCCCTGCAGGGCGGCATCCACGGTCGGCACTTCCGACGGCTTCCCATCGACCTCAGGCAGGAGATGTCCCACTGCAGCGGCCAGTGCGCCGCCATCATCGAGCGAGCCGTTCCACAATCCTTCCGCCAACGGTCCAAGTCCGCGTTCACGCGCAATCATGGCGCGCGTGCGACGCTTGGGCTTGAAGGGCAGATAGAGATCTTCGAGTGCCTGCTTGGTATCCGCAGAGAGGATCGACGCCTTGAGCGTGTCGTCGAGTTTGCCCTGCTCGTCGATGCTCTTCAGCACCGCGGTGCGGCGATCCTCGAGTTCGTTCAGATATTCGGCGCGCTCGCGCACATCGCGCAGCTGCACCTCGTCGAGGCCGCCCGTCATCTCCTTGCGATAGCGAGCGACGAACGGCAGGGTGGCACCCTCAGCGAAGAGGGCGAGTGTGCGCTGAACCTGTTGCGGATTCAGCGAGAGTTCCGTCGCGACGCGCGCGACGATGGCGGGAGCAATCGTGTCGGTCATGTGCGCGGATTCTACGCGTCCGAGGAGCCGAATTCCACGCCTTGCATTTTCCGTCCGCGCTAGCGTCGGCTTTCGTGATATTCGCCGCTACGACGCGCGATGCAGTAGTCCGAACGCGAACTCCCGCGTGCCCAGCACCGAGGTCGCGGTAATCCACAGCAGTGCGGCCGGTTCGATGACGCGAGCCCGCACCAGTGGACCAAGTCGCACCGGTGCAAAATCCAGGTCGGCCGCCAGCTGTGCGACGACGTCGCACGATGCGATATCATCTCCGCAGAGGAACAGCAACGCATGCTGCGGTGCATCGATGGTACCGAATCGCGCATTCGCCATGACCTCGACGCCGACCGAATTGAACGCCTTGACCACATGGGCGCCCGGCGACCATCGACTCACCTGCTCGGCGCCGGAATCATTGGTCCCGTGCGTCAACACCATGCCAGGACCGATCGGATTGGTTGCGTCGATCAGCGTCTTGCCGGCAAGATCGCCGGCCGCGGCCAGCGCGTCCTGCGCCGCCTTCCACGGCGTGGCCAGTAGCACCACGTCCGCGCGGGCGGCCGCACCGGCAATCGTATCGCGTGAACGGCGATCGCCATCCAGCGGTGCGTACTTCGCATCGTCGGGCGTGCGCAGCCCGAAGATGACACGATGTCCCGCTTCGGCGAAACGCCGGCCGAGGGTCGCGCCGACATTGCCGGCGCCAATGATGGCGATGGTGTGCGAGGACATGATCAGGTTGTTCGGGGAAAGTGAGTCGACGGCGGAGCGATCAGCGATAGATCCAGCGGGCAAGCACTCGTGTGAGGCGTGGCATGATCACCCACGTCATCAATGCCACCTCGATCACAATGGTCACCAGCAAGCGCATGGCTGACGGTGCACCGGCCAGGGCCACACCGACCAGCTGACCGATCGACAGGACCAAGGCATAGACCACCACAACCATGACGATAGCCATCCGGGCGCGCGATGGTTGAGGGACGACCGTACCCGCTGGCGGCGAGAACCAGAACTCCAACCCCGAGAGTTGGCGCCACGCAGCATCGGCTTCGACCAGCGACGATACGGCCTGCAGTGCGTGTCGTCGAAGGTCGCTGGACTCGAAGGCGCGCAGGCTCGCGATCGAGTCGAAACGGAACACGCTGGTATACTCGCGCGGACCCCCGGGTGGTGGGCGATGCACGGTAGTCCCGAGATAGCCTGGCAGCGCCGTCACATCCCTCAAGAGCTGCGTCAGCCATGCTTCGTATTCCGCTTGGCGGCCGGCTTTCACCCGCCGCGTGACGACGACCGTCACCGGCTCATTCATCGTCAGCGACCGAGCGTTTCGATCACCAGTCTCGCCGCCGCGGCGCCGGAGTACTGCTGCTGGCCGGTGATCAGTCGTCCATCCCGCACGGCGAACTCCCGGAATGGCTGATCCACCACGAAGTTCGTGCCGGCAATCGCGCGCGCTTCGTCCTCGATCCAAAATGGCTGAATGCGCATGCCGACCAGATGGTCGGCAAACTGTTCCTCGCTGGTGGCAAAGCCCGTCCACGTCTTGCCTCGAACCAATAGTTCACCCGTCGAGAGTCGTGTCTCGAGCAGCAGACAGGTGCCGTGGCACACCACGGCCACCACCTTGCCCGCCTCGTAGAACGCGGCGATCAGCGACTGAAGCGCCGAGTGACCGCGGAAGGTGAACATCGGTGACTGCCCACCAGCCACGAAGACCGCGTCGAACGCGGACACGTCGACGTCGGCGATGCTCTTGGTATCGGCGAGTTGCCCCGCGTGCGTCGGCGAATGCTTGAAGCCCAGGGAGAGAATGTCGTGCGCCGAGTATCCGCTGGCATCCTCGGGATCGGAATAGCCGTCACCGACCAGTGCGCCACCGTCGGGACTGCGAATCTCCACGTCGTAACCGGCTTCCACGAACGTCCAATACGGATGGGTCAGCTCGGCCCACCAGAAGCCGACCGGCCACTGGGTCACGGTGGACGTGGCCGGATTCGCGGCGATCAGCAGCACGCGCATCGGACGTTCCGGATGCGAACGGTTCACATTGGCACTCATGTGTCCTTCTCCTCAAAGTCGTGAGTTGAGGACGCAGAGTAGAGGGGTGCACATATTCAGGCCAGTATGCACCTTTTAGGGTGATACTTACCCTTTGGAGAGTGTATGCCGGAGTTCGTATTCCATGGACACGTGTTTCAGAGCCCGGTGGAACTGGCGTTGCACGCGATTGGCGGCAAGTGGAAGATGCCGATCCTGTGGCGGCTCAATCAGCGCACGTGGCGCTACAACGAATTGCATCGCGATTTACCGCGTGTGTCGCATAAGATGCTAACCCAACAGCTTCGCGAGCTGGAAGAGGCAGGGCTGCTGTCGCGCACCGTGCATCCGGTGATTCCGCCGCACGTGGACTACGCCATCACCACGCTCGGGAAAACCGCCCTACCCGCTATCGAGGCGCTTCGGGAGTGGGGGATACTGTATCGGACAACTTCTCCTCCAGCACCTTCACCCCCAGCCCCTCGCTCTTGATGCCAATGCGCAGGCGTCCGAAGATGCTCATGTACTGATTGGCCACCCACACCACGGCGAACCAGGCGAGCACCACGCCGCGCCAGTCGGGCAGCAAAAATCGCCACCCGGTCATCCACAGCGCGAGCAGCGCGACGTAGTGACTAAAGCAGTATTCGCACGTGAACAGGTAGAAGAACTTCCGCACGACGAGCCGGGACGCCTGCTCACTGCGTCGCGCGCAATACTCGCGCGGCTCACGGAAGACTTCTTCGTGCGTGACGGTCCACGCGGCACAGGCCACGGGAATCGCCAGCAGCAATAGCCACGCCGTCTGCGTGCCCAGCGACGGCATCATCAATTACATCCCGCTACCGCGCTCTCCCAGAGCACCCGCCACCCCGATCTGCCGCGCGTCAGCACCGCGGCACCCAGCGCCACGCCATCATCGCGACCGAACAAGAGGCGGACATCGGGTGCGCCGACATTCCGGAAAGCCAGCAGCGGCTCGGCGACCACCAGCTCCTCCTCATGCCCCGCCGCGCGCTCGTGCCACGCTACGGTCCACGCTTTCGCGTTGTCGCCGATCGCATCGACGACCACCACGAGTCGCTCTTCCTTCGGATCGTCTTCCTGATTCACGCGGCGAGCCAGCGTGGCCACGATGAAAGCGGTATCGAGCCCGCGCGTGCGCCACGCCCGCATCACGACGAACGGCAGTCCACGAAAGGTGCTACTGGTATCGTCGGCCAATCCCGACGCGAGTCGCGTGAGGTCGGTCGCCAGGCGAGCGGAATCGCGCGACGCGAGCCCTTCGATCGAATCGAGGGGGATGGCCGTGACGCGTCCGACCGCGAAGGCCGCCGTCCAGGGCGCCACGGTGACACCTGCGTCCACGGCAAGACGCGCGACCGGCCAGGCAGTGCATCCTTCATCCACGCGCGGTGCCCCCTCGACGGTCAGTCGCGCCACACCGACTTTGCCGCTTCGGGCGAAGAGCTCGAGTCGGCCATCGGCCGAGGCCGCACCGACGCCCGCCGTGTCACCGACGGTCAGCTCGCTGGCGTCTGGACGCAGCAGCGAGCCCGCCATGAGGCCGCCGTCAACCGTGGGCAGCACGACGAACGGTCCCGCTCCGGAGTCCCACCCGCTGCTGGATACGGTCGTGGACACACTGTCCGCATTGCCGGGGCCACCGGCGGCTGACGCCGAATCGGGGTTCGATGACGACGGCCGGCTGTCGCAGGCGACGGCCGCGAGCAGCCCGACCGCGCCGGCGATGGCGCGAGCGCTACGAAGGGGCGCGCGAAGCGAGTCGCGGAAGCTGCTACGCATGGAAAGTCGGGGATACGTCATGCGGCGTACTGGACAGCGTGTGTGTGTGCACGGACTATAATCTGCCCCAGAGTGATGCCCATAACGAGACTCCTGACCAAGACTGCTCATGGCTGATGCCCGCACGGGATCCCGGAAGGGATGGTTGAACGCGCTCGGACTGCATCGATCCGAGTTGCGTGCCTGGGCAATGTACGACTGGGCCGTGTCATCGATGCAGACGGTGATTACCACGGCGGTGTTCCCGATCTACTTCATTCAAGTAGCCGGCGCTGATCGTACACCTGAAGCCGCTACCCAGTCGCTTGGCTACGCCAACACCGTCGCCGCGATTGTGATCGCCCTGCTGGCGCCGATCCTCGGGGCAGTCGCCGACTTCAAAGCGGCCAAGAAGCGCTTTCTCTTCGCCTTTATGCTGATCGGCGTCGTCGCCACCGCCGGCATGTTCTTCATCGATCGTGGTGAACTGCTGTTCGCCTCCGCAATGTTCGTGCTCTCGATTGCGGGCGCCACCGGTAGCATGACGTTTTATGAAGCGCTGTTGCCGCACATCGCGACCGAAGAAGAGATCGATCGCGTGTCCACCGCCGCCTATGCCATCGGCTACATCGGTGGTGGACTCCTGTTGGCCATCAATCTGGCGTGGATCAGCAACCCGGCCCTGCTGGGCCTGCCAACGGGCGACGGCGTCACCCCCGATCAGGCCACGCTGCCGGCGCGCCTCGCCTTCGTATCCGTCGGCGTATGGTGGCTGCTGTTCTCCATTCCCCTGTTCCGCACGGTCCCGGAACCGCCGCGTTCCGTCGAATCGGACGAAGGCTCGACCGCGAACCCGTTTGCCGTCGCGTTCTCTCGACTCGGCGAAACGCTGCGCGAAATGCGCCTGTACAAGCAGGCATTTCTGGCCATGCTCGCGTTCACGATCTACAACGATGGCATTCAAACCATCGTGAAAATGGCGACCGCTTTCGGGGCCGAGATCGGCATCGAGCGGCCGGCGCTGATCAAGGCGATCTTGCTCGTGCAGTTTGTCGGCATCCCGTTCGCCTTTGCCTTCGGCACGCTCGCCGGTAAGCTCGGTGCGAAACTGTCCATCTTGTTCGGGTTGGTGGTCTACACCGGCATCTGCATCTACGCGTACGGCATTCACACGGAGCGCGAGTTCTACATCCTCGCCGTGCTCGTGGGCCTCGTGCAAGGTGGCACACAGGCGCTGAGCCGTTCGCTGTTCGCCAGCATGGTCCCGAAGCACAAGAGCGGCGAGTTCTTCGGCTTCTACTCTGTGTTTGAGAAGTTCGGCGGCATTCTTGGTCCACTCGTGTTCGCGATTGCCATCGGGCAAACGGGTAGCAGCCGCGGCGCCATTCTCTGGGTGATCGCATTCTTCGTGATCGGTGGCGCCATTCTGGCCACCGTGAACGTGAAAGAAGGCGAACGCGCCGCGCGTGATGCCGATGCGAATCTGCGTGGCGTGTGATGCGCCGGTTGCACGCATAGCGCGTCGCTGATGCTGTACGAACTGCTCAAACCCGTCGTCGGGGTCGCGCTGCATTGGTACTATCGCTCGATCCTGACGGAAGGGATCGAGCGCATACCGAAGGACGGTCCGGTTTTTCTCGCCGTCAATCATCCCAACGCGTTGGTCGACGCGCTGGTGGTGGGCTTCGCCGTCCCTCGACGCGTGCGCTTCACCGCCAAGGCCACCATCTTCGCCAATCCGCTCGTCGCCAGGTTCTTGCACACCGTCGGCGTCGTCCCGCTGCGGCGTGCCAGCGACGAAAGTAAGGCGGCCGGTTCCTCGTCGGCCTCGCCTGCCGACGCCGAACGCAATGCCGCCTCGTTCGAAGCGGTGGCCGACGCGCTCGCCGATCAGGGCGCCATCGTGATCTTCCCCGAGGGCAAGAGTCACGACCTGCCGCAGCTCGCGCCTCTGCGCACGGGGCTGGCCCGTATGACGCTGCAGGCGTATCAGGCGCATGGCGTGCGCGGCGTCCGCATCGTGCCGATCGGCCTGCTCTTCGAGCGCAAGGAAGCGCCGCGCTCGCGCGTGCTGATCCAGGTCGGCGAACCGATTCACGTCGACCCGTTGGTCGACGCCGGCGTCTCGGTGGCCACGCTCACGCAGTTGGTCACGGCGCGACTCGCTGCTGTGACGTTGAACTTCGATTCCGCGAGCGACGCCGAGCGCTTGCAGCGGGTAGGCGGAACACTCAGCGCGCTGCTCGAGCCGACCCCCTCAGTGGCCGAGGGCACGCCGTCGCTGGGCCGCGTGCTGGAACTATTACATCGTCTCGACCGCGTACACAGCGCGCTGCAAGCGCGCGACGACGTCGAGCTTCAGGCTCGGCTCGACGACTTCGAAGCGCGCGTGCGCGCCTTTCGCACACGCCTCGACACACGTGGCATCGACCCACACGATCTCGCGATCAGTGCGCACGCGTCAGATGGTCTGCGCTTCGCCATCCGCGAGGCCACACTGGCACTCATCGCTGCACCGATCGGACTCTGGGGTCGCCTCACTCACTACGTACCGATCCAGTTCGCCCGTCGACTGGCTCTTCGCAATGTCCAGGCGCTCGACGAACCCGCGATGCGCACGCTGGTGGTCGGGCTGGTGCTGGTGCTCGCCGCCTACGTCGTCCAAACCGCGTTGGTGGCGTCACTGGCCGGCGGGTGGTGGGCGCTCGCGTTCTTCATGACCCTCGTGCCGTCGGCCAGCAGCGACCTGCGGTACGGTGACCGCACCCGTCGAGCCCGTGATCGCGCCCGAGCCTATTTCGCATTCCGACGCGATCCGGCACTGCAGGGTGCGCTGCTGGCCGAGGCCGATGCCATCCGGCAGGACGCTTTCGCGCTGGAGCGGCTGGCGGCGGAACAGTAGGCTCGGCGTGCTTCGGCGGATTTGAGCGGATAGAAGCCGTTCCAGCCTGACACGGATACGAACCGATACGAACGGACACAGTGGATCTGCCCCGCGTGGGCGTCACGCACTGCCGCTCGCGAGCGACGCACACTGGAAATTGTTTGCTGTGGCTTGATCAATTGCTATCGGTTCCTACCAGTTCGTATCCGTGTCGGTCAGGAACTGTGTGTTTCCGATGGTATCCTTGCCAAGCGGTTCACGACGTCGGGCGACTGCCGCACCGTACGGGATTGAACGGATACGAACCGTTCCAGCCTGACACAGATACGAACCGATACGAACGGACACGGTGGATCTGCCCGGTGCGGGCATCATGCAATGCCGCTCGCGAGCGACTCCAAAAGGAAAACGTTTTGCTGTTGCTTGATCAATTGCTATCGGTTCCTACCGGTTCGTATCCGTGTCAGGCTGGAACCGCTGGTTTCCGTTCGTATCCCGGTCCAATCCCCGGCCCCCGATCAGTCGACGAGCAGCCGCTCGTCCACCGGCGGGTACACGGGACCGCCGAGGTCCCAGTGCCAGGCATCGCGGCGCACCTCAGTGCGCGGGTCGCGCAGCGGTTTGTATTGCAGACGGCTCGCGGGAATTCCCACCGCTTCGCCGTACGCGAGCAGCCGCTCGCGGTCGGTGCTCACGAAGTGCACCATGGGGCGGCCCTGCCAGACGTGCCGGTGTAACCACAGCCCGCCGTCCATCGCGTGAATCATCCCCTCACGCCGTTTCCGGAACTCCCGCGCCCCTGATGCGAAGGTGACCTCACGCATACGGGAGGCTCGCCGCTGTGGGTCGGGGTCCGACGCGATAGGAAAGGCGAAATCGTTCAGAAGTACCTAACTGTTGTTATAGTGCGCTTATCGTGGCCCGATACCAGTAACTACTGGCAGTGTACAACACCTTCCGCGGTGGCACCGCCGAGTGGGGCGGCCTGCCCGTAATACACCGCGCAGGTGAGCGGAAACGCCGCCGGGTGCGTCGACGTAGCCGACCAGCCCCGCCCGTCCGCTTCGGCAATGTTGATGGTCACGCCGTTGGTGCTGCTGAAGCTCAGGGCACCCACATTCGCCGCGTACGTCTCGTTGTAATAAAAATAGTCTTCCTGCATCGACGCGACGTTCTTCAAGTCGCTTTTCAGCGCCGCCGCGTACGCCTTGCCCTTGGTGCTCTGGAACTTCGGGATCGCCAGCGCCGCCAGAATGCCGATGATGACTACGACAATCAGCAGCTCGATCAATGTGAATCCCTGACGGGAACGGGACGGTCGCATGTGGCTTCCTCGGGGTCGGCCCGGAACGACATGGTCCCGGGTGCTGGCATTGGGGGCGGATGTGGAATCCCGCTATACCCTCCTCCTTAGCAACCCGGGTGCCGCGCTCCTCGCACACACCTAACCCTCTACC
This sequence comes from Gemmatimonas groenlandica, assembly GCF_013004105.1. Classification (NCBI taxonomy): domain Bacteria; kingdom Pseudomonadati; phylum Gemmatimonadota; class Gemmatimonadia; order Gemmatimonadales; family Gemmatimonadaceae; genus Gemmatimonas; species Gemmatimonas groenlandica. The sequence goes on from NZ_CP053085.1 coordinate 3,675,655, forward strand.
AAGCAACAGTTTGGACTATTCCTGCGACGACCCGGCGCATAACACCAGTCTCGCAGCGCCCCTGAGTTCATGCAAAGTGCAACACCCGCCTATACGCGAAACGAGGCAAGTGCCCACGCCATTGCGACTTGGCCATCACGACTTGGCCATCACGACTTGGCGGCCACCCAATCGTCGCCTACCCCCATTTCCACCAGCAACGGCACATCCAGCGCCGCCGCCGACTCCATCTCCCGCTTCACAAGCGCCGACAGCGCCGCCTGCTCACCGGCCGGCAACTCGAAGATCAGTTCGTCGTGTACCTGGAGCAGCATCCGCGAAGCCAGCCCCTCGCTGGCCAGCGCCTGGTGCACCTGGATCATCGCGATCTTGATCAGGTCGGCCGCCGAGCCTTGGATCGGCGCGTTGGCCGCCACCCGCTCGCCAAAGGCGCGCATGTTGTGGTTTCGCTCCTTGAGCTCCGGGATGTAGCGACGACGGTGGAACAGCGTCTCCGCGTATCCCTTCGCCTTGGCCTCCACCACACAGCGATCGAGGAACGCCTTCACTCCGGCGAACCGCTCGAAGTACGTGTCGATGAAGGCCTTCGCCTCGGCATGCGGGAGCTTGAGCTGCCGCGAAAGCGCGTGCGCTCCCTGCCCGTAGATCGTGGCGAAGTTGATCGTCTTCGCGCGCGCCCGCATCTCGCCGTTCACATCGGCCAGATCCACGCCGAAAATGATCGCCGCCGTTTGCCGGTGAATATCGCCGCCGGCCCTGAAGGCCGACACGAACGCCGGATCACCCGACAAATGCGCCAGCAACCGCAGTTCGATCTGTGAGTAGTCGGCACTGAGCAGCCGCCAGCCCGGCCGAGGCACGAACCCACGACGGATCTCGCGGCCCAGCTCACGACGGTTCGGAATGTTCTGCAGGTTCGGGTCGGTACTCGACAATCGACCCGTGGCCGCCACCGTTTGGTTGAACGACGTGTGCAACCGGTGATCGCGCGGATGCACCAGCTTCGGCAACGCGTCGATGTACGTGCCTTCCAACTTGAAGATCTCGCGATACTCCATCAGCAGCGTCGGTAGCGTGTGCCCTTCTTCGGCCAGTTCCTGCAACACGCTCGCGTCGGTGCTGGGCCCGGTGGCCGTCTTCTTCTTCACCGGCAGTCCGAGCTTGTCGAACAGAATCACGCGCAGCTGCGGATTGGAGTTGATGTTGAACTCCTGCCCGGCCTCGGTATAAATCAGCTGCTCGACGCGCTCGCGTTCACTCTTGAATCGCGTCTTCAGCGACTCGAACCATGTGAGATCGATGGCGATGCCGTCCCACTCCATGTCGGCTAGCACTTCGACCAGCGGCACTTCCACGTTGCGGAACAAGTCCGACATGCCGTGACTGCCCAGCATCGGCTCGAGCTTCGCGCGCAACCGCATCGTGATGTCGACGTCTTCGCACGAGTAGTCACGTGCGGCATCGACCGGGACGACATCGAAGGGCAGCTGATTGCGGCCCTTGCCGCACAGCTGCTCGTACGCCGTCATCGTGTGACCGAGAAACTCGAGCGCGAGCAAATCGAGACCGTGTGAACGGCGCCCCGGATCGATCACATAACTCGCCAGCATCGTATCGAACTCGAGACCGGCCAACCGCACACCGGCGCCGCGCAGCACGAGCACATCGTACTTCGCATTCTGCGCCAGCTTCTTCACACTCGCGTCTTCCAGCATCGCGCGCAGCGGCGCGATCGCGTCACTGGCGAACGCCGGCAAATTCACCGGTGGCTCTACACCCGCGTTCAACCGTCGGCCCGCGATGCCGGCATCACCCGACAACAACGCGAGATTGCCGCCGCCGTCCTCGTGACGATGCGCGAATGGCAGGTAGTATGCCTCGCCTGGCGCAACGGCGATCGACAAGCCGACCATCGTGGCCCGCATCGCATCAATCGTGGCCGGCGCGCCAGGCTCGGGCACCGTCTCCGTGTCGAACGCGATGAACGGCACGTCGCGCACGCGATCGAGCAGTGCCTCGAGTGCCGGGACGGTGTCGACGGTGACATAGCGCGCGTCGGCCAGCACCGGCACACCACTTGCGCTCATCGTCATCGCCAGCGCCGCGGGACGGTTCGAATAGGTCGGTGCGCTGTCGGCCGCATCCGTGTCGAGCGACAGCTCCGCCGGTCGCGGCACGATCGCAGGCGGGGGCGCGGCGGCGTCGCTCGGCGCGCTCCCACCCAGGTCTTTCAGCAGCGATGTGAACTCGAGCTCGAGATACAGATGACGCAGCGCCTGCGTATCGGGTGCGCTCATCTGCAGCGTGGACGGATCGAGTGCGACCGGCACGTCCTGATGAATCGTGACCAGCTGCTTCGACAAGCGCGCTTCCGCTTCCTGCGCCAGCAACGCCTCACGCGGCCGCTTCTTCGTGATCTCGTGCACGTGCGCGAGAATGTCCTCGAGCGCACCGAACTGCGCGATGAGCTCCTGCGCACCCTTCTCGCCGATGCCCTTCACGCCGGGCACGTTGTCCGACGAATCGCCCACCAATGCGAGATAGTCGATCACGCGATCCGGCGGCACACCGAGACGATCGTTGGCGTTTTCGACACCGACCCACTGCTCTTCCACACTGGCCGGGCCGCCACGACCCGGATTGAGCAGCCATACACCGGGGCGCACGAGCTGCTGAAAGTCCTTGTCGCCCGATACTATCACCACGTTGTATCCGGCGTCCACGCCTTTGCGCGCGAGCGTACCGATCACGTCGTCGGCTTCGAAGCCCGGCACCGCGAGTACGGGAATGCTGTAGGCCGCGAGCAACTGATTGATGCGCTCGAGCCCACGATCGAAGTCGGCCTGCAGTTCGTCGGTCAGCTTCTCGCGCGTGGCCTTGTACTCGGGGTACAGATCATCGCGAAACGTCGCGCCGGAGTCGTGTACCCAGCCCAACAACTCCGGCTTGTGCGTGACCAACAACCGCTTGAGAAACGTCGCGATGCCCCAAGTGGCCGAGGTGTTCTCACCGTGGCTCGTCACAAGCGGACGCGTCATCAGCGCGAAGAACGCGCGGTAGATCAGGGCATAGCCATCAATCAGGAACAGACGCGGAGCGGTGGGACGTTGCACCTCGCTCACTGCCGCGACGCCATGCGACGACGGATTGCGTTATCGAGTTCGGCGCGACCCTGCGTCGACAAACGCCAGCGTCCGAATCCCGTCTGATCGACGAAGACGATCTGCACGCGCAGCTCGCGATACTCCCAGATCTGCTGACGCACACGCGCGTTCGGATCGGTCATACCGGTATCGACGATGTTGTCGGGATCACCGAGCGCGACGAAGGCGGTGCCACGATCGCTCTGCCAGCCCACTGGCCCGTCGTCGCGGAAGCGGACGTTGGCGATGCGAATGCGCCCGAAGTAATCACGCAGTCCTTCATTCTCGGCGGTGCCGGGAATCGGATCGGTGGCCCTGAGAAATGCCGCCCACGCGTCGGGGCGCTGGGCCGGCGTCGCATCGCGCAACGTCTTGAGTCGGTCGGCGGTCGTAAAGTAGCGCAGGTACGAGAACATCTCGTCGAACGACGCGATCGGCAGATCATCGCCCAGGCTCACGAGCACGCGCGCGCGCGCGGTGTCGGCGCGTCCCGGGACGCTGACCAGCAAGGTGTTGATGCCGATGCCCATCTTGTTGACCGGCACGCCGTACGTGGTGCTGTGTCCTTCGCCGCGCGCCGGCAGTTCGATATCGGTGTCGAACAAGCGCGTGTCCCCTTCGCCCACGATGCGCACGTGGGCGCGCGTCGGTGCGGCCGAGCCGACCGCATCGAGGTAGAGCGGGAGAATCGAATCCTGTCCGAAGACCACCGTGGCGCGCGGCCGGGCGAGAATCCGCGGCAGTGAATCGGCGGTCCCCCGCGGAATCGCTTCATACACTGGCAGCGGCGAGCCAAGCATGTCGGGCGACAAGCGTGGCACTTCGAGTTGCACTTCTTCTGACGCGTTGCGAATGCTCGCCTCATCCTTGATGCTGAGGGCCACGCTATACCGCCCCGGCGCCAGCTTCAGGAACTGCTGCCAGATGATGCTTTCGTCGGTGCGCGACGTTTCGCGGAACGTCGGGACCAGCACCTTTTCGGTGGCTTCGATCAGCTTCACCACCGTGGTGCCCTGCCGCACTTCGAGACGCGCCACATAGCTCGCGGCGTAGCGCTCGCCCTGGCGGGTAAAGCCCAGCACGCGCGACGGAAGGCTGAGGGCGATCAGCGTGAGCGTGCTGTCGGGCGTCGGCGAGCGCAGGAAGGACACCGACGATACGAACGGAATGGCGCCGGTGCCGGCGATCAGGCCCATGCTGCGATACAACCGCTGCATGTCGGCGGGCGAGCCGGGCACGACGCCGGTACCCGCGGCGCCCGCGGCCCCACCGGGTCCCGGCGACGCAGCGGTTGAGCCCGGTCCGACGGCCGGTCGATTGCCGGCACAGGCGGTCACCAGGGCCAACAGGGTCGTGGCAGTCGCCACGGAGCGAATTCGAAGAGGCAAGGCGCGAGGGTTCACGAAACGCATTGTACCGTCCGTGCAGGCACAAAGTGCCCGCCGTGGTTGCTGATCACCCGCTAAAGCCGTGCCGATCATACGAACTGGTCACGGATTGCACTTTATGTCCGGAAACTTCTTGCTGGTACCGCACGTCGGCGTTACGTTCGCCCCGTGGCCATAGAGACGCTAGTCGGAACGACGCTGGCCGGCTATACAGTGCGGGGAAAAGTCGGCGAGGGCGGTACGTCTACCGTGTTTCGTGCCGATCATGCCACGCATGGTACAGTCGCCCTCAAGGTGCTGCGCGAGAAGCTGCAGCACGACAAGACCGCTGTCGCGCGATTCCTGCGCGAGGCGCAGTTCGGCGCACGGGTAGAACACCCGAACATCGTGCGCACCCTAGACTACGGTCAATCCGACAGCGAGCGCTATTACCTCGCCATCGAATGGGCCGGGGGTGAGATCCTCGACAAGTATGCCGAAAAGTCCGGCCCGCTGTCGTCGAAGGAAGTCTCCGAAATTCTGTCGCAGATCTGCAGCGCGGTGCAGGCCGCGCACGACGTAGGCATCGTCCACCGCGATCTGAAGCCGGAGAACGTGATGTACGATCCGGCCACGCATCACGTGAAGCTGCTCGATTTCGGCATCGCCGCCGACACCGACGCCGCACCCGATCAGCGCCTCACGCGCGCCGGGTTCTTCGTGGGCACGCTCATGTACGTGGCGCCGGAAGCCTTGTCAGGCGAACTCGTCGGCCCCGCGGCCGACCAGTACTCGCTGGCCACGATCGCGTACTTCCTGCTCACCGGCACCCTGCCCTACACCGGCAAGTCGCCGCGCGAACTGTTTTCCCAGCTCCTCACCCAGCCGCCGGTCACGCTCAACAAGGCCAAGCCCAATCTGGCCTTCCCGGTCGCGGTCGAGAATGTAGTCATGAAGGCGCTCTCCAAGCAGCCGAGCGATCGGTACCCAGCGGTCAAGGACTTCTCCGAGGCCTTCGCGGCCGCCGCGCAGACCACGGCCATGGCCAGCGCCAGCATCGCGCAGAGCGTCAGCGGCTCGTCCAGCCAGTCGGCCGGCGCCATGCCGTCCGGTTCGGACGGTGAGGACAAGGGTGGACTCTTTGGCAAAATGAAGGGCCTATTTCGACGCGGCTGACCACCCTGCTCGCCGAGCGATCGGCCAAGCGGGGCGATTTCGTGCTGGCCTCCGGCCGCCGTTCCACACTGTACGTTGACTGCCGCCTCACCACGATGAGCCCCGAAGGGCAAATACTCATCGGACGTGAAGCGCTCGCCGCCCTCCGCGACAGCGGCTGGCCGGTCGACTCGGTTGGCGGCCTTACACTTGGCGCCGACCCGATCTCCTACGCCATCGCGCACGCCTCTGCGCTCGAAGCAGAGACCGGCACCAGTGGCATGGTTCGGTCCTTTACGGTTCGCAAGGAAGCCAAGCAGCACGGCACCGGAAAGCTGATCGAAGGTCCGTTTCAGGCCGGCGACAAAGTCGTGGTCGTGGAAGACGTGATCACCACAGGCGGTTCGGCCCTCAAGGCGGTCGAGGCCATTCGCGCCGCCGGCGGCGAGATCCTCGGCGTGCTGGCCTTGGTCGATCGCCAGGAAGGGGGTCGCGAGGCGCTCGAAGCCGCCGGGCTCAAGGTCATCGCACTGGTCACCGCCGCCGACCTGCTGCCGCTGATTCCACCGGCCTAAGCCCGACCTGATACCGCACTCGGGCGTGACGCGTCTGTAAGACGTATGCACACGCCCAGCGCCCACACCCCGTATCAGGCCCTCTTCGACGAAGAGCGCGCCAAGGACATCGCCACGTTCCGGATCGCCGCCAAACGGCGGTTCTGGAGCACGATTTTTATCGCGGGTGTCCTCATCGCCGGCCTCCGACTGGGCCTTGCCGATGTGTCGCTGCCGGCCGTGCTCGCGATGTTTTGCACCGCCATTGCCACCAACTGGGCCCTCGCTGCCATCGGTGCCTCCACCCGATGGTATCGGTCGTGGTTCAAGTATGTGTTCGCGGTGTTCGACACCGCCCTGATCAGCGGTGTGGTGTATCTGTTCGGTTCGCCGGTGCTGGTGCTCACATACATTTTGGCGATCGTCCCCTATTCGTTCGATCGCGGACCGGCCCTCGGCTATCTCACCACCGCGTCGTCGGCCGTGGGCTTCCTGATTGCGAGCTACGCCTATGCGCAGGCCCGGCCGGCCGACGCCGCGCCGTGGCCGCAGGTGCTGCTCGCCGCCGTGATGCTGGTGGTGGTGGCGCAGCAGGTGATTCAGATGCCGTCGAAGCTGATCACGCGTATCCGTCGCACGCGTGAGCGCATGGCGCAGGTAGAGCGCGGCGACCTACAGGCCCGCGCCGACGCGCGGCACGCCGATGAACTCGGCTTTCTCGAGATGAGCTTCAATCGCATGCTCGATGAGCTCACGCTGCTGATCGACACGGTGCAGCGCGAAGCCGACGAATTGGCGGCGGTGGCTACGCAGGTACATGGCGCGGCGAGTGTGATGCAGCGTCGCGCCGGTGATGTGGCCTCGGGCGCCACGGCGCTCAGCGAAGAGCTGGCCCATCAGCGCGAACGCGCGCACGAGGGCGTGGTGGCCAGTCAGGAAGCACGACGGACGGCCGACACCACGCAGCAGACGGCGGCGTCCACGGCCACTCATGCGCACGACGTGGACCGGGCCGCCGCCGCGAGTCGGGAAGCGATCGAACGCGCTGCGCAGGCGCTGCTGCGGGTGGGCAGCGATGTGAATGCAACGGCCGAGCAGGTGCGTCTGCTCGCACCGGCGTCTGAACAGGTCGGTGATTTCGTGGCTACGGTGTCGCGCATTGCGCGACAGACGAATCTGCTGGCGCTCAATGCCGCCATCGAAGCGTCGAGGGCCGGTGATGAAGGCCTCGGCTTCGCCGTGGTGGCCGATGAGATCCGTACATTGGCGGTGGAAAGTGCACAGGCCGCCAAGCGTATCGCGGCCACGGTGCAGCGCGTACGCGATGACATCGGCGCCGCCGTGTTGTCGATGGACAGCACCGCCGATGAAGTGGCCGGCGCGGGGCACATCGCGCGTGATGCCACGCAAGCCTTGTCGGCGCTCGTGAACGGCATCGCGCGCATTTCGCACCAAAGCGACGATGTGGCCGCACTCGCTCACGCCCAGGCGCAGCTATCGGCCGGCGTAGCCGACGCCTTCGAAGCCCTCGACACGTCGGCCGAACGCGCCTCGATTGGCGCACGCACGGCCGCCGATGCGTCGATCGCGCAGCGCGCCAGCATCGAGGAACTCTCACGCAGCGCCGCCCAGCTGTCGCAGACTGCGGCGCGCATGCGGGCGGTGGCGCTACGTCACACGAGCGAATTCGCCACCACCACGCGCACCGCAGAGTTCGCGGCGTTGTCGGCGGCTACGCCGACGCACTCACGCGCGGGGGCGCAGTTGGGGGCGCAGTTGGGAGCGCAGACGCCGCCGGCACCAGCGCGGGGCGCGAAATCCATTGCGGCGTGACCTCGACCGGTACGAACGCGATGAGTTGTTGCTGATAGGGAAGGATAAGGCGCTGCCGCATGTGTTCGAGCATCGCCTCGCCGCTATACCGTTTACGGAACTCCGCCGCTCCGCATTGCAGTGACTGCGTGACATGCCGCGAGAAACTTTGCGGTGACGAGTACTCGAGCAGGAACGCGACCTGCGTGAGACTGTAGCCCGGGTTCTCGAGGAGTCGCGCAGCGCGGACCAATCGCGCCGTCGCGAGATACTTCTTCGGCGCGGGAATGCCGGCGCGGAAGAAGCGGCTCATGAAGGTGGTGGGTACCACCCCCAGCCGCCGCGCCAGCTGACGCACGGTGGTGAGCGACCGCGGCGCCAGAAACAGCTCGTCGAAGAAGCGCAGACAATCGTCGTTGGCACCGGTGAGATCGGCGCGAATGCGACGAATCGCCACCGCTTCGATCGTGGTCGACACTTCGCGATTCACGAACTGTCTGAGATCGCGCCATCCGGCCGGGTCGCGCGCGTCGACCAACGTCTGCACTCCCTGCTGCCCCAACGCGAGCAACGATTGCGTGGTGCGCGCTTCGTTGCCTGTGAGCAGCGCAACCGCGGGCACCCGCGGAAATTCGCGCACCATGCGCGCCACCTGCGTAGCGTGGTGCTGCTGATAGCGCGACACCGACACGAGAATCGCCGACACCGGCTGCGTGCGCAGATCGCGTAGCATGTCCTCGAAGCTTTCGCGATGCACCGTGGTGTAGCTCCCCTGCCCCAACGCGTCCACGCGCTGCCGCTCGGCCGGCGTGAGAAAGGTCACGATGGATCGCGAGGGGGCGTCGTCAGGCGGTGCCGCAGCCACGGACTTGGCGGGCGTGATCGGGTAGACGGTGGTACGAGCCTGCGATGCCGACGACGCTGCCTGCGACGATCTCAACGGGGATGCCATACGCGCCTCACTTACCGGAGGGTCCGTGTGTGGGGCCGGGGCTGCGAGCGCAGCGGGCCGATCACGACGATAGGCTACCGTGGTGTCGTCATCGTGCCGTCACTGTGTGGCGATGGGATGTATTCTCCGGCAGTAGAACTACAGTGGACGGCGTCACGACACGGGCGTATCGACGGTCCGGTTATATTTCCGGAACTCATGGATCGGTCGCCGGCCGGATGGTCGCGATGTCTGGGCGCAAGTTCAGGCACCGAGGAAAGTCCGGGCTCCACAGGGTAGACTGCCAGGTAACGCCTGGGCGCATGCGGCGTGAGCTTCGTGCGACGGACAGTGCAACAGAAAGCAAACCGCCGTCTCATCGGGCAACTGATGTGGCGGTAAGGGTGAAAGGGTGGGGTAAGAGCCCACCGCGCCTTCGGTAACGAAGGTGGCTCGGTAAACCCCAGTCGGAGCAAGGCCAAATAAGCGGCGAGAGACGACCCGTCTCGCAAGGACGTCGCAAGACGTCGAGCCGCGGGTAGGCTGCTGGAGCGTGTGGGTGACTGCACGCCGAGAGGAATGACCGTCCGGTGTTGGTGTACGCTTGCGTATGTCAGCACTGACAGAACCCGGCTTATAGGCCGGCGACTTTCCATGAGATCTCGGGACGCCTTACGGAGTTTCCAGTGGAGCAGCACGTGGTATCGAGAAGTATCGAACCGATGACATCGATTGCCCGTTGGGCCGCGTGGTGCGTGGCTGGCCCCATGATGATGCTGGCCTGTGCACCGACCGCGCCCACGCCATCGCCCACACCGAGTCCGGTGGTGGTAGCGCCCACGCCAGCGGCGCCCGTCGCCAGCAACCGCGTGCTACTGCCGCGAACGCAACCGCGCACGAACTGGACGGTCTCGGCCGTCACCCGCCTGAAAGTCAGCGGGGCCGCGATGCCGCAGGGCGTGTCCGACGAACAACGCATCGACACGCGCGCGTTGGTGTCCATGTCCTTCGATCGTTCGGTCACCGGCGCACTGCGCGGATCCGGTCAGGTGGATTCGTTCACGGTGCGAAGCAGCATCGCCGAAAGTGCCAGGCAACTCGCTGCAACGGCCGCCGCCCCAGCGAGACCGTCGCTGCTGCTGATCGATGCCCTCATCGACAGCACCAACCTGCGCATCGTGACGCGCCCGCCGTTGGCCAACGAATGCGACCGGCCCGAAGTGAGCGCCATGCAGTTGGCGCGTGAGTTGCTCGTGCGTATTCCCGACGGCGTGGTGGAGGGCGATCAGTGGCGCGACAGCACCGTCACATTGGTCTGTCGCAACGGCGTGCCGCTCACCGTCTATACGAGCACACGCTCCACGTTGGCGAAGCTGTCACGCGAAACACTCGTCGTGAATCGCGAGATCAACACGACACTCGGAGGAAAAGGCGGCACTGCCTTCCGCGCGTTTGAACTCGTGGGCACCGGCACCGGATCACAGCGCGTAGAGATCGCGGCAGCCACAGGCATTCTGGAGAAGCTGCAGGGCACCAGCACGCTCACCATGCAGGTCGTGGAACGCATTCCGCCCGGAACTCCTCGCTCGCAGCAGGTCGTGCAGCGATTGGAGATCCGGGCGGAACGTGTGCGGTAAGCGTGTGCGCTGAGCGTTCTTTACTCAGTCCATCAAGCGCAGCGGCATCACTAGGCAAAGATACTTGGCAGGATCGTCCCAGCCTTCGGGTTCGATCGTAGCCGCGCGCTCCGGCGCCTTGAACGTGAGCCGCACCTGTTCGGTGGGCATGTAGCGCAGGATCTCCAGCAGATACGTGGCGTTGAAGCCGATGTCGAGTTGGTCGCCGTTGTAGTTCACCGGCAGTTCATCCGACGCCTCGCCCAGGTCCGGCGTGGTGACGCTGAACTTCAGCATGCCGGTGTTGAACGACATCTTGATGCGGTGCGTCTGGTCGGACGCAATCACGCTCATGCGCTTGAGCGCACTGGTGAGCGCGGCCTTGTCGCACAGGCAGAAGCGATCGTTGTCCTTCGGAATGACCTGTTCGTAGTTCGGATATGGGCCTTCGACCAGGCGCGTGAACACCGACGTAAACGGCGAACGGAAACCGAGGTGATTTTCACCACGCGCGATCTCGAGTTCTTCTTCAGCCGGGAAAAGCCGCTTGATCTGCTCGAGCGCCTTGGGCGGCACGATGAGATCACCTGGCGGCGCACTGCTTGCCTCCACCGGCACTTCCATCTTCGAGAGGCGGTGGCCATTGGTGGCCACCATGCGCATGCGATCTTCGCGCAGCTCCCAGAGCACGCCATTGAGAATGGGTCGTGACTCTTCGGTGCTCACCGCGAACGCGACATGCGAAATGAGCTTCTGCAGTTCGCCCGACTTCACACGCCACGAATCATTGAAGCGCACGGTGGGGAACGTCGGAAACTCATCGCGCGGCAGTCCAAGCAGCTTGAACTTGGATCGTCCGCATTCGATGGTGACGCGCTGTTCGCCGCTGGCCGAAACTTTCACGGGAGACGGCGGCAGTTCGCGCGCGATCTCACTCAGCTTCTTGGCGGGAATCGTGATCGCCCCTGGCGTTTCGACATCGGCACTGACTTCCGTGCTGACGGCGATGTCGAGGTCGGTCGCGGAGAAACGAATTCCGCGCTCGGTGGTTTCGACGAGCAGGTTCGACAGGACCGGCAAAGTGGTCTTGGCCGGTACGGCGGCGGTTACCGCCGCGAGTCCTTCTTGGAGTTTCTCGCGCGAGATCGTGAAGCGCATGCCCGTTGTGTGGAAGGACTGCTGTTAAAAAGAGTCTTAGAGATAAAACTGGTAGTAGCAGCAGGGCGTGTGGGCTTGTCTATAAACGCCGCAAGCTACATGTGCCAAAGCACTTCCGCCATGCCGCATCATGTGCATTCCATGTCGAGTAGTGCTTTTTCTCCGCATTGCTGCACATCGGGGCTCACGAATGGGGGGAAAGATGCGCGGCGATGTGGACGACTGGGGACTCAAGTCCCGAGTTGTCCAGTGGATCGGAGAGTTTCCAACATGCCCCGGACCTTCAACACCCGGTCGGCAAAACCGGGTTCTCCCCCCATATCTTCCGCCACCCGATCGAGCGAATGGATCACTGTGGAGTGATCGCGTCCGCCGAAGGCGTTGCCGATTTCGACCAGCTGAAGGGCCAAGAGCTCCCGACAGAGGTACATCGCCACCTGGCGCGGGGTCGTGAGCTGCTTGGTGCGGGTTTTCGAGCGCAACCCGTCGGGGGTGACGCCCCACTCGCGTGAGACCACCTGCTGAATGGTGGCCACCGTGATCGTGGTGGGCGGGATATCGGGGAAATCCGACGTCGTCGCGCCCTTGAGCTTGTCGCGGAGTGCTTCGCGCGCGAGCTCGATGGAGATCTCACGGTGCTTGAGTGAGGCGTAGGCCAGGAGCTTGATGATGGAGCCTTCGAGCTCGCGGACCGACGACTTCACATGCTGGGCGATGAACTCGATGACCTCGTCGGGGATGGTGAGCTCGAGATGGTCGAGGCTCGCCTTCTTGCGGAGGATCGCGATCCGGTGCTCGAGATCGGGGGAGTCGACATTGGCGACCATGCCCCATTCGAAGCGGGAGACGAGGCGGGACTCGAGTCCGGGGATCTCCTTGGGTGGCCGATCGGAGGTGAGGACGATCTGACGACCGGCCTCATAGATGGCATTGAACGTGTGGAAGAATTCCTCCTGCGTGGATTCCTTCCCCTTCAGGAACTGGACGTCGTCGACCAGCAGCAGGTCGATTTCCCGGAAGCGGCGACGGAAATCACCCATCTGTCCGGTCTGGATGGCGTTGACGAACTCATTGGTGAACTGCTCGGTCCCGACGAAGGCGAGGCGCAGCGTGGGGGTACGTTTGAGCAGCTCGTGAGCGATGCCCTGCATGAGGTGCGTCTTGCCCAGCCCCGTCTCTCCATAGATGAAGAGCGGGTTGTACACCTTGCCCGGCGCCTGCGCGGCGGCCTGGGCGGCGGCAGCGGCGACGTCGTTCGATTTGCCGATGACGAACTGGTCGAACGTGTATCGAGGGTTCAGTGGCGCCGACAAGCGTTGTTGGTGCGCTGTTAGTGGCGCGACAACAGGGGCTGGTGGCGGCTGGACGAACATGTCCATCTGCACCCGACCCATGCGCTCTTCGGCTACCTTGAAGCGAACCTTCATGGGGTGTCCGAGGGCGACGGCGGCGAAGCTGGTCAGCAGATCGGCGTGTTTGGACTCGTTCCAGTCTGCCGAGAACTGGTCGGGGGCGCCGATAAGGAGGGTGTCGCCTTCCACGCCGAGGGCGTCGGTGGGCTCGAGCCAGGTGCGGTACGTCTGCTCCGGGAGGACCTGCCGGGCGCGTTGGCGCAGGCGATCCCAGGTTTCAGCAGGCGTAAGGGACATGACAGGAGGTCGGGGTTCGGGCGGCCCCGGCCGTGGGCGAGAATCGAACGAGAAGCAGGCGGGGGCGGCGAAGGTTACGCTCGCGTGTGGATAAGTCAATCGCGTCAGCGACGTGACACCAGTATCGCATTCGTGAGCGCAAGCAAGTTCGCGCGTCGTTGAGCGGGCGCAGGCAAATCGTTGTCGCGGGTGTACTTGGCGGGCTTGACCTCAAGCCAGTCCCGCGAGTATTTTCTGAGGCTGCCACCTACCGTGATCACTTGCGGGCCGTGGCGACTCTCATCGAATCACTGCGTTTTACACCGCGTTACCTCGAGCACTTATATGGGCAAGCCCACGTATCGTCCGCGCAACACCAAGCGAGTCCGCAAGCACGGCTTCCGTGCGCGTATGGAGACGAAGTGGGGCCGTGAGGTACTCGCCCGTCGCCGCCGCAAGGGCCGCAAGGTGTTGACCGTCCAGATCCCGTCGAAGTACGCCGGCGCCTGATTCCCGGTCGTTCCCGCGCGAGCAGCGACTGACGCGCGGGGCCGATCTCGAGCGGGTTCGACACGAAGGGAAGCGAGTGCGCACCGCCTCAATGGATGTGCGCGCTCTGTCTTCCCTTCTTGGCGTTCCCCGGGTGGGCTTCGTGATCCCCAAGTACAAGCACTCGGGGGTCGACCGTAACCGGCTGAAACGCCGGCTTCGCGAACTCATCCGCGTGGACGTGTTGTCCGAGCTTCCGCCCATGGACCTCGTGTTCAAGGTGCTTCCGGTGGCGTATACCAGAAACTTCGATACGCTCCGCGCCGAAGTGTTGCAGGCCGTGCGGAAGATCGCGCGGTGACTCCAACTTTCCTGCCGTGATCGCGAAGCTGTTCATTCTGGTGGTGCGCGGGTACCAGCTCACGCTGTCGCCCATCTTCGGGGGCGCCTGCCGCTATTATCCTTCGTGTTCTGCGTACGCGATCGAGGCGCTGGAGCGTCACGGTGCGGCACGTGGAGGATGGATGGCTCTGCGCCGTATCGGGCGCTGTCATCCGTTCCGGCCCGGCGGATTCGATCCGGTGCCCTGAGCGCTTCCCTATAAAGACCATGGAACCACGTCGCATCGCCCTCGCCGTCGTCCTGATGGCGGCGGTCCTGATTCTGACGCCGATCCTCTTCCCGTCGCCGGTCCCGGCGCCTGGAAGCAAGACCGCGGTAACAGACTCCCTGCGCCTCGCCGATTCGGCGACGGTCGCCAGCACCGGCTCCAGCACCAATCCTGTCGTCGCGGATTCCGCGACGGTGGCCGCCGGTGGCACGGCGCCCGGCATGAGCGCCCTGCCCGACTCGCTCAACGCCGCTCCGAAGCCGGTCGTCTTGCCGGTCGACACTGCCGTGGTGACCACCACGCCGGCGGTCTTCCGCACCACGAACCGCGGCGCGGCGCTGATCGGCGTCGAGATGCAGCAGTATCTCGCGCTCTCCAACAAGGGCCGCACCAAGGGTGGCCCGGTAGAGCTCGCGAAAGCGGGCGACCGGTTGCTCAGCTTCCGCTTGGTGACGCCCGGTGACACCGTCGCGCTCAATACGCAGATGTTCACCACGACGCGCACCGAAGAGAACGGCCGCGCGGTCGTGCGCTACGACGCCACCGTCGGCGCGCGCGCGATCACGATCGCGTACTCGTTCCTTCCGGACAGCTACCGCGTGAACGTGTCGGCGGTCGTGAAAGGCGCGCCCGAGAACAGCTTCCTGCTGATCGACATGCCGCCCGGCTTCCGCTCGTCGGAATCAGACACGACCGAAGATCAGTCGCATCTCGCGTACGCCTACAAGCTCGACCAGCAAAACGCAAAGGGTGTCGCTTTCCGCTCGCTTGATCCGGGTGAGCGTCGCATCGAGACCGGCCCGATCAACTGGACGGTGGCCAAGAACAAGTACTTCCTGCTTGGCGTGCTGGCCCCAAAGGGCGTGCCCGGATTCGCCGAGGTGAATTTCACGGGTGGCGTGCGGGTGGCGAAGGCCGCCACGCGCAGTGAAGCCACCATCGTGGCCTCGCTCAAGAGCGGTGCGGTGGCGTTCGAGGTGTACGCCGGTCCGCAGGAGTTCAAGCGGTTGGTGGCGATCGGGCGTTCGTTCGAAACGTCGAACCCGTACGGCGGTTGGTTGCAGGGTGTCGTGCAGCCGTTCGCCACGATGGTCATTCGCCTGCTGCTGTGGATGAAGTCGACGCTTGGGCTCTCGTACGGCTGGATTCTGGTGGTGTTCGGCGTGGCGGTGCGTCTCATTCTCTGGCCGTTGAACCAGAAGGCGATGCGCAGTTCGATGCAGATGCAGCGCATTCAGCCGCACCTGGCCGAAATCCAGACCAAATACAAGGGCGATCCGACCAAGCTGCAGGCGGAAATGATGCGCGTATACAAGGAGCACGGCATGTCGCCGTTCAGCTCCCTGTCGGGCTGTCTGCCGATGCTGATCCCGTTGCCGGTGTTCTTCGCGCTCTTCTTCGTGTTTCAGAACACGATCGAATTCCGCGGTGTGTCGTTCCTGTGGTTCCCCGACATCTCGCTCAAGGATCCGTTCTTCGTGCTGCCGGTGCTCGTGGCCATCACGGCGATGGGCCTGTCGTACATCGGCATGCGCGGCATGAAGGCGAACGAGCAGCAGAAGATGATGATGTATCTGATGCCCGCCATGATGATGGTGATCTTCTTCAACATGGCCTCGGGTCTCAACCTCTATTACTTCGTGCAGAACCTCGCGTCGTTGCCGCAGCAGTGGCTGATCTCGCAGGAGCGCACGAAGGCGCAGCCACCGGTCGTGCGGGGATAACGACGTGGTGACGGCCCGCCAGCTGCCTGGTGGTGACGACACGATCGTCGCCCTTGCCACGGCCGCTGGACGCGGCGCGATCGCCGTCATTCGGTTGTCAGGGGCGCGAGCGATCGATATCGCTCGCGCCCTTGGCGCATCTGCCCTGCAGCCACGACACGCCACCCGGGTCGCGCTGCAACACCCGAACGGCGACCCACTCGACGATGCGGTGATCACCTGGTACGCCGCGCCGCGCTCCTACACGGGCGACGATGTCGTGGAGATTTCCACGCATGGTGGGCACGTCGTACCGGCGCTGGTCCTGGCCGCCTGCGTGGCGGCCGGGGCGCGACCGGCGACCCCGGGTGAATTCACGCGCCGCGCGGTGCTGAATGGCCGCATGGACCTGGTGCAGGCCGAAGCGGTGGCCGATCTGATCGATGCGCGCACCACCGCCATGCACCGTCAGGCGCTGTCGCAGCTCGATGGTGGGCTTTCGCGACGCCTACTTGCGTTGCGCGACGACGTGATTCATCTCGAAGCGCTGATCGCCTACGACATCGACTTCCCTGAGGAAGACGATGGACCGATCGCCCCCGCCCGGATAAAAAATGCGGCGGAGTCGCTGCGCGACGCCTTGCGCGCGCTGATGCACACCGCCCCGCAAGCCGCCGTGCTGCGCGATGGCGTGCTGGTGGTGATTGCCGGCCCCCCGAACGCCGGCAAATCGTCGCTGTTCAACGCGCTCCTGGGAGAGTCCCGCGCCCTGGTGACGCCGATCGCCGGCACGACGCGCGATGCGATCGAAGCCGTGCTCGATCGCGCGCCGCTCCCGCTGCGCTTCGTGGACACCGCCGGCCTCCGTGACACCGCCGACGAAATCGAACGACTCGGCATCGAAGTGAGCACACGCTATCTCGCTCAGGCGCAGGTCGTGCTGGCCTGCGGCGCGAGTGCTGGGGATATCGCGGCGACGTGTGAGGCGATCGCCACGCGCACGAGTGGCACGGTGATTCCGGTGCACACGAAGGCAGATCTCGATGCGTCGGGCGCCGATGGACCGGGGCTGCAAGTCAGCGCCGAGACGGGGCAGGGGCTGCGCGCCTTGCTGTACGCGATAGATCGAGCGGCGGTCGCGAATGCGGTGGGGCTACCGACCAGCGATGATGTGATGGTAACGCGCGAGCGTCATCGCGCCGGACTGGCGGCCGCACACGATGAGCTGTGCGAATTTCTGCTCGCCTGGGAAAGTGGTGCATTGCCGGCGCCGGTGGCTGCGGTGCATCTCTACGCGGCGCGCGAGTCGCTGTCGGATCTCATCGGCATCGTCGATACCGAGGATGTGCTGGATCGGGTGTTCCGCGAATTCTGCATCGGGAAGTAGGAACGGCAACTGCGACTGCAACTGCCAGAACACGGAGACCACTGATTTTCGCAGAACCAACACAGATAAGCAAAGAGCGCTCTTTGCTTATCTGTGTCAGTTTCCGTTTGATCTGTGGTCTCCGTGTTCTGGCTGTGGCAGTTGCAGTTCGCCGTTAGCGAACCGTCAGCACAAACGTCACCCGACGATCGTGAGCCTCGGGCGCTCCATCACCGGTTCGTTCACGGTGGCGAGTTCGTGGACGCTGGCGCGGGTGGCCCAGGCGTAGCCGCGGGCGGAGATGGCGGCTTCCACCATGCGGGCGCCGAGGAAGTAGCCGGCGCGTTCGGGCAGGACCGTGCGCTCCACGGTGCGGGCTTCGTCGCTCATACCGCCGGAGAGGTAGCGGAGGCGCAGGCCGAGGGCCGCGCGATCGCCGTCACTGACGAGGGCACGATGGAGCACCGGCTCGACCTCGCGCACGCGGGCGTACTGCTTCCGCGCGAACCCGAAGTATTCCCACGCGGCGTGTCCCGGGCTGACGGCGCGGGACACGTGCACGGCGAGTCCTTCATTCACTAGCAACTCGCGCAGCGAAGCCTGACGGCCCGTTTCCCAGTACGAGTAATAGCCACCGGCGTCTTCCACGAAGCCGCGCATGTCGCTGCGGCTCGAGGGAGACGTGTAGCGCACCACGTGCGTGAGTTCGTGCGCAAGCCAGAGCGGAATCAACTCGGGATCGAGACCGAGTCCCTGCGTGTCCGGATTGGCGACACCGGTGAAGTGCTCGAGGCAGACGAAGGCGACACCGCGTCCGTTGACGACCAGCTCTCCCGCATTCGCCGCGCCCACGCCGACCATGAGCACGACATCGTAGGGGACATCGATGTCGAGCAGGGTGCGGACCTTCTCCTCCGCCTGGCGTGCGAGCGCGACCACGTCGGTGCGCGAGAGGAGCGTGAGCAGGTCATCGCGATTCGCGTTGATCGTGGACTGCACGACCTCGTCGAAATGCGGCCCTGAGGGCTCGAGGACATAGTTGTCCCAGTAGGCCGTCAGCAGCGCCTTGTGGCGCTCGAAATAGGCAAGGTACGCCGACACCCGATCGTCGGCTTCGAGTACGGCGAGAAAATCCGGTACCAGATTGATCAACATCAACGACCCGGGAACGGGAGACCGACGCGATCGAGAGCTACGAGCACTAATCGCCGAACAAGTCGCGAGAAGATAGCCGCGATTTCGGGGCCGTACAAGCTCGCCGCGCCGAATCCGGGGGTTCGTGTTCAACTCTGAGGCAGTCGGTGCCGAGACTGAAGGATGTCCCCTGACGCCGTGCCATGACCACGCTCCATCTCATCGAACTGACCTGCCCCGTCTGCGAGACGCTGTTTCGCTCGCAGACGGTCGTTGCCACCAATGCCTTTGGTGGTAAACGCACCGATTTCCACGAACGCGCGGCCGGCATGCAGCCGTTGCCGTACTTCGTCCATCTTTGCACACACTGCGGCTATGCCGGTGTGCAGCGGGACTTCGGCGAAGACGCACACCCCGACGAGATGTTGCGCGCGTTGGTGTGGAGCGAACTGGCGCCGTCGCTGACATCACAGTTGCCGTCGGGCTCTCTCAAGTACGAGCACGCCGCCAAAGTCGCGGAGTGGCAGGAGAGCGATCCGCGGTATCTCGCCGATCTCTATCTGCGGGCCGCCTGGTGCTGCGTGGACGAAAGCGACACCGAGGCCGAGCGGTACTTCCGGCGGAAGGCCGCCTGGCGTTTCGCCGACGCCCTTGAGGCGTTCGACGGGGTGCCGATGGAAGAGCGGGCCGTGATCACGTATCTCATCGGCGAACTATGGCGGCGGATCGGCGACGATACGCAGGCGCAGCAGTGGTTCGAGCGAGTGGCGGACGAAGTCACCGAACCGATCGCGCAGTCATGGGTGCTCGAAGCGGCCGATCAGCAGCGCACCGAGCCGCGCGAGTGGTTTGGTTGATAACAGCGAAGTAAGGGGTCGAGAGTAAGGCGTACGGCCCTACTCCATACCCCCTACTCCCTACTCAGCGCGTACCAAACAGCCGGTCGCCTGCATCACCAAGTCCCGGCAGGATGTAGCCGTGCTCGTTGAGTTCGCGGTCGAGCGCGGCGGTGAGGATCGGCACGTCGGGATGTTCGCGGGCCAGTCGCTCGACGCCCTCCGGTGCGGCCACGAGACACAGAAAGCGAATGCGTGTCGCTCCCGCGCGCTTCAGTGACGAAACGGCGGCGGCGGCACTGCCGCCGGTGGCCAGCATCGGATCGAGCAGCAGGAAATCCCGCTCACTCACATCGCCCGGCACCTTGAAGTAGTAGTCGACCGGCTCGAGCGTATCGTGATCGCGGTAGAGGCCGATGTGTCCAACGCGCGCTGACGGCATCAAGCGCAGGATACCTTCGACCATGCCGAGTCCGGCGCGCAGAATAGGGACGAGCGTGAGTTTTTTACCGCGCACCGACCACCCGTGCGTGGTTTCGAGCGGGGTATCGACCGGCACCGACTCCAACGCCAGATCGCGCGTGGCTTCATAGGCCATCAACATGGCGATCTCGTCCACCAGCTCCTTGAACTGCTTCGTCGGCGTCGCGCGGTCGCGCAACAGCGTGATCTTGTGACGGACCAATGGGTGGTCGACGATGCTGAGCGTGGGGAACGTGCGCGGCGAGGTGGGCATAGGCACGAAGGTAGCCGTTCTTCGTGGCCTCCCGGTAGTATCCGCAGAACTCCGTGCCCACCTCCCCCGCCTCCGATTCCGGCATCGCCTCCGACGTCGCGTCTGCACGCGACGATGACCGTGCGCTCGTGCTGATCCAGCGCTACGGGCGCACGGCGACGGCGTTCCGCGCGCTCGGGGCGGGACTCGAGCATTGGTTTCTGACGGACGCGCGGGGCGATCGCGGACTAGTGGCCTACTACCGGACACCGGGCGCGATGGTCTCGGCCGGCGAGCCGGTGGCTGCCCCGCACGAGGCGATCGCGGTGGCCGAAGCTTTTGTGGCGTTCGCGGCGTCGCAGCGTTGCCGCGCGAGCTTTTTCGCGACCGAAGGCATTCTCGCGTCATCGCCGCGATTCCGGCGCGTCATGTTGGGCGAGCAGCCGGTATGGAATCCGCAATCGTGGGCCGATCACGTTGCGCATCACCGCTCGCTGCGCGAGCAATTGCGCCGCGCGAAAGCGAAGGGCGTCACCGTGCAGCGGCTCGATGCTGCGATGATGCGCGAGCCGATGCGCCGCGCGAGGTTGGAGCGGCTGATTGACCGGTGGTTCGCCGCGCGGCCGATGCCACGCATGGGGTTTCTGGTGACGGTCGACCCCTTTGCGTGGCTGTCGCAGCGGCAATCGTTTGTCGCGATGCGCGACGGCGTCCCAGTGGCCCTGTTATCGATCGTGCCGGTGCCGGCACGTGCGGGATGGCTGTTCGAGCACCTGCTGCGTGACCCCGATGCACCGAACGGCACGGCCGAGCTGCTGGTGCATCATGCCATGCTCCAGTTGGCGGCGGATGGTGTGTCGTGGGTCACCCTCGGACTCGCGCCGCTCGCCGGACCGGTAAGCGGCTGGCTGCGCACCGCGCGCAGTTGGTCACGACCGCTGTTCAACTTCGACGGCCTCGCAGCGTTCAAGCGCAAGCTGCGCCCGCAGGGGTGGGAACCGATCTATCTGGCCTACCCCCGCGAGCGATCGAGCGCCCGTGCGATGCTCGACGGGCTGCGGGCGTTCGCGGGAGGGTCACTGTGGCAATTCGGCGTGCATACGCTCATCCGCGGGCCAGCAGTACTGCTGCGGGCATTGGAGTGGATGTTGATCACGTGGACGGTACTGCTGGCGCTGGCACCTACGTTTCCGTGGTTTCCGTCGGGCGCGGTGCAGAGTGCCTGGGTGGTGTTCGACGCGCTGCTGCTCCTCGGACTTCGCGCGCTGCGCGCGCGAACATCCGGTGCACGCGCGCGACGCACGGCGTCGCGCTGGAGTCGCGCGCTGGCGACCGTGGTCTCGGCCGACGCCGTACTGACCAGCGCACAAGCCTTGTGGTGGAACAGCGGGTCGAATCGCGGCGCTCCGGAGTGGGCCGTCGTGCTGCTGGCGTGTCTCGGGCCGTGGCTGGCATCGGTCGTCCTCTGGGGTGCCTCGCGACGGATGAACACGCTGCAGTCATCGCCCATCTCCGATCGGCGTTAGCTTTCCCGCATGAGCACTGTACCCCACGATTCCGCCACGGCGTTCAGACCCGTTCCGGTCGCCAGTCCCATGCAGCGCGTGGCGGTGTACTGCGCATCGAACGACGGTGCGCGTCCGGAGTACTTGGAGTGTGCAAGGGCCCTCGGCACGGTCATCGCTCAGCAAGGCCTGACCGTGGTCTACGGTGGCGGTCGGGTCGGACTCATGGGAGCACTAGCCGACGCCGCGATAGCGGCCGGCGGTGAGGTCATCGGTGTGATGCCACATGGTCTGGTGCAGCGGGAAGTTGCGCATCACGGATTGACCGCGTTGCGCGTCGTGGACTCGATGCACGAGCGCAAGGCGATGATCGCTGAGCTCGCCGATGCTTTTATTACGCTGCCGGGCGGACTGGGAACGCTCGAGGAGTTCTTCGAGACCTGGACTTGGGCGCAGCTCGGTGTGCACCAGAAGCCGATCGGCCTCTTCGATGTATCGGGTTATTGGGCGCCGCTGCTCGCACTGCTGGAGCACGTCGATGCGGAGGGATTTCTGCGCGGAAATCCACGGGAGTGGTTGGTGGTCAGTGATGATGCCTCGTCGATGCTGGCCCGATTACAGGCCTTTCAAGCACCGACCGTGCGTCGCTGGATTCGACTCGGCGAAACCTGAATCGTACCGGCGCAACGCCTGCAGCCGCTCGGCTGCACCTAGCAATGGGCGCCGAGCCCATCGACAATCCTTCTCGTATGAACGCCGAAGGTTGGGAGCCACCCCTCACGTCTGATCCGCGATTTACTCGCTGGCTCGCCGTCGCCGCCATCGCGCTGACGGTGCCAAGCTTGCTAGGCTGGACGTTCGGCGTTCCGTGGCTCGTGCAACCGTTCGAGACATTCCCGCCGGCGCGACTCGGTGGCACGGTGATGATTGTCGCGGGTGCGTCGGGCATGATCGCCAAGCTGTCCGGTCGACGGTCGTTGGCGCGACGCCTGGCTCTCGCATGTGGGGCGGCAGCGGTGATTGCTCTGGTGGCCGCCTGGCAGCACGCGACGTTGCCGATCGACGCGCTGGCCCGCGCGCGGGTGGGCGACGCGTCACCGGTGCGAGATGTTCCTGTGTCGGCGGCGTTGCTGTTTCTGCTGTACGGCGTGGCGCTGTACCTGCTCGCCTCGGAGCCGCAGTCGGAGCGTCGTCGCACGGTAACGGGTGCGTTATCAGCGTTGCTTGTCGCCAGCACCGGCGTATTGCTGTTGGCCCAGCTCGCCGGGATGCTGGGAACTGATGGAGCGTGGGCAGCGGCCCGAGCGCCGCTGCATAGCTTGCTTGCGTCGTTGCTGCTGGGCACGGCGCTTCTGCAGCGCAACATGGCACATGAGCCAGGCACGAAGGCGCCGCCGCGGTGGGCGCCGGTCCTCGCCGGTGCGAGTACTCTGCTCCTGGTGTTGGTGCTGTGGCAGGCCTTGGTGGCGCGCGAACAGTCACAGACACGGGATCGCGCCGCCATCGCGGCCGAGGCACTGGATCGGGCGGTGCAACGGCAGTTCCTTGGGGTCGACCGGGCGGTTGGTCGCACAGCGGCGTTTCTGTCCGGCGGCGGTCGCATCGATGATGCGGCGTGGACGACGTCATTCCCCCTGCTGGTCAAGGAAACCGACGGTCTGGTCGGCATGGTGTGGATGGATTCCGCGGGCACTATCTTGCGCGCGGTTCCTGCGACGCCGCTCTGGCCAGGCGTTCAGCGTCAGCTCATCGACTTCATGTCAAAGCCATATCATCGAGATCTCACTTCGATGCGCTCGGCGACGACCACCGCGCTGCCAAGGCGTCATGTCGTCGCGTTGCACGACGCACCGTGGGGCATTGCGCTGCTGTATCCCCTCGACGCGCAGCCGTCATCGCCGTCGTACGGGCGAACGGTCGTCGTCGGCTTTGTAAACGAGGCCGAGCTGATTTCCGACTTCGCCGGCGATGCGCGCGGCGGCTTCGCACTGGCAGTGTCGCGCGGCGACTCGATTCTGGCGGGGCGGGTCGCCGCAGCGTCGCCGGTGTATTCGGCGCCACTGCAGCTGGGGGCGCGACAACTGACCGTGTCGGTGTCGCAGGCCGTCGGCACGTCGCGCTCCACGCTGCCCGAACTCGTGTTGCTGCTGGGATTTTCGGTCGCCGTGCTGCTGTCGCTCACGATGTGGCAGCAGCGCGCGATGTGGGCACAGGCCAGCAGCGAAGGTATGGAGCGCATGCAGCTCGCCATCGAGCGGGCCACCGATGGCGTCTGGGAACTTGAGATTCCGCGTGGTGCGATGCACCGCAGTCCGGCGTTGATGCGCTATCTCGGCATCGACCCGACGGTCCTCGACGGCGGATTCACCGCGTGGTCGGCGCTGATCCATCCCGATGACAGCGAGGCGTATGCCCGGGCACTCGATGCGCACGTGAGTGGTCGCGCCGATGCCTTCGAGTGCGAGTATCGGCTGCGCGCGGGCGATGGATCGTGGCATGCGCTGGTCGACCGCGGCCGCGTGGTGGAACGTCTGGCCGACGGCAGCCCGGTTCGCGTGCTCGGAATCTCGGCCGACGTGACGGAGCGCGCGCTCGCGGACGCGTCACGCGAGGAGAGCGAACGGCGGTTCCGGGCAATGTTCGACACGGCGAATCAGGTGCAGTTGTTGCTCGACTACGATGGCAGCATTCTGGAGGCGAATCGTGCCGCCGGCGAATTGGCTGCGACCACCGCCGACGCGCTGCAGGGAGTGCGCTTCTGGCAGGCGCCGTGGTGGGCCGACGATGCGCTCACCAGCGAACGGGTGCAGGATCGCTTCGTGAAAGCGCGGGCCGGTGACACGAATCGCTTCGAAGTGGAGGTTGACCGGCCGGGCGAACGCTTGGCGTCGATCGACTTTTCGCTGAAGCCGATTTTCGACCAAGACGACCGGGTGGTGCAAGTGCTGGTGGAGGGGCGTGACCTGACCATGCGCAAACGGGCCGAGGAATCGCTGCGCGAAATCGGCGCCCTGACTACGATGGGGCAACTCGCGGCCCGCGTGGCTCACGAGATCAATAATCCGCTCGCCGGCATCCAGAATGCCTTCCTACTCATTCGCGGGGCGATTCCGGGCGATCATCCGCATTATCGGTTCGTGGGGGCGATTGAACGCGAAATCGCGCGTATCGCGGCGGTCACGCGGCAGTTGTACGAGACGTACCGCCCCGATCAATCCATGATCGCCCAGTCGTCGGTGATTCTGGCCGTGACCGACGCGGTGAGCTTTCTCGAGCAGGTGAATCGCGTTCGGCAGGTAAAAATCGTGACGGATCTGTCCCGGGCGCCCTCGCTGGTGCCGGTTCCCGATGCGCTTCTCCGGCAAACGATGTACAATCTCGTACAGAATGCGTTCGATGCATCGCCGCCGAATGGCACGATTACCGTGACGGCGATCGTTGAGCAGGACGAGTGCGTGCTGCGTGTGACTGACGAGGGGCCCGGCGTTCCTGATGCGCTGCGACAGCGCATCTTCGACCCGTTCTTCAGCACGAAGGACCGCACAGTCAAAACGAGTGGGATGGGCATCGGTCTTTCGCTGGTCAGGCAGTCCGTTCACGCTGTGGGCGGCTCCATTGTCGTACATGATCGGCCACAAGGTGGGACTGAATTCGAAGTCCGTCTGCCGATGACCCCTTTGGATACTGGAGTGCTGCGATGAGTCGCGGACGAATTCTGATCGCCGATGATGAGCCGACGTTTCTCAACTCGACCGCCGAGTTGCTGCGACGCGAGGGATTCACCGTGGACACGGTCGATGACGCGGCGTCGGCGCTGGGCGCGATTTCGGCGGCAACCTACGACCTGCTGATCACCGACCTCGAGATGCCGGGGAATGCGGATCTGGATCTGGTACAGCAAGTCGCGCATCTCAGTGGCGGGCTCCCGATCATCATCATCACCGGCTTCCCCTCGGTGCGCTCGGCGGTCGCGTCGATCGAACTGCCGGTGGCGGCCTATCTCGTGAAGCCGGTGCACTTCCCGGAGCTTCTGAAGCGCGTGACGAGCGCTGTCGCGCGTTTCCGGTCCTATCAGGCGATGCAGAGCGCCGAAGCGCGGCTTCGCGAGTACCGGTCGCAGGTGGAAGCGCAGCCCGTGGCGCCGGCCACCGAAGGGCAGGGCGTGGACACGTTTCTGGCGCTCACGCTGCGCAACGTGATGGGATCGCTGACCGATCTCGAACAGTTGGGACGCGCGCTGGCGGGACAACAGACGTTGCAGCCGCACCCGTGTCAGCTCATGAACTGCCCACGCGGTGCACAGCTGCAATCGGCCGTGGAAGAGACGATCGCGGTGCTCGAGGAGACTAAGGGGGCGTTCAAGTCCAAGACACTTGGCGACTTGCGCCACCGATTGGAACTTCTGGTCAAGCTGGTGTAGTACAACCGCGCGGGTTCGATGTGGAGAATCCGGTCGCTTGTGCACAGCCGGGTGCGATCTGCGACACAAACTGTGACAAATTAGCCTTGCGCGGCTGACTGGGACGAACGATACTCTAGCTCCGGGACATGACGCACCAGCGGGTTATCCGCGGCGCCGAGTTTCCCGGAAGCAGCACTGCAGGACGACATATGGATCGCTCGATCGATCCAACCTTGGCGACGGGATACCGATCCCGGAGTCGAAGGCGCGAAGTCTCGCTCTCACCCAGAGCAGACGTCGCGCCTTTTTGTTTTCCCGATCTGTGATGTGCAGCACGAGCGCACGGTGCTTTCCCGCCGTGCCCGATACGCCCACCACGGGCAGGCACCACGGTGCCTGTCCAAACGAGACTCCGCTTATGAGCAACGTCGCTCTGTACAACGTCGATCCCTCAACGCAGGTCCGCAGCGCGCTGGCATCCCCGCGCTCTCCGGCCGCTCGCGAGCGTCATCTGCGAATTGCAGCCCGGGGAAGTTCGACGCAGCCGACGGCCAAGATGCGAATCCTGGTGGTGAGCGAGCGCATGTCGTTCGTGGACGCGCTGCGTGTGATCGTGGAAGCGGACGGCCGTGATCTGTTGCACGCCGCTCAGTCGGCTGGTGTGTGTGAGATCATCACCCGCGCCGAGATCAATGTGGTGATCGCCGACCAGCAGCTGCCCGGCGACGATGGCTTCCGCCTGCTCGACGAGTTGCACGAAGTGCACCCGACGCTACTGACGGCGATGGCGACGGCGCCTGGCGCCACCAACGCCGCCATTAAAGCGTTCGAGCGGGGAGCCGCCGACTATATCAACACGCCGGTGCAGCGCGACGACGTGATCGCGTTCTTGCGTCGTGCCGATGCCATGACGACCCTGCGCGTGGAGGCCACGCCGGAGCCGAATGCCGAGGTGAGCGAGTTCCGCGGCATGTACGGTACGACGCCGGTCATGCGGGACGTATTCAAGATGATTTCGCGGGTTGGACGGACCGACGTGACGGTGCTGGTGGGTGGTGAGAGCGGCACCGGCAAGGAGCTGGTGGCGCGCGCCCTCCACGACGAAAGCGCCCGGCGCCACAAGCCGTTCATTGCGCTGAACTGCTCGGCGTTGCCGTCGGAGCTGGTAGAAAGCGAGCTGTTCGGACACACGCGCGGGGCATTCACCGGTGCGGTGAAGGATCGCGGTGGCCTGTTCGAAGCGGCGCACGGCGGCACGCTGTTTCTCGACGAGATCGGCGATCTTGGGCCGTTGGCTCAGGCGAAGGTGTTGCGTGCCCTCGAAAGCGGTGAAGTGATGCGGGTGGGTGGCACGAAGACGACGCGGGTAGATGTCCGCGTGATCGCGGCCACCAATCGGCCGCTCGACGAGATGGTGGCCGATGGCCGCTTCCGCGAGGATCTGTTGTATCGCCTCAAGGTGATCTCGCTGGCGCTGCCGCCGCTGCGCGACCGCAAGGCCGACGTGCCGTTGCTGTCCAGTCATTTCCTGCACGTGTTCGCCGAGCGTCACAGCCTGCCGGCGCGTCGGATCAGCGACGAGGCGAGCGAGATCCTGCTGAACTACGATTGGCCCGGCAACGTGCGCGAGTTGCGCAACGTGATCGAGGGCGCGCTGGTCATGGCCGATGGGGTGGAGATCTGCCCGTGCGACTTGCCGACGAGTCTGACGATGCAGCGTCCGATGCGCGCGATGTCGATCATGGAGCAGTCGGCTGACTTGCCCTTTGTGGAAGCGCGCGAGCGCGCCCTGCGTGAGTTCGACCGTGCGTTTCTCGGTGCGGCGCTGGCGCGGAACGGCGGAAACATCGCCCGCACGGCACGTGCCCTGGGTCTGCATCGCCAGTCGTTGCAGAAGTTGCTGGCGCGTCGCGACCTTCGGCAGCCCGCCGATCTGCAGCCGGCTGATATGCCGCACGGACTGTAGTCCGACTGGTGAGCGTCGCCGCGGAGCTGACCGCTCCTTACTGAGCCGTCAGCACGATGTCGGCGCAGTCGAGGAGGAAGCGAGCGTAGGCGGAGTCGACACGATCTCGAAGAAGCGAGCCGGACGATAAGCAGGATCGGATTTCGTGATCTGACGTACGCGTATGCAACGCGCGCGCGCGAACTGTGACATGGGTCGCGGTCTCGGTGATGCGTCTCGAGCCGCTCGGCGTCAATCGTTCAACGAACAGTGCCGTGCGGCGCGCGTTGTTCGTGCGAGCGGTAAAGCGGCGTGATCCATGGAAAATTTGACGGTCGTCAACTCAGCCGCTTCAGCTCGACCACAACGACAGCTCACAGCGAAGAATTTTTCGGATGATGTGCTGTGACACACATGCGCAATGTCGTGACACGCGTTAGCATGCGTTCACAATGCCGGAGCCGCTCAAGCCGTGTGTTGGCGCGCAACATGCAGAGGTCTCTGGCAAGCGCAGCATCCGACTCGCTCGACGAAGAGCGATCACCCATCTCGACAGGAGAGGGCGTGCATAACCTCATGACACGCGTTACGGCAGCACTGTTCGAATACGTGAAGGATCTGGTCGGCCGCGCGCATATCGCGCCGATCACGGAATGGCCGATGCACCGCGAGTGGTGAAAGCGTCTCGTGTTCCACGAGACGGGGAATGACGGTCCGATGCAGTATTGATGGGCTTCTGACAAAACATTGCGCCGGCGGAACACTTTCTGTCCCTGTTCAGATGGCGACCGCGAGCATAAGATTGGGTGTCGCGCCTGTAGCGCGACCGCCGTCGTCCAATCGACGGGGGAAATGCCGGGGACTATGCGAGGTTTCGATGGGTCGTTTTATTCTGACGGATGGTGTCCTGCCCTTGGTGGCGGACCGCTTTAAGGCTCTTTCGGAGCCCGCTCGCCTGGCACTGCTGCGGTCGCTGCAGTACGGCGAGCAGACGGTGAACCAACTCGTTGCGGGCACCGGACTGGGGCAGGCGAACGTGTCCAAGCATCTGCAGGTTCTGCACGCGCACGGATTCGTGAAGCGCCGAAAGAATGGTCTCTTCGTGCACTACGCACTGGCCGACCGACAGATCCTGAAGTTGTGTGAGCTCATGTCCTCACGGGTCAACGCGCACGTCACGGCAGGAGGCCAGAGTCACGCTCGCGGTCCGGTCGGCCACATCGATAACTCCGACGAAGTGGGCTGAGCGCCAGGGCCGATCGAGTTCGCGCCGTGTCGTCGTATGTGCGCAGGAAGGATGGCGTTCTTACCTCAGATTCAGGTGCATATGCAGATCGAGTTCTCCGGCGCCGCGCAGGAAGTCACCGGCTCCTGCCACATCATCCGCGTCGGCCAGCGCACCGTGCTGCTGGACTGCGGCATGTTCCAAGGCAAGCGCAGCGAGAGCCGTGAGAAGAACGCCAAGCTCCCGCTGCCCATCGACCAAATCGACGCGGTGGTACTCTCGCACGCCCACATCGACCACGCCGGTCGGCTGCCGTTTCTCACGGCCCAGGGCTACAAGAACACCATTTGGGCCACGTCGGCCACGCGAGACCTCTGTGCGCTCATGCTCGCCGATTCGGCGCATATCCAGGAAAAGGACGCCGAGTTTCTCGAGCGCCGTGGACAACCGCACGCCGAGCCGCTCTATCGCGTGGAGGACGCCACGCGCACGCTCGAGCAGATGATCGGGATGCCGTACCACAAGTGGTTCGAGGTCACCGACGGGGTGCGCGCCATGTATACCGAGGCCGGACACATTCTCGGCAGTGCCTCGGTGGTGCTGGAATTGCGCGAGGGTGAGGAATTCCGACGCGTGGTCTTTTCCGGCGACGTGGGACGCCACGACCTGCCGATTATCCGCAACCCCGAGCCACCCACGGGTGGCGCGCATGTGGTGTTGTGCGAAAGCACCTACGGCAATCGCGATCACGAATCGGTGGAGGGGGCGCGCGAGGAGCTCGGGCGTGTCGTACGCGAGACCGCGGCCCGTGGCGGTCGCGTGCTGATTCCCGCATTCGCCGTAGGACGTACGCAGGAGCTGGTGTACGACCTCCATCAGTTGCACCGGGCCGGCAAGATTCCGTCAGTGCCGATCTTCATCGATTCGCCGCTGGCCACCGATGCCACGTCGGTGTTCGCGATGCATCCCGAAGTGTTCGATCACAGCGAAGATCTGGTGCGGCACACGAACGATCTGTTCGACTTCCCGCTGGTGAAGTTCACGCGCGACGTGAACGAATCCAAGGCGCTGAACACCATGCAGGGCCCGATGGTCATCATCGCCGCGTCGGGCATGGCGGAATCGGGTCGCATCCTGCACCATCTGCGCAACGGCGCCGGCGATGCGCGCAATACGATTCTGATCGTGGGCTACATGGCCGAACACACGCTGGGCCGTCGCATTCTGGAGCAGCGGCGCGTGATCAAGATCTTCGGTGACGAGGTCGAACTCGCGGCGCAGGTGGAAGTATTGAACGGCTACAGCGCGCATGCCGATCGCACTGAACTGCATGCCTGGTTGACCGCGGTACGGGACGGGGGCACCGCCGAGGGGAGGAATACGCCGCACGTGTATCTGGTCCACGGTGAAACGCCGGCGCAGACGGCATTCGCCGAACGGCTTCGGGCCGATCGCTTTACCGTCGACATCCCGGCGCCCGGCGTGGTCGTGACGCTCTAGGCATAAGCGCGGCTCGCGTGCCGCAACCTTCGCGACAGGCTCGCATGCAGTAGTTTGGCAGGATGGAACGCGTCGCCCGAGGCCGGTATCGGCCCCCACCCATACCCCGGCTCATCGGCGCAGTGCTGACGGGGTGGGTGTTGTGCGTGGCGGTCATCTTCGGTTGGTCGCGACGCGCGGCGGAGGGGCACGCCGATGCCATTGTCGTGCTGGGCGCGGCGCAGTACGGGGGACGTCCGTCACCGGTCCTGCGGGCCCGCCTCGACCACGCCCTCGCCCTCTGGAAGAGCGATCGGGCCACCCGTGTCGTGCTCACGGGAGGGCGTCGACCGGGTGATTTGATCAGCGAAGCGGCGGCAGGACGACGCTATCTCGTGCGACGCGGCGTGCCCACGCAGTCCATTCTCCTCGAGCCCGCCGGGCGCACGTCTCTGGCGTCGATGGAAGGCGCGGCGGCGCTGCTCAAGGCGTGGCGTGACTCACTGCCAGTGGCCGTCCGCGACACGATGCCCACTCGTCCCAGCGTGCTGCTCGTGAGCGATCCCTTCCATATGCTCCGGCTTGACGTACTGGCTCGCCTGCACGGGCTGCGACCACTGCCGTCGCCCACGCGCACGAGTCCGATTTCGGCGAATCGCGCGGTAGCGATCGAGTATATGCTGCGGGAGTCGATCGCGTTGCCGACGGATGTCGCGCTGATGCTGTGGCTCGCCATAACCGGCGGGTCGGTAAGCGCGCCGACCACGCCGTAGCTCCCGCTCCTGCAGTGAGGCGTCGGGCTGCTATCGCAGTCTCGGTCGGACCAGTCGTCGCGACCCGTTGCGTTCCACTTCGAACAGGGGGGCGGCAGCGATGTCGTTACCGAACGACATAACAGTGCCCTCGCTGGTGCCTGGCGCCATGACCCGCGCCGCCGTGAGGAACGAATACCCATCAGCCCCGCTCATCGCGGTGACGTAGCCCATGTCGATGAGCGAACCAACGGTGATACGACTGAGTGGCATGCCTCCCGGTTGCGCGTAGCCCTGCATCAGTTCGTTGCCGAATATCGAGCGGCGCCAGTGCGAATCGCGCGTGCCAGTCGCGCCGGAATTCTCCACCGGCACACCGACACCGGCGAAGCTGAAGCCCGGCGTGCTCGCGAACTGTGCCCGCGCCTCGGCGCCGTTGAAGGAGGGATCATCACCGCCGGCGCCGACGAGCAGCTGCCGCTGATAATTCCAGAGCGTGCCGATGCCGAGGATGTGTCCCATCTCGTGCAGCACGACGTTGTCCAGCGTGCCCTGCGCGAGCAGCAGCGCGAGATCGTCCTGATCGAGCTCGAAGAAGCCCATGATCGGCAGTTTGTTGCTCGAATTGACGTAGCACGGACTGGCCTGACCAAGGATCTTCCCCGCGCCGTCGATCGAGGCAATGCGCACGAACACGAGCAGGTCGTTGATACTTTCGTTCACGGCGGGAATCCAACTCTGACACTCGCCGGCTGGCACGTTCAGCGGCACCGTACCGACGTCACCCGTGATGACCCGCCGCCACCGCGCCACCGCGCTGGCAAATGCCTCGCGCTGACGGGCGGTGCCGCCGTCACCGATAAAGCGCACCGCGATATCGAACTGCGAGGGGCGCACGCTGGCGCGAAAAGTGACCGAGCTGCCGGGTAGTGCGGGAGACGACGCCACCAGCGATTGCGTGATCGCGGTACCGAGCGTCCACGGTCCGGCGGAGGCGTACCCGGTGCTGTCGGTGATCGCGGTGCTACGCGCCACCGCGCCGGAATTCCCCGCTGGCGTGAAGGTGACCCTTACGTTCGGCACCGGACGTCCAGCATCGGTGAGCAGCCGCACACTCGGCGCAATCAGCAGCGGCGTATTCGGATCGCCGACCTGATTGTCACCGTCGGCCGCCACCAGTGCGGCGGGCACGATCGCGATCGGGCTGATCGCGTCGATCGGCGCGGATACGTTGTCGCTGCCGCAGGCGGCGAGTGAAAGTGAGGCGCCTACGGCCCACGCCACGCGAGCGACGTCGCGGAAGCGGAAAATCGAACGACCGGCATAGTGCATGTGCAGTCCTGGCGGATGGTGATGGAGCTCCGGCTCCATCGCCGTACCTGAATGCTACGCGCACGCGACTACGCAGTTCCTCGGTTTCTCGCAGGCGCTGTGTTGACCGTCACATCGCCTGCCCGCGAGCCGCTCGGCTTATCGCTTTTCTCTTGGCATCCGTGCAATGCTGCCATCGGCGCGACGCTGCTTGATCTCGACGTCCGGCACCAGGTCGCGATATGGTGTGCCCGAGGTCGCTTCGAAGCCAAAGCCGCTACGAAGGGCGGCGGTGAGCGAAAACGCATCGGCGGCGGCGAGATTCACGGTATAGCCGAGATCCTGCAGCGAGCCCACCGTGATGCGACTGAGCGGTTGCACCTGATTGACCGCGAAGCCCTGCATGAGCTCACGCTGCATGATCGATGTGCGCCAGTGCGAGTTCACCGTGCCAGTACCGCCCGTGTTTTCCACGGGCACCGGATTTCCCGAGTACGTCACGGTGTTGATCGCCGCGAACTGCGCACGTGCCGCGCTCCCTACGTAGTACGGGTCATTCGAGATGGACGTGTTCAGCAGCGAGCGCTGAAAATTCCAGACGGTGCCGATACCGAGCACATGTCCGATTTCGTGAAGCACGACCTTCTCGAACTGCCCGCGTGCCACGAGCAAATCGACGTCGTACGTGTCGAACTCCATAAAGCCGAGAAATGGGATCGCGTTGGCGTTCACGTAGCACGGACTGGCCTGTCCGAGGATGTTGCCGACACCTGGTGATCCCGGCCCGTCGATGGAGTCGATGCGGGCAAAGATGATCGTGTTCTGTACGGTACCGGTGACGGCCGGAGACCAATCACTGCAGGCGTTCGCGGCGGGGCCGGCCGGAATGCTCACGTTGGTGATGGTACCGATGCTCCCCACAATCACCTGCCGCCATTTGGCCACCGCATTGGCGAAGGCGGTGCGTACCGGCAGCGATGCGTCACCAACGAAGCGGACGTCCACGTTGAATGCGGACAACGTGACCGTGGTGGTGAACGTGGCCGACTTGGTCGGAATGGACGAGCTGGTGGCGATCAATGTTTGTGTGCTCGCCGTACCGAGTCGCCAGCTACCGACGAAGGCGGTGCCGTTGGCCGGATCAGAGATCACGGTGCCGCCGGTCACTGTGCCCGAGTTGGCGCCTGGCGTGAACGTGACCGGGACGCCGCCCACCGGATTCCCATAGACGTCGACCACGCGCACGCCGGGCGGGACGGCGATGTTGATATTCGCGACGCCCGCCTGATTGTCGCCGGTCACCTTCACCAGATCGGCGGCCGGTCCGGCGAGGGCGTTGACGCTGAACACGGCGGGATTGGCGCCGGTCGCCGTCGCGGTCACGATCTGCTGTCCGATCGCCGTGCCGATCGTCCAGCCGCCGACAGTGGCAATACCAAGCTCGTTACTCGATTGCTGCGCGCCGAGCAGCACACCGTTGCCCTGCACGATGGTGAACACGATCGCGGCCCCGCTGACGGGGTTGCCGTACTGGTCTTCGGCGCGCACGGCGGGTAGCACTGGCACCGGCGTGTTAACGGTGGCCTGTTGGTCGGTGGCACTCACCGGCGTGAGCCGTGACAACGGACCGGCATTGGCCGTGGCCGTGAAGGTGACGACGGCAATGCCATCGGCGCTGGCCTGCAGTGTCTGCTGGCCGGCGGTCGTGCCAAGTGTCCAGCCCCCCGATGTGGCATCTCCGCTGCCGGTGGTGCGGATCGAGTCGTTCACGACCTTGCCGCCTCCGCTCGTGATGCGCCACCGCACCATGACATTCTTGACGCCCTTCCCCTTGGCGTCAGTGATGCGCACGGCAGGCACGGCGGCCACCGAGGCCGCCACCGCAGCGGCCACGGTGGTGCTGGCGGTAGGCGCGGCGGCACTGGGCACCTGCGGGTCGCTGCCGCAGCCGACGAGCACCCCGAGCGCGCCGACCAACAGGAGGGCCCGGCGAGTGGAAAGCGTCATAGGAGAAATTGGGGAGAGAATTGAGCTGCAGTGATCAAGGTCGGTTCGTGCGCCTGGGGTTCCGACTTTCGTGACCAGCCCCCCAATATTGAACCATGCGCATTCCAGTCGAGAGTTATCACCTCCCGAACGGCCTGCATGTGGTGCTCTCTGAGGATCACACGGCGCCGATCGTCGCGGTCAATTTGTGGTATCACGTAGGTTCGGCCAATGAGCGGCTTGATCGCACGGGTTTCGCCCACCTGTTCGAGCATATGCTGTTTCAGGGGTCGGCGAACGTCGAGGCCAACGAACATTTCGAACTCGTCCAACGCGCTGGCGGGACCCTGAACGGGTCCACCTGGCTCGATCGGACCAACTACTACGAAACGGTTCCGTCGCATCAGATCGCGCTGGCGCTCTGGCTCGAGGCAGACCGGATGGGTCGGATGCTGCCGGGGCTCACGCAGCAGAAGCTCGACACGCAACGCGACGTCGTGAAGAACGAACGTCGCTGGTCGGTCGACAACCAGCCTTATGGCACGTGGTGGGAGCGCCTGCCGGCGCTCTGTTTCCCGGAAGAGCATCCGTTCCATCACTCGTTGATCGGGTCCATGGAGCATCTGACCGACGCGTCGCTCGACGACGTGGCGGACTTCTTCCGGACGTACTACACCCCGGACAACGCGGTGCTCACGGTCGCCGGCGATTTTGATCGCACCGAGACCATGCGCCTCATCGAGGAGTACTACGGCGCGATTCCCCGTGGTGCGCCACGTCCGCCGCTTCGCGACATGATGCTACCGTCCACCTTCGGAGACACGCGCCGTACGGTGGTACCCGATGCAGTCGCGTTGCCGCGTCTATTCGTTGCCTGCCGCACCCCGGTGTTCGGCAGCGATGGCTATTACGCTGCGTCGCTGGCTGCGGCCGTGCTCGGCTTGCGTACCGGCTGTCGCCTGGAGCAGTCGCTGGTGCGAAAGCAGCGCATTGCCTCACAGGCCAGCGCCTTCACCTACGATCTGGCGAAGGGCAGTGACCTGCTCGTGGTGGACGCGACGGCCCACCCCGACGTCACGCCGGAACAGCTGGAAGCGGCCGTGCTGGCCGAGCTCGATCTGATGCATCAGCATGGCGTGACGGACGTGGAGGTGCAGCGCGCCCGTGCGCTGATCGAAACGAGTTTTGTGACGAGCATGCAGTCGGCCGCCGAGCGCGCCGACCAACTGTCGCGTTTTGCCACGTACTTCGGCGATGCCGCCTTGATCAACGAACAGGTGGAGCGCTACGGCGCGACGACGACGGCGGCGGTCTCCGCGCTCGCCCGCGAACGACTTGGTCCCGACAATCGCGCCCTGCTGATGTTCGTACCGGCCGAGGAAGCGTCGGATACGGCGCCGGCCGAATTGGCGGAGGCGAGCGCATGACCGACACACTCGACGTTCCCGCGCAGGACTCGCAATCTCAGGAGATGCCCGTAGCGCCCCCGCGTCCCGGTGCGGGCACACCCAGCGACTATCGGTTCCCGCACTTCTCGACGCGCATTCTGGCCAACGGTCTGCGACTGATCGTGGCGAATGTGCCGGCGTATCCGGTAGTGACGACGCTGGCCGTGATCGAAGCGGGCGCCACGCGCGATCCGCGCGACTACGAAGGACTTGCGCAGCTCACCACGCGCGCGCTGGCGGAAGGGACGCGCGACATGAACGCGCTCCAGCTGACGTCGCGACTGGAGATGCTCGGGACCACGCTCGACACCGGTGCCGACTGGGACTCGGCGATCGTGCAGATCACCGCGCTGTCGTCGCGTATCGACGACGCGGTCGCGGTGTTGTCGGAAGTGCTGCGCTATCCGGCGTTCCCCGAGTCGGAGCTCGAGCGAATGCGTGGCGAGCGACTGGCCGATCTGGCGCAGCTGCGCGCCGAACCGCGTGGTCTCTCCGACGTATTCTTTTCGCGTTTGCTGTACAAGCCGGAATCGCGATTCGCGCGGCTGGCCGGTGGCGACGAGCAGAGCATCATGCGTCTCACGCGTGAGCGCGTGCAGGCGTATCACGCGGAGTTCTATCGTCCCGATTCCACCGCCCTGATGATGGTGGGCGATATCGACATCGAGCACGCGGTGAAGCTCGCCAGTGCGCACTTCGGCGATTGGACCGGCAAGGCGCCGCCAGTCACGGAGCCGATGGATGCGCAGCGCTTTCCAGAGTCGCGCGTGCATCTGGTGCACAAGCCCGACGCGCCGCAGTCGGAAGTGCGCGTGGGGCATGTCGCCATTCCGCGCCTGCACGAGGATTACTTCCCCGTGGTGGTGATGAACGCAATCCTCGGCGGGCTCTTCTCCTCGCGGCTCAACCTGAATCTGCGCGAAGTGCACGCCTACACGTACGGCGCGCACTCGGCATTCGATTGGCGTCGCGCGGCGAGTCCGTTCGAAATTTCGACCGCGGTGGAAACGGCGGTCACCGCCGATGCGCTGCGTGAGATTGCCCTCGAGTTCACACGCATTCGCGAAGCGCCGGTGAGCGACGCGGAACTGTCGCTGGCCACGAGCTATCTGGTGGGCGTGTTTCCCATTCGCTTCGAGACCACCGCCGAGGTGGCGGGCGGGTTGGCCAACGTGGAGATCTTCCGGCTGCCCACGAACTACTTCGATACGTATCGCGACCGGGTGAGAGCGGTCACCGCGCAGGATGTGTTGCGCGTGGCGCAGACGCATCTCGATCCGAGTCGATTGCAGGTCGTCGTCGTGGGTGATGCCACGGCGATCCGTCCGACCGTCGACGCGCTGTCGCTTGGACCCGTTACCGTGTACGACCCGGCAGCAGAAGATGGTGCTGCCGCGCCTGTGTCTCCCTCCTCAGCCTCCTGAATCGACGTGTCGCCAGCGAAGAAGTCCGTAACGAAGTCCGCGAAGAAAGCCGTGGTTGCGAAGCGCGTGAAGCCGCCCAAGTCGCCGTACTACGAAGTGCGTCGTTCGAAGATCCAGGGACGCGGTGCATTTGCGATCCTGCCGATCCGCAAAGGCAAGAAGGTCGACGAGTACTGGGGGCAGCCGATCACGCACGAGGAGGCCGACCGGCGGTACGACGACTCCGAAGGGCGTCATCATACGTTCCTGTTCGTACTCGACGACGACACGGTGCTCGATGCGCGGTTCGGCGGCAACGACGCGCGATTCATCAACCATTCGTGCGATCCGAACTGCGAGACGGTGATCGAGGACGGCCATATCTGGATCAAGGCGATCAAGGCGATCAAGCCGGAGACGGAGCTGGTGTACGACTATCGCTTCGAGTGGCAGGACGAGTACGAGCCGGAGGACGTGCGCTATTACGCCTGCCGGTGTGGCGCGAAGAAATGCCGCGGGACGATCCTGCGCATTCCGGTGTACCTGCGTCCGGCGATCAAGCAGTGGCTGGCGGGCAATGACGTGCCACTGCCGAAGAAGCCCAAGAAAGGCGCCAAGAAGGCCGTGAAGAAGGCCGCCAAGAAGGCGGTCCGCTGATGGCGATCGAACGGCAGGGTCCGGGCAAGATCATCGGGACGCGCGGTTACACCGGCAAGGTGATCTCGATCGACATCGACACGGTACGCTTTCCCGACGGCTCGACCGGTCAGCTGGAGATGGTACGTCATCCGGGGGCCAGCGCGGTGGTGCCGCTGCTTGGCGACCTCGACGATGACCCCGAAGTCCTGCTGATCCGTCAGTATCGCTACGCCGCCGACGGGTACCTGTACGAGATCCCGGCCGGCCGACTGGATGCTGGGGAAGAGCCGCTGGCCTGCGCACATCGCGAGCTGAAGGAGGAAACCGGATACACCGCTTCGCGTGTCGAACATCTGTTCACGATGTTCACGACCCCCGGCTTCACCGATGAGAAGATCCATCTCTTCATGGCGACGGGGCTCGAGGCTGGCGAGTGGAAGCGGGAAGCGGACGAGTTCATGGAGTTGGCGCCAACCAAGTTGTCGCGGGCGCTGTCCATGATCGAGCAGGGCGAGATCCAGGATGCCAAGACGGCGCTCGCTCTGCTGTATACCGCTGGCTTTCGTCTAAACTGACAGGATCTGTCCTCTTTCATTGTCCTCTTTCAGAGACATCGGAAAGCGAATGAATCCGTCCGTCCGCATCGTGACGTAGGATACGGCAGCACAAGTCGTTCTAATTTAACGACTTAGGGTGGAGGGTTCCAGAAAGTTCCTTCCGGCACGCCCTGTGCACTAGGTCCAGTGTGTGCGACGACATGGTCTGCCGGATCGTCCGGCCATCTGGTCGAAGCACCGTGAGTCTTCTGGCTCGCGTCACCGCAGGCGGAGGACTCGATCCATGGCCGAACTGGCTCGCACGAAACTGACTTCACAGAACACCCCCGCGGTGCCGGTGCGCGAGCATCTGCGCAGCCTCGAGGATGGAGATGTGGTGTCGGCGTTCCTCGGAGGCGAGGAACGCGCCTTCGAAGAGCTCGTCGACCGGTACCAGGGTCGACTGCTGAACTTCGTCTACCGCACAATCGGTGATCGCGACCGTGCCGAAGATCTGGTGCAGGAAGTGTTCATCCGGGTGTACCGCCATATCGGACGCTTCGATCGCTCGAAGAAGTTCTCGACGTGGATCTATACCATCGCGTCGAACCTGGCGAAAAACGAACTGCGCAACCGCTCGCGCAATCCGCTTGTGCTCTTCCAGACGATCAAGGCCAAGTTCGAGGACGAGGACCGCCCGCTCCAGTTCGAGGACGTGCACACACGCCCGGACGACCTGTTCCGGAAGCGTCACCTGAAGGAGATG
The DNA here is from genome assembly GCF_013004105.1 of Gemmatimonas groenlandica. Taxonomy (NCBI): domain Bacteria; kingdom Pseudomonadati; phylum Gemmatimonadota; class Gemmatimonadia; order Gemmatimonadales; family Gemmatimonadaceae; genus Gemmatimonas; species Gemmatimonas groenlandica. The sequence continues at coordinate 3,715,269 of NZ_CP053085.1, forward strand.
GTGGAGCAGTCCGTCAGCCAGCTGCCGGCGCATCACCGCGAGGTGTTCGTGCTGCGCGAACTGGAAGGCAAGTCGTACGAGGAGATCGCCGAAATCACCGGTGTGAACCTTGGCACCGTGAAGTCGCGCCTCAACCGTGCCCGAACCGCATTTGCCGACATCATCGCGCCATTGGTGCGATAGGCACACGTCGAACGCGCTGGACCATCACCCCCCGCCCGGGATTGCCCTGGCGGGGGGTGATGCGTTTGGATACAGCGCACCAGGCGGAACCGCTTGCCGGACCACGGGTATCCTGCCGTGCGATCGTCAATCCGGCGGCTGCCGCCTGAGCGATGTCTCCCAACACGGATCAATACCGTACCGATGGACTGCAAGAGCTTCCGCAAGCAGCACCTGGCCTATCTGGATGACACCCTGCCGGGCGATGAGATGGCCGCCGCGCAGCGTCATGTGATGGTGTGCGACGGCTGTGCGGCGCACGACACACTGGTGCGTCGGTCGCTGATGGTGGCGCGCAGCATGCCCACCCTCGAGCCGAGCGCCGATTTTCAAGCCCGCCTTCGGGCGCGTCTGGCCGAATGTCGCGAGGAGTGCCGCGACGAGCGAACCGCGCTGGAGGCCCGCGCGGCCCTGCTCGAGCTGCCCCGATCGGCCGCGTCGCGGAACACGCGGGTGGTGATGGCGGTGGCGGCCAGTGCGATGCTCGGCGCGTTCGTGTGGCAGGGGATGAGCGCCACGGTGCCCGAGCTTTCGATGCAGCCCGTGATTGCCTCGCAGCCGGCGATGCCGACCCCGGTTTCGTATATCACGCCCGAGTTGATGCAGGCGATGGCGACCGGCAACCCGGTCTGGCCGGCGGCGATGATCATCGAAGACGCCCCGACGCATTTCGTGAGCAACGACTTCACGTTGGCGACCTTCTCCGAATTGCGCTGAAGTTCGACCGGCGGTCCCTTATCTTGATGGGATGGCCAAGGAATCGTCGCCCCTCCGCGTCGTGCAAGCTGCGATTCAGTCGCGGAGCTTCGCGCCTGTGTACTACTTGCACGGCGACGACGATTACCTGAAGGATGCCGCCGTGCGCGACCTGCTCGACGCGTCGATCGACCCGAGCACACGCGACTTCAACTGCGAAATCCGTCGCGCCAGCGAGCTCGATGCCGAAGCGGTGAGCAGCCTGCTTTCGACGCCGCCGATGCTCGCCGAGAAACGCGCCGTGGTCTTCCGCGATGTGACGGCGCTCAAGAAAGCCGCGCGACAGCAGCTCGACAAATATCTGAAGCGACCCGCCGGCGACACGTTGCTGTTGCTGGTGAGTCCGGCCGGTACGAAGGCCGATACGGCGCTCGCGGCGGCGTCGGAGTCGCTCGAGTTTGCGCCGCTCACGCCAGAGCGCGTGCGCCGGTGGATCACGCACCATGCGACCACCGCGCTGGCGGTCCACATTGCCGACGATGCCGCACAGCTGCTGCAGCAGGCGGTGGGCAACGATCTCCATCAACTCGCGTCGGAGCTCGACAAGTGCGCCAGTTACGCACTCGGGGCGCGAGAGCTACCGACGGGTGACGCCGACGTTCGTGCGACCATCGATATCGACATCGTCTCGGCCGTGGTCGGCATCCGTCGCGGCGAAACGGTGACGGATCTGCTCGACGCCGTCGCCCGACAGGATGCCGCGGCCGCGGTGACGCTGGTGGCGCACGTGCTGGGGCAGCCGAAAGTCACAGCGGTGCAAGTCGTGATGATGCTGAGCACGCAGGCGTTCGCACTGGCTTATGGTCGGGCGCGACGCGATGCGGGCATTCCGACCAACCGGTTGCCGCAGGAGTTCTTCGCGTTCCTCAAGGAGACCGGCGGATATCCTGGTCGGCCATGGGGGGAAGCGGCATCGGCCTGGACGAAGGTGACGGAGCAATGGAGTGCGGTATCGTGCGAGAAGGCGCTCGAGCTGTTGCTGGAAGCCGATATGGCGCTCAAGGACACGACGGTCTCGAACGCGGAGCAGATCCTGATGTCACTCGTGCTGAGTCTCTGTGCCATGCGTCGCCGGAAGGCCGCATGATGCGCGGTATGATGCGCCGCACCCTGATGTTGGCGGCGGTCGGTTGCGCTGCGCTGCTGTCGATCGCGCCGACGGCGTCGGCGCAGGTCACGCCGGCGGTCGAGCGCACGACGGCGCGGGCCCGCGCGATGCTTGATGGTGGCGAGGGCACCGCGGCGCGCACGCTGCTGGATTCGCTGGTGGGTGCGGTGCCGGTGGGGACGCTCGATCTGGCCGAAGCGCTCTACTGGCGCGCGGTGCTCGCTGAGCGAGTCGGCGAAGCGGAGCGCGACTGGAAACGCCTGGTGATCGACGTGCCGCTGTCACCGCGCGCTCCCGATGCGTTGGTGCGGCTGGGCGAACTCGACATGCTGCGCGGCCATCCGGCCGATGCGCGCGTGTATTTCACGCGCCTGCTGCGCGATTTCCCCAGCGGCGCGTATCGCGCGAAGGGACTGCTGTGGCTGACGCGCAGCTACTTCGAGGAGCGCAACATGGCCGACGGCTGCGGCGCGCTCGATTCGCTGCGCGGCGAACAGATCCCCGATGGTGAACTGCGATTGCAGTCGGACGAACTGCAGCGCCGGTGCATCGGCGGCCGGCTGAACATCCCAGCATCGTCGGCACCGGCCGCATCGAAATCGGCCGAGAAGGCGGTGCAAAAGCCGACGGAAAGGCCACCCGAAGCGCCGGCTGAGAAGCCGGCCGCCGGCGCCGGTCGCTACTCCGTGCAGTTGGCGGCCTACGATACGCGCGCCGAAGCGAGCGACGCCGTGAAGCGATTCGCGAAGCGGGATATCGACGCGCGTATCGACGGCGAGCAGAAGCCGTTCCGCGTACGCACGGGGTATTACGTCATGCGCGCCGACGCGATCAATGCGCTGAACAAGCTGAAGAAGCTCGGGTTTGACGGCTTCGTCGCGGAGCGCGCGCCGTGAGTGGTGCGGCCACGCCGTTGATGCAACAGTATCGGGAGATCAAGTCGCGCCATCAGGATGCGATTCTGTTTTTCCGCATGGGCGACTTCTATGAGATGTTCTACGACGACGCCGAGACGGCGTCGCGGGCGATCGGTCTCACGCTGACGTCGCGCAACAACGGTGGCGCTGCGGAGGTGCCGCTGGCAGGCATCCCGGTGAAGGCCGCCGCCGAGTATCTGCGTCGCTTGGTGGGACAGGGCTTCCGCGTCGCGATCTGTGAGCAGGTGGAAGATCCGAAGCTCGCAAAGGGCCTCGTGAAGCGCGAAGTGGTGGAGACGATCACGCCGGGTGCCGTATTCGCCGACGATCTGTTGGACGGCGCGCGAGCGAACTACGTGTGTGCGATCGCCACCGGTCGCGACACATCGCGTGATGGGTTGCGTGAACAGATCGGTATCGCGGCGGCGGATCTGTCCACCGGCGAATGGCGGCTGTTTCTGGTGACGCCGATGGATGCACCGGCGGTGCTGGCGCGGTTGGCGCCACGCGAACTGCTGGTCGTGCGCGGTGCGTCGCACCCTGAACTTGCAGCGGCGATGCAGGCAGTAGACAACGTCCTCGTCACCGAGCGTGAGGGGTGGGAGTTCGACGCGCAGCTGGCCGGCGACGAACTCGCGCGGCAGTTCGACGTGCGCTCGCTGGAAGGCTTCGGTTTGGGCAGCGATGACGCCGGTGCGATCGGCGCGGCTGGTGCCTTGTTGCGCTATCTGCGCGAACTGCAGCCGGGTGGATTACCGCACCTCGCACGACCGGTGGTGGAGCGTCCGGGTGGTGTGATGCCGCTCGACGAGATGACACGTCGCAATCTCGAGCTCGTGGAATCGCTGCGTGGTGGCGAGTTGGCGGGGACGCTGTTGTCGGTACTCGATCGCACGACCACGCCGATGGGGCAGCGGATGTTGCGCCAATGGTTGCTGGCGCCGTTACTGGAGCGTGGCGCCATCGAGTTGCGTCTCGACGCCGTGACGGTGATGGTGCGCGATCCGGTGGGCCGTGCGAGTGTACGCGACGCGCTCGACGGTGTGCGTGATGTGGAGCGACTGGCGAGCAAGGCCGCCGCGGGCCGCGCGACACCGCGTGAGTTGCGCGCGCTCGGTGATTCGCTGGCCCGGCTGCCGCAGGTGGCGAATGCGGTGCGTGCCGTGCTGTCGCATGCGACGCAGGGCAATTCGAGCGGCGGTCTGCTCACGGCGATGCTCGACGATTGGGATGATGGTCGCGATTGCGCCGAGCGGCTCACGACGATGCTGGTGGAACGGCCGCCGTTGATGATCGGCGAAGAGGACACCATCGCGCCGGGCCGGGATGCCGATCTCGACGAGCTACGCGCGTTGCGCGACGGCGGCAAGGATGCGATCGCGACGATCCAGTCTCAGGAGCGCGCGCGCACCGGCATCCACTCGCTCAAGGTGGGCTACAACCGCGTGTTCGGGTATTTCCTCGAGATCTCGAACGCGAACAAGCATCTCGTGCCCGACGACTATCAGCGTCGACAGACGCTGACCGGAGCCGAACGGTACGTAACGCCGGCACTCAAGGAGTACGAAGAGAAAGTGTTGAGCGCTGCCGACCGCATCGAGACGCGCGAGCGCGAACTCTTCGAGGCGCTGCGTCGTGACGCCGGGGCGGCGATTCGGCGGTGGCAGCAGGTGGCGCGACGCGTGGCCACCATCGATGTGCTCACCGCCTTCGCCGAAGTGGCGGAGCGCGAGCAGTACGCGCGCCCCGAGCTGAACGACGGCTTCGACATGGAGATCGTGGCCGGACGTCATCCAGTGGTCGAGCGCATGATGGCGCGGGAAAAGTTCATCCCGAACGACTTGGTGCTCAGCGAAGACGGCCAAATGATCGTGCTCACTGGTCCGAACATGGCGGGTAAGAGCACGATCCTACGGCAGGTCGGCCTGATTCAGCTCATGGCGCAAGTCGGCGCGTATGTGCCGGCCCGTCGCGCGAAGCTGCCGATCGTGGATCGCCTGTTCACGCGCGTCGGCGCGAGCGACAATCTGGTCCGTGGTCAGTCGACGTTCATGGTGGAGATGAGCGAGACGAGCGCGATTCTCCACACCGCGACCAAGCGCTCCCTGGTGCTGCTCGATGAGATCGGCCGTGGTACCAGCACGTACGACGGTGTCTCGATTGCGTGGAGCGTCAGTGAGCATTTGCACGATGCCATCGGGTGCAAGACGGTATTCGCCACGCACTACCACGAGCTGACGCAGCTGGCGAGCGAGCTCGGTGGCGTGCGCAACTTCACCGTGTCCGTGCGTGAAGTCGGTGATCAGGTGCTCTTTCTGCACCGGCTCATTCCCGGCGGGGCCGATCGGTCGTACGGTATCGAGGTGGGACGTCTGGCGGGATTGCCGGCGGCAGTGATCGCGCGCGCCAAGGAAGTGCTGGCCCTGCTCGAGGGCGAAGGCGAACAGATGGCCGCGCGTCTGACGGCCGATGGATTGGCCGTGCCGAAGAGTGTGTCGCGGAAGGGTCCGCGGATGAAGCAGCCCGGCGGGCCCACGCCGCAGCTGGGGTTCTTCGGCGACGCTGCGCCATCGGCAATGCCATCGGCAATGCCATCGGCGGTGCCCGATCCGGCATTGACCCGCCTGGCCGATGCGGTGGGGGCACTCGAGCCCGATCAGATGACGCCGCTGCAGGCGCTCACCGCGTTGGCCTCGCTCAAGCAGTCGCTCAGTGACTGACGCGCGGCCACCGAAGAAGCCGACCAAGGCGGAGCTGGCTGCCGCGGTCGACCTGATCGTGCCCGATTTGGTCGCGCCCGGGCTGCGTGTGCTGTTCTGCGGCATCAACCCCGGACTGTATACGGCGGCGATCGGGCATCACTTCGGCCGTCCCGGTAATCGATTCTGGCCAGCGCTGCACGGAGCCGGTTTCACGCCGCGTCTGTTCGCGCCGTGGGAGGAGCGGGAACTGCTGCCGCTTGGCATCGGCATCACCAACATGGTGGAGCGCACCACCGCCACCGCGGCGGAGCTTAGTCCCGACGAGTACGTAGCGGGCGGCCAGCGGCTGCGTAGGTTGGTGGAAGCACAGCCGCCGCGCGTGGTGGCGTTTCTCGGAATCGGTGCCTACCGGACGGCATTCGGACGTCCCAAAGCCACGCTGGGCTTGCAGGACGAACGGCTCGCCGGCTCGGCGTTGTGGGTCTTACCGAGTCCGAGCGGTTTGAACGCCAATCACCAGCTGGCGGATCTTGTGTCGTTGCTGCGGGCGCTGCGCGAGTGGGTGGATGGATAGCGCGTGCTGGTGGGTTTGGCGCTGGGGATCCTTACGGATTACGCGATTCCTGCTTGAACGGATAGGAACCGATACCAACCGATACCAACGGATCTGCTCCGCGTGTTGGGCCGGCACCTCGGTGTGAGCAGGTCTGCAAGTTTTTCGAATGTGTTTGATCCGTTCCTACCCGTTGCTATCAGTTCGAATCCGTTCAAGCTGGAGTCGCGTGTTTCCGTTGGTCTCCGTTTTTTTCACCCTGCTGCAATCCGATCGATGGCTATTCTCTCCAGCATGCGACGTTCGCGGACGGCGTCGGTCGTCATTCTGTTCGGCACGATCGCGTTCGTGTCCACGGCAGGCGCCTTCGGCGCGTGCGGCGGGGATCGCGGCGCGGCCAGTGCGGCCAATGGCGACACTACCGGCACCGTAGCGTCACGCACGCCGACCTACAGCTTCGAGGTGGTGCAGAGTTATCCGCACGATCCGAAGGCGTTCACGCAGGGGCTGGTGTGGCGCGACGACCGATTGTTCGAGAGCACTGGTCAGGTCGGCTCGTCGAACATCCGCGAGGTCGAACTCACGACGGGTCGTGTGATCCGTCAGCAGGATCTCGAAACACCCCACTTCGGTGAAGGCATCGTGCTGCTGGGGGAGAAGCTGTTCCAGATCACGTGGACGACCGGCAAGGCGTTCGTGTACGACTGGAAGAGCTTCAAGCGCACCGGCGAGTTCACGTATGACGGCGAAGGGTGGGGACTCACCACCGACGGATCAGCCATCATCATGAGCAACGGCACGTCAGCGATCGTATGGCGCGATCCGGCCACGTTCGCGGTGCAGAAGACGATCACCGTGACCGATCATGGCACACCCGTGTCGCAGCTCAACGAGCTGGAATGGGTGAAGGGCGAGATCTGGGCGAACATCTGGCAGAGCGAGCAGATCGCCCGCATCGATCCCGCCACCGGCAACGTGACGGGTTGGATTGATCTCAAAGGCATTCTGCCGTCGATCGATCGTACCGGCAACGAAGATGTCATGAACGGCATCGCCTATGATGCCGCGCGCGATCGTCTGTTCGTCACCGGAAAGCTCTGGTCGAAGCTGTACGAGATCACACTCAAGCAGCGCTCGTAACGCGCCTCCTCAGCGCAGTCGCACCAGCGCGTACCTGAGCGTGCTGGGCGGCAACGCGCCGTTCGACGACAGGGTGATGGCGGCGCTGCGACCGGCGGGAATACCGAAGCGCACGAAAGAGCTGGTGCCACCGGCCAGCAAGACACGCTGCGGAGAGCCGGAGAGCAGCGACCGCGTCGCGATGGGATACACCCCGAGCGCGCTGCCCCCGGAGAAGCGAAGCCCCGGGTAGATGCTGCGGAAATTCCACGACGGCATGATGTAGCTCGCGGGCAGGGCCGCTGTCGTCGCCACCGAGAAATCATCGGCGATCAGCGACACCGACCAGTCGCGCAGATAGTCGGCGAACTGACTGCCCGACAGCACGTTCTGCAGATTGGCCACGCCGGTGGTGTTCGAGTTCACGAGCGACCGCAGGAACGACGCTTCTCCGCTCACGCCCTGACGGCCAGCCGCGTAGCGCAGAAAATTCCAGATGGCGCCGCGTGTGGCCAACGAGTCGTTGGGCGCGTACGGCGAGTTCACCTCGGGCGCGATCAAATAGCTGTAGAAGCGAGAGAAATTCTGCGAGGCGTAGTTACGGAACTGATCCGAACGCGTGGCGTTTCCGGCCACATCGGTCAGCGTGAGATTCTGCCGAGACGTGACGTTGGTGATGCGGAAGTACAGCAGTTCTTCCGCCACGTGCGATAGCCCCTCGTCGAGCCAGGTCTCCTCATTGGGCCGCGCACCCGTGTTCACGTACAGGCGGCGCGACGCATTGATCAGGTGCTGAAACTCGTGCGCGATGGTCGTGAGATTGAGCAGCGTGACTTCATCTTTGGTGCGCTTGTTCGCATTCACCACGCCGTTGGGATCGGGCGCCAGCAGGTAGAACATCTCGGCTTCATTCGACGAGGCGCAGGCGGCGAGGCCGTTCTTCGCCGTCTTGGGATACAGGTCGCGCGCGAAGAAGAAGCCGCCGATCGTGTAGCCCGCGTTCGCGGGCGTGAGGGCATTCACGGCGCGGGTGTACAACAGGATGATCTTGCCGTAGCCGCTGATGTTCGTGGGCGCTCCGAACGCCGTGGTATCCATCGGAAACACCAGTGTATCGAACGTGGCGGCGATCGCCGCATACTCCGTGTCGGTATAGCCGCCGGTGGGATTCTCGGTGTCGCTCACGATGATCGACTTGGCGCCAACGGCGGCTACGCGTCCCGACTTCACGTCGGCGCTGGAGCAGGCCACGTTCGCATTCACGTTCAAGCGCAGCACGTCGCCCACCTTCGCATCGGCAGCGGTCACGGCGAAGGCCGTGCGCACCCCCGTCGTGCGTGACGCCATCCAGTCACGCGCATCGTTCACCAGCGGCGTCAGTTCACGGCGTTCGGTCTCGCGTCGCGCCAGTTCAGCGGCACGAACAGGCGACAGCGCCGTGCTGGCCGCATCGAGTGCGTCGAGTGATGTCGACACGGAGGGTGCGAGCGCCGATGCCGGCGCGAACGGGTTCGCGTCCGCGGTGAGTGCGGCGATGGTGGGACCGGTGCTACCGATCGCGATCAGATCCACCGGTGACGACGTGCCGAACGAGGTGGCCGTCGAGACCAGCGTGAGCGCGTACTCGCCGTTGATTGCCGCCGGTGATGTGAGGCACGCCGCGACGCTCGAGGCGCCGGCGGGCGGGATATACACTTCGCCGAGTGCCAGCACGCGTGCCGTGACCGGTCCGCACACGCTGGCGCCTGACGCGGTGATGGTGACCGGTACGGTATCGGCTTTGCCCGAGGCCTCGGCCACGACTCGCGCGGTACCGACGGCCACCGCGGTGACGAGTCCCGTGGACGTCACCGACGCCAGCGTGGGATCGAGTGTGCTGTAGTTGATCGACTGGCCGACGATGGTGTTGCCGTACTGGTCGCGCAGGGACCCGCGCACACGCACGGTGTCGCTGATGTTGAGATACGCGACTTCCGGTGACGCCACGAGCAGCGCGGCCGGTCCGACGATGACCGTGGCCGTGAACACCACCGGCGTGACGCCGTTCACCTGCGCGGTGAGGCGCGCGGTGCCGGAGGTCGTACCAAGCGTCCAGACGGTGGTCGCGACGCCACGCGAGTCGGCAGTGGAGCGCGCGGGTGAGGCGGTGCCTGATCCGGCCCCCACATCCCAGTCCACGCGTGCCCCCGAGATCGTCTTGCCGTCCTTGTCGGTCACGACGACGGCGAGCGGCACCGTCAGCGCGGCGCCAACCGCGCCGGTCTGCGCGTTGCCGGCCTGCGCCCTGATCGCGGCAGCGACCGGTCCGGGGCCCGTACTCTTGTCTCCCGAGCAGGCGCTCAACAGCAGCAGCGCGCTGCTGGTCAGCGTGAACAGCGAGCCGAGGCGCGTGGTGCGCGCGGAAGCTGGACGATCGGAGAGGGCGCGAAACGAGAGCATGTCGACGACGGTTTGATGGAGGACGGACAATGCGGCCGAGTGCGCGAAGCGGGTGTACATTCCAGCATGAGATCGGGTGGTAATCGACCAGTGCTGCTCCCCGTCCTGTTCACCCTCGGCCTGCTCAGCTGTACCGAGCGAGGACGATCGGCACGACCGGGAAGTGTGGACTGGTTTCGCGCGATGCCGGACGAGCGTCCCCAGATGTTGAATGCCGACGTGCCATTCCGGTATCCGGTGTCACTGTATGAACGGAAAATACAGGGCAACGTGCTGCTTCGGCTGTTTGTAACGTCAGATGGTCTCGTCGTACCCGATAGTACCCGGATCATCGAGCCGTCAGGTCACCCCGAGCTTGATCAGGCGGCGTTGGCCGGCGTGTCCCGACTGAGGTTCCGCGCCGCCCGCCTGCGTGGCACCCCGATTCCCGTGTCGTTGATTTTCCCCGTGCACTTCCGACATCCCGAGGGGCCAAAGCTCCCCGGGGACTCCCTGTGACGACTCCTGCCATGTCCACCACCCTGGCGACTCCCCACACGTCCGACGCGGCTCCGGCCGACGCGGCTGTGCAAGAAGAACACATCCGGCATCGCCGCCCCTACGGCAGCGTCCTGGAAACCATCGGCTGGACGCCGATGATCCGGCTGGCTCGCGTCGCGCGCGGCATCCGGACTCCCCTCTACGGTAAGGCCGACTTCTTCAATCCGGGCGGCAGCGTGAAGGACCGCGTCGGCATGCCGATGATCGAGTCGCATGAGCGCGCCGGCACCCTCAAGCCCGGCGGCACGATCGTCGAGGCGACGAGCGGCAATACCGGGGTCGGTCTGGCCATTGCCGCGGCGCTCAAGGGCTATCGCTGCATTTTCACGATGCCCGACAAGATGTCGCAGGAAAAAGTCCGACTGCTGAAAGCGTTCGGTGCCGAAGTGATCATCACCCCGACGGCGGTGCCGCACGATCATCCGCAGAACTATGTGATGATGGCCAAGCGCATCGTGAGTGAGACGCCGGGGGCGGTGCTGGCCGGTCAGTTCGAGAACCCGGCCAATCCGGCGGCGCACATGGCGACGACGGGCCCCGAAATCTGGGAGCAGACGGACGGTCGCATCACGCACTTCGTGGCCGGTGCCGGTACGGGTGGTACGATCACGGGCGTGGCGCGCTATCTCAAGAGCAAGAACCCGAACATCAAGATCATCGCCGCCGATCCCATGGGATCCGTGCTGGCGGAGTTGTGGCGCAGCAAGGGCGAGGGACATCCCACGGGCGCGCCGTACAAGGTGGAAGGCGTGGGCCAGGACTGCATCCCACTCACGCTCGACATGAGTGTCATCGACGAGTTCATCTCGGTCAGCGACAAGGATGCCTTCGGCATGGCGCGACGTCTCACGCGCGAAGAAGGCATCTTCGTGGGTGGGTCCGCCGGTATGATCGCGCACGCTGCCATGAATGTGGCACGTCGTCTCGATGATCCCGACGCGTGCGTCGTCACGTTCCTCTGCGACACCGGCGAGCGCTATCTCAGCAAGGTGTTCAACGACGAATGGATGCGCGAGAATCAGATGCTCGACGTGTCACCCACGACCATCGCGGCGGTGCTCGGCAACAAGGACGCGAGCGCGCCGGCCATCGTGAGCGTGGCACCGGGGGCTTCGGTGCGTCAGGCCATTCGCCTGATGGCGCTGCACAACGTGTCGCAGGTGCCGGTGATGGATGGCGCCGTGTGTATCGGCAGCGTCGCGGAATCACAGCTCACGTCGAAGTCGCTGGCCGATCCGAAGGTGCTCGATCAGTCGGTGAGTGACGTGATGGATCAGCCGTTCCCCGTGGTCGAGAGCGACCAGCCGGTGGAGAGCGTGGCGAAGCTGTTGTCGAAGAGCAATCGCGCCGTGTTGATGAAGAAGGACGGCGTGGTGCAGGGCATCGTGACGCGCTTCGACGTGCTCGAACACCTGATGCACCGGTAGCCGATGCGTCTCGTGTGGGGAGCATGTCGTGACTGGTCCGTTACTTCGTCCCAGCTGCCACGTCTCCCCTACACGATGCGGAACGCGATGGCTCGCCGATGAGCTGCCCGGCCAGTGTCGGTCCTGTCATTCCCTCCATGATCAACGTACTCGACCGGTTTACGGACGCGCTCGGTGCCCCGCTACGTGACTTCAGTCGCGGCCGGCTCGCTGCCCTGTTTGCCGATCCGCGTCCCTCCACGTGGGAGGATGCCCACGGGGTCGTCATCAACAAGCAGGGACTCACGCTGTGGCAGGCGTGGATTGCCGTGGACGTCATGGCACCGCAGAGCGGACGACACGTGACGCTCGATCCGTTCGACCACGTGATCGTGTTGCAGGAATGGGCCCGGATTCCCGATGAAGCGACGCTCAGCCGTGCGATCGAGTTCGCCCTGAGCACCGACGACGCAGACTGACGACGCGAGCCGATTCGGATGTAGCTTTGAGCATGCGAATCACCGTGTTGCTGGGCGGCGTCTCTGCCGAACGTGAAGTGTCGTTGTCGTCGGGGCTGCGCATCGCGGTCGCGCTCCGTGCGAAGGGACATGACGTGATCTGTCTCGACCCCGCCGAAGGCGTGTTGACGCGGGAAACCGAGCGCGCGCTCCTGGCCGCTGGAGTGGGTAGCGCCCCGCCGTCGCTCGATGCGCTGGCCGGGCTGTCTTCGCAGTCCCTCTCGCCGGCACTCGGCACCATGCCCGAGATCACCGATGCCGAGTGCGTGTTCCTGGCGCTGCACGGTGGTAAGGGCGAAGACGGCACGGTGCAGGCTCTCCTCGACCTCGTAGGCGTGCCGTATACCGGCAGCGGTCACCTGGCGAGCGCGCTGGCCATGGACAAGCACCTCACGAAGGTCGTACTGCGGGCGGCCGGTGTGGCCACCGCCAATTGGATGATGGCGCCGGCGGATGGCGTGATGGACGCCGAGGAAGTCGGACGTCATCTGGATTGGCCGGTGGTGGTGAAGCCATCCAAGCAGGGCAGTACGGTGGGCCTGTCGATCGTGCGCGAGCCGGGTGAGCTGGCAGCCGCCGTGACGGAGGCCTTCAAGTACGACGACGAGGTCATGGTCGAGCGGTTCGTACCGGGGCAGGAGCTCACCGTAGGCATTCTCGGCGACGTGGTGCTGCCGACGATCGAGATCGTGCCGGTGAAGGAGCTGTACGACTACGAGTGCAAATACACGCCGGGGATGGCCAAGGAGTTCGTGGCCGAACTGTCTCCGGAGATCGAGTCCAAGCTGGCGGATCAGTCGCGCCGTGCGTTCGCGGCGCTGAAACTGGGTGGATACGCCCGAATCGACTTCCGGTTGGATCCCCACGGGCAGCCGTGGTGTCTTGAGGCCAACACGTTGCCCGGGATGACGCCGACCAGTCTCATCCCACAGGCGGCGGCCGCCGCCGGTGTCTTGTTTCCCGATCTCTGTGAGCGCATCGTGCAACTGGCGCTCACGAACCGGGATCGGCTACGGCTCTGAACCCCTTGTTCCCGTAGCTCTTCCCGCGTCTTTTCGCGTCCTGTCATGGCCTACGTCACGTACGATGATTTTGATCAACCCCGTAACCCGTCGGCCGTCTACTGGCTGATCGGGTTGTGCGTCGGCGTGTATTTCGTGCAGGCCACGTTGGTCGGCGATGCGAACATGGCGAACTGGTTTGGGTATTCGGCCGGTGATCTCGCGTCGCGTTCGTTGTGGACGATCGGCACGTACATGTTCGTGCACGGCGGCATCATGCATCTGCTGCTGAACATGTGGACGCTGTGGTTGTTCGGCCCGCGCGTGGAGCGCGCCTGGGGTAGCAGCACCTTCGTGTGGTACTACCTCTGGTGCGGCATCGGCGGCTGGGCTTTTCACTACATGTTCCAGCGCAACGGCGGCACGCTGGTGGGCGCGTCGGCGGCGATTCTTGGCATCGCGGTGGCGTATGCCTCGCGCTGGCCCGACGACGAAGTGCTCTTCTTCGGCGTGGTGCCGATGAAGGTGAAGTGGTTGGTGGTGTTCATGGCGCTGATCAACATCACGATGGCCGTGGTTGCTTCCGGCAGCATCGGCGGTACCGCGTACGCGGCGCACATCGGCGGCATGTTGGCGGGGTGGGTGTATCTCCGCGCGCCGGGCGCCGGCAGTCTGGGTCGTTTCCGCAATCGCATCGCGTCGGCGCCGGATTACGGCGATGACACGCCGCGCGCCGTTCCGAAGTCCTCGCGTCCGCGCGAGCGGGAAGTCGACGATATCGTGGCGCAAAGCAAGGCGGCCGTGTCGCGCGTACGTCCCGAACCGCGTCCGGAACCACGTCCGGCGCCGCGTCCCGGCCAGACGGCAGTGGCGCCGCAACCGAGCACCGCGCTGGATGCCGTGTTGGACAAGATTGCGGCCGAAGGAATGTCGAGTTTGACGCAGGCCGAGCGACTGCTGCTGGACGAATGGTCGAAACGTCTTCGCGACCTCACCTGACCGGTCGGAGTTCTCGCATTACATTCGGACATGCCCAAGCCTGAACTGCTGGAGACGTTTCCGAATCCCTACGGGGATCGCAAGTACGAAATTTTCATGGAGACGACGGAGTTCACGTCGCTCTGTCCCCTTGGCGGCATCGAGACGGATGCCGCCGAGTTGAAGTTACTCGAAGGCGGCGCTCCCGACTTCGCGACGATCCGCATCACGTACCAGCCGGCCGAGGTGTGTCTCGAGCTGAAGAGCCTGAAGCTGTACTTCTGGAGCTTCCGCAACGACGGCATCTTCTACGAGCGCGCGGTGAACCGCATCCTCGACGATCTGGTCGCGGCATGCAATCCGCACTCGATGACGGTGGTGGGTGATTTCAACGTGCGTGGTGGTCTCAAGAGCATCATCACGGCGACGGCGACGAAAGCCGAGTAAGGAGTAAGAGGTACGGAGTAGGGAGTACTACCGTCCACACTGGAGTTTCACATGACGAGTCGCGCATCCCGGGTATCGGCACTTTCCATCGCGGTGGGCGTGGCGTTATGCGCGTCGATCGCGTTCCCGTTGACCGTCCTGGCGCAGGAACACAAGACCGGCGGCAACGAAGGGAAGCGACCGATCGGGTGGCAGGTGAGAAACGATGCGGGTGGCCACAAAATGGCGGGCGACGTCGACACGATCGCGTTCGCGCAGATGACGCCGGGTTTCCATCTCACGACGGGGCCGGCGGCGATTCTGTGGCATCCCGACAGTGCGGCGTCGGGAGCGTATACGGTGGAGAGCACGATCTTCCTGTTTCCCACGAACGGTCGGGACATGGAAGGCTATGGCGTCTTCGTGGGCGGTTCGGCGCTGGCCAACGCGGCGCAGTCGTACACGTATTTCCTGCTGCGCAACGACGGCAAGTTCTTGGTGAAGCAGCGCCAGGGAGAGAAGACGGTCACGCTGTCCGACTGGACCCCCCTGGCGGCGATCGCGAAACAGTCGGGAAAGGACGCAGCGAAGAACGTGCTGCGGGTGGCGGTCTCGGCGAGCGACGTAGCGTTCTCGGTGAATGGGGCCGAGGCGGTGCGGCTGCCACGCGCGACGGTGCGTCCCGACGGGGTTTTCGGGGTGCGGGCAAACCACGCCGTGAACGCGCATGTGTCGAGTGTGGGCCGGGTGAAGTAGGAGTACGGCGTACGCTTACAGCGTACGCCTTGAAGTGACCGGCTAGGCGCGACCGATGAAACGTTTCATCGGCGTGGTTCATGGGTCGTGAAACGCGTTCCATGAACGCGTGGCCGCACCGCTCGGGACAACAGACGATGCTCCGTAAGTCGCTCATTCTGAGCCTCTTACGGAGCTTTTTCGTTGACCGGCCGCGAGCGGTCCCGGTTTGGCAAGCAGGGGAGGCGTCGGCCATACGGGCCGCGTTTCACGTCTGCTTCCGGAGACCTCGTCATGCATCCTCTCGCCATCCGTCCCTTCCGCACGACCATTACCACCGTGCTCGTCGCGGCCGCCGCCGCGCTCGGTGCCTGTTCGTCGCCTGAGCAGAACGGGACGGCCGAACCGATCAATCCGGCCTTCAACCGTAGCGGCACGCCGGCGAACGGCGCGGTGTTCACGTCCACCAATGCGGTGAGCGGCAATGCCATTCTGGCGTTCTCCCGCGCCACCGACGGCACCCTGTCGGCGGCCGGCAGCTACGCGACCGGCGGCGAGGGCACCGGCGGTGGGCTGGGTTCGCAGGGGTCTGTGACGCTCTCGGCCGACGGTCAGCTGCTGCTGGCGGTGAACGCCGGATCGGGTGAGCTGTCGGCGTTCTCGGTAAACGGGACCAGTCTGACACTTCTCAACACGATCGCGTCGGGTGGCTCCACGCCGATCAGCGTGACGGCCGATCATGGACTCGTGTACGTGCTGAATGCGGGTGGGGCGGGCAACATCGCGGGCTTCCGCGTAGACCGGAACACGGGCCTGTCGCCGATCGCCGGCTCCACCCGCCCGCTCAGCAGCGACGCGCCGGCGCCGGCCCAAGTGAGCTTCTCGACCGACGGCAACACGCTGGTGGTCACCGAGAAGGGCACGAATCGCGTGGTGTCGTACGCGGTCGACCGCGATGGCCTGGCCAGTGAGCCGCACGTGATCGCGTCGTCCGGGCAGACGCCCTTCGGCTTCGCCTTCGGGCTTCGCAACATCCTGGTCGTTTCCGAGGCGTTCGGCGGTGCGGCCGGCGCCAGCGCCGCGTCATCGTATCGCGCGGATGGTCGCGGCACGGCGGCGCTCGATCTGGTTAGTGGTACGGTGCTGAACAGCGAAAACGCGTCGTGCTGGACCGCGATCACGCCGGACGGCAAGTACGCCTACCTCGCCAACACCGGCAGCAGCACGGTGTCGGCCTATGCGGTGTCGGCGCAGGGCGCGCTGACGTTGCTCGATGCCGACGGCGTGTCGGCACAGACCGGTGCGGGCACCAGCCCGGCCGACGAAGCCATCAGCCAGAACGGACAGTTCCTGTACGTGCGCAACGGCGGCGCCAACACGGTGAGCGCGTTCCGCATCGCGTCGAACGGGTCGCTGACGCCGATCGCGACGGTGACGGGATTCCCGCAGGGCTATCAGGGATTGGCGGCGCGCTAACGCCGATGATCGCGGATGAGCGCGCCGAGTGAACCAACCGGCACGCTCATGGCTATGTGATGGACCACCCCGCTTCTCTCATCTCGCGAGACGTGACCACTCCTGTACCTCGTGCCATCTCCCTGCATCGTGCGCTGCTCGGCACCATCGTGCTGGCGCTCGTCGGTGGAGTGGTCCCAGCCGCGCTCGTGCTCGATCGTCGTCTGGCGGGTGTGCTGGAGTCGCGTGCGCGGACCGATCTCGCCATGACGCCGCGCCTCGTGGCGGATCGCGCGGCGAGCAGCAGCGATGCGATGATGATGCACGCCAAGGATTTCGCGCACGTGAGCGCGCTGAGTGTGGCACTCGCTGCCGGCGATCGCGAGGCTGTGCAACGACTCACGGACGCCGCCCGATCGGCGCTCGGCGGTGATCCGGTCGTGATCGGTCCGAACGGCGGTGTCTGGATCGGTACGACATCGGCATCGTTGCTGGAACCGTTGGCGGCGCGCACACGCGCGGGCGAAATGCCGGTGGCCACCGTGCGCGAGGGCGTGCAGTTGCATGACGTGGCGCTAGCACCGGTGGAGTACGGCGGCCGATGGGTGGGTGCCGTTGGCGTCAGCTCCCCGCTGGACGACGAACACGCGGCGGCGCTCGCGGGACTGACGCGGACCGATGTGATTCTCGTGGATACGGCGCCGGTTGCCGGTGTTGGCATGACGTCGGCGGCGGGGTTGTCATCACCCAGCGCCATGGTGTCGACGCTCGATCCGGTCGTCACGGCGGCGCTGGTGAAAGGTTGGCGTGCCGCGTCGGGCATTGTGTCTGCTGCCGATTCGGTGCGTGACGTGCGCGTGGGCGGTGCCCACCTGCTGGTCATCGCCGTCAGGCAGCGCGATGCCGGCGTCGTGCTCCTGGTGCGCAATCTCGACGAGGAATTGGCGGTTTTGCCCGAACTGCGGCGTATCGCGTTGGTGAGCGCACTCGCGGCGCTGCTAGCGGCGCTGGTGGTTGGTGTGTTGCTTGCCACCCGCATTGCCCGGCCGGTCACGGCGGTGGCGCGCGCGGCCGACGCCCTCGCGCGTGGTGACTTCGATGCGCCGCTCACGCTCGCCACGCGCTCCACGTTCATCGTGCGCGAAGTGGCGCGTGTGGAGACGGCCTTTTCCTCCATGCGTGACACGCTCGCCGATCGACTGCGGGCCCTCGCCGCCGCCAACGACGCCCTCGCCGATCGCAATGCGCGGCTCACGGCACTGCAGAGTGATCTCGTCCAGCGTGAGCGACTCGCGGCGACGGGTCGTCTGGTGGTGCAGCTGGCGCACGAGATTCGCAATCCCGTCGCCAGTCTGCGCAACTGTCTCGAGCTGATCCGCCGTCGGGTTGCTCACGATGAGGAAGCGCGGGAATTCGCGGATCTGGCCGTGGATGAACTGTTGCGCATGCACGAGTTGGCCGAGCAGATGCTCGATCTGAATCGTCCGCGCGCGAGTCGCGACACGGCTGGTGAGACCGCGAATGTCTGCGATGCCGCGCGTGTGATGCAGCAGATGGTGGCACTCCTCACGGCCGGTACCGCGGAGCACCCGCCCACGGTGCGCGGTGACTCGGGGGAATCATCGTGTGCGCACGCCGCGTCGACCACGGTCACGATCGACGCCGATGTGCTGAAGCAGGTGCTGCACAATCTCGTGCAGAATGCGCGCGAGGCGATGGACGGTCAGCGCGACGGCGTCGTGCGACTCGACCTGGAGCGGGAGCACGAGCATCTGGTCATTGCGGTGCGCGACAACGGACCGGGCATCGCGGCGGACGTGTTGCCGCGCATCTTCGACCCGTTCTTCACGACGAAGCGCGAGATGCGCGGCGTCGGGCTGGGGCTGTTCATCGCGGAAGGACTGGTACGCGCGGCCGGCGGACAGCTGGAGGTGACGTCGCAGACGGAGGCGACGCGCTCCGCGCCACGCGGCACGACGTTTCGCGTGCGTCTCCCACTGCAAGCGGCGCCCGCGATGGCGACAGCATGAGGATACTCCGATGAACACTGCCCGCATTCTCGTGGTCGATGACGATCGCGCGTTTCGTTTGTCCACTGCGGCGCTGCTGCGTGCCGAGGGCCATGCCGTGCAAGTCGCCGAGGACGGCAGTGCGGCGGTGGCCGCCTTGCGCACGGCGCATGAGAGCGCCGCGCCGATGGATCTCGTGCTGCTCGACGTGCGTATGCCGGGCCTCGACGGACTGGGTGTGGTCGAGGCGCTGCGCGTGTGGGGAGAGCGGGTGCCGATCATGATGATCAGCGGTGTGGGCACCGTGGAGAGCGCGGTGCGCGCGCTGCATCTCGGCGCCGATGACTTTCTGACGAAGCCGGTGGAACCCGATGTGTTGGTGGCACGCGTGGCCGAGCTGCTGGAGCGGCGTCCGGAGTCGGCGTTGCACGGGACGGCGAATCCGGGCGGCATCGTGGGCCGCGCGCCGAGTATGGCGCCGTTCTTCGCCAGTTTGCGTCGCGTGGCCCCCACCGATACGACGGTGCTGATTCAGGGCGAGACCGGCACCGGCAAGGAGCGCGCGGCGCGCGCCGTGCACGATCTGTCTACGCGCAACGGCGAGCCGTTTCTGGCGGTGAACTGCGCGGCGCTGAGCGAAGGGGTGCTGGAGAGCGAACTGTTCGGTCATGTGAAGGGGGCGTTCACCGGCGCGCTGCGTGATCGCGAAGGGCTGTTCGAGGCGGCGGGGCAGGGCACGTTGTTTCTCGACGAGATCGGCGAGATCAGCGCGGCGATGCAGCAGCGATTGCTGCGCGTGCTGCAGGAACGCGAAGTGACGCGGGTGGGCACGAGCAAACCGGTCAAAGTGCAGGCGCGGGTGGTGGCGGCCACGCATGCCGATTTGAAAACGCTGGTCGCACGCGGCCGTTTTCGCGAAGACCTGCTGTACCGGCTCGCGGTGTTTCCGCTCACGCTGCCGCCCCTCCGTGAACGGCGCGGCGACATTCCGCTGCTCACGTTGCATGCGCTGCGGGAGCTGCGTGCGCGCGGTGTGGCTCGTGATGGGCTGTCGTGCTCGCCGTTCGCCATGCGGTTACTGCGCCAGTTCGCGTGGCCGGGGAACGTGCGACAGCTGTTCGCCGTGATCGAGGCGGCGGCGATCCACGCCGACTTCGGCCGGATCGAGGCGCAGCATCTGCCGCCAGAGGTACGCGTCGGCGGCGGCGATGAGGCCGCGACGGGGGCGGGGTCGGCCCGATACCGTGGGCGCAGCGAGGGGGACGAGCGGACGGCGATCGTGGCGGCGCTGGCCGAGACGCACGGTGTGCTGGCGCGGGCTGCGGAGCTCTTGGGGATGGGGCGGACGACGCTCTGGCGAAAGCTGCGGGCCTACGGATTGGAAGCGACAGTAGGCGAGGGCGGCGCGCAGCCCGAGGGGGCGACAGCGCTTGCGGAATGACCCCCGGGTCCGTTAGCCTGCAGGTCTGTTGGTGGTACGGCTAGGTAGCTCAGTTGGTAGAGCAGCGGACTGAAAATCCGCGTGTCGGGGGTTCGATTCCCTCCCTAGCCACTGGAAAACCGTACATGTGAACATCGGCGTCCGGGCTTAGCTCGGGCGCCGATTTGCGTTATGTGCACGCCGCATCCGGGCGCCGAGCGGGCTGAGAGACGTCGCGCGGTCGGCCCAGTCGCCGTATGTTCGCCGCACCTCCCGATCTGAATTACCACGCGACACCCTGCAGGAGCGTAGCGACATGGGCCATTGGATTCTCGAAAGCGCCACCCCGACGATCCGGGATGGCCCGGCCGAAAACTTCGGCAACAAGCTCGCCGTGGAATTCAAGCTGCACTACAAGCCGAGCACATTCGGCTCGTTCGTGGAGATGCCGCGCCTCGAGTGGAAAGAGACGATCACCATGATCGAGAAGAATCTCGGCACCTGGTGGCGGTACGTGGGCGACCAGTATCAGCGCAATCCGAACAGCGTCACGTTCGTCTCGTGGGTGATGCGCTACGCGTGGGCGTTCGACTGTGTCCGACAGCAGTTGTACAACGACGACGTGCCCTGCCGCCTGTACGACAGGCATGGCAACCGGATCCCGAAGGACACCTTCGAGCGTGAGAGCGAACCGAAGGACAAAGCCAACGTGGTGCGCGCCTATCTCAAGAAGAACGGCGGCATCATGTGTGTGACGGTTGAAGACAAGCCGGCGATTTTGCGCCCGAGCGCGCCGAAAGTCCCACCCGTGCACAAGAATCGCATTTTGACGTTCGACTGCGGCCTCAAGGGATCACCGATCCGCATCAAGGCCGTGCAACATCTCACCGTCGACGAGACGAAACCCCCGATGCAGTGGTTCCGTGAATGCGTGCTCACCGATACCTCGCGCCCGTTTACCACCGTCGGACTACGGGAAGTGCAGCCGCCAGCTGATGTGGCCATGCCGAAGCCGTTCGACGGCACGGCGGCCAAGGGGCAATACGAGTAACGCTACGGCGTGGCGGGCGCTGCCGGCGGCGGGGTCGCGCCATGCTCCGCCGCGCAGTCTTCACAAATCCCGTGCGTGACGTTCACGCGATGCGTGGTGAGATACGTCTCGATGCGCTGCCAGTAGCCGTCGTCGTTGCGGACGTTCTTACACCAGGCGCACAGCGGAAGCATGGACGACAGTTGGACGACATCGTCCATCGCGGCGCGCAGCTCGCGATTGCTCTGCTCGAGAAAGGCGGCCAGTACGCTCACGAACAGCGCGACCATGAAGAGGCTGACTTCAAGGTCACCCATCAGCTGCACGAGTGGGCCAAGGCCTTCGCCCGGGCGTGCGGCTGATCGCGTGGCAAGCACGAGTCGCACCGCTTGAAACACGCCGTGCGCTGCCAGGACCACCGCTGGGATCTGCATCACGGAACGATGCGCGCCGATTGGTCGTGACAGCACCCAGGCCGCCTGAAACGCGAGCGCTGCCCAGAGAATCGTGTTGCCGACCGATCGCCAATCTGAGAACTGCGGCGCGACCATGAAGCCAAACAAGAAGATCGTATGCAGCGCGAAGATGAGAACGGCGATGCGCGTGGTAGTCGGGCGCTCCGCGGTGCGCTGCGCGGCGAAGATCAGCACCAGGTGACCGACGGTGACCATCAGCGTCGGCAGCATGCGGACGACGACGTCGGGATACGCGGCGCGTAGCACGAAGAGCAGATCGGCGGCCGTGAGTGTCCAGGCCGCCACGATCCAATAACGCAACGCTCCAGCGCGCGCGCCGAGCCGCCAATATCGTCCCATCACACCGGCCAGAATGGCGCCAATGATCAGGTTGATGCTATAGACAATCATCGCGTCGTTCATACGGCAGGCTCGGGACGGCGTCGCGCACGGCTGCCGACGCAACCGGTACTAGAGAGTATAGCACCCGGATGTCACGGGAGACCCACCGGCCGGCGTCGCTCAATCAGTCTGCGAATCGCACCACGCGCCCCGTCATGTGCGTCAGCGTGCCGCTGCTTTCACGGCATGTTGCCACACGGCCCGGGCGCCGGTAGCGGGATCGACACCCGAGAGCAGCCGGCTCACCATGGTCGCGGTGTGCACGGTGACGTCACGACCGAGTGCGCCATGATAGTGCGCGGTGAACAGATCCGCGACGGCAGGCACGTCGAGCGCGGCGCTCGGGATTTCGAGTTCGCCGTCGATGGGTAACGGTAGCTGTGTCCAGGTGGCGGTGTGATCCACTGTGCGACGTATTGTGCCGTCGGTGAGGCGCGCGAAGGCCAGCTCACCCCCGGTCACGAACATGCGAGCCTTCGTGGCGCGAGGAATCGCCCATGCTTCGAGCGTACCATCGCTCCGCGGCACCGGTACGACCGAGAACGGCCGCTGGAGTTTCGCGAATGCCGGCGTGATCTCGCGTGTGACGTCGTTGACCAGCTTGGCTTCGAGTGCAACACGAGCGGTGTCGATCGTGCCGGTGTATCGCTCGCGCGCGCCGTCGAGTCGCACGGCGCTGAATCGCTGCACGGTGCGGAAGGCGGGGTCGATGTCGTACACGCCACCGACCGGAAGGCCGTCGCGTGTGCGCTCGCAGTAAATAAGGCGTGGCGCGGTCGCTGACGGTCCGAACCCACCCTCAGCGCGCAGGCGCGCGATGGCGCCCACGCACTGATACCAAAACACGATGGTGCGCGCACGACCGTCGGCGTCGGCGAAGGCGCCGCGAAATCCGGCCGGCAACGCATCGACCACGCGGGTTGTATACGCGACACCGTCGGGCGTGTCACCGGCGGCAATTTCACTTTCGACACGACGGGCCGCCACGTCGATGACGGCGATCTTTGCACCAGTACTCAACGACAGGAACGCGTGCGTACCATCGGGCGTGAAGATGATGCCCTGCGGTCCCATGCCGGGAAGGGCGAGGCGCCCGAGTTCCCGGCGCGTGCGGCGATCCACGAAGCGTAGCTCTTCCTTCTTGAGATCGGGCACCAGGACCAGCGCATTGTCCGGCGAGAAGAGCACGCGATAAGGCCAGCCAAAGCCCTCGGCTGCGGTTGATACCTTCCCGCTGGCGGCATCGACCACGCTGAGCACCCCGGTCGCGTTGCTGCCCACCCAGACCTCGCGTCCATCGGGCGTCACGTTGATCGCCTCGGGCTGCGCAGGCACCATGATGTTGCGCAGCGCGATGCCCTTCACGAGATCGAGTTCGGAGATCGAATTGCTGCCGATGTTTCCGGTCCACGCACGGGTGCCGCTCGCGGTGACGCCAACCATGTGCGACCCGTTCTGCTGCGTGGCGATCGCCTGCACGATGTCACCAGTCGCGATGCGTACGATGAGGAGCTGCTTGTTGGTCTCCGACGTGACGGCCACTAGCGAGTCGCCGGGGAGCAGCACGAGCCCGTGTGGTCGACGGTACTCGCCGAGGGTGATGGTGCGCGCCACGCGCAGCGCTGGCACGTCGATGACCGTGAGCGTGTTGCCGCCGGTTTGCGCGCCATAGTCGGACACCACGGCAACGCGCCCGTCGCGCGACATTACGACTTCGTGCGGGCCCGGCTGCGTGGGCAAGGTGGCAAGTACGCGGGCGCTCGCCACATCGATAATGGTCGCGGTGGCGGGTGTCTTGTTGGTGATGACCAACGTGCCGCTGGACGGAACGCCGCGTTCACCCTGCGCATGCAGCGGAGCGGTAACGAGTGCCAACGCGGACAACAAATGCAATGCACGACGCATGGGTCGGGAGCGGGAGGCAGGAGCAGGGAAGACGTGCGAACGCGTGTTAAACATCACCGACGACTCTGGCGGGATGTCACGGGGCCTCCGACAATAGAACGCGCCGATTGTCGGCGCGCTGTCCTGCCAAGAATTCCCCTCTTTGCCCAATCGAATGACCGCCTGGATCGTTGCCGCGCTGTGCGGCGTCGTGTGCGTGTTGCTGACCGTTCGGCTGCATGCCGACCGGGCGCGCCGGAAGCAGCAAGGGCTGCTTGGTCCCTTCGGCCCGACGAGCGCCATCACAGCAAATTGAATACGTCAAAGGGCCAAATGACACTGCTGAGGACACCAAATTCTCGCTGAGTGAATCGGCGTTCGAGGAGTTCCTGTACTCCGGGACGCCCCACGCCGACCGCGTGCAGCAGCTGTACGGCGACAGCAAACAGTTCGACGAAGCACCCTTTCTGAGCTGCGCCGATCTGGTGTTTGTCGACGGATTCAACGCGCAGTCGTACGTGGAAAGCGACCCGGCCATGACGAAGGCGGGGGAGCGGCATCGGCCGCTCCCCCGCCTTCCTAAGGTTGGTGCGATGTTCGGTGCCTTACTGCGCGCCGCTGACGTTCGGATTCGCGCCACGCTCTTCGAGGCTGATCGGGATGCAGGTGCTGCGTCCCTGCAGCGACGTATTCCGACCCTCGGCCAGCCAACGACGCAGGTCGAACAGACGACGACCTTCAAGCCAGAGCACGGCACCGCGCTCACGCATCAGATGCGTGTACGCTTCGGTGACCGTGGTGGCGGCGAGCGGTGTGAGTGATGCCGCGGCGCGACCCTGATTGATGAACAGCATCGCATTCGTGAGGTCGTTGGCCCGGAGTGCCGCCTCGGCACGAATGAGCAACATCTCGGTGCCCTTGGCCAGCGCCACCGGATCGCCAAGCGTGATGTACTTCCGCTGGCGGAAGAAGTTGGTGGTGCCGTCCTGACCTTTCGTGATCGTCGTGCCCGTCTTCACGGTGTCGTACAGCACGCGCGGATCGCGATCGGCAACCCAGACGGTATTCCACACCGTGACTTCACGGCGTGAGATGGTCTGCGTGGCGAGGTCCATGTTCTCGCGCGTGGTGTTCACGGAGAACACCGCGTTGTGGCGGAACGACACCGGAACCAGCGCCGCGTCGGCTGCCGCTTCCGTCCACTTGCCCTGATTCGCATAGACCTGCGCGCGACCGGCGAGCGCCGCGTTGGTGAGCGCCGTGTTGTTCAACGCACGGGCGATCGTGAGCGCACGCGTGAAGAGACTTTCGGCGCGCACGAAGTGCGTGCTGCTGGGCAGCGCGGGTCCGCCATCGAACACGGCGTTGCACACGTTCTCGCCAAGGAACCGATTGGCGAAGCCGGCATACAGGTACGCGCGCGGCGTGTTGGCGTTCGTTTCGAAGGCGGTGCCGAGCACGGTCTTCATGCGCTCGAGTCCCACTTCCGCGACGTAGCGAGCGGTGTGCATACGCGCCCAATCGCCGTTCACGTCTTCCGGCGCAATGTCGCCAGCGGCGAACTTCCGCTCGGCGGCAAAGTTGCCGGAGTGGCGCAACTCGAGGCCCGCGAGTGAGCCGCGAGTGAGATAGTTACCGATGGCGTTCGAGAGATCGCCACCCATGCCGTTCACGAGTGCCGGGACGGCGCTGGCGTTGTTGAGATCGGAGTCGAGGAGCGGACCGGGGTTGGTGACCTTCAGGTCGCAACCACCGAGCAGCGCGGCGAGCGCGATTGACACGGCCGGTACGGCACGGCGGGCCATCGGAGAGAGTGCAGTCATAGTGGGCATCAGAAGCTCGTCCTCACGCTGAACAAGAACGTGCGATACGTCGAGAAGTTGTAGTAGTCGCGGCGCGAGAAGGTGCTGGTGCGCTGGTCGGCCGTTTCGGGGTCGGAGCCGGTGTACTTGGTGTTCACGAACAGATTCCGTCCGGCGAGCGACACCGTCATGTTGCGCGCACCGGGCGTGAAGCGCTTCGGCACGTCGTACGAAGCGGACACGCTGCGCAGCTTGAAGAAGTCGGCGCTCTCCACCCAGTAGCTGTAGTCGCGCTGCGCGGCCACGATTGAGCAGCGCATGCGATCCTTCGCGTTCACGCCGGCCAAGGCCGACGCATCGCCGGCGGCCGCGGCGCGGAGCGCCTTCTGGGCGGCGAAGCACGGCTGCCAGATGCCAAGGCCGGAGTTCTGGAATCCGGTGCCGTTGAGCAGGTGACCACCCTTCTGGAACTCACCGACCGCATCGATGGTGAGATTCTTGAACAGCGTGAGCGTGATCGACGGGTTGATGATCTGATCGGGGAACGTCTGTCCGAGGAACTGATTGGTGTCGACGATCGCGGCACCGAACTCGTTCGGATTGCGGACCTTGAGGCCCACGTACGACGGCAGCGGCAGACCTTCCTGCACGTAGCTGCGCGACAGCGCGTCGATCGTGATGACGCGGCCGCCGAGGTCGACGGCTTCACCCTTCACGCGCGTGTACTGCAGGCGCGTCTCCAGGCGGGACCAGCTCGTGGGCTCGAACGACGCGGTGAGCTGCGCTTCGATACCGTTGTTCTTGATCGTTCCGACGTTCTCGGGCTGGTTTGTCGAAAAGCCCTGCGACGGCGGATACGCGACGTTGATGATGGCGTCGGAGGTCTTCGCGTTGAAGTAGGTGAACACCGCACCGAGTCGACCGCCCCAGAAGCCCGCGTCGAAGCCCACTTCGCTTTCGCGCGTGCGCTCGGGGCCCAAGTTTGGATTGCCGAGCTGACCCGGTGTGAAGCCGGAGAGACCGCCTTCGGCGGCGATCGGGTTCCAGGTCCGCGAGGCATCGAACGCACCGGGCGCCTTGCCGGCTTCGCCGACGGCGGCGCGGAACTTGAACGTTTCGATGAGGTTCGACGGCCAGAACGATTCGTCCGACAGCACGTACGACATGCTGAGCTTCGGGTACGTCTGGAGTCCGAAGCCCGTACCGAACGCCGAGTTGCCGTCGACGCGAGCGCCCGCCGTGACGAACAGGCGATCGCGCCAGCCAATCATCTGCTGCGCGAAGAAGCCGGCATTGATGACGCGCTGCTGGTTCACATCAGTAATCTGACGGAGCGACGCCGAGATCAGCGTCGGGAGGCCCGGACCAGCGAAGTTGTCGCCCTGCAGATCCGTCGAATTGATGCGGCTGTCGAACAGCTGACCGCCCACCGATGACGTGCCCGAGAAGTTCTTGCTGTAGGTCTGCTTCCACGTGCTCGCGAGGTCGACCGTCATGAGCTGACGGTTCCAGAGCGTCTGGAAATACTGACCGGTCGGCGTGCGCGGATATCCGAACGGATTGATCGTACGAAGATCGTTGTTGTTGTAGTCGATGCCGATCGACAGGCGGTTGGTGACGTTCGCCGTCGGCGTCCATGTGGCGGTGCCGCCAGTGATGAAGTGATCGCCGCCGATCGTGTTGGCCTTCGAAAAGATCGTGTCGTTGATGACGCACGTAATCGTCGTCGTGCTGCAGCCGGTACCCTTGAAGTTCGAGCCGGGACCACGCGACACGTTCAGCAGGAAGGCATCAGCGCTATTGCCTTCCGAGAGCATCGCGGTATTGCGGCGCTGCCAGGAGGTGTTGAGCGCCAGCGTGACGGTCTTCGACGGTGCGAAGCCGAGGTTTGCGCGCAGACCACCCGTCTTGTTGCTGCCGACGCGGAACACACCCGACTCGTTCTCCAGATTGCCGGAGATCGCGTAGTTGATGCCACTGCCCGAGCCACGCACACCGAGCGAGTAGCGACCCAGGTAGCCGTTCTGCAGCCACGAACCGCTTTCGGGGCAGGTGGCGTCTTCGAAGGCGACACCGAGTCCGTCGACCACGTTGGCGCCGCGGCACTCACGGAGGAACATGCGCGTCGGGTCGGAGCGCGGTCCGAAATCGCCCATGCTGTTGATGCCGGCGCTGGCCTCGAGCGTCCACACGGCGGGGCCTTCACGACCGCGCTTGGTGAAAATCTGAATGACGCCACCCGATGCTTCAGTGCCGTAGAGCGTGGTCGCGGCAGGACCCTTCACGACTTCGATGCGCTCGATGTCGGCAGCGGCGATGTCGTTGAGCGGTGACACGGACTGGCGCGACGACACGCCGGTCGGCGAGTTGCCGTTGAAGATGCGGATACCGTCGACGTAGATCAGCGGACGGTTTCCCTGCGTCACCGAGTTCACGCCGCGCAAACGGATGTTGCCGCCAGCGCCCGGACCGCCGCCATTCGCCTGAATGGTGACGCCAGTGGTACGACCCTGCAGGATCTGCTGCGTGTTCGCCACGGCGCCGCGCTCGAAGTCGGCGCTGCTCACGGTGGTGATCGCGTTGCCGACTTCCTTCTTGCGCTCTTCACCAGTCGCGGTGACGACGACGCCGGCAAGGGAGACACTGCTCTTCACCAGCGTGAAGTCGATGGTGACGGTCGCACCCGCAGCAAGCGTGATCGGGCGCGACTGCAACTGATAGCCGATGCGACGCACCGTGATGGTGGCAGCACCCGACGGGATGTTGGCGAGTGTGAAACGGCCGTCGTCGCCGGTGGAGCGTCCGAACTGCGTACCGGCGACAGTGACCTGCGCCGCGGCAACGGGCTGGCCGTTGTCGCCGTCGACTACGCGACCGACGATGGTACCAGTAGCTTGGGCAGCGAGCGGAGAGGCAGTAGCAATCGACAGCGCGAGCCCGAACATGGCTGCGGTGCCGCGCCGTCCTGCCAGCGCAGCGCGCCGAAGGATGGGAAGGAACACGGAATCCTCACGAGATGAAAAGCGGTGCGGACACGGGTGGAGGTGTCCGCCTTGAAAGGCGGTGGGGCTGCTGGACTCGACGTTGCATCGCACCAGCGGTATAAAGATAAGTGGACTTCACACCATCTCTACATCGAGGTACGGCATGTCGACGCGTCGTGGTTTTCTCGGTTCCACAGCGGCCATCATGGCCGGCGCTCTCGTGTCGGGGCCGGCCGCGGTCGAGGCACTCGAGTCGCCCGTCGTGACACAGCCGCCGACGGCGCTGCCGCCCGCCATACGCGCGTTGCGTCCGATGCGTGACGGCGTAGTGCCGATCTCGGTGTCGGAACGTCAGGGACGGCTCGAGAAGGCGCGGCAGCTCATGCGCGACCAAGGAGTCGCCGCGCTTATGCTGACCGGCGGTACGAGCATGGAGTACTTCACCGGTATCCGCTGGGGACTCAGTGAGCGACTCCTGGCCGCCGTGATTCCCGTGCGCGGCGCGGCCTTCCTGATCACGCCCAAGTTCGAAGAAGAGCGGGCGATGGAGCAGGCGCATCTGGGGCCGCTCGGGCGCGACGCCGAGGTGATGGCTTGGGAGGAGCACGAGAATCCGTACGAGCTGCTGCGAAAAGGGCTCGCGTCCCGCGGCCTCTCGACGGCGACGATTGCCGCCGAGGAAACGGTGCGTTTCGTATTTGCCGATGGGGCCGCGCATGTGCCCGGCGTAACGGTGGTGAGTGGAACCCCGATCACCGCCGGCTGTCGCATCGTCAAGGATGCGCATGAACTCGCGCTCATGCGTCACGCCAGTGCCGTGACGCTGGCCGCGTATGAAGCGGCGTACAAGTCGCTGAAAGAAGGCATGACCCAGGACGACTTCGCGCAGCTGGTCCAGCTCGCCCACCAACAGTTGGGCTACTCGGGGTCAGCGGGCGTGCAGGTCGGCAAATACTCGGCGCTACCGCACGGCAGTGCCACGCCGCAGGTGGTGCGTGAGGGGAGCATTCTGCTCATCGACGGCGGCTGCAAGGTGGAAGGCTACTCGTCTGACATTTCACGCACGTTCGTGCTCGGCAAGGCAACGCAGCGCATGAAAGACGTGTTCGAGATCGAGCATCGCGCGCAGAGTGCGGCGCTGGCGGCGGCGAAGCCGGGGGTGCCCTGCGAAGCGGTGGATGCGGCGGCGCGCAAGGTGATCGTCGATGCCGGCTTCGGCCCGGACTACACGTACTTCAGCCACCGTGTGGGTCACGGCATGGGCATGGACGGGCACGAGTGGCCGTATCTCGTGCGTGGCAATACGCTGCCACTGCGCCCCGGCATGGTGTTCTCGGACGAACCAGGCATCTACATCCCGGGCGAGTTCGGCATCCGGCTGGAAGACGACATGGTGATCACGGAGAACGGCGCCGAGCTGTTTACGCCGCAGTCGCCGAGCCTGGAGCAGCCGTTCGGGCGGTGATCCGCCCAGGGCTCGTCAGCCGCCGATCAGTACCGTCGGCGCGCCAAGAATGATTGCACCGCCGTGTGCGGTGTTATCGCCCAAGCGCGCGGCGGGAAGCTTGCCGAGCAACACCGTGGCTGAGCCCTTGGCGACCATGTCCGGTGGGCCCACGCATACACACATGCTGGTGGCGGTGGCGCTCGGCAACATGGCGATCAGCACGGTGGGACATCCCGGCTTCACGATGGGGCCTCCCACGTGCGGAATGGGCGGGACACCCGGCGTCACCATCGGGCAGAGATGCATATCGGTAATGCGAGCCGCTGGCATTCCCATGGTCGATTACCTCGGTGCCGGTGCGTTGATGGCCTGTTCGTATTCGGCCTGCTGCCGACGATGCGTATCGTGCGCAAGCTGGAGGGCGGTATCCCACCCGCCGAGTCGCTTCACGATCTCAAGCCCCTGCGCGGCGAACGATACGAACGTGGGTGGGATCAGGTCGGACTTGCTGTTCGACACCGCAGCCAGCAGGATCGCTCCGGCCACGAGCGGCATGGCAACACCGGGCGGCGGCGGCACCGCCGGTACCGACGGCGGGGCAATCGTGGTGCCGCTCAGGAACACCGCGGTGGCGACCAGTCCGATGGGTGAATCGAGCCCGGATTTTTCACCGGCTTCGAACGCGGCGCGACGTGCCGCGTCGTCGGGGCGTACAATCCACTGTTCGACCGCGGCCAGAGTGGCGTGCGCATTGGCCGACGGTGCCGTACCCCCTTCCATCTGCGTCGCGTAGCGGGCCGAAACCCAGGCCCACCAGATACTCTCGCGATTGGGGAGGATGGCCGCGATCAGCCGGATTGCAGAGACGACTTGGTCGGCGCCCACCCAGGTGGCGTAGAGCTGCTCGAGCGTGTGCTGCGGATTGAGCATCGCGAGGGCGGGCTCGTCGGGCGCAGCGCGCTCGATGAGCCATCGCATGGGCGGCGTCAGCGACGCCAGCGGGTCGGGGGCGATTGAAGCGGGCATGTTCACATGGACTCCGATCAGTTGATCATGGTGACGGCGCCCTTGATCATCGCCACGCCTTTTGCGTCAACCTGCACGATGGCCGCCTCGACCTTCGCCATGGCGTTGCCCTTGAGGGTGACCATGGGTCCCGTGATAGTCACGCCCTTCATATCAATCACGATCGAGCTGCCGCCGACCTTCAGCTCGATCTTCTTCATCGCTTCCAGCGTGATCGCACCGAGACTCGCTTTGATGGTGATGTCACCCATTTGCGCGGCAGCGGAGATGTCACCCATGCTGACCTTGAGTACGGAATTGCCATCGGTAACGGTCGTGGTATCGTCTTGCTTGATCGTGGTATCCTGCTTGCCGTCGACCTTGACGTTGTTGTCTTCCGTGATCTCGTGGATCTGATTCTGCTTCACCGTGATTTTGCGATCTTTGATCACGGTGATCGTTTCGCCGCCATTCACCGTGACGGTGTGCTCCTTCTCGACGTGCAGCGTCCGGTTGTTGTCGGCCACCGTGATGAACTGCTCACCCTTCTCGATCGTGGTTCTCTCCCAGCCTTCCTTGACCGTCTTCTCCTCGTTGTTCTTGATCTCCGTCGTTCGGTCGTGCTCGACCTTCCGGCGCTCGTCATTCTTCACGAGCGTTTCGAGATCCATCTGCGCCTGCTTGTAGATCAGCTCCGCACCCTTCGAGTCGTCGAAGCGCAGTTCGTTGTAATCGTCGGCTCCGCCTTTGAGGGTGGACTTGGTACGGATGCCGCTCGAGTTCTTCTCGCCGGGCAGCGACCATGGATGCTTGTTGGCGCTGTTGTACAGGCTTCCGGTGATGATCGGATTGTCGGGATTGCCGTCGAGGAACTCGACGATCACTTCATGCCCGATGCGCGGCAGAAACACCGT
Source organism: Gemmatimonas groenlandica (assembly GCF_013004105.1). NCBI lineage: Bacteria > Pseudomonadati > Gemmatimonadota > Gemmatimonadia > Gemmatimonadales > Gemmatimonadaceae > Gemmatimonas > Gemmatimonas groenlandica. The sequence continues at coordinate 3,747,496 of NZ_CP053085.1, forward strand.
ACCGAATTGCTGGCCCGCCGACGACGTGGCCACGCGCACCCAGCAGGAGTGTTTGAGGTCGAGTTTGTGGTCTTCATCCCACTTGAAGACCACCTGCACGCGGCCCCACTCGTCGGTATAGATCTCATCGCCATCGGGACCCACGACGACCGCGGTGTGCGACCCGCCGATGTGCGGCCACGGCGTGGTGCGCGCCGGGCGATACGGCGTGGCCGCCGGAATGGCTTCGAACTCGTTGTCGTACTCGAACTTGGCGGACTCGTTGGCGAAATAATCGCCGTTGCTGCCGCGGTGCACGACCTTTGTGATGAAGAGCGACGCATTCAAACTGGCGTTCGACAGGTTCACCACGTCCGACTTGGCACCGGGTTCGAGACCGACGTAGGTGCTGGTGCCGTGATATACCTCGGCGGTGACCTCGGCGAGCTCCTGACGGAGCTTCGAGTACACCTTCGCGTCGTACGGCACCTTGTTCGGCGCCGCCGCCGGTGCGTGATGCGCCGCGATCTGCTGGTCGAACAGATAGGCTGACATCGAGCTAGGCGGCGTGAAGTCGCCATTCGACGCGGTGGTGTCGTGCACGCTCTTCATGGCCAGAAACTCACTGGCCGTGCGCAGGTGCGTCTTGGAGACGAACGGCGTGGCGTCGACCCCCAGGCCGGTCAGGCGCGACGTATCATCCGCCGCCTCGATGAACGCCAGCTTGGTGACGCCCCATGCTGGCTTGGCCGACGCGACGCTGTCGCTCCAGACCAGCTGCGCGTCGCCCCCCGTATGATCGAAGCGGAACCACACGCCTTCCTGCTCCATGAGGCGCGCGGCACAGTTCCACCGGCTCTCCCGATAGCGGAAGGTGGCCGGACGTTCGTCGACCGTGCGCGTCAGCTTCCACGCCGTGCTCACCCCCGTCATGAGGGCATTCACGATGTCACGCGCCGACTTGTTCTGAAAAATCTCGAAGCCTTCGTCGAGATCGAGCACCCATTGGGGCGGACGGATCTCGAGTTCGTACGCGACCAGGCCAACGGGTGCCTTGCCGCCGCGACGAAGGCGGCTGACCACACCGTGCACGGTGCGATCGGTGCCGTCGGGCAAACGCAACAACAACGAGACCTTCTTGAGCAACAGCTCCTTGGCCGAGATGTCGCTGCGCGTGCTCATCGCCGTGACGGTGTAGCGGAACAGCGTGGAGAGGGACTCCTCTCCACGCCACTCGCGCAGCAACAGCACGTCCTTACCCAACGGCGTGTTCAATCGGTACGGTCGATCGGCTTGTGACCAGGCCATCAGTACGTCCTCGGGTATCCTCGATGAGCCGCTACGTCAAACCGCAGCAGCGTCGACCACGTTCTCGTACGTAAAGTCTCCGTCCTCGGCCACGCCCACGCGCAGTGCGGTCGGACGGATGCCTTCCGCCATCGCCGCCAGCAGCATGCGCGAGATCTCGGGCAGCAGCGTGTTGCTCAGAATGTTGTCGACGTTGCGGGCGCCGCTTTCCACTTCGGTGCACCGAGCAGCCACCTGCGCGATGAGCGTTTCGTCGTGGCGCAGCTCGAGACGGTGCGTCTCGCGCAGACGACGGCCGATCTTGCCCACCTTGAGACGAACGATCTGCTTGAGGTTCTCGTCACGCACGGGATAGAACGGCACGATCACCATGCGGCCGAGGAAGGCCGGCTTGAAGACTGCGTCGAGCTCCGGCTTGAGCGCCTTCGCCATGGCATCCGGGAACGGCATCGTTTCCGGATCGGCGGTGAGCTTCATGATCGTCTCGGTGCCGGCGTTCGTGGTGAGGATGATGATCGTGTTCTTGAAGTTGATCTCACGACCTTCACCGTCATCCATCACGCCCTTGTCGAACACTTGGAAGAAGAGCTCGAGCACGTCGGGGTGCGCCTTCTCGACTTCGTCGAGCAGCACGACGCTGTACGGACGACGACGCACGGCTTCGGTGAGCACGCCGCCTTCGCCGTAGCCCACGTATCCCGGGGGCGAGCCCTTGAGCGTCGAGACCGTGTGCGCTTCCTGGAACTCCGACATGTTGATGGTGATGATGTTGCGTTCGCCACCATACAGCAGATCGGAGAGCGCCAGCGCCGTTTCCGTCTTGCCGACGCCGCTGGGCCCGACCAGCATGAACACGCCCTTCGGCTTGTTCGGATCTTCGATGCCGGCCTTCGACGTACGCACGCGACGCGAGATGTCGAGGAGTGCATGGTCCTGGCCGATTACGCGGGCGCCGAGATGCTTCTCGAGCTCGAGCATCGTGCCGAGTTCATCGCTCATCATCTTGCCCACGGGAATACCGGTCCAGCCGGAGATCACTTCGCCGACGATCGAGGCATCCACGAACACGCGCATGAGCGGTGTCTCGCCCTGCAGCGTCTCGAGTTCGGCGGTGAGACCGTTCAACTCGGTGCGTAGCGTGTTGGCGGTGGACTGATCGGCATTCTCGGCCTCGGCGATGAGCGCATCGCGCACGCCAAGAATCTTCTCCACGAGCGCCTTCTCAGTGGTCCAGCGCGCTTCGAGCGCGGCGAGCGATTCCTGCACCTGCCCGCGACGCGTGGCGAGTTCCCCCAGCCGCTCCTTGTGGTCCGCACCGGCCACCTGCTCGCGATTGAGGACGCGTTCCTGCAGCGCGATGTCATCGAGCGTACGACGGGCGTCTTCGATCGGGCCCGGCGTCGCGGTCTGTCCGAGGTTGAGGCGGGCGCACGCCGTATCCAGCACGCTCACGGCCTTGTCGGGCAGCTGACGATCCGGCAGGTACCGATGCGAGAGGCGTACGGCCGCTTCCATACCGCTGTCGAGAATGCGCACCGTATGGTGCTTCTCGAGTGCAGGCACGACGGCGCGCATCATGATGCAGCACACGTCTTCGGTGGGCTCATCGACCTTCACGAGCTGGAAGCGACGCGAGAGCGCCGGATCCTTCTCGAAGAACTTCTTGTACTCGCTCCACGTGGTGGCGGCGATGGTGCGCAGCTCGCCGCGCGCGAGCGCCGGCTTGAGCAGGTTGGCCGCATCGTTCTGACCGGCCGCACCACCGGCACCGATCATGGTATGTGCTTCGTCGATGAACAGGATGATCGGCGTCGGTGAGTTCTTCACCTCTTCGATCAGCCCCTTCAGACGATTCTCGAACTCGCCCTTCACACCGGCGCCGGCCTGCAGCATGGCCAGGTCGAGCGAGCGCAGCGACACGTTGCGAAGCGGCGGAGGCACGTCGCCCTCGGCGATACGGCGCGCGAAACCCTCGACCACGGCGGTCTTACCGACGCCGGCTTCACCGACGAGGATCGGGTTGTTCTGCCGGCGGCGCGTGAGGATGTCGACGACCTGACGCACTTCGAAATCACGACCGAGCACGGCGTCGATCTTGCCGGCCTTCGCGTTGGCCGTGAGGTCGACGGTGTACTGGTCGAGGTTCGGTGTCCGGCCACCGGCCTTGGGCGCGCCGCTGCCGCTCGACGCGCTGGCACTCGACGCCGCGCTGTCGATCGCGCCCAGCTCGGCCGACGCTTCAGCGGACGGAGCGGTGATCGTCGCAAAATCCTTCTTGAGCACATCGGCCGGGATCTTCTCGAACTCCTTGCTGATGTCCTGCGCCATGCGAGCGAGCTCGCCGACACTGAGCAGGGCGAGCAGCGCGTGGCCCGTGCGCACGCGCGGTGCGCCGAACTCCACGGAGCCGAGCAGCCAGCCTTCGCTGAGCATGTTGACGAGGGACGGGCTCAGCGTGGGCGTCCGGGCGTTGCCGGTCTTGATGCGATCGAGTGCGCGCGCGAGGTCGTCGGCGAGGCGCGAGCGATTGATACCGAAGTGCTTCAGAATGGCGGCCAGGTCGCCGTCGTTGGCATCGAGCACTTTCACGAGGAAGTGTTCGATCTCCACGTCATAGTTCGTGCGCGACAGGCAGAGCCCCGCGGCCGCCTCGACGGCGCTACGGGTTGGAGCATTCAGCTTGGCGATCAGGCCACGCAGGTTTACGGCCATGACGACTCCGTCAGCGAGAAAGCGGGAAGGGAAAACGGCGGCAACAGCGGCAACGGCAGCAACACAGTCAACACAGGATCAAGCGAACGTCGTCGGCATCCTGCACCGGGGGCTTCGCGCGAAGCCAGGTCCCGAATCCGAGCGTTGGTGCGCCGGCCGCACCCAGCGACGACGGCGGGATTTCATCGCGCGCCAGCACGAGCTGCACCTCGACGCCCACCTGATCGTCGGCATACAGTCGCGCGAGCTCGCGCAGGCGGTCGTGCGCGCCACCGCCGGGAAGAAACGTCTGGAATTGGGCGTACGAGAGCGGTCCGAGGCGAAGACGCACGCGGGCGAGCGGATCATAGACGGCATCACCGAGCACCGCCGACCCGAGCCGGCCATCGAGGTCGTCATCACCGAGCTCGAGCTGTCCACCATGACGCAGCGTCTGCCATTCGCCGACGAACTGTTCGACCGTGGCCGCGACCTGAAAGTGATCGCCGATCATCTGCGCGAGCCCGACCGCGGGACGTGTGCGCAGCGCTAGCAGTCCCGCGTAATACGCCAGCGTGTCGACCGGCACCCGACTGTTCTGCTGCACACCGTGCGTGCCGATGCCAGCCAGGTCGAGCAGGTGCGAGCGTAGCCGGTCTTCGGCGCCATGCTCGGCGGCCGCGTACGGCCGATACCGTTCCCAGGCGCGATGAAACAGCGACAGCGCCCGATGGTTGAACAGGTCGAGGAAGTCGCGGAATGCGGTGTCGCGCGCGCGTGCGCGCGTGGCCGCATGCTCGGTGTACATGTGCGGCAGTACGCCCTGCGGACCGGTCAGTCCCATGAAGCGCACGGCCATCCGGGCCTGCGTGCGATTCGTGAACTCGCCGGTCATCCCCGTCATCTCATGCTCGTCGGACGCACTGGGGAGCTCGAGCTTGGCGATCTCCGACGGCGGAAAGGCGAAGGACGGCGGCACGGAGAGCCGTACGACTTCGCGTGCGGGGTCGTCCCAGCCACCGATCGCCGCGCGGTCGGGGTAGAGGCGCATGAGCAAACGCATGGCCTGCACGAAATCGTATCCGCTTCCGGACTCCTCGAGGCTGCGGGCCAGCCGACGCCGATTCCTCGCGTCCCGGGCCGTACTCATATCAGCGTCCGTCCACCGGCGCGGGCTGGCCACTCCGTGACCGGCCGCCGGCGTTGCCGCGAACGCACCGCGACCTGCGTGAAGCTGTTCATCGACGCATACAACGCGAAGAACCGTTCCAGCACGGTGGCCATGAGGAACATGCCGCCGCCCGGGAACTGCTGTTCGTCGAATTCGAGTTCGATGCGACGACCGCGCGCGAAGGCGATCCCGTGCGGGGAATCGACGCGCGCAAACGACGGCTCACTACTGACCTTGACCAGTCCATCGATCTGTCGTTCGGCGCCGAGGTCATCGCTCATGTTGTGCAGCCGCAGCAATTCCTGCAGCGCATCGGGCGTACCGTCGACGATCGAGAGATGGTTGAGCGACAGCGACGAGATCATGCGCCAGAGCATGGAGCTGCCGAGCGCCGGTTGCACCGACTTGGTGGGATTGACCACGCAGTTGATGCGCTGAATCGGACCAGCACCGATCAGTTCAAAATCGCCGCGGTTGTCGGCGCCGAACGGCAAGAGGCTCGGCATGTCGCCGTTGAAGCAGCTCACGCGCAGTGATGCCACATCGACGTCGGGCGCGCGCACGGTGCCACTCATGTCGCTGAACGCCAGATGGAGCTCCGTGCCACCATCGGTGCGCCACGGTGCCGGACGACGGCTCACGTGCCAGAAGACATCGTCACCAGCCCCACTGATGTTGTGCCGATGCGAGTACAGCGGCGAGATCTCGCGCGCTTCAGTGCCCTCGTGTTCCACCAGTTTCACTTCGTCGACCGACCACACTTCGACTTCCAGTCGCTGCCGCACTTCGGCCACGACCAGATGCTCGAAGCGACGCTCCGACAGCAGAATCGGTTCGGCCGACTGCTCGAAGAGATTTACCGCTGGCGTGGCATTGGTCCGGAACGATTTCGCCGACAGTTCGAGCTCGAGCTGCTGTCGACGATCGGCACGCTCGAATGAACTGACGAGAAAGCTCACGTCGACGCGATCGGTGGCACCGAGCGCGCGCACGGCGTCGCCGAATCCTTCGAGGTCGACAAAGTGAAATTTCTGCGGAAACGCGAACAGCTCCAGCAGCAGATTGTGTCCGCCGAAGGTGCGGTTCGGATACGGCAGCATGTTCTCGTTCTCACCGAAGCCGACCGCCTTCACCGCACTGGACTTGATCACGATGGGCGGCTGGTGCGGCCGGTCGGGATTGCGCACGACGACCTGCATCGTGTTGTTCAGCAGTAGCTCGTAGAGCGTGTCGACGACGCCGGTACCGCCGGCGAGATGCAACCGGAGCGCCTCGATGGCGAGATCGGCCAGCTTGACGCCTTCGAACGCCCGGATTTCGAGACGAATCGCGCCGACCGCGTCGCGCGCGCTGGTGCCCGCACCGGCGCGATCGGGTGTGGTCCACTCCGCGTTCGTAATCGTGAGCGGCCAGAGCGTGGTGTCGTACACCGTGCGGAAGTTGCAGCGCACGCGATTGACCGGCTGCGTCTGCAGCACGCTGCCGCGGGGCACGTGGTGCCCATCGGGCAGCCGACCCTGCGCCGGATCGAGCGGCATGTCGACGATGCACATGGAGGGCACCGGCCGCACGAACTGCGGGTGAAGCATCTCCAGCAGCGCCTCGGAGATCTCCGGAAAATCGTCATCGAGACGCCGGTGCACGCGGGCGGCCAGAAAAGCGAAGCCCTCGAGCAGGCGCTCAACGTGCGGATCCTCAGTCTTGCTCGTTTCGAGCTGGAGGCGGGAGGCAATCTTGGGATACCGCTTTGCGAACTCGGCTCCGAGCTTGCGGAGATAGGTGAGTTCGAACTCGTAGTAGTCCTTGAGTTCCCGCTGCTCGCGCGCGTCCTTGGCCATCAGCCGTTCTCGTCCACGGCGTACGAGCCGCTGGCAATCTCCAGCACGGTATCGAACACGATCTGTTCAGGACTCGGATCCATACGCAGCGTGGCTTCGATGGCGAAGCGCACCTGCGGGGTCCGAATCTGGTCGCTGTCGGTGAGGCGCACGGTGACGTTCATGAGACGCGGCTCGAAACGCTGCAGCGCATCCTTGATGTCATCCGTGAGCAACTTACGCCCGGCGTTGGTGCCGACCGCCAATCCCGTCGTATCGGGAATGCCGAACTCGTGCACCGACCGACGGAGCTCCACATCGCCGGGGCCGATCTCGACGATGCAGCGTCGCGTGTTCAACAACGCTTCCACGTCACGCTGCACGGCCTGCCGGAACCGCCGCACGGACTCCTCGCGGGACACGGCCGCGTCCCCGCTCGCCCGAGGATCCTCGTCGGTGAGACGGTCGAGCAACGAGGGTTGAACGGCGCGATCGAGTTCGGTGCGTGCCATGCCGGGTGCGGTCCTCAGCTCTGCTGCAAGGCCAACGCCTGCAGCGGATCGAGACGACAAATGCGCAGATACAACTTGTAACGCCGCGCCGCATCCTCGTCGGTGCGCGTGAGCACCGTGTGCATCAGCGCGAGCGGCTGCGCGACGAGCGCCCCCGCTTCCCAATCTTCGAGCTTCCGATCGTCGATGATTTCCAGCAAGCGCTCGAGGATGGGCTCGGCCACCTGATTGAGTCCAGCTTCGACCATGATGTACGCGATCTGCGTCTGGCGCACAAAGCGTCCGCGCTCGGACTGATCGCGCACCAGTTCCGCCATGAGCCGCTCGATGGCCTTGTTGGGGCGACCGGCGCTCAATTCGGCGCGGGCGATGTCGAACGGATCACGACCGGTCGCGACGGGCGCGCGGCGCTGACGCGTGGCGCGCAGGCCGCCTTGCTGCGCGGTGGCCTCGTCGTCCGCGAGGGCTTCGCCCAGCAACTCCGCCCCATCGCCGATCGCGCTGTCGGGGGCAGACTCGTCCGCACTCGCGACCTCGGCTTCCGCCGCCTCTGGAGGAGCCTCGAGACCTTCGGCGGACAGCCAGGCCTTCGTTTCGTCGTTGGCAGAGGGCGTGTCATCCATAAGCGTCATTCCGGGGAGCTGTGGCAGGGCGCGCAGCAGCGCTTGAAGTTCGCTGCGAATGATGGCCGCCACGGGATCGAAACCGCTGCCCAGATTGGCGCACGCGGTCAGCGCGTAGCGCTGGAGGTCGAGCCAGCCGCGACCCTGCGCAGTGCCCATGAGCACTTCGCACTGTTCGAGCAGATCGGACCACCGATTGTCGAGCAGCAACGACTTGAGCCGCGCGCGAATCGGAGTGGGCGGCGCTTCGAGCAGGCGAGGATCGAGTTCCGGCGCGCGGACGCGCAACTCGCCCCAGCGGAACGCCCGTAACATCGCGTACGGCGCCGGGCTGGTGGCGTCCTGCTGACGCAACCACTTGGCGACGACGATCACGCGCTGCGCGGCATCCTGTTTGTTGACGGGCTCCGGCGTTTGCGGTCCATCGGCGGGGGCATCGCCTGCGCCACCTGTTTCGGTTTCCACGATGTCTTCGATCGGATCCGGGTCGAGCTCGAGCTTGCGGGCGAGCGTGCTCCCAGCGAAGCGTCGCAGTTCATCCAACCCGTTGCGAAGCCCGGTGTACGCGGGGGCCTCGCGGCCGAAGCGATCGTCGGACACGGCTTCGAGCGCGGCGAGACCGGCCGTGGCGGCATCGATATCGGACACGAGCGCTTTGTAAAACACCTTCCCCGTGTTCTCGATCGCGGCGTCGGCGGCTTCGGGCATGATCTTGCCCATGGCTTCCGCTTCGCTCCGCGCCGCGTTGAGGCTCTTCTGTGCGTCGTACGCGGCCGCACCGATGGCGATTTCGGTCGGTACACTGCGCGACGCGTTGTAATCGAGCAGCGACAATGCGCCCGACGCGATGGTGAGCTGTTGCAGCGGCAGCGTGAGCTTGTTGCCGATCCACTCCAGCGGGCCGCTGCGCAGTTCGTAGTCGCCGTCTTCGCCTTCGGGATAGCAGGAATCCCAGTACTGCTCCAGAATGCCCCGCAGCAGTTCGATGCCGGTGTGCAATCCGGACACGCCCTGACGCTGCAGCAGCGCCTCCGTCATCCAGGCAGCGAGCTGCAGGTCCTTGGTGGACTTGCTGAGCAGTTCGGTGCCGATGGTGGTCGCGCGCTGCCAGTCGGCGACTTTCCGGTCGGCCGACAGGTTGCCGTCTTTGTCGGGGACCGCGAGCTCTTCCCGCCGCGCTTCCTTGAAGGCGTCGTACTGCGGATCGTAGCGCATGTCGCTGCCGGCGGGGTTCTCACCCGGAATCGGCGCGAGCAGCGTCGTGAGGAGCTCGGAGTTTACTGGCATGTCGAGAAGGAGAAACGGAAACGTCGACCGCCGTCACCGCACGACGCGGTGACGGCCCGGTACCGACGGGCGTCGGTCAGGACGCGATGACGAGTTCCCGCACATCCACGAGCGGCACGAGCCGATCGTCGACGCGCAGCAACTTCTGCCCAACCGGAGCAAAATCACCGGAGGGGAGATCCTCCCAGTCGGTGGCGCGTCCGAGCCGGATTTCGTCTTCGGCGTGTCGCCACGCGCCGACCGAGAGGGCGGGCAGCAGAATTTCGCCGAGTTCCTTGTCGGCCACGGAGGGGCCGGTGCGCAGCTGAGCCGGTGCCCAATGCAGATCGCGCAGGCGCGCTGGCGCGGGCATGGACAGCGACGCGAGATGCGCGAAGGGGATCCAGAGATAGCGTCCGCCGGCGATCACTTCGAGGCGGGCGCCGAGTCGGGGGTCAGCGTCTTCGATCGAGGCGAACGGTTCGCCGTTGAGCGTGCCGCTGACCGGCGACGGGGCGACGGTGATCGGAAAATCGCCCGTGTCGAACATGTGTTCGCGCACGCGCTCCGCCTCGATGGCGGAGCGGTAGAGCATCGTGCCGGCTTCGGCCATGTGGCCGTTCTTGGCGAGCACGTCGAGCTGCTTCTGCGCCCGCGACCAATCGCCGGCGAAGGTGAGCAGCTCGAACAGAAACGTGCGCCGTTGGGCGTCGGCCGGAAAATTCCGGAGCTCGACGCCCAACGTTTCGATTGCCGCGCCAAGTTGGCCGGCCGCGTAGAGAGCTTGCGAGGAGGCCATGGCGCGGGCCTCGCTTTACGCCGAGACCTTGGTGAGATCCCACGAGGCCTGACCGGCCACCGCGAGCTTGCCCTTGTCGTCCTGCGTCTTGTATTCGATCTCGACCTTGGCGAACGCGAGCGAGAGGGACTCGGTCGGCGTGTCATCACCACCGCTCGAACCCGACCACTGCACGGACTCCACCATCACGTCGGTGAACGTGTAGGTGAGGAAGATGTCCTGGCCGCCGGTGCCGGTGGCCTTGCGCATCGAGACCGTCGCCTTGTCATAGTGCTGACCCGTGCAGCAGGCGGCGAAGAGCGCGGCCGACGACTTCTCGGTCTTCTTCATGACGTTGAAGCTGGACACGGACACGCGACCGGCGGAGAGGCCGTCACGGCCCGGTCCGACCGACGTCGGGTTGGAGGCGCCCCAGCTGAACGAATAGATCTCGATTTTCTTCTCGAAGCCCTTCGCGGTGCACTCACCTTCAACGCCGGTGATATCGAGATACGTATCGAATGCCATGTGCGTGATACTCCAGGGTTAATGAATGAAAGAACGTTCAGAGACGGGCGGGACTACTTCGCGGCGGCGGGGAGCTCGGCCACCAGACGCATCGACACGGCCAGCTCGTCGAGCTGATAGTGCGGACGCAGGAACGCGACGGCGCGATAGGCGCCCGGCTTACCCGGGATTTCTACCACATCGACGCGCGCTTCCGACAACGGCTTCTTCGCCTTGATCGAGGCGGTGGCCCCTTCGACGGCGACGTAGTTCTGGATCCAGCGGTTCAGGAACGAATCCACTTCGGCACGCGACGTGTAGCCGCCGATCTTGTCGCGCATCATCACCTTGAGGTAATGGGCGAAGCGAGACGTAGCGAAGATGTACGGCAGCTGCGCCGACAACCGCGCGGCCGCGGTGGCACCCGGCGAGTCGTAGGCCTTGGGCTTCTGGGCCGACTGCACCGAGAAGAAGGCGGCGTTGGCGGTGCCCTTCTGGTGCACGAGCGGCGCGAAGCCGAGGTCGGCGAGTTCCTTCTCGCGACGATCGGTGATCTGCACTTCGGTCGGGCACTTCATGGCGAGTTCGCCGGACTCGGTGCGGAAGTTGTGGATGGGGAGGCCTTCGACCAATCCACCGCTCTCGACACCGCGGATCTGCGCACACCATCCGTACATCGCGAACGCCTTGTTGACGTTCGCGGCCATGGCGTAGGCGGCGTTGCCCCAGCAGTAATGCTCGTGGTTCGAACCATCGACGCGCTCTTCGTAGTTGAACGCTTCGACCGGCACGGTGGCCGCGCCGTAGGGCTCGCGCATGAGCACGCGCGGCGCGGCGAGCGCGACGTAGCGGGCATCTTCGCTCGAGCGGAACGTCTTCCAGCGGGCGTACTCGGTGCTGTCGAAGATCTTGGCGAGATCGCGCGGCGTGTCGAGGTCCGTCCAGCTCTGCAGGTTGAGCATGTCGTGCGACGCGGCCGTCATGAACGGTGCGTGCGCGGCCGCCGCCACGTTGGAGATCTTCTCGAGCAGTTCGATGTCCTGACCGCTCTTGTCGAACTGATAGTCGCCGACAAGCGCGCCGAACGGCGTACCACCGAACACGCCGTACTCTTCTTCGTACGCCTTTTTGAACAGCGCACTCTGATCGAACTCGGGCGCGCGCTGCAGATCGCGCAGCAGGTCCTTCTTGGAGACGTTGAGCACCTTGATCTTGAGCATGGCGCTCGTCTCGCTCTGCTTCATCAAGAACTGCAGGCCACGCCACGACCCCTCGAGCTTCTGGAAGTCGGGGTGGTGCATGATCTCGTTGACCTGCAGCGACAGCAGATGATCGATCTGCGCGATACGCGCATTGATCATCGTCTCGGTGTCGCGATTGATCGTGATCGCGCCTTCGAGCACTTCGCTGACGAACCGCTTCACCAGATCCTTGCCGCGACCCTTGGTCTCGGCATCCTTGCCCATCTTGCCTTGCTCGACGATCTGGTCGAGCAGCGAGAGTTCGGCATCGGTCGTGACGGCTTGTGCGCCCGCCTTTTGTGCTTCGGCCATGTTAGCTCTCCAGCCCGAGTTCGGCCTTCAGCTTGGCCATCTTGTCGGCGTCGCCCAGCGTGTCCTGCAGCACTTCGTCGAGCTTCTCGTTGGTCTGCAGGTTGGCGCGCAGGTTGGCGAGTTCGGTGCGCAGCTCGAGCAGCTCGCGGAGTGGCTTGACCTGCTTGGCCACGGCGTCGGGGGAGAAGTCGTCCATGCTGCGGAAATTCAGTTCGACGCCAAGCTTGGGCGCGTCGGCATCTTCGCTGAGCTTGTTCTCGACAGAGAACTGCAGGCGCGGCTTCATGCTGGCGAGCGTGTCGTCGAAGTTGTCGGGCGTGATCTCGACGAACTTGCGATCCTTCAAGCGCGGGAGCGGCTCCGCGGGGTTCCCGCTGAAGTCACCGAGCACGCCCATGAGGAAGGGAAGTTCCTTCATCTCGATGGCGCCGCCGGTTTCGACCTCGTAGGAGATCTGAATGCGAGGCGGGCGGACTCGTTCGAGTTTTTTCTGCGTACTTTCGGCCATGCAACACTCCGGCGCGATTGAAACTGAAGGGAGGGGGAGGGTTCTGCTCGTCGAGCAAGGACCCTAGTGTCCCATGCAATCCCGTCGTTGTCAAGCAAGTGCCACGTTGCAGTGATGCAACGGTCTGGTGGCATTACGGTCGGGTCATTTCACGCGTGCTGAGTTCGGGGGGCCTCTGACGAGGCGCGGGAAGTCAGGATACGTTGGGGGATGCGCCACTCCCCGCCAGTACTTTGGACCAAGGGCGTCCTCCTCACGCCGCAGCATCTGCAGGCGCAGGATCGACATCACGAAGAGACGCTCGCCTTTCAGGTCGGTGCGCTCGCCTTCAGCCCGTGGGGGCTGTCGCAGCTCTCACTCGACTTGGACGCGCTCGCGGGTGGCACACTCGTCACCACCACGATCGCCGGTCGCTTCGCCGATGGCTTGCTGTTCGACGCACCGTTGGCCGGCGCGACGCCACCGCCCAAGTCGCTGGCGGGTGCCTTCGGCCCCGATCAGGAGACAGCGCTCGCGTACGTCGCCGTCCCGGAGTACCGTCCGGGTGCGCGCAATGTGGCCCGGCGGGGCGAGTACGCCTCGGCCCGATGGCTCGCCGATGAGCAGTTGCTGCGCGATGAAACGACCGGCCTGACCGAGCGACCGATCCAGGTGTCGCCGCCGTCGTTGCGCCTGCTGCTGGAGGGTGAGAGTCTCGAAGGGTACACGGCGATGCCGATTGCCCGGTTGCGCCGTGCGCCCTCGGGCGATCTCACGCTCGATCCGCAGTTCGTCCCGCCGTTGCTCGACCTGTCGGCGAGCGATGTCATGATGGGCATGATGCGGCGCCTCACCGAACGGTTGTCGGCGCGCAGCGCCGCCCTGTCGGGAAGCCGCCGTCAGCGCAATCAGGGCTTGGCCGATTTCACCGTCGCCGACGTCGGCAGTTTCTGGCTGCTGTATACCGTGAATACGCACCTGCCGGCGATCCGCCATCTCCATGAGGTGCGACGCGGTCACCCCGCCGCGCTTTGGGAGGCGATGCTGGCGCTGGTCGGCTCGCTGTCGGCGTTCTCGACGAGTGGCGATGCGCGTTCATTGCCAACCTACGATCATCTGCGTCTCGGCGAGGGGTTCTTCGAGCTCGAACGTCGGCTCTATGAACTGCTCGACGGCGCGGTGGTCGATGCGGCGATTGCCTTGCCGCTCAAGCCGGTGCGCGCGACGCTGCACGCGGTCGCCATCGAACAGGTGAAGTGGCTGGAGGCCCCGCAGTGGTTCCTCGCCGTAAGCGCCCCGCTGCGCCAGCAGGAGTTGATCCCGAAAGTGTTGCAGGGGTGCAAGGTCGGTGCAGCCGACGTGGTCGACACGCTGATCCGTCAGGCGCTGCCCGGTATCGAGCTCGCGCACATCTCGTCGCCACCCTCGGCCGTTCCGGTGAAGCTGGACTTTCAATACTTCGCGATCCGAAAGGCGGGGAGCGCGTGGGATGCGATCGAGCGTGCGCGCAACCTGGCCGTGTACGTCCCGGCCGAACTGGTCGACGCGCGGTTCGAACTGGTGATCGTCCTCCGCTAGCGCGGACGCCGCTCACGCGGCTGCCGCTCACGCGGCTGCCGCGTGAGCGGAGGACGGGTCACTTCAGCTTGGGTGCGCTGACCGACGGCGCCTTGGGGACGGCCGGCTGCGTTGGCACCTTGGGCTGCGGCTTCCGCAGCACAAAGACAACGACGATGACGGCGAGCAGGATCACGACGTTGATGACGACGATCAGCCCCATCGGGATGGATCGTTTGGCCGGCGCGGCAGCGGTCGGCTTGGGGGCGGCCGGCGTCGGAGCCGGCGGTACGACCGGTGCGGCCGCCTGACTGATCAGCCGGGTGAAATCACTCGGTCCCGACGTGGCCTTGGGCGCGGCGCCGCCCATGGGTGAGAGCGGCGTGGCGCCGCCCTGACCGAACATCGGCGGCGGCAGCACGCCGGGCGGTAACCCGGGTGCTGCGCCCATCGGCGAGGCCGCCAGCGGTGAGGCTGCCATGGGCGAGGCGCCCATCGGCGAGGCGCCCAGACCCGAGCCGGCGGGCGTGACCGACGGCGTAATCGGGAGCGGCGCGACGGGCGCGCTGGAGGCCGGTGCCGGCGAACCGAAGAGCGGCGAGTTGCCAAAGACGGGCGACACGTTGCCCGGCGACGGTGGCGTCGGCGCAAACGGCGCCGGCGCGGAGGGGGCGGGCGACGACGGACTGGGGGCCGCCATGAAGCTTGGCGGCGTCACGATGCCGGGCATCGAGGACGCCGGCGGCACGTTCGGTGTCGGTACGCTGCCGAGGGGAGACCAGGCGGCGGGTGCGACGGGCGACGGCGGTAGCGCGCTCGGGAGCGGCGCCGCGGTGGACGGGGCGGAGAACATCTGCGTGAACTCGCCAGGTCCGCTCTTGGGCGGCGGCGGGGCCGGCGCGGGTGGCAGAGTTGATCGTCGGCAGCGTCAGATGTGTATAAGAGACAGGTTCCGTTGGAGGCCGATACGCCGGCATTCCGCCTTGTGTCGTGTTGAGCGACGGATACTGATCTAATGATGGCGTCTCTTGTGCCAACATTGGTGGGATTTCGCGAACGGGGACAGGCGCGGGAACCGGCGCCGCCGGGATACTGGGTGCCCCGAACATCTGCGTAAACGCCCCCGGCGCGGCCGGAGCGGGAGCCGGAGCAGGGATGGGAGCAGGCGCAGGCGCAGGCGTCGGCGCGGCGGCCGCTGCCGGTGCTGCCGGTGCTGCCGGTGCTGCCGGTGCTGCGGGAATGCTGGGCGCGCCGAACATCTGTGTAAACGCCCCCGGCGCGTTTGCGGCTCCGGGTGCAACGATGACCGGCGGGGCTATCGGCGGGGCTATCGGCGGGGCCACGGGCGGCTCAACCGGTGCGGCGACAACAGGTGGCAACTCGACCGGTGCCACCTCGATCGGTTGCGCCGCGTCCGGCGCGGCGATCACCGGCGCCGGCACCATCGGTTCCACCAGCGGCGCCACGTCGCCGGGCGGCACACGAGCGGCCAGCCAGCCGGGAAACGAGGTCAGTCCCGCCAAGAACTCGGTCACGATCGCAAAGCCCGACGGCAGCGTCGCGGTTTCGAGCACGCGGTTCTTGTCGGCACCCGGAAGGCGCGTGAGCATCGTGCGCAGCCGGTCCACATCCTCCGGGCCAGCGGCATCGGCGAGGTGCACCATCACGACACGACCGGTCGCCAGCTCCTGCGCGTTGTGGCTGCGAATGCCGTCGTCTACCGCCACGCACTTCAGGAGGCGGTAGCGGGCATTGAAATCTTCGCTCATGGTCGGGAAGTGCCGGAAGAGTGCACGGTGGCGCCGGAACGACGCGACAACCGCACCGCTGATGTATTCTTCAATTGTTCACGCGCCCTCGGCCGCGCGCAATGCACAACGCGTAATGCGCGTTCGCCCACCCGGCCTGACACGATGCACCTGATGCCATGCGACTGACCTCACCGCCGTCCCGTCGTGTCGTCTGGGAAGACGGCATGCACATCGCGCCGCAGCACTTCCAGGCGCAGCGTCGCTATCAGGAAGATCAATCGAGCCGGACGCTCGACCTGCTCTTCCCCTTCGCCTATGGATTGTCGGCCGTGGCCCTCGATGCCGACGCCCTCCAGAATGGCACCCTCGCGCTGGTGCATGCCCGCGGGGTCCTTCCGGATGGTACGGTCTTCCATACACCCGACGCGGATCCGTCGCCGCCCCCGAGTGCGCTGGCCGAACGGTTCTCGCCAACGCGCGACGCGCACGTGGTCTATCTCGCGTTGCCGCGCTGGCGTACCGATGCGGCTAATGTGGATCACCTCGACGAGGAGGCGGGCGCGCGTCAGCCGTTCGACGCGAACGCCACACCGCTGCGCTTTCAGGCCGTCGAGGAGATGGTGATCGACGAGTCGACGGGAGCCGATCCGTTGCGGGTGCGCTTCGCCGCGCGCAATCTGCGCCTCCTGCTCGACGACGAGCGCACTGACGAATTCGTTTCGATGCCGATCGGGCGCGTCCGGCGTGATGGACGCGGACAGTTTCAGGTGGACGGCGATTTCATTCCGCCGGTGCTCCAGTTGGCCGCCTGCGATGCGCTGCTCGAACTCACGCGACGAACGGTGAGCTTGCTCGAGGCCAAGGGCAGTGCCTTATCGGCCACGATGTCGAGCGCGCCGTCGGGCGCGTCGGGTGGTGCGGCGGCGTACGTGGGCAACGAGCTCGCCACGCGGTGGTTGTTGCATGCCGTGCGCTCGGCCGATGCGCCGCTGCGGCATTTGCTGCTCACGCGACGCGCGCATCCGGAACGGTTGTTTCTCGAGTTGTCGCGTCTGGCTGGCGCGCTGTCGACGTTCGCCATGGGCGGACAGTTCCGCGACCTGCCGATCTACGATCACGATCATCTGACGGACGTCTTCGCGGCGCTCGAGCTGCAGCTGCGGGCGCACCTCGACGTGGTGATCTCCGCCCGCGCCATCGTGGTGCCGTTGGCCGCGTCGACCGACGTGCTGCATGTGGCCACGCTGTCCGACGCACGCTGCTTCGAGCCCGGCACCCGTTGGTTTCTCGGCGTGCGCGCTGACGTGGGGCGAGCCGAGCTCGTGGATCGCGTGCAGCGGCTGACCAAGACCTGCGCCAGCAAGTTCGTCCTCGAACTGGTGCGTCGCGCGTTCAACGGTCTCACCACCGAGCATATCCCGACTCCGCCCGCAGGACTCGCGCCGAAGCCCGATCTGACGTATTTCGAGCTCACGCTGGCCGGTCCCTGTGCGTTGTCGATCACGGAGAGCCGAGAGATCGGCGTGTACGTGCCCGATGCATTGCCGGGTGCCTATCTGGAAGTCGCCATCCTGTTGCCGTCGTCGTCGTAACCCAATCGTTCTCGAGGAACATCCGTGTCTGCTCCGACCATGGTGGCGCCGGGTCGTCTGGCGAGTGTGCTGCAGGAATCGATCACCGCCGTGGTTCGCCTGCGGGCGGATCGACAGCCGGTGACCGATGCGGCGGCATTTCGTGCCCAAATCATTCAGTTACTCACGCGCGCCGAGCAGGAGTCGCTGCAAGCGGGCTTCACGGCGGCCGACGCGCGTCTGGCGATCTTCGCCGTCGTAGCGTTCCTCGATGAGTCGGTGCTGAACACGCGCACCGCGGCGCTGGCCGATTGGGCCCGTCGTCCCCTGCAGGACGAACTGTTTGGCGGCCACATGGGCGGCGAATGGTTCTTTCAGCATCTCGATCAGCTGCTGGCGCGACCGGATTCGCCGGAACTCGGCGATCTGCTGGAAGTGCATCAGCTCTGTCTGCTGCTCGGCTTCCGCGGCAAGTACGGCGCCGGCGACAACGGACAATTGCACGCCACGACCTCACGCGTGGCCGAGCGTCTGGGCCGGCTGCGGGGCGTTCCCGGTGAACTGGCGCCGCACTGGCACCCGCCCGCTGATCGCGTCGACACGAAGGATCCCTGGCTCCGCCGACTCACGATCGCGGCGATCGCGAGCGCGGTGCTGCTCGTGGTGTTGTGGGGCACGTATGCGCTGACGCTGCGCAGTGCGGCGAGTGAGCTTCGCGCACTCGCGCCGGTGGCATCGGCCGCCGCGACCACCACTCGATAACCCCGGAACCTCTCATGGCGTCTCGCAAGCCGTTCGTCCGGTGGGTCATCGCCGCCGCAGTGCTGTTGGTGTTCATTCTCGCGATCGTCCTGATCGAGCGCTCCGTCACGCTCGACGAGTTGACCACGTGGGGGCTGCGCGTCGGCCTGCTGCTGCTGGGGCTCATTCTGGCCGGTGCGATCCTGTGGTATCTGCGTCCGCAGGACGCCGAGCCGGTGCTCGACACGGGTGACGATGTGTTGCTCGCGATCGGTGCGGCGCGGGCGCGGTTGCCGCGCGGTGCGTTCTTCAATCGCGCGATGGTGCTCGTGCTCGGCCCGGAGGGTGGCGCCAAGACCACGATGATCGCGCGTTCCGGCGGCGATCCGGAATTATTGGCGGGTGATGCCCCCGCCGCGTCGACCGATGCGCCGACATCGACGAAGACGGCCAATGTGTGGGCGCTCAGTCAGGCCGTCATCACCGAACTCGGTGGAACGCTCCTCACCGATGCGCCGCGCTGGGCCAAAGTGGTGCGCGCGCTGCGGGCGCCCCGTGTGGCGGCGGCCGTGGGCCAAGGCGAAGCGGCGGCGCGCGCGATCGTGTTGTGCGTGCCGTGTGATCTGTTCTATACCGGCGGAAACGGGCAGCAACTCGAACAGCTCGCGCAGTCCTTGCGGCAGCGGTTGGCCGAAGCGTCGCGAGAACTCGGTCTCGCGGTGCCGGTGTATGTGATGTTCACGAAGATGGATCGCGTGCCGCACTTCGAACCGTGGATCAGCGTGTTCACGAAGGACGAACTGCGCGCGCCGCTCGGCGCCACGCTGCCGTTCGATCCGGCGTCGAACAGCGGCAGTTATGCCGAGCGACTCACGCCGCGCCTCGATGTGGCGTTCCGCGAGATCATCGATGTGATCGCGTCGCGTCGTCCGGAGTTACTCGGTCGTGAAGGCGCCATCGAGCGACGCTATGCGTCGTATGAATTGCCGCGGGAGCTGCGCAAGCTGCAGCCGTCGGTCACGTCGTTCCTGCTCGAAGTGTGTCGCCCCACGCAGATCGGTTCGAGTCCACAGTTGCGCGGCTTCTACTTCACCGGCGCGCGTCCGGTAGTGGTGACCGACGTGGCACAGGCCGCGCCGCGTGCGGCGGCTGCTGCCGTGCCACTGGCCACCGATGCCACCGGCATCTTCCGTCAGCCGGCCGTGGCTGCTGCGTCGCCGTTGGCGACGGGCACACCGACCACGCGAAAAGTGCCCGAGTGGGTGTTCCTCGATCGATTCCTGCGCGACGTGGTGCTGGCCGACACGAGTGCGGCGTCGGTGGCCCGTGGCGGTGTCGGCGTGCAGCGCACGCGTCGTGTGATGCTGGGCGCCGCGACGGCCGCCACGCTCTTGCTGCTGACCGGCGTCACCGCGTCGTGGCTCGGCAATCGGGCGATCGGCAATCGCGTGGCTGATGCGGCGCGTGCGGTGTCGGCGCTCCCTGTGGTACAGTCGGCGCCGGGCACGGTCACGTTGCCATCGCCGGAGGCGCTACGCCGACTGGATGCGTTGCGCGCGCAGCTCGATACGCTGCGCGGACACATTCAGGATGGTCCGCCACTGCGCCTGCGTTTCGGTTTGTGGAGTGGACCGACGGTGTACGAAGCGGCGCGACCGGTGTGGTACGACGGATTCCGCAAGCAGCTGTTCGCCGACGGGCAGGGTGCGCTGATCGATTCACTGAAGGCGCTGCCGGATGCACCGTCGCCGTCGGACGACTACGGTACGACCTACGCGCGACTGAAGGGCTATCTCATTACCACGTCGTCGCCGGACAAGAGCACGTCCGCCTTCCTCGCGCCGGTGCTGCTCACGAGCTGGCAGCGTGGTGTCACGACCGATGCCGATGTCACCGGGCTCGCGCGTCGTCAGTTCGAGTTCTACGCGAGCGAACTGCCCACGTACAATCCGTTCCCGAAAGCCGCTGACGCTGGCCTCGTCACGCAGGCACGCGAGTTCCTCTCGCGCTTCACCGGCGGCGAGCAGATCTACGCGAACATGTTGTCGGAAGCGAACAAAGCGGTGCCGCCGGTGAAGGTGCCGCAGTCGCCGGGCAACGTCACGGCACCGCCGGAGGTGGCCGGCGCGTTCAGTGCGAAGGGCGCCAAGTTCATGGTGGATGCGTTCCGTAATTCCGACCGCTATTTCCAGGGAGAGACGTGGGTGGTCGGTGATGCAACAGCGGCCAAGTCGGTCGATCGCGAGGCGATCATCGGCGCGATCCGCACGCGCTATCACGACGATTATGTGCGCTCGTGGCGTGGCGTCGTGCAGGGCACGAACGTGGCGCGCGCGGGAAGCGTGAAGGAGGCCGCGGCGAAGCTCGATGTGATCGCCGGTATGCAGTCGCCGTTGTTGCAGGTGCTGCGTACGGTGGCCGTGAACACCGATACTGATTCCAGCACGCGCGCGGCCTTTCAGCCTGTACATGCCGTGACGCCACCGGCGATCGTCGATAAGTACGTGTCCGAGAAGAACCAGCCGTACATGGATGGTCTGCTGGGATTGCAGGGCACGCTCACACAGATCGGCAACTTGCCGCCCGCCACCGACACGGCGTCGACACAGGTGCTGGTGCAGGCCGCGCAGTTGGCCGGCGGTGATGTGACGAAGGCGCGTGTCGCGGCCAAGCGCGTGTCGCAGGGCTTCGATGTGAACGCGGATGCCGGGCCGATGGCGAGTGCGGTGGAGCAGTTGTTGTTGGCACCGATCGTTGGTGCCGAAGCGGTGTTGAAGACGGTCGCGTCGGCGCGCCCGCCAGCGAAGCGCGTGGTCGCGGCGGCGCCCGCGCCGGCCGCACCGCCGGCTGGTGGTGGAGGCGGCGGAGGCGGCGGAGGCGGTGGTGCCGCCGCGGCCGAAATCGCGGCGCTGAACGAACGCGGCGTGGCGTTGTGCTCGAAGGTCGATGCCTCGCTGACCTCGAAGTTCCCGTTCAACGCCGACGCGACGGCCGATGCCACGATCGCTGATGTGAAAGCGATTCTGACGCCCGACACCGGCGAGTTGTGGACGTTCTATGCCGACCGCCTCGCCAAGTATCTCACGAAGTCGGGCAATAAGTACGTGGCCAAGCCGGCCGGTGGCGTGGAGTTGTCGGAGAGCTTCGTCGGCTTCTTCAACAAGGCGGCGGAAGTGTCCGACGCGCTGTTCGCCGAGGACGCGGCGAATCCGCATGTCACCTGGAACGTGAGCGGTGTGATCACGGAGACCACGCCGCTGGTGATCCTTAAGAACAACGGCCTCGAGGCGCGTCTCGACAAGCAGTCGTTCAAGAACGTGGTGGAGTGGCCGGCCACGTCGGGACGTCAGGCCGAATTGTTGGCGCGCTTCAAGAAGAACAAAGAGCTTCGCGTGAAGCTCACCGCCGGCGAGTGGGCGATCTTCCGGTTGGTGGCCAGCGGCGACGCGTTCCAGGGCTCGCTGGTGACGTGGAATGCGGCCGGTCTCAAGGACGCGGAGCCGGTGCGCCTGCGCTTCGATGCGCAGCAGCGCGAAGCCGCCTCGGTGCTGACGCGCGGCTGGATGGGACGCATGAGCTGCGTGGCCCGGGTGACGAAGTAATCGTCACCCGAAGCGTCAGCGATTACTCGCCGCAGCTCAGTTTCGTGGTGTAGTCGCTGACGACGCGCGCTTGCGACATCGACTGCGCCACCCCACGCGCGCTGCGTAGGGCCGTGCAGGCAGGCTTCACTTCGTCCATCAGCAAGTGGGCTTCGGCAATGCGGATGTAGGCCCACGCACTGTCTTCGGCCGTCGTTATCCGTGTGAGCAGCCCACGGATCGCGGGAATCGCGACACGCGCCACGGCTTCATCGGCGGTGAGCGGGTCGAGCGCCTTCGTAATGCTGTCGAGCGACCGACGGGCCGATGCTCCCGATGGCGTCGCAGCCGGCGCGGCCGGCTTGGGCGCGGCCGGTATACCTGCGGGTGTACCGGCGGGTGTACTCGCGGGGGCGCCGGACGGTGTGCTTGCGGGTGCCGAAGCCTTGCCGCCGGCGGGAGTCGGCTCGGGCGTCGACGTCTTCGTGGAGGTGATGGCCTCCTTCGCGCTGGCCGCGGCCGACTGCGCACCGTCGATCAGTGATCCGCCGGCGTTGGTGGCCGCATTGACGAGGTTCTCGACATCGCGGACCCGCGGTGCCCGCTGCTTGTTGTAGAACCAGATGCCGCCACCGACCACCAGAAGGAAGCCGATGCTCGGCAGGCGCACGCGCGGCCACGAAAAGCTCCGTCGAGGCGCCGGCTCGTCATCGTCATCGGCCTGCACCGTCGGAACCGGCTTGCTGGGCTTGGTGACGGGCTTGACTGCCTTCGCCGGTGGGGTGACGACCCCCCCGCGCGCCTTGACCTCTTTCTTGATATCGCCGCGCGACACCGTGGCGATCTGACGCGCCGCCGGCGTATCGACTTTGGCCGCGGGCGCTGAAGCGGGCGCCGCGGCGGCTGGCGCCGCACTGGCGACCGGTCCCGCCGTGACGAACTCCAAGGCCTTGGCGAAGGCACCGGCCGATGACGTGCGCTTGGTGGGCTCCCGCTCCAGCGCCTGGTCGAGCACCGCCTGCAGACCACCCGGCCACTTCAGATCGTTGCGGACCACCGCCAGCGGACGCGGCGCACTCATGAGACGCGCCGTCATCCCGCGATCGGGTGTGTTCCGGTCGAACGGCAAGTCGAGCGTGAGGCAGGTGTAGGCCACCAGTGCGAGGGCGTACACGTCGCTTCGATGATCCAGCTCGGTGCCCAGCAGCTGCTCCGGGCTCATGAACTCCGGTGTGCCGACCACGAAACCGGTACGGGTGAGACCCGCCTCCTTCTCGTTGCCGCCGACGGCCTTCGCGATGCCGAAGTCCACCACTTTGCACCGGTCCACGCCATTCTCGTCGACGGTGACCAGGATGTTGTCGGGCTTGAGGTCGCGGTGCACGATGCCCATGCGATGCGCGGCATCCAGTCCGTCGGCCACCTGCCGGACCAACACCGCGGTGCGCTGCAGCGTGAGCGGCCCGTCCTTCTCCAGCACGTCCTTGAGCGTCCGGCCGGCGATGTACTCCATGGCCAGATACACCGTGCCGTCGCTCGTTTCACCGAAGTCGAAGACGCGGGCCACATTGGCGTGCTCGATGCGGCTGGCGTTGGCGGCTTCGCGGTTGAATCGCGCCACCGACGCCGCGTCTTTGAGCAGCTCCGGGCGCAGCACCTTGATCGCGGCCTGGAGTGGCAGGCGAACGTGCCGGGCCAGGTACACCTTGCCCATCCCGCCTTCGCCCAGCAGGTCGGTGACCAGATACCGGTCGGCGACCACACTGCCGATCAGATCACCATCGGAGTCGGCTGCGCGGAGCGTACTGCCGTCGGACGGGCAGAATACGTTCAGATCGGGATAGCTTGTGCCACAGACGGGACAGACTTTCGGCATACGGACCTGAACGAAATGGACGTCCGACGGTATGTTCTGGGAATCTCACCCATCGGAGAATACCCGCATGATCGCTGCCTCGCTCGTTCGCCGCACTCGCAGGGCTCTGGCCGTCACTGCACTGACCGTGCCCCTGGCGATCGCCACGGCTGGTGCACAGGGCACCCCGTCGACCCGTCCGACCGTTGCCGTCATGTACTTCACCAACGGCGCCATCAGCAACAATGCGGAATATGCGCCCCTCAGCAAGGGGCTCGCGGAGATGATGATTACGGAGCTGTCGGCCAACACGAACATCCGCGTCGTTGAGCGCGATCGACTGCAAGCGCTGCTGGCCGAGCAGGATCTTGGCGCGACTGGCCGTGTGGAGAAGGAAACGGCGGCCAAGATCGGCAAGACGCTCGGCGCGCTGCACATGCTGATGGGCAGCTTCGTGATCGACACGAAGCAACGGATCCGCATGGACGTCCGCGCGATCAATACGGAGACGTCGGAGCTCGAATACGCCACCTCCGTCACGGGCAAGGCGGACAACATGCTCGAGCTATTGGGCGCGCTGGGCACGAAGTTGAACGCCGGGCTCAAGCTTCCCGCGGTGCCGTCGGGCTTTCAGGAAGGGGCGGCGGTGGGCGCCAAGGGCCCGAACCAGCTGCGTTCGATGATGCTGATCAGCCGCGCGCTCGAGGCGCAGGACAAGAAGAATTCCACGCAAGCGGTCGCGCTGTACAAGGAAGCGGTGCAGGCGAATCCGAACAACGCTCGGGCGAAGACCTTGTTGGCCTCCGCCGAGCGTAGTGCGAAGTAGATGCGTTACTGCGGTACGCCGCCCTGCTTTTTGATGAGGGGCGGCGGTGCGATGCCGCTGCCGGAGTAGAAGTACGACTGACCGGAGGTCGTGTTGACAGTGGCCACGATGGTGCAGATCGGGCCGCTCATCTCCTGACACGGCGCACTCCAACCCGAGAAGAAGTCGTCGGCCCCCGGCGCGGCTTCCAGGCGAACCGTTTCGCCGATCACCAGCTTGTACGCGCAGTTCCCGATCGAGGCGAGACAGCTGGAGTTCTGTGTCGGCGACGTGATGTTGACGCGCGAACCCGCGCCGCCGTACACCGACAGATTGAAGGTGACCGCCGGAACGAAGCGCGCGGTGACGCTCACGTTGCTGGATGGTGTGAAGGTGCAGACGGGGTCAAAGCGGAATGCCGAGCAGGCGCCGCCCCACGCTGACAGCGTTGAATTGGCATTCCCCGTCGCGGTGAGCGTGATCGATCCGCCGCCGCTGACGGTCTTGCCGCACACGCCGGTCGTGGACTGTCCGGCGAACGCGCAGTTCAGCGACACATCCGAGGTGGACACCGTGCCTCCGCCCGTGGAGTTCGCGCCGGCACTCACCGTGACGATACTGGCCAGCGGACCGAAGGCGAGCCCCACACCGGCGTTCCCGGTGAGCGTGAACGCGCAGGGCAGCGACGAGCCGGAGCAGAGCGACCCGGAGTAGCCCACGAAGCCGGTGTTCGCCCCCGGCTGCGCGAGGAGCGAGACCACCGATCCGAGATCGAGGATAATACTGCATCCGATCGACGTAAAAGCCGGCGTCTTGGTGCAGAGCGTCGTGCCGTTCACCGAGACACCGCCGGTGCCTGAACCGGTCAGCGAGAAGGTCACGGTGCCCGTGAGCCGCGTGAACGTGGCGCCGACGGCGCGGGCCTGGTCCATCGTGACCTGACACGTGGTTGCACTACCGGTGCAGGCGCCTGTCCAGCCGATGAACGTCGAGAACGATCCGGCGCTGGCCGTCAGCGTGACGAGGTTTCCGAACGTCACGCTGCTGCTGCACGTGCCCGTGTTCACGTTGCTGCTGCGTGTGCACGAGATCACGCCCGACGCGAGGATCGATCCATTGCCCGTGCCGCTCGGCGTTGCGGTGAGCAGCACCGGTGCGTCGAAGCGCGCACCCGGCGCGCGGTTCGTGTTCATCGTGAGTGTACACGTATTGCCGGTGCTGCTCGCGCAGTCGCCGCTCCACGCGCGGAAGCTGTTGGGCGACGTGGCGCTCGCGGTAAGCGTGACCGATGAACCGTCGGTGACGTTGATCGAGCAATTGCCACTCGTGATGCCGGCCGTGATCACGCAGTTCAATCCGGCCGGACTCGTGATCGAACCGGTGCCATTGCCGGTGCCGGTGATGGTGAGCGTGCGGAAGGCGCGCAGGGACACGCCGACGGTACGGGCCTGCGACGTGGCAATGGTGCAGGTGGTGCCGATGGCGGCGCTACAGTCGTTGGTCCACGACAGCAGTTCGGAGAGTGCGGCGGGGGTGGTCGTGAGCACGACCGACGCGTCACCGGGGAAGGTGAAGGCGCAGGTGCCGGTGAGCACCGAGCCGTTCACGGTGCAGTCGATGCCGGCGGGCGCCGAGCGAACGGTGGCTTGTCCGGAGGTGCTGGTGGAAACAATGGTGAGCGCGGCGGGAAGCGGCACCGAGCGAACGACCACGGTGGTCACGCGACCGGCGGTTTGAGCGGTGATCGTCGCGGTGCCGGTGGTCACGGCGGTGACCAATCCATTGGCGTTCACCGTCATCACGCCCGGCGCGCTGCTGCTCCAGTTCACCGTACGTCCCGTGATTACGCGCGCGGCACCATCGAGGACAACGCCCGCGAGCTGCATCGTGCGCGTGATCTCCATGCGCAACGGCTGTCCGGCGGCGACGACATTGGCACTGGGGGCGTCGATGCGAACCGTGCCGACTTCGTTCAAAGCGATCGGCGCCGTCACCGTTTTCTGCACGCCGGGACTGAGCGAGATGGGTCCTACGGTCTGGCGATCCACGGCGGCCCCGTCGAGTACGAGATCGACGAGGAGACGGACGACGCATTCGTCGTCCGCCGGCGGCAAGGCGGCACCGGTGGAGCCCGTGCCGGCGGTCAAGCCGGCGCGCGAGTCGTCCGCGAGACACGCCGCGAGATCAATGCTGATCGGGACCTGCTGGGTGGGCACGTCGGACAGCGTGATCGTCTGCGTGCCGATGTCGACGGTCGTTCCACCCTGCCGCAGGTAGGCCGACTGCACTTTGAGCTGGACGACCGACGCCTGGGAGGCCATGACCGAAGTCGTGAGGGCGATGCTGGCCGGCGCGTTACGATCGGGGCTGGTGACATCGGCGGGATCGCTGCAGGCGGCGAGCAACGCGGCGACTGCGGTCAGGCCGATGCGGATGGGCTGCTTCATGGAAGTCATCGGCGGCTCAGAAGCGGGTTACAACGAGGAAACCCACCGAACCACCAACGAACGATGTGGAGGGGGCGGCGGAGTCGCGCACGGACAGGCTTCCGGCCTGGGCCCGGACATACGGCTGCAGCGAGAGGTTGCCGGAGCGGGCGATCAGACCGAGCGTGCCGCCTCCGCTGATCACGCCGGACGTGGCGAGCCCCTGATTGATCGCGAGACCGCTGTGGTACCGACCGTCGGCGGTGACCAACAGGTCGAGTGACCGGCGCAGCGGAATGCTGGTGCGCAGACCGCCGTCGATGTAGTTCGCCGACGAACCATTCACCTTGACGCCATCGCGTTCGAACTGGGAGCGGAAGCGGTGCGCGGTCCAGAGCACCAGTTCATTCACGCGCGGGGCGGCGAGCTGCAGCTGGATATCGGTCGTGACGATCGGTCCGAGACGGACGGTGGCCAGCGGCCGGGCGCTGCTCGAGGAGGGATCGCGCAGTTCGTCGGTGTCGTAGAGGTCGGCGGCGCTGCTGATGCTGAGTCGATGTTTGCCGACCAGGCGATCCAGACCGATCGAACCCCGGATTACGTTGCCCGGCTGGTAGTCGCCCGAAGGCGCGCCGGCGGTGAGGGCGGCCACCGGCTGATAGGTGCCGCGCATTTCGTACGAGCCGCCGACCGCCACGGCCCAGGCGCCGATCTTCCGGGCGACGACCAGCCCGACGGTACCAGCGGGTCCGCCGCCGACCGGCGGTGCGCTGAGTCCGAGCGCGGGCGCGGCGCTGGCCCGGAGTACGGTGAGATTGTCGACGCTGAGTTCGGTCTGTCCCGTTGGCGCGTTGACGCCGGCGGTGAACACCAGGCCATCGTTGAACAGGCGACCGGTGGCGCGCACGCGCACGTCGCTGACACCGGACAGCGTGAGGTTCTGGCGCGCGCCGGTGCGCGGGTCGAAGCCCAGCCGCACCGTCGAGTAAACCGATTGCAGGTCGACGGTCCACTGGCTGCCAAGCGGCACGGCCAGTGAGATCGGGACCGAGAACTGCGAGATGCTGCGGAGGCGGATGGAATCGCGTCCTGCTCCACCGGGCTGCGTGTAGCCGTTGCCGCCGAACTGGATCATATCGGCCGTGACGCCGGCCCCAAGCGCGCTGGTCCCGATGAGGCGATCCTGTGCGTGCGCGACGGTCGGCAGCAGGGCGGCGGCAGCGGCAAGTGCGATCCGGCGCCGGACGTTGGAGAAGGCGGCGCTCATGGACGCACCACCGTGATCACGATGATCCCCTTGGCGTTCGGAAAGGACGGATCGGTCGCGGTGGACACGGCACGCGAGACGTTGGTGACGAGATCGAGCGGCCGATTGAGGCGATCGACGGCCGTGGAGATGGCGCGATCGAGCGGTCGCACGCCGGGAATGGCGACGGGGTTGCTGGTGCCGATGGCGCCGATCACGCGCGCTTCGATCTCACGATCGCGGGCGCCCTGAAAACTCTTGTCGATGCGGTGGGCTTGGCGGAACGCGTTGGCGGCGCCCTTCGAATCCCCCTGATAGGTGCGCTGTACGCCGCGTCCGTACGCCAGCAGGGCGGCCACACTCTTGGTGGGCTGCTGCTCGATCTCGGCGCGTTCGGCTGGCGAGAGCACGATGCCGAGCGACTGGAAGAGTCGGAACACCAGCTCCTTCTCGGCCGCGAAGATCTCGGCCAGTGGGGCACGGGCATCGACGGCCGTCGTCACGGTGGACTTCTCGACATCGCCGATCCGGGCGCCGAGTCGAATGGTGCGACCGTCGGGCAGCGGCTCGACGGAGCCGAAGATGAGCCGTTCGGCGCTCACGAGTCGACCGACGCGCGGCGCGGTGGCAGAGTCGACACGCCCCGAGGCCGCGAGATCGAGTTCACGCAGCACTTCGCCCAGTCGGGCCCGCTCGACGACGGTGAGGCCTTTGCTGAGCGATAGATCGGTCGAGACGAGGTCAGCCAGCGCGAAGGCCAGCGGCACCAGCGTAGTGTCGCGCCCCAGGGACGCAAACGGCGGCACGCCGATGACGCCTCGTCGCGTGCCGTTACCGGCCTGTTCAGCGGCAAGCGCGCGGACCCGGGCACTGTCGGCCGCGGTCACGGGGCGCGCCGCGGTAGCCGGCACAGGTCGCGAACCGGCACAACCGGCGGCGAGCAGCAGAGACAGCGCCGGCGTCACGATCGACAACCACGGGCGCCCGCCCGCGGAAGGATGTGACGGCGGCAACGGACGCAGATGCGTGGAAAGCATGACGGGGGGCAGAAGAAACACGACGCACAGATTGCGGAGTACTCAGGGTGCGAATGTGCCGTCGGCATTCCTGAGGGTCAAGCGAAATGCCGGATGAGGCACGTAGCTTGCCCAGTGTGTATGTGATGTGTGACGATGTACGTGTGACCAAACGAATACGGAGGAATACCATGGGGACAGGACTGCGCCGTGCTGCAGCTTGCGGGCTGCTGCTTTCGACAGGCGCCTGCGCGACGAATCCCGTGACGGGACGGCGCGAGCTGTCGCTCATCTCGGAATCGCAGGAAATCCAGATGGGCAAACAGGCCTCGGCCGGTGATCTGCAGCGGGTCGGTGAATACCCCAGCTCAGAAGCGCAGGCCTTGGTGAAGCGCATCGGTACGCAGATCGCGGCCAAGTCGGAGCGTCCGAATCTGCCGTGGGAGTTCCATCTGCTCGACGATGCGGCGGTGAATGCGTTCGCCTATCCCGGCGGCTTCATCTTCGTGACGCGCGGCTTGATGACGCACCTGAACAGCGAAGCGGAGCTCGCCGAGGTCATCGGGCACGAGATCGGTCACGTGACCGCAAAGCACACGGTCGCTGCGATGAGCAAGCAACAAGTCGCCCAGATCGGACTGGTGGGCGCGAGCATTCTCTCGCCGACGGTCGCCAAGTACGGCGATGTGCTGGGCTCCGGTGCCGGACTGCTTTTCCTCAAGTTCGGTCGTGATGACGAACTGCAGGCCGACGCGCTCGGCTTCCAGTATTCGCTCGCGCAAGGCTTCGATGTGCGTGAAGCGGCGAATGTGTTCACGACACTCGGTCGTTTGGGCGACGGTGGTGGTCGCGTGCCGGAGTGGCAGAGCACGCACCCGGATCCGGGCAATCGCGTGCAGCGTGCCGAGCAACGTGTGGCGGAACTGCCTGCCGGCGCGTTGTCGAACACGAAGGTCAATCGTGATACGTACATGCGACTGCTGAACGGCATGGTCTTCGGCGAGAATCCGCGTCAGGGCTATTTCCGCGGCACGCGCTTCCTCCATCCGGATCTCCGCTTCGAAATCACGTTCCCGACAGGCTGGAAGACGGCGAACATGCCGGATGCGGTCGTCGCGGGAAGCCCCGACAACGGTGCGCAGATCCAGCTCGTCCCGGGCCAGGGCACGCCGACACAGGCGCTGCAGGGCTTTCTCGGTCAGCAGGGCATCGTGGTCGGTCAGAGCGGCCAGACGACGATCAACGGTCTTCCGGCAGTGATCGCATCGTTTACGGCGCAGACGGAGCAGGGCGGCCTCGCCGGCCTCGCGATGTCCGTGTCGCATCAGAACACGACGTACCTGATCTACGGCATCATGGCGCAGCAAGTCGCGTCGCAGCGTGGTGCCGAAGTGGAGGCGTCGATCCGCTCGTTCAAGCCACTGAACGATCCGGCGCTGATCAACGTGCAACCGGGACGCGTGGAGATCGTGACACTGCCGTCAGCGATGAACGGTACCCAGTTCCTGCAGCGATATCCGAGTACGATTCCTGAAGCCCAAGTGCTGATCATCAACGGCATCCAAGCCGCATCGACGCTGCCGCGTGGTGCGCTCATGAAACGTGTGGTGGGCGGGATTGGTTCGTGATGGCCGTGGGGAACTCTGGGGATACGAACGGAAACGGCGGTTCCTGACTGACACGGATACGAACCGATAGGAACTGATAGGAACGGATCTGCTCCGTGGGATACGACGGGCGTTGGCTTGTCAACAATTGGTGATTTTTCTGGTAATAAGCAAAAGGGCAACGGCGCGATTGGCCGTTGCCTTCTTTGTTCGCAAGAAAAAACTTATGTGCACCGGCGATCATGGTGACATCACACGGAGCCGATCCGTTGCTATCGGTTGCTATCGGTTCGTATCCGCGTCAGTCAGGAACCGTTCGTTTCCGTTTCTATCAGATCAGTCGGAGGCTTCGGTTTAGGGCGCGTGTGGATCAACAGCGCGCCCGCCAATGAAACAACGGCGCCGACGAGGAAGGGGATCGACAGTGAACTCGCGCTCGCCACACCGCTGGCGGCGAACGGACCGATAACCCGGCCCATCGACGCGGCGCCCTGGTAGGCGCCCAGCACGCTGCCGCGTTCGTGTGGTTCGGCGGCGTTCGCGACGAGGCCGCTCATGCTGGGATTGAAGAGGGCCGAGCCCACGCCGAAGATGCCGAGCGCGAAGAGCAGCCACGCCATCGAGTGCGAGAAGGGAATGCAGCCCATGCCGACGCCGACGAGAATGGCGCCGATGCGCGTGAGTGATTGTGCGCCGAAACGCTTCGTGAGCGGGCCGATCACGCCGCCCTGCACCACCACAGACACGACGCCGACGAAGCCGTAGATCCAGCCCAGCGCGCGCGGACCCACGCCGAGGCGGTCGGCGGTAAACAGCGCCAGCGTGCTCTGAAAGAGCGCGACGGCGGCCACCACGATAACCGTCGAGAGCAACAGATCGCGCAGCACCGGGCGCGCGAAGTAGGTGCGCATGCCCGTACGCTTCGTGGTCGACGACCGGCGCTTTTCCGGCGGCAGCGATTCGGGGAGTCGGAACAGCGTCAGCACAAATGCGACGAGCGACAGCACGGCGGCGCCGTACGCCACGCGGGCGAACGCCGAGCCGTCGTCGGGATTCGCACCGGCCAGCATTCCGCCCAACGCCGGGCCGAGAACGAAGCCCATGCCAAAGGCGGAGCCGAGCAGGCCGAGCGCCTTGGGCCGAGTGTCGTCGGTAGTGATATCCGTGGTGTAGGCGTAGGCCGCCGAGATGTTGCCGGCGGCGAGTCCGGCCACGATGCGTGAAATCGCCAGCATGGTGCCCGTCGTGCTGAAGGCCAGCATCGCCGAGGCACCGGCGTTGGCGAGCAGCGTGATCAGCAGCACGGGGCGTCGGCCGATGCGATCCGAGAGACTACCCCAGATCGGCGCGCCCACCAGCTGCCCGAGCGAGTACAGCCCCAGGAAGAAGATGACCGATGCCGGTGCGACACCGACATGCTCGGCGTAGAACGGAAAGACCGGGATGATCATCCCGAACCCGATCAGGTCGAGAAAGACAACGAGAAAAAGTGTGAACACTGGGTGAATTGGGGTGGCTGCGCCGCGGGCGGGAGAGAAGATTGGGGGATGGCCGATGATTCTGGCAATTCTCCCTCCGAAATGGCGCCCGATCGTGAAGCGCGCATTCTCGATGATCTGCAGGATGCTGTCCAACGCATGCACGTGCTCGCGCGTTCGCCGCGGATCGTGCTGGCCTCTGGCACACGTGCCCAGGGCGCCCGTCCGATGGCTTGGCAGGCGCTGTTCGAGCGGAGCTTCGGCGGCGAACTGCCCCCGGTGAGCTATCGCGGTGCCCCGGCGTCGGCGTTGACGACCGTGCTCGCCAAGGGCTTCGACAGCGAGCCGACGCTCGGCAGCGGATGGTCGCACCCCCGATTGCGCGATGCGATGACCATGGGGCCGGTCATTCAGGTGTTCCGGTCTGATCGACTCCCCGACGATGTCGGGCGGGCACTGCTGGGGGTCATCGTGTTTGAAGAGGACGGCCTGCAATTGGCGGGTGTGCGCGCGATCGTCCGTGAGTTTGGCCTGCAGTAATGTCACTCCTCGGATTGTACGATCGCTCGCTGCTGGGACGGGCGGCGACTCCCGCGCTCGACTACCTCGGCACGTCCGGAGAGGCACTCGGACTGACATTCGGCGCGCTCGAGGCGCGGAGTAATCGGATGGCGCACGCGCTGCGCGCGCGCGGCGTGCAGGCCGGTGATCGGCTCGCGTTTTATCTCACCAACCGGATCGAGGTCATCGACCTCTGGTTGGCGTGCATCAAGACCGGCATCATCGTGGTGCCCGTGAACGTGCTCTATCGTGAACGCGAGATCACGCACATCGTGAGCGATGCCGCGCCGGTCGCGGTGATCACGACGTCGGCGCAGCTGGGTGACCTGCCGCAAGGTGTGATCTCCTGGAGCCTCGAAGCCTTGGTGGCCGAGGCGGCGTCGCAGGCAGTCACGCGCAGCACCGTGTTGTGTTCGGCCAATACGCCGGCCGCGCTGGTCTATACGTCGGGCACCACTGGCGCGTCGAAGGGGGCCGTGCTCACGCATGGCAACTTCGCCGCGAATGCGCTGGCGCTCACCAGTGCCTGGGAGTTCACCAGCGACGATCGCTACCTCGCGGTGCTGCCGCTCTTTCACGTACATGGACTCGGTAACGGGCTGCATGTGTGGCTGCTCAGCGGCTGCCACATGCGGCTCGCCGAGCGGTTTGAGCATGAGCGCGCGGCCGACTGGTTCGAGACCTACCAGCCCACTGTGTTCTTCGGTGTGCCAACGATGTTAGTGCGGTTGCTCGACGTGGCGCCGGAGCGCGCGGCCGCGATCGGCACGCGCACGCGGTTGTTCGTGTCGGGCTCGGCGCCACTGCCGGCACCCGTGATGGACGCCTTCCGTGAGCGGTTCGGCCACGTCATTCTCGAGCGCTACGGCATGACCGAGACGCTCATGAACGTCAGCAACCCGTACTACGGTGAGCGGCGCGCTGGAACCGTGGGTTTTCCAATGCCGCTGACGGCGGTGCGTATCGTCGACGAAAACGGTCAGGACGTGCCCGACGGCACGAGCGGAGAGTTGTGGGTGCGCGGGCCGAATGTGTGCGACGGCTACTGGCGTCGACCGGAGGCAACGGCGGCGGCGTTCACGGACGGCTGGTTTCGCACCGGGGACGTGGGTGTGCGCGCGACCGATGGCTACATCACGCTGGAAGGTCGGCGCAGTGATCTGATCATCTCGGGAGGCTTCAACATTTATCCACGCGAGATCGAAGAGTTGCTGGCCGAGCAGGAGGGCGTGCGCGAAGCAGCCGTGGTGGGTGTGAAGGACGCGGTGCGTGGTGAAGTGCCGGTGGCCTATGTGGTGTGTGACGCGGCCGTCGACCTGGACGCGCTCGCGCAGCAGGTCCGCACCCAGTTGGCGTCGTTCAAGGTGCCGCGCGGTTTCGTGCGGGTGGATGCACTGCCGCGCACGGCGCTGGGCAAAGTGCAGCGGCATCTGCTGCCGCCGTGGACGATCTCGTGAGCCGGACGGCATGAGCGAGCCCGCATGAGTCCCGCGCTGCTGTCACTGCTGGCCCTGCTGCTGGTGGTGGCGGCCAGTCTCACCTCACGCGTGAATGTCGGCGTGCTGGCGGTGGCGCTGGCCTGGGGCATCGCGACGTTCGCGGCCGACTGGAAAGTCGAACAGTTGATGGCGGTGTTTCCCTCGTCGCTGTTTCTCACGCTGTTGGGGGTGACCCTGCTGTTCGGCGTGGCGCAGGCCAATGGCACGATGCAGGCCGTCTCGCAGCACGGCGTACGGCTCCTCGGCGGGCGGTCCGCCCTGTTGCCCCCGTTCTTCTTCGTGCTGGCCTGCCTGATCTCCACCAGCGGACCGGGCGCCATCGCGACCACGGCACTCCTGGCCCCCTTGGCGATGGGCATCGCGCATCGGGCGAAGGCGCCGATGTTGCTGATGGCCCTGATGGTGGGGAACGGGGCGAACGCCGGCAACCTGTCGCCGATCAGCGCTATCGGTGCGCTGGTGCAGACCCTGATGGCGAAGGCCGGGCTGGGCGGCCATGCGACCGAGGTCCTGGTCATGAACTTCGCGGCGCACGCGATCGTGGCGATCGCGGCGTGGGCGATGTTCGGCGGACCGGCGATGCTGAGCCACGGTCGCGTGGTGGTCGACGAGGAGCGCACCCCCTTCACGCGCGCTCACTGGACGACACTGGCCGTCGGCGTCCTCTGGGTGAGCAGCGTGCTGCTGTTCAAGTTCAACCCCGGGCTCACCGCCTTCGCCGCGGCGGCGGTGCTGGTATTGATTGGTATCGGCGACGACAGCGCAATGCTGAAGCAAGTGCCTTGGCCGGTGATCGTGATGGTGTGCGGGGTGAGCGTGCTGATCGGCGTGCTGGAGAAGACCGGGGGCATGGATCTCTTCACGACGCTCCTGTCGAAGCTGGCCACGCCCGGCTCGGTGAACGGGGTGATCGCCGGCGTGACGGGCCTGATCTCGACCTATAGCTCCACCTCGGGCGTCGTGTATCCGGCGTTTCTCCCGGCGGTGCCGGGGCTGGTCGCCAAGCTCGGTGGCGGCCACCCGCTGCAGATCGCGATCAGCATCAACGTGGGTGCGGCGTTGGTCGACGTCTCACCGCTCTCGACGATCGGCGCCCTGTGCATCGCGGCTGTTCCGGCCGGTCACGACACGAAGCAGCTGTTCCGTCAGCTCCTGATGTGGGGCTTTGCCATGACGATCGTGGGTGCGCTCTTCTGTCAGTTCCTGGTGCCAGTATTCATTCGCTGACGATGTCCTGCTGTTCAACTGACCACTCGGAATTCATGGTATGGCTGCTGCGGACAAGCTGACCCGCTGGTTCGATCTGATCGCGGCGCTCCTGCGGCGCCGGAACGGTGGGACGTTCGAGGAGTTTCGTTACGATGTGCCGGCCTACATCACCGCCGCGGTGAACGAGGCGAGCATCATGCGCACCTTCGAGCGTGACAAGGACGAACTCCGCGCCTTTGGTGTCGCGATCGAGACACTGCCCGACGGCGACGGCGGCGAGTCGCGCTACCGGCTCCGGCCCGATGAGTTCTATCTACCGTTGCTCGCGCTGTGTGAATCGCGCATCGTTTCCGCGCTCGAAGTGCGAACCATAGCGCGCCCGAAAGGCATCGGCTTCCAGACATTGCCGGTGCTCGCGATCACACCCGATGAATGTCTCACGCTGCGCCGCGCGGCTGGGCGTGTGCGCGCACTCGGCAATCCGACACTCGATGCCGATGCCGCCGGCGCGATCCGCAAGCTCGAACAGGACGTTGGACTGCTGCCGATCGGCGAGCCGATCGTCGCTGCGGTAAAGGTGCACGCGAGCACCTTCGAAGTGCTTGGCGCTGCCCTCTCGGCGCGACAGCGGGTGACGTTCAGCTACGCCAGCATGGGTCGCAATCAGCAGAGCATGCGCACGGTGGAACCGTACGGTCTCGTGTTCCTCACGGGGCACTGGTATCTCGTCGCGCACGATCCGACACAGCAGGCGCTACGACAGTTCCGGGTGAGCCGCATCTCCAAGCCGAAGTACAACGCGCAGAAGAAGCAGCCGGATTACGTCATCCCCGCCACTTTCGATCTTGAGGCGCATGCGGCCTCGCGTCAGTCGTGGGAGCTCGGTGACGAGGAGGCGGTGTCGGTCGTGGTCGCCTTTCGCGGCGAGTCGGGGCAGGTGCAGCAGGGCATGCAGTTGGGAGAGGAGACGAGCACCCCGTCAGAGCGATGCTTTCGGGTGCGTCGGCGCGATCCGTTCCTGCGTTGGCTGCTCACGTTTGGTGGTGATGCGTCGATCGTGTCGCCGGCCGAATGGCACGGCAGCTGGCGCACCTTGCTGCACGACACGTTGTCGGCCCATCGTGCGGCCCAGTCACTGGCGAACGCCGCGGAGGTCGCATGACGCGCGCCGATGAACAGTTGCAACGCCTGTTGATTGCGTTTCCGACGATGGCCGACGAACACAAGCTCACGTTCGACGAACTTGCGGCGCTCGTGGGTACCGACGCCAAAACGCTGCGCGCCGACTTCCACGCTCTCGACCGCGACGATACCCCGGCCGGCTTTGTGGAGGGCGTACAACTGTTCGTTGGATCCAACAGCGTGTCGATGCGCTCGTCGCACTTCAAGCGTCCCATGCGGCTCACGCGGCCCGAGGTGGCGTCGCTCGAACTGGGGCTCGGCATGCTGGAGCAGGAGCTTCCGGTCGACGAGCGTCATCAGGTCACGAACGTCCGGGCGCGACTGCGCGAGATCGCCGTGCGACCGGTCGATACCGTGGTCGAGAAATGGAAGACCAGCGCGCCCGCCGATGCGGCCAGCACCCTCGCGGTTGAACCCGCGCGCGACGACGAATGGGAAGCCGTGGTCGTGCTGCATCGCGCCATCGAACGTCACCATGTCGTGCAGCTCACGTATCAGCGGTCGAACGACACCGAATCGACCGTGCGTCGCGTGCGCCCGTACGCGATGGTTCGGGCCGACGCCAACATCTATCTCGTGGCGTTCTGCGAGCGCAATGACACGCTCCGGGTGTTCCGGCTCGATCGGGTGCGCGGGGCGGTGGAGACCAGCGATCCCTTCGAACTCCCCGCCGATTTCACGGTGGAATCGGTCT
Source organism: Gemmatimonas groenlandica (assembly GCF_013004105.1). Classification (NCBI taxonomy): domain Bacteria; kingdom Pseudomonadati; phylum Gemmatimonadota; class Gemmatimonadia; order Gemmatimonadales; family Gemmatimonadaceae; genus Gemmatimonas; species Gemmatimonas groenlandica. The sequence continues at coordinate 3,784,967 of NZ_CP053085.1, forward strand.
TGCAACAGGGCCATGTGTTCGTGCAGGACGCGCCGGCCGCCGAGTCGCTGGTGGTTCGGTATAGTCCGGCCGTGGCACGTTGGATCGCCGAGCGTGAGCGTGGCGAGTGGCACCCCGACGGGTCATTGCTGGTGCACTATCCGCTGGCGGATGAATCCTGGGCGATCCGCCACGTGTTGCAGTACGGCCCCGACGCGGTGATCCTCGCGCCGGAGCGGGTGCGACAGGCGATGGAGCTGGTGCTCCAGCGCGCGCTCGACGAGCTTCCCGCCTGAGCGGAGGGTTCAGTCGGCGTCGGCGTCGCTCGGGATCACGACCCAACTGAGGATGGTACTGAGGATGCTCACCAACAACGCCCCGATGAACGCGGCCCAGAAGCCACTGATGTGGAACGAGACGCCAAGTCGCGTGGCAAGGGCGCTCGTGAGCAGCAGCATGGCGGCGTTCAGCACGAGGGTGAACAGGCCCAGCGTGATGATCTGGATCGGGAACGAGAAGAACGACAGCACCGGTCGCACCAACGTGTTCACGACGCCGAACACCAGTGCGAGTGCGACCAGTCCCTGCCAGCTTCCGGTATAGCTGATGCCATCGATGAAGCGAGCGGCGCACCACAGCGCGACCGCATTGATCAGGAGTCGCAGAATGAAGGTCATGCTGAAACATGGCTGACCGACACTCGCCTCGGGAAGTGCGCACGTACCGCGCGTGGGGCGCCGCCCGGCGCTTCACCGAGGGCGTGCGCGACCCGGCGTTTCGCGAGCTCCTGCAGCTGATCGACGGCGGATCGCTGCATGGCTGTCCTCCCCTCGTGCTGCTTCCCGACGGCGCGCAGGCGTTCCAGCGGATGATCGCGAGCATGGACAGCGCGCAGGAGGAGGTCCTGCTCGAGACCTACATCATGCGTGATGACAAGCTCGGCGAGTCGGTGCAGCAGGCGCTGATTCGCGCGGCGGCGCGCGGCGTACGCACCTACGTGTTGGCCGATGCCGTGGGCTCGATGAATACCGGCGATCGATTCTGGGAAACCCTGACCGAGCACGGGGTTGAAGTGCGACACTTTCATCGGGTGTGGCACCATCCCTTCGAGGCGCTACGACGGGATCATCGCAAGATCCTCGTGTGCGATCGCCGGATCGCGTTCACGGGGGGCATGAACATCGCCGAAGAGTACGGATCATCGATTCGCTCGAAGAGCAACGCGTGGCGAGACACGTTCGTCCAAGTTGAAGGCTCGGTGGCGCGTGAGCTGGCGGCGGTGTTCGCCGAAGGATGGGATCGCGCGAAGGGTCCTGACTTGCCCGGGCTCGAGTACGTGAGTTGGAGTGTGATCGACGAGACGTCCACACGCGCTCCCGCTCACGTCGTGGGGCCGCGCAAGTTGCAGCGCGCCCTGCAGCAGAAGCTGCATCAGAAGCTCGGCGCGCAGCGAGATAAACGACGGGGTCGGCGCGTACGCAGTGTCGCCGATCTCGCGGCGCCGGACGATCGCGCGGTGCTGGTCCTCGCGCCGCGACCCGGACGCGGACAACGTGAGATGCTCGGCGCGCTGGCGGCGATGATCGGCGGCGCACGCCAGCGACTCTGGATCACCACACCGTATTTTGCGCCGCCTACACGCGCACTGACGCTCTTGCTTGCGGCGGCACAACACGGTGTCGATGTGCGCCTGCTGCTACCCGGAGAGCACGCCGACGTGCCACTCATCCGGCACGCCGCACACGGCACGTATCACAAGCTGTTGAAGGGCGGTGTGCGTGTGTTCGAGTATCAGCGCGCGACGTTGCATGCGAAGACGGTCGTGATCGACGGGCACGCCAGCTTGATTGGCTCGTCGAACCTCGATTTCCGTTCGTTCTGGCTGAACGCGGAGTGCAACGTTCTGGTGTTCGACGACGAGTGTGGCGCCGGCATGGAAGCGAGCTTTGAGGCCGATCTAAAAGACAGTCACGAAGTCACGATGGAAGAATGGCGACAGCGCACGTGGTCTCACCGAGTGTTCGACCGCCTCGCTCGCGCGCTACGCTTGGCCCTTTAGCGGCGCAGCCGAATGGATTGTACGGGATTCCCTGACGAGGACCACAGGACTCCCCGATAGAGCGCGTGTGTGGAAAGTGCGACCCTCTTCTGCAGGGCTACGCAACCCGCTGCCCGTCGCTCTACGAGGTTCCCGCCCATGTTCGTTCGCGCTCATGATCCCGTCATGCACTCGGAGTATCTGCCGCCCGGCACCGATGGACCCGTGCTCGTCGCGTGCGACGGTGCATCGGCTTCGAGTGAGGCCCTGTTCAACGCGGGTCGGTTGGCGATCCGGGCGCTCGGTGGTCCACTTCAGGTCCTCGGCGTCTGTGAGCCGACACCCGGCGTGGCCGCCGGGATGGACGTGTTGCTGGTGCCGGCGGAGCTTGACGAGGCGCGCCGCGCGTTAATGGTCGAAGACGTGCGTCGTGCGATCTCGATCTCGGCCGCCGGTGATCCGGCGTGGGACGTGGACGTGCAGCTGGGCTCTCCCGCACGACTGTTGGCGACGGAGGCATTCCGCCGCCATGCGTCGGTCATCGTGATGGGTATCGGCCGCCATAACCCGCTCGACCGATTGTTCGGCACGGAGACGACGCTCGCCACGCTCAGGGAATCGCGCGTGCCGGTACTCGCCGTGTGCCCCAGCTTCCCGACGACCCCGACGCATGCGGTGGTCGGACTCGATTTCAGTGCGGCCAGCGTACAGTCAGCCCGTCTTGCCGCTCGCCTCCTGGCCCCCAACGGACGCCTCACGCTCGTACACGTACGTCCGCGCTTCGAACATCCGTCGGCAGATTGGCAGGCCTGGGACGCCGACTATGGCCGCACGCTGCCGCCCCTGTTCGATCAGGTCCGCACGCAGCTCGATCCGCCCGAAGGGGTGACCGTGGACACCGTCACCGTGCGCGGCGATCCCGCGTCGTCCTTACTGTCGTTCGCGCAGCAGGCGCAGTGCGATCTCATCGCGGTCGGCACGCAGCGTCACAGCTTCCTCGAGCGCCTGATGGTGGGCTCGGTCGCAACGCGTGTGTTGCGCACGGCGCGTTGCGGTGTGCTCGCGGTGCCATCGGCCGCGTGATGGCCATCGGCGGCGTGATTTCAGCGACTCGGGGATGCGGAAAACTGCGGTTCCTGCCTGACACGGATACGAACCGGTATGAACAGATAGAAACCGATCACCGTCGTTGTGCGACGAGATCGGAGGCTCAACGGCTGTTCAATTTAAGAATTGGACGACTCACGTCTCGCCGCGCCGGTGCGATTGCACAGGGCAAATCCATTTCTGTCCGTTGCTATCGGTTCGTATCCGTGTCAGGCAGGAACAGTCTGTTTCTGTTGTTATCATCCGATTCGCGTTGCCGACGCTACACATGCGCTAGAACACCCGCACGTTGATGTAGCGCTTCGGGTTCTTCTTCACGTCGGCCACGAGCGCGCGCAATTCACGCACGAGCGAGTCGCTCTGCTGGTACAACGCCGGGTCGTTCACCATCAGTCCAAGCGTGCCGCGACCCGAATTGACCTTGTTGAACACCGAATCGGCTTTGGCCACTGCACTGGCTAGACGGCCCTCCGTACGATCGAGTCCCTCGGCCACTTCGCGCAGGCGTGTGGTCGCCGCGAGCAGCTCCTTGGCCGCCGTCTGTGAGTTGTTGACGATGACCTGGAGTTCGCCACGGCTCGTCGCCGAGTCGACGCGTGACGAGAACGCGTTCAGGTTGGCCGCTGCGGCGTTGATGCTCTTGAGCCCGAGCTGCACGTCGCTGCTGATGTGATCGAGGTTCTTCGACTGCAGCTCCACCGTGGAGGCCAACTGCGCCGAAAGCCGAGAGAAGTTGCGGATCGATTCACGCAGTTCGCGCGCGGCCTGCTCATCGAACGCCACCTGCACCCGGTCGGCGACCTTGGCCACATCACCGGCGATGCGACCGGCCACCGTGGTCAGTTGCGCGATGTCGGGAAGCACGGCCCCGGCCAGCGTGTCGCCGGAAGCGCGCGACTCATTGATGGCGGCACGCAGCTCACGGTCGGCTGGCAAGCCGGTCGCGTCGGTGATCGTGGCCTGCCATTCGCCGAACAGGCTGGCGGCCGCGAGTAGCACGACCGGATCGGACGGCAGCGTGACACCACGATCGATGCCAAGCGTGAGCACCACCCATCCGCGCTCGCCGAGGGCGATCGATTCGATATGTCCGGAACGCACACCGCGAATCACCACCGGGTTACCGAGCGCGACGCCACCCACGTCGCGCGTGCGCACCACGAGATGTCGGGTCTTGCCGCGAAGATCGGCCTGCTTGAGCCAGAGGACCGCGCCGATGACCACGATCGTCACCACCAGCACGGTGGCGCCGACCACGAAATCGCTGGCCCGTCGGGAGGTGGTCATAAGGCGTGTGGAAAGAGAAGCACGTCCATGGGTTACCGAAGTGTACGGCCAGAGAGCCAGACCAGCGCCCAGAAAGCATCGAGTACGAGAATCATGACGGCGGAAATCACGACCGCGCGCGTGGCGCCGCGTCCCACGCCCTGTGCCCCGCCTTCCGTGTTCAACCCGGCGCGGCAGCCGATCAACGAGACCGCCGCACCGAAGCTCGCCGACTTCACGAGGCCATAGCGCACGTCGAAGTCGGTGAAGAAGATGCGCGCTCCCTTCAGGAACTGCGGTGTGGTGATATCGAGCAGCACCAACGACGCCACCCAGCCCGACAGCAGACCAACCAGCATCGCCACGGCCACCACGACAGGAAACATCAGCGTTGATGCGAGTACGCGCGGCACCACGAGATGACTCATCGGATCGAACGTGAGCGTTTCGAGTGCATCGATCTGTTCGGTCACGCGCATCGTGCCCAACTCGGCGGCGATATTCGCTCCAACGCGTCCGGCCAGCGCCAGACCCGTGAGCACCGGAGCGAGTTCGAGGGTGATGGTCTTCTGGACCAGCGTGCCCACAAAATACGGCGGCACGAGATCACCCACGGAGTAGCTCGCGAGCAGCGCCAGCACGATGCCGGTGAACAGCGCAATGAAGATGCCGATCGGGAGTGACTCGACACCGAGTACGCGCGCGTGCGTGCTGAACTCGGGGATCCAGTCCTTCGTGTCACGCATGGCCCGAAACGTCGCCGCGACGAATCGCGCGCCGGCACCGATCTGATCGAAGAACGATCGTGTGGTCCGGCCGACGGCGCTGATGCGCTGATGCAGCGAATTCACGGCCACCCGATGCAGATGCCGCCGAGAGAAAGATCAAGCATTAGTGGCAATGGTAGCACCGATCCCACCCCACGGGAGGGGCAAATCCCCGAGTTGACGGCATCCCGATTGACGGAGTAGGACAAGGGTGCTATCCTTTCATCCGGATATACGGATATATTAAAAACATGACCTCGCCACGCCTTGCAATCCACGACCGTATGGTCGAGCTCGCCGACGCCACCCGGTGTCGGCTGCTTTCGGCGTTGGAGCGGCAGGAACTGACCGTCGGCGAACTGGCCACCGCCCTGCAACTGCCGCAGAGCACGGTGAGTCGGCATCTCAAGATACTGGCCGACGAAGAATGGATCGCCTCGCGGGCTGAAGGGGCGAGCCGATGGTATCGCCGGAATCCGCAGCTCGACGCCGACATGCGGGCCCTTTGGGACATCGTCCGATCGGCCGTCGGCAGCACGCCGGCGGCGCTCCAGGACGCCGCCCGGATCGATGCAGTGATCTCGGCCCGACGCGCCGGCACGCAGGCGTTCTTCGCCACCGCCAGCGCGGAATGGGATGCGCTGCGCAACGACATGTTCGGCGCGCGCGCTGACCTGAGCGCGGCGCTCGCGCTCCTCGATGAGTCAGTGATCATCGGCGATCTGGGCTGCGGCACCGGTGCCCTCGCCGCCGCGCTGGCCCCGCACGTGGCGCACGTGCATGCCATCGATGCTTCACCGGCCATGTTGTCGTCGGCCTCTTCGCGATTGGCCGCGTACAGCAACGTGACGCTCAGTGAGGGAACGCTCGAAGCGTTGCCCTTGGGCGACGCCTCTCTCGACGCGGCCGTGTTGATGCTGGTCCTGCACCATGTGGCCGATCCGCAGCGTGCGCTGCGCGATGTCCGACGCGTGCTCCGCCCCAACGGGCGCCTGCTCATTGCCGATATGCGCCCGCACGCGCAGGAGCGCTATCGCGAGCAGATGGGTCACGTGTGGCTCGGCTTCGATCCGCTCGAACTGACGTCGTGGCTGCACGACGCCGGCTTTACCGACGTTCGCTATGTCCCGCTACCGGTGGATCCCGACGCCACCGGCCCCGCGTTGTTTTCCGCCACGGCGCGCTGCGCTGTGGGTTCCCGTTCCGACTCTTCTCTCAGGATTCATAGGTAAATGTCTACCGTCGTCGTCACCGAAAAGGGTGCTGCGCCACTGGCGTCGCTCGATCGTCCCGCGTTCGCCGTGCGTGATCTCGCGCTCGCCGAGTGGGGCCGCAAGGAAATCCGTCTCGCCGAGTTCGAAATGCCGGGCCTCATGGCGCTGCGCGCCGAATATGCCGGCAAGCATCCACTCAAGGGTGCGAAGATCATGGGCTCGCTGCACATGACGGTGCAGACGGCCGTGCTGATCGAAACGCTCGTCGAACTCGGCGCCGATGTGCGCTGGGTGTCGTGCAACATCTTCAGCACGCAGGACCACGCCGCGGCCGCCGTGGCTGTCGGTCCGCACGGCACGGTGGAATCGCCCAAGGGCACGCCGGTGTTCGCGTGGAAGGGTGAGACGCTCGAGGAGTACTGGTGGTGCACCGAGCAGGCGCTGATGTGGAGCGACGGCACGGGCCCGAATCTGTTGCTTGATGATGGAGGCGACGCCACGCTGCTCGTGCACAAGGGCACCGAGTACGAGAAGAGCGGCGTGATCCCGGGCTTCGACAGCGACAACGAGCCAGAAGAGTGGGGCGTGATTCTCGACCTGCTGCGCGCCGAGCAGGCGAAGAACCCCGGCCGTTGGACGAAGGTGCTGGCCGGTATTCGCGGCGTGAGCGAAGAGACCACGACGGGCGTGCATCGCCTGTACGAGATGGAGCGCGCGGGCACGCTGGCCTTCCCGGCTATCAACGTGAACGACGCCGTGACGAAGTCGAAGTTCGACAACTTGTACGGCTGCCGTCACTCGATCATCGATGGTCTGAACCGCGCGACCGACGTCATGCTTGCGGGCAAGATCGCGGTCGTGATGGGTTACGGCGATGTGGGCAAGGGCTGCGCGCAGGCGCTCAAGGGTCAGGGCGCGCGCGTGATCATCACCGAAATCGATCCCATCTGCGCATTGCAGGCGGCACTCGAAGGCTACCAGGTGACCACGCTCGAAGACATCGTGGACGAAGCGGACATCTTCATCTCGGCGACGGGCAACAAGAACGTCATCACGGTCGAGCACATGGGCCGCATGAAGGACAAGGCGATCGTGGCGAACATCGGCCACTTCGACAACGAGATCGATATGGCCGGTCTCAAGAAGGTCGAAGGCATGAAGCGTATCAACATCAAGCCGCAGTACGATGAGTTCGTGCTGCCGAACGGCCGCTCGATCCTGATCCTCGCCGAAGGCCGTTTGATGAACCTCGGCTGCGCGACGGGCCACCCGAGCTTCGTGATGTCGGCGAGCTTCACGAATCAGGTGCTGGCGCAGCTCGAACTGCATGCGAACGCGGAGAGCTACGGCAAGCGTGTGTTCGTCCTGCCGAAGCATCTCGACGAGAAGGTCGCGCGCTTGCACCTGCCGAAGCTTGGTGTGAAGTTGACCACGCTGAACACCGAGCAGGCCGACTACCTCGGCGTGAATCCGATGGGCCCGTTCAAGTCGGAGCACTACCGCTACTAGGACCGCGGTGGGAACCGTGTGGACGGCACGGGAAGCTATTGGGTGCGAACGTGGGTGAGACTGGTGGAAGCGGCGTTACCTCGGGTGAGGTGGCGCCGCTTTTGGCAGGCGGGTCGTGCGGTCGCGGGGGTGTGGTACGGGAGTTAGGATACGGACATGATCGTCATGACGCGGCTTCGCTCTGTGACAATGCTGGTGGCGCGCGTGGCGTCGCTTCTCGTCCTGCCGCTGGCTTCCAGGCACTGGCTTTACTCGACCGCACTCGGTGCCATACTGTTGGCGCTACCGGCACGCACTACCCAGAGTCAGGCGCTTACTGAAAAACCGGCCACCGGCAAACTCCGTGGCGTCGCCTACGACAGTGTGCGGGCGCGACCGCTGCCACTGGCCACGATTCAGTTGGTGAGTGCCACCGACCCGAGCAGCGCTCGCGAGCTGCATACTGACAGTCTCGGACGATTCAGCGCCGACAGTTTGCCGCCCGGCTCATGGATTGTGGGCGCCACGCACCCGTGGCTGGACTCACTCGCCGTCGATCAGTTGGCCGTGCAGGTCGATGTGAAGGCGAAAGGCACCACGCGGGCGTTGATCGCCGTGCCGTCGGCGCGCGCGCTCGTGGCCCGCGTCTGCGGAGAGCAGGTGGCGCGCGACTCGTCGGGATACGTACACGGGCTTGTCCGTCGCGCGAGTAACCTGGGTGTCGGTGCTCCAGGCACCGTGCGCGTAGAGTGGCTCGAGCTGACGCTCACGAAGGAGCGGATGGAACGCTCCATCGAGGGCGTGGAAGTACAGTCTACGTCGGACGGACGCTACGTCGCCTGTGGCGTTCCACTTGGCGGCGCACTGCGGGTGCGCAGCTGGACCGGAAACGACTCGACCGGCGTACTGGACGTTGCACTGGCGCCGCATGGCATTGGGCGGCTCGATCTGGCGATCGGCGAGGCGCAACGCACGACGGTCTCGATTCCCGGAGAGACCGATTCATCCAACGCGACGGCAGCCGACTCAATGGCGCCCATGGAGATCGAGGTGCTGCGCGGAGCCGGCAGCATACAGGGCGTGATTCGTTCAGTCGCGAGCGGCAGCAGCAATCCACCGCTGGCCAATGCGCGCGTCACCGTGTGGGGGACTGGACTCGAGGTGCGGAGCGCGAACAATGGCCGATTTGCGATGAGCGGACTGCCCACCGGCAGTTACATCGTGGAAACCGTCGCCATCGGCTATCAGCCGGTGCGCGAGGTGGTCGAGCTGCGTGCTGACGCTACGGTGACCGTCGAGACGCGCCTCGAACGCCTGCTCATGCTCGACACCGTGCAGGTGCGCGCACTACGGCGGCGTGCACTGGGCCCGAGCATTGCTGGATTCGAGGAGCGTCGGCAACGCGGCTTCGGCAAATTTCTCGGACCGGAGGAGCTCGACCGCCGCGTCGCTTCGCAGGCGTCCGACCTGCTCCGCATGATCGCCGGCGTGCGCATCGTGCCCGGCCCCGACGGGTATCGCGTGCTGCTGCGCGGAGATTTCAAAGGCTCGTGCGCGCCGACCATGTTCCTTGATGGCATGCGCATTCTCGACATGGGCGGCGTAAACAGCATCAACTCGTACGTGTCGCCGATGGAGATCCGTGCGATCGAGGTGTACGTGAGTGGCGCCGCGACGCCACCAGAATTCTCGAATGGCTTGAGCACCTGCGGCAGCATCGTGATCTGGACCGGGGCGCGTCGTTAGTCGCCACCCCGGTTGATCTGCATCTGCGTCGGTCCGTTCGCCTCGCCCGCCACGCGCGGGCGATTGTGCACCAGCGGCACCGGATTGCCGAATTGCCACTGCGAATTCTTGCGATCTTCGGCGGATACTTCCGACATGCGCTGCAGGAAGGGGAGCAGCGCCTTCTGTTGTGGCGTGACGATGGTGTCCATGATGTCTACCTGCGACCAGAAGATCGGCCAGTACAACTTGGTGGTGGCTTGTACGCTGTCGAGCGCCGCCTTGCCTGCCACCCCTTCGGGTTGCACGGCGAGGAAGTCGCCGAGCGCCTTGTAGATGACGCGGACCTTGGCGGAGTACAGTGAGTCGGCCTTCAACAAGGCGTCGATCTGCGGCTTGGTGAGAAACAAGGAGTCGCTCTCGCCCAGGATCATGCGATGTACGTTCGACGTGTTGCGCAGATAGAGCGCGGCGATCGAGTCGGTGCTGCGACGCTGCCACGTGTTCTTGGCCACGCGCACCGGCTCCAGGGCCCGTCGCAATTGCTGCATGTCGTACGGCACGGACAGATCGACCGAGAAGTCGAGCGTGACGCGGAACGGCTGCCGCGACAGCGTGCGAAAGGCACGGGTGTCACCGAAGCGCGGATTCACGTCGTAGCGGAACTGCTGCGTGGCCGCGTTGAAGCCCTTGGGCAGCAGCAATACCGGATCGGGCGTCGCCCGCGTGCCCCAGCCGCGGAGTCCATTCGCGCCGTGCAACGCCTGATCGAGTCCGGCCAGCGGGTTCTCGAGCACGATGTTGGCCGTGATGCGTCGTCCCGACGGACGCCAGTTGATGCGCGGCTGAATCTGCATGTTGAGCTGCTGCGTCCACGAGCCACGGCAGCTCATACGACCGGCCACGGTGCCCTGCTGTGCCTCGAGACATTCGCGCACATTGGCGGGAGCGGCCGACAGCAGCGCGCGCATCTGCGCCGCCGTGCTCGCGTCACTCTCGGTCGCGGGATTGGGCACGAAGGCGCGGTCATTGGCGCGCCCGTCGCCGTTGATGTCACTGCGTACGATCGGGGTGAACGGCAATCCCGACTGCAGTCGGCCGAACAGCGTAATCGTACCGATCTTGGGGAGCCCGATACCACCTTGAACCACCAGCGCGTGCCGTGCGTCGTTCGGGCCGGTGCCCCATTCCGTCACGCGCGGGTCACCAAAGCCACCGCCGTCGAATCCGCGATACTGCTGACGCACCTGCTGCAGCGTGTATGATGCCGACGTGTAGAACTGCACGCGTGGACGGAAGCGGAACACATCGGGGGCGATCGTCCCGGTGATCTGTCCACCGTAGCCGCGCAGGTCGCTGGTGCGCAGCGCCACGCGTCCGAAGGCGTTGCTGATGCGCGACTCACCCGCTGACACCGAGCCCGTGTTGGGATCGATCGCCCCGGTGCTCACGAATATCGGGCGGCTGTTCTCGCCCGGCAGTGTGAAACGCGACACACCGGCGAAGTTGGCGTCGAGCGTGCTGGGTTGCGAGAGATCGTACGAGCCGAGCGCGTCCACTTTCACCATCACCTTCCGGATGTTGGTGGCCCAGTTCAACGACGCGCGCCAACTGCGCGGCACATCGAACCCGCGATCCACCAGCGTGACGCTCGGCGCGCGTTCGGAGAGCGCCCCGGAGCCGTCGGCACAGGCGCTGGGCAGCGTCGCCGATCCGTTCGACAGGGCCTCCCAGTCGGGCACGGGAATCGACGCGCCCACGCATGACAGCGACAGCGTGCTGCCGGCAATGCCGGCGCCAGCGACGGCATCGGCCAGCATGCCCGGCTTGTACAGGTCGCGGAACTCGCCGATACCGCCGCGAATGAAGCCGAGACTCTGCCGGTAGAATACGCCAATCGGGCTCTGATTCGTGCCGTTGCCGTTGTCCTTGGCGCGTGAGTAGGTGTAAGAGAAGCCCACGCGCGGCGACAGGTGCACGCGCGCCGGCGCGAGGCCGGTAGTGACGCCGAGTGCCTGCTCGAGCGCGCTGTTGGTGGGCGGCGCATCGCCGAACGCGTTCATCTCGACGCGCGCGCCGTACAGCATGCTGAAGTAGCGCGTCGGATTCCACTGATGCGCCAGTGCGACCGCGCCATTGTAGGTGGTGGCACTGCGCGTGGGCTGTACCAAGGTGCGCGAGTACGAGGACGGACGATTGCCGGCGAAATCGGCCAGCGAGTTGAACGTGTACTGCCCGAGTGCGTTGGGCATCCCTTCCTGTCGCAGACCATCAACGCGTCCCCACGCCTGCGTCTTGAAGCGGTGCTTGGTGCCCTGCGCATTCCACACCATCTCGTTGGAGCCTTCCAGCGTCCACTTGCTGTCGTCGACGGCGAGAAACGGATTGCCGCCCAGTGAAAGCGCGACGACATCGCTGGTGGCCGCATCGGAGCTGGAACGGGCCAGCACCGTGGCACCGGGAAGGTTCACGTACGGCGATGTCTGCTCGCGCACGGAGCTGATGGCCAGGCGGTTCTGCATGAGCGTGCGGTAACCAGCGCCCATGAATTGGCTGTGCAGGAACTGTGCGCCGATGGTGCGCTGCTGCTGTTTGCCACCGGCGGCCGGCGCCACGAGCGGACCGAAGGCCAGCGCACCTTCCTTGTTGCTCGACGCGTACGTGGTCAGCGTGAGCGTGCGGAGCGAATCGCGGATGTCATCGATGCGACCGAGCCACGTGATGTTGTCCTGCTGTCGCGCGCTGGGAATGCCGCCGCCCGACAACGGCAGGCCAACCGCATTGGCCACTTGCAACACACGTCGCGCGGAGTCGGGCGAAAGGCCGGCGCGTCGCAGCGCATCGGCGTCGCCTCCCAGCAACGTGGACGGATCGCTCACCGTGCGGCCCACATCGAGTGCGATGTTGTACGTGAGCACGCGGGTGATCGCTTCGCCATCGGCACCGACGCTCCCGCGGAATCCGCCGTTCACGAGGCCCAGCGAACGACCCACCTTATCCGTGAGCTGCAGCTGCGGCGCGTTGAGCGTGAGAAACGCGTTACGATTCTGAAAGTCGCGGGAGCCTGAGCCCAGTCGCACATCGATGTTGGCGCCGGCGAAACCACCGCGTGTGGGATCGAAGGTCGCGCCGGTGACGCGCATCTCGGTGCGTGCAGCCCGTGGCAACGAGCCACCGGGAATCGCCATGCCGTTCAGCGTGGTCAGATTCGATCCCACGCCCGACCCGAGCATGGTCGGTCCGCCGGCGGTGAGCGTGACACCGGGGATTGTGCCGGCCATCGCCCCCAGATCGCCCGCGGCGTTCACGCTGACCCGACCGGCGACGCCATTGGCCCACTGCTCGCTGGCTCCCGTTTCGGCCTGATAGGGTGACGCAATGGTCGCGCTGGCGCGCACAGGTTTGGCGGCCGTCACTTTCACCGCGGCCAGCATGGCCAGGTCACGTCCCATGGTGAAATCGGCCACCAGCTCGCGTTCACTGCCGAGTCGCTGAATGCGACGCCGGGCCGTGCGGAAGCCGAGCGATGCGACGTTCACCAGATAGTCGCCGGTGCCCTGTTCGAACCGGCTGCTATACCGGCCAGCAGAATCGGTAACCGTACTCTGCACCAGGCGGTCGGGGCCGCGCGTGATCACCACGGAAGCGCCGACGAGGGCGCGGCTGGAGTCGTCCAGCACGCGGCCACGGACGATGTCGGCACTCTGGGCGCGCACGGCGCCGACCGCGAGCAGCAGCATCGCTGCGACATTGAGGGGAAGGAATCTCATGTCGCATACGACGCCACGTGGGACGAATTGGTTGCACTGCTTCGCCGATGCTAGCTTACGGAATGCCTCGATCAACGGCTTCTGCGTGTGCGTGCTTTCCGTCGTTGCCGTCGTTGATGACGGTCTGTCTCATGGCGTCGGTCCTGGTGGTGACCACGGGTGCTCCGCTCGTCGCGCAGCAGACGCTCGCGGTCCCGGCGCCCACAGTTCAGGCCGTCTTGGTCGCGCCCGGCGATTCCACGCTGCGCGGCGACCGCATTCTGGCCGACTCGGTGCAGTACTCGCTGATCGCCTATCGCGGCGCCCAGCAGCAGATGCTGGGCACGGCGGTCGACGTGGTGAAGCTCGAGATGCGTGGCGACGTGCCGGTGATTCATCGCATCCTCACCGTTTCGCCGGGTCGCGCGCCGCTGATCGACTCCACCGTGACGGACGCGCGCACGTTGGCGCCGCGTCGTCACCGCAACGTGTCGTCGTCGCGACTGATCTCGATCGATTTCAACGGCAAACGTGTGAAAGGATCGATCGGTCCGGTCGACGTGCCGTCACTGCCGGTCGATACCACGCTGGCGATCGCGCCGTTCGATTCGGGGAACTGGGATTTGATCGTGCGTTCGCTGCCGCTGGAGAAAGGCTACGCCGCGCGCTTTCGCGTCTATGACACCGATAGTGGTCTGCGCGAGTATCGCATCGAGGTCACCGGCAGTGCCACGGTGCTCGGCGAAGACGCGCACGTGGTGATCTTTACTCTGGCGCCGAAGCGCGAATCGGTGGTGTGGATCGGCAAGGCGTCACGCCGGTTGCTGCAGGTGGAGACGCTGATCGATGCGAACACGATGCTGCGGCAGGTGCGTCAGGAGCGGTAGTCGTCGCGGCGGCTGAAAAATTGCGCTGCTGGTTGGCCGAGCGCGAGGCAGAGCCACGTACGAGCACAGAGGAGCCCAGGTGCACGAGGAGTCGACGATCGGAACGGGCGTGCGGGATCGTGTCGCCCACATGCGGGCGGGTACGCGCATCGCGTGGGCACTGGCCGTGAGCGTGGTCACGCTGGCGCTGCTGCCGCCGCGGTTGACGATCGAGCTGCGCGCGGTGGCGGCATGGGATGCCTTCGCCGCTACCGCCTTGCTGTCCACCTGGTTCACGATTCTCACGCTGCGACCGGCGCAGATTCACGCCTCGGCCCGGCGCGAGGACCCGAGTCGCGCCGCCTCGCTCGTGCTGGTGCTGATGGGCGCCGGAGCCTCGCTGCTGGCGGTGTTGCTGCTCTTGAAGGCCAGCGCGCAGTTGGATGCCATCCTGCTGGCGCTGTCGGCCGTTGCATTGGCGTGGACGTTGATTCACACGGTGTTCACGGTGCGCTACGCGCATCTGTATCACGATGGATCACCCACAGCTGTGGCCGAGGAGGGACCGCTCGACTTCCCGGGCGCGGAGGGCCTGCCCGACTATCTCGACTTCGCCTACTTCGCGTTCGTGGTGGGCATGACCGCGCAAACGTCCGACGTCTCGATTCGCGGTCGGCGTATCCGTCGCACGGCGCTCCTGCACGGCGTCATTTCCTGGGTGTTCAACACCGCTGTCGTGGCGCTGCTGATCAGCGTGCTAGGATCGGTGATTGGTGCATAGCACGGGCTCGGTGACCACGCACCGCCGACTGCGGCGCGGGCGTTCCCTGTGGGCGGACTCCCGCGGAATCGTCGTGCCGCATACGCCGCTGCCGGCGAACGGCATGCGGGAGATTATCGACGATGTCGTGGTGGTCGGCACCGGCATCAGCGGCGCGCTCGTGGCACACGCGTTGATCGAGGCCGGACGCTCGGTGACGATGCTCGATCGACGACCGCCGATGACGGGTAGCACGCTGGCATCGACGGCCTTGCTGCAATTCGAGATCGATCTGCCGTTGCACCGACTGGCGCGACAGGTCGGCTGGCCGCGCGCGCGCCGCGCCTACCAGCGATCGGTGCGGGCGGTGCAGGATCTGACGGCGCTCGTGCGCCGCGAGGGGATTCGTTGTGCGTTCGGCGCCCGGGAGAGTCTGTATCTTGCCGGCGACGCGTATGGCGCCCGCGCGCTGGCGGTCGAAGTCGACGCGCGCGAGAAGGCGGGAGTCCCCGGTGAGTTTCTACCGGCCAGCGAGGTGCGTTCTCGCTACGGGATCGCGCGAACCGGCGCGATCGTGAGCGCGGGGTCGGCCACCGCCGATCCTGCGCAACTCACCGCTGGCGTGCTGCGACGTATCGTGTCGCGCAGCGGGCGGATCTGGTCGGGCGTGAACGTTACCGGCGTCGACAGCAGCCTACACGGCGTGGAGCTGTCTACCGAGCAGGGCCAACGGGTGTTCGCCAATCAGGTGGTGTTCTGCACGGGATACGAAACCCCTACGCACGTACCCACGCGTGATCATCGCATCCATTCCACCTGGGCCGTGGCGAGCGCACCGAACGCGGCATTCCCGGCGTGGCTGGCGCGCACGGTGGTGTGGGAGGCCTCTGATCCGTATCTGTACCTGCGCACGACCGCCGACGGCCGACTGATTGCCGGCGGACATGACGAGGAAGCGGCGAGCGCTTACACGGTGACGCATCGTATTGCGGCGAAGGCGCGCGCGATTCAACACGACGTCCACGCGCTGCTGCCCGACACCAGATTCCGTGTGAGTCACGCGTGGGGTGGTGCCTTCGGCGAGTCCACCACGGCGTTGCCGCTGATTGACCGATTGCCCGACACGCGACACACCTGGGTGGTCGCGGGCTTCGGCGGCAACGGCATCACCTACAGCATGATCGCGGCGCAGGTGATCGCGGCCGCCCTTCAGGGCGCGCGCGATCCTGATGCCGGGTTGTTCATCCTGCGCTGACGCCGTCTACGCGCGCGCTCCGCGGGCGCGGGCGACATCGTCGGGCAAGTGCGCGGCCGACGTCGAGCTCGCATCGGCATGCACGTCGGCGCCGGATATCCTACGGTCGTAGAACGCACGTCCACCAGCGACCACGACCAAGGCCGGGTTCTTCGAGGCGTGACGCACCGAGTCGATGATCTGCGTCATCTGACCAGCGCGATGCTCGCGCGTGAAGGCCGGACTGAGCGACAGATCGATCGCATCGAACCAGTTGGTCGCGACAATCTGCTTGAGCGCCTGCTCGGTGGAGGGAAAGCGAATGCGGGTGTCGTGTCCGGCCTGCCAGAGTGCCTCGGCGTCGAGTGACGCGCCGAGCATGTGGATCTCACCAGGCAGTGGCGCGACCAGCACCACCAGTGGTTGTGCGATTTGCTGCTGGACGCTATCGACCGCGATCTCCCGGACAAAGGTCTGCAAGCGGCAGAGGCCGAGCGTCACTTCGTACTCGCCGCAGTCGTCGGCGGCCCACAAATCCCCGAGACGTCGTGCGGCGGGCTCGATCAGCAATTCGGTCAAGGCGGACATCGACCGGAACTCAGCGTAGGCCGCGTTGAGCAGGAGACGCGCGTCGTTCGGCTCGGTGGCGATGGCGAGAGCGGCGAGTCGCTCAGCGGCCACGTTAGTGGAGGTCGCGTTTTCAGCGTGAACGCTGTCGAGCACTGCATCCGCCGGGCCCGTCGACAGCTTGAGATTCCACTTTCCAAACAGGCGCGAAGGCGCCGAGTGCACGGAGATCGCTTCGATGTCCGCGTGCCGCTGGTCGCGGCTGATCGACGACCACACACGCGCGATGCTGGCGGGCGGTCCCTCGAGCCACTGGAAGAAGCGATCGTCGTTATAGACCATGAGGCCCGTGATCCCTTCGCGATGATTCCGACTGGCGGCTGCGTGCTGCAACTCGCCGAGCTGCGTTTCGGACATCGGAGAAGTCGCCCGACTCCGGTAGGTCAGCGTCATGAGCGGACGCTCGGCGGACGGGTTGCTTCCGCGGTCGGACTGCTCGAATCCCGACATCATGTTCCAAACCATACCGCGCTACCCCGTAACCACGAAGGAGAACCGGCGGGAGTGTGCAGGAGGGAGACACACTCAACAGCGAACGCACGGCGCTTCAGATGCGGCGTAGTATTTGAATCGGCGCAGGTGGTGTCAAGCGACTATGTCGAGTTTGACGCGTTGGAAAGTAGGTTCGGACCGTTGTTCCTAGTATATTGGCTAATCGTCACGCCGCTCCGGTGGAAGGACGGGCAACCCGCTGTAGTTGAAGGCGGGGTGAGTAGACTTCACCAACGATGACTGAATTCCAAGACGCTGCCCGTGACGCCGCCGCGGCGATCACCATGCACAAGCTGGCCGTGGAACGCACGGCCCGGTACGCCACCGCTGGAGCCGAACCAGCCGACACTGCCACGCTGTGGGTGGTCTTTCACGGCTATGGCCAGCTGGCGAGCGAGTTCATGACCACCTTCGCCCGACTGGCCTCCAAGACGACGCGCGTGATCGCGCCCGAAGGGTTGTCGCGGTTCTATCTCGAGCTGCCGAGGGCCGACGGCAAGCATCTCGCGCGCACGGGCGCCACGTGGCTCACGCGCGATGGTCGTGAAGACGATCTGCGCGACGCGCTGGGCATGTTGCATGCGGTGGTCGGCCAGGAAGTCGACGCGATTCTCGAGGCGCGTGGCGATGTGCCCGTCATCAAGGTGCTCGGCTTTTCGCAGGGCGTCGCGATGAGCATGCGCTGGGTGGCCGATGTGGCCGATCGCGGGGTACCCGAGGAGGGTGCCGACGTGGCGACGCACGTGTTGTGGGCGGGTGGGCTCGCGCACGATGTCTCGGACGACGCCATGCAGGCCGCATGGAAAGGCACGGTGGTGCAGGTCGTCGTGGGCGACAAGGATAAGTTCGCGACCGATTCGTTCCGTCGTACGCTGCGCAAGCGCATCGACGCGATGGGCGTCGAGGTGGAGGAGTTCACGTTCGGCGGCGGGCATCGGCTGGATGACGACGTGCTCCGCCGGTTGCTGTAGCCGACGTCAGCCCCGGTCAAGAATGGGGAGGTATTCGCGCCAGGGTCCCACGGCGGCGCGATACTGCTTCGCCATGACGCGCGCGATCTGCGCGAGGTGTCCCAGGTCATGCGCGACCCAGGTGGCGAGCAACTGACGCAGTGTGACCTCGCCGAAGGCCGGATGTTCACCGCGGAGCGCCAGTTGGCTGTCCGATAGCTGCCAGCTACACAGCGTGGCGAGACTGGCCTCGCGTTGCGTTGTGAACGCGCGCAGCAATTCCGCCAGCGAGCGCCCCTGGCTCGCCTCGAACTGCGCGAAACGATCGAAGGGGGAAAACCGACGGTCGTCGCCCTGCGCGAGAATCAGCTGGGCTCGCGGAATCCAGTCGGTTTTCTCGCCGTGCAGCAGGTGGCCTACGATATCGTACGCGCTCCAGGTGTCCGGACCTTCGTTGACCGATGTCCACGCGGTGTCGAGACCGTCGAGCCACGCGTGCAAGGTGGTTGGCGTGCGGGCGAGAATGGCGCTGCCGTGCGTGAGATCGAAGTCCATGCGAAGCCTCGGTGGGGGCTGTCGGAATGACGCGGTGGTCGCGGGGATCGTATTGGAGATCGTATTATTGGGGCCGAACGACATTCCTTGTCACGAGGCCCCTTCATGCATCTCACGCATCGCGTTGCCCTGATCGGCGCGCTCCTCTGCGGCGCGACGGCACTCGCGGCCCAGCCGGCCACGCTCAGCGTCGGCCGACCCGTCCGCGCCACGCTCGCCCGTGGTGACACGGCGCGATACCGGTTCGACGCCGACTCCAATGTCATTGTCCGCGTGGCTGTTGACCAGATCAGCGCGAATACGATGGTCCGCGTGCTCACGCCGCGCGGTCGCCTGCTGCGCGCGGTGAATGCGACCCCGCGCGGGCTCGAGCGCCTGCAGGTCGAGATCACTGAGACGGGGCTGCATCAGATCGAGGTCATTCCGGTGGACTCTGCCGTCGGGGACTTCTCGATCACCTTGACCGCGCGTGAGCTCTTGTCGAAGGATCCGCGCACCTTCGCGGCGCAGTTGCTCGCTCCCTACGACCGCACCGACGGCCCCGGTGCCGCTGTTGCCGTGTGGCGCGGAGGTCGGATGCTCTTCGCGAAGGGCTACGGCATGGCGAACCTCGCCTACAACGTGCCGTTCCTCGCCACGACGCCCACGAACATCGGATCGACTTCCAAGCAGTTCACGGCATTCGCGGTGATGCTGTTGGTGGAGCAGGGGAAGCTGAGCCTCGATGACGATGTGCGGAAGCACATTCCTGAGCTGCCGGACCTTGGCCGCACGGTGACCGTGCGGAATCTGCTGACGCACACCAGTGGCTATCGCGAGCTGTACAACGGACTGTCGCTCGCTGGTCGCCGCTTCGATGAAGGGGATCATGTCGAGCGGTCGGAAGTGCTCGGCATCGTGCAGCATCAGCCGGCACTGCAGAACTCCCCTGGCGCGGAGTTCAACTACAACAACACTGGCTATGCGCTGGCAGCGCTCACGGTGGAGCGCGTGTCCGGCCTGACGTTCCCTGAATTCATGAAGCAGAATGTGTTCGGACCGATCGGCATGTCGCACACGATGGTGCGAAGTGATCGCCACGGGACCGTCCCCGGTGCGACCGAGGGATACACGCGAGGCGCGAACGGTGAATGGCGTACGCTGGGCGACCTTCCGGCGTCGATGGGCGCCGGTGCGATCTACACCACGCTCGGCGATCTGCAGCGGTGGGTGGAGAACTACGCGCATCCACGTGTGGGGAGCGCCGCTAGCGTCGCGCAGATGATGACGCCGTTCACGCTGACCACTGGCAAGAGCACCGGCTATGGTATGGGACTGTTTGTCGATACCCAAGGACCGCTCAAGCGCATCCATCATGGTGGGGCCGATGTGGCGCACCGCTCGATGCTGGCGTACTACCCCGAGATCGACGCCGGCGTGACCGTGCAGAGCAACGATGCCGGCTTCGATTCGCAGGTCGCGTTTCGCATCGCGCAGGCGTTCTTCACCGAGCTCACGCCGGCGCCTGGCGCCAAGAGTGCCGCCACCTTCGCCTTCGACGCGAAGCGTTTCGATGAGTACGTGGGCCGCTATGCACTCGATGCCGCGCCGCAGTTCATCCTGAGTTTCACCCGATCCGGTGATTCGCTCTTCACGCAGGCCACCGGTCAAGGACGGCTACAGCTGACCGCGACGTCGGATTCGGCGTTCGCGATTCGCGGCGTCGAGGCGTCGGTGACGTTTCTCCGCGATGCGGCGCGGAAGGTGGTCGGCCTCACGCTGAACCAAAATGGTGTGCAGCGGGCCACCCGATTGAGCGGTGAAGCGCCCAAGGCATGGGCACCGACGGCGGCGGAGTTGGCGGCCTATGCGGGGCGATACTTCAGCGACGAGTTGGAGACGTATTACACGCTGAGTGTGAAGCAAGGCGCCCTGATCGTGGAGAACCGTCGATCGGCCGCGGTGAAGCTGTCGGCCAGTGCGAAGGACACGTTCGTCGTCGACGCGACCACGCTGTTGTTCGAGCGCGATCGCAATGGACAGGTGATCGGGTTCTACGCCGGCAATACGCGCACGCGGGACGTGCGGTTTGCGCGCGTGCGGTGAGCTACCCGGGATAGCGCGCCTTGGTGGCTGCGATCGAGCCTGCGATCAACTGCTCGAGCACTGGCAGTTGCACATCGGAGAGCCGCCGGATGTAGAGGCAGGCTTTGCCGATCTTGTGCCGCCCGAGCTGTGCCAGCAGGGCGCGGGTCTCGTCCGTTTCGTACCCGGCGAGCAGGTACACACTGATATCGCCCTTTCGTGACGAGTAACCGACCAGGCACGAGCTCCCCTCGTGGCCGCTGGCATACTTGTAGTGATACGTGCCGAAGCCGACGATGCTGGTGCCCCACATGGTCGGCTCGTGACCACTGAGTCGTTGCATGAGGGCCGTCAGCGCGCGGCAATCCTCACGGCGCGTGTCGTCGGTGATCGCCGCGAGGTAGCTGTCGACACTGACGGTCGTGGGCTTGGTCTTCGCTTCGTACATCGTGCGTCTCCGGTTGAGATGTATGAGGAGTTCAGCGGACAAAAAGCTGTCGTCGGCCGCTCAGACGTGCTCTCCCTGCTCCACCCGCCCGACCCACGATTCGATCGCTGCCGTGACGTGGGCCGGCTGCTCCACACTGCTGGAATGGCCCGCGTGCGGAATACGCACCAGCTTCGACCCGCGAATGGCCGCATGCATGCGCTCCGACTTCAGCGGCACGGTCGCCACATCTTCGTCGCCCACCATGATCAGTGTCGGCGCCGTGATGCGGGAAAGCTCCGGCAGGATCGGCTCGCGCTCGATCACGCCGTTCACGGCCCGCCAGATGTCGCGGCGATTGCGCGACAGCCGCTCGCGCCACGCGTCGCGCTCGGCGGCACGCGCGGGATCCGTGAGAAATGACCGGCCGAACATGATCGGCATGACCTTGTTCGCGATCATGCGGAGACCGAACCATCTCGCCACGCGATTGAGCGTGCGATACCTCGGCACGTTCTCCGGGGGCTCCGCATCGGCGCTCGTTTCCAGCAGCACACACGAGCGCACCAGATCGGGGCGGCGGGCGGCGAGTCGCATGGCCACAAATCCGCCCATCGACAGCCCGACGATGTGTACCGGAGCCACGCCGAGCTGCTCAATGAGCGCGACCGCATCTGCATAGCAGTCCTCGATGCTGATAGCGCGATCAGTCGGCACGTCGCTCTGTCCCTGTCCGCGATGATCCCACGCGATGCACCGGTACCGCGGCCGCAACGTGGCCACCTGCGCATCGAACATTCGCGTGCTCCAGAGCAGGCCGTGCGAGAAGAGCACGGGCGGTCCACTGCCACCGGTGTCTTCGACCCAGAGTCGAACACCGTTGATGGTGAGATGCCGCCCGTTGGTGTTCACATCACATGCCCGGTCGCACGATGACCGCGATGACGATGATCAGCAGCAGGATCGTGGGGACCTCATTGATCCAGCGGCACGCGGTCTCGCTGAGCACGTACTCGCCCTTGAGAAACTTCTTGCGCGTCCACGAGGCGAGTCCGTGATAGCCGAGCAGGAAAAAGACGGCACCGAGCTTGGCGTGCATCCACGGCATCTTCAGCAGCGACGGGTTCATCACCAGCATCGCGGTGCCCGCGCCGAGGGCCACGACCATGGCCGGCGTCATGATGGCGCGAATGAGTCGCCGCTCCATGACCTCGAGCGTGGCGGTCACGGCCGGCTCGCTCCGCTTCTGCACGTGGTACACGTACAGGCGGAAAATGTAGAACAGCCCGGCGTACCAGGCGATAACCGCGATGACGTGTAGTGCTTTGATCGAGAGGTAGCCTGTTCCGTTCACGAAGCCCCGTTCCTGCGTAAATGTTGCGTACCGGCAGAGAGGATAGCATATCGCGACACATCCTGCACGCTCCGAGGGTGCGTTCTGTCGCCGCGCGTGCGTGCCCTATTGGCGTACGCGACGAAGCCGTTCGAGCTCGGCGTCAATCTCGGATGGTAAAAGCAGATTGTCGGCGATCCCGGCGATTTCCTCGGCCTCGCGCCACCGCGCCTCAAGTGCGGCCAGCTCGCCGTCGAGGGCGCGACGCTCGTCGTCCTCGTGGAGGCTCATTTCGAGGGCGAGGCGATACGCGCCGGGGAGTCGACCCAACGTCAGTACGGGGAGCTTCATGTATGATCGCCCTTCGCGATCTTCGGCCGTGAGGAGCGACTTTGCCAGGTTCCCACGCGCGCTCGCCACCTCGACGGCCGCGGACACGGTCTTCGCGCTGTCGCCCTGATAGTTCACGGTGGGAAGAAGCTGAGCGATAGCGCGGCGGGCGCTGTCCCCTTGGAGATTCCTGTAGGCAAAGCCCGTATCCGAATTCGCCTGCCGATGCGCGAGGCGCAGGGTCCAGGCATCGTCTTCGCGATTCACCAGCTCGGAGCGACTGGCATCCCACGCCGAAAGCGACCACAGCATGCCATCATCGTCGCGGACACGCAGGCACACGCGGCGCGCACGGCGGTACATGCTAAGGTGCTGCGTGGCTGTCGATGCGAGCAGGGCGGTCGAAACACCGGCAGTCAGCGACGGTGCGGCACCGATCGCAAAGAGTGCCAGGTGTCCCAATCCGATCACCAGCGGTGGGGCAGCCAATAGCATGGTACGCTGATATCGCTTCCTGAATACGCCGCCATATCGCCACGCCGCGAATTCGGGGAGCATCGGCTTACCGATGCGCACGAGCTCCGTGCCCTCCTGCAATCGGGCGAGGCCGATATGCTCGGTCGCAGACCGCAGCTTCGTGTCGCGATACGCGCGCTCGGCCTCGTCGATCGCCTCCCAGCGACTCTCGAGCGGCGAGAGGTTCCAGCGTGCGCACGTGGGGCAAATA
Organism: Gemmatimonas groenlandica; assembly: GCF_013004105.1. Taxonomy (NCBI): domain Bacteria; kingdom Pseudomonadati; phylum Gemmatimonadota; class Gemmatimonadia; order Gemmatimonadales; family Gemmatimonadaceae; genus Gemmatimonas; species Gemmatimonas groenlandica. Next base: position 3,808,665 of record NZ_CP053085.1, read on the forward strand.
ACCCAGAGCCGTCCCTTGGCGGCGTCGAAGGCGAGCCGACGACCGACGGGGAAGTGTTCAATGGATTCATTGCGCCCGAGGGTGCCGGCGCAGAACAGACACGTGGAATACATGCGGAGAGTCTACGGCTGGTATCGTGTGGGCCGATAGTCTGTTGGTTCACGCGAAGGGCGCGAAGAGCCGCGGCCTCTTCGCGGACTTCGCGTGAACCTACGGCGCCGCCGCCGGCACTCAGAACCCGTACAGAGCCGCCTTACGCACCCGATCCTTCGCCGCGCTCAGCGCCGCGCCAAGCTCCATCGGACCGACGGCGATATCCGGAATGCGATCGATCGCGCCGAGGTAGAAGTCACGCCACGCGTCGATGATGTGATGCTCGGTCTCTACCGTGCCGCCACGCGACAGTGTGTCGCGGCCGAGGGCTTTCTGTGTGGCGAGCTCCTTCTCGGCCGCGCGGGTGAGTTCTTCCAGCGCCGCGAGTACGACGGGGCGCGAGCCGTCGGCAAGCAAGAGGCCCGTGGTCAGCGCGCACGAGCCCACGTTGCCCAGCGACGCGGCGCTGACCATATCGATGCGATCGAGGTCGGTGTGGTAGTGTTGATCGGTGAAGTGCCAGAGCAACACGGCGGGGATCTGCGCGTTCAGGAACGGTGTGTGATCACTGCCGCCTTCAAACGGATTGGCCTTCACCACCCATCCCGTTTGCGCAGCGCGGTCGAGGCAGCGCTGGCGCACGAAGTCGTTGAACCAGTGCGCGCGAATGTCCTTCTCAGCCAGCGGCCGTCCGCCCCACTCGCTGTGCTTGTCTTCGCCGCGCACCCAGACGGCACTCGGATCGGGCATCTTCTCGATCAAGAACGTGCCACCGGTTTTCGCGGTGTTCTCACCGACCATATCGAGCGACATGCCCCACTTCACGCCGATGCGACGCACACTGTCTTCCTTGATGTACCGGTCGGTGGAGCGGATTTCGTCGCCCCACAGGAACGTGACCGTGCGCTTCGGATTGGCCGTGCCGGCTTTCACCAACTGCGCCGCAACGCGCGCCATCTCAGCCAGCGTACCGACACCGGTGGCATTGTCGTTGGCGCCCGGCTCCTGCACATGCGCCGAATACATGAAGCGCTCGGACGGTACGGACGCGCCACGGATTTCGGCCACCAACGTGCGCTCGGGCCGACTCTCCAAGAGCGTCTTTACGACCACGTGCACACTGACCGGTCCGCGCGTGATCGCCGACTTGAGCGCATCGCGCGACGCGCGTGAGACGAACAGCAGCCAGCCGGGCGTGAGCGTATCACGCGCGATGCCGGTGAACTGAATGGACGTCACGTTCTTCGACTGCTGGTTGTACTCCGGGAGCTTCTGCGCCGCGAGCACACCGACGGCGCCCTTCTGCATGGCGCGCACGAAGATCGAGCGCGCATTCCCCTCGGCGAGTACGATCTTGCCCTTCACATCGACCGCGGCGAAGTCGGCTTCGGCACCAGCACCCACGTCGACCACCGCGGCGGTTACACCGTCGGGCGCGGTGGACACGGAATTGATCGCGATCATATTCAGATTCTTCGGCCACGACTGCAGAGGCGCCGGCTGCCCCACGATCGTGATCGATGCGCCTTCCGGTGTCCACGCCAGATCACGCATGGGTCGCGACTCGATGCGATACACGAGACGCGCCGTCGGCGACGCCGAGGCTTCATCGACGTAACCGGCCACCCGCAGCAATGACGCGACGGTATCGATCGCGAGGTCGAAGCCTCGATTGCCTGGCAACCGGAAGTAGCGCTGCACATAGTCGACCGTGCGCAAGGCCCGGTCGCCGCTGATGGCGGCGGATACGGCCCGGGTGATCGGGGCCATCGCCGGCGACGGCGCTGATGGCTTCGCGACAGGTTTCCCCTGCGCTACGGCAGCGCCGGCGGGGAGCGAAAGGGCGAGCAGCGCGACCGCGCGCGCGGGCCGTGTGAAGCGAGGAAAATAGCTCATGCACGGATGTTCGGCGAAAACCCGCGCTCTGTCGAGTGCTACGTAGACGCGCTGATCACCAGAAAGCGCGTCCAGTTGGCGGGCACGTCTTCGATGTGCCGCGCAATGATCTCGAGACCGTAGCGTTCGGCTGCCATCTCGCTGGCGACCGCGCCAACCGTGCGGTCGTTCAGTTCCGCGACCATTCGCGCAGCGCCGGCGGTGTCGTCATGCGGCGCCGGCTCGAGCCAGCCGTGACGCGCAAAGAAGATGCGGCACTGCGCGAGGGCCACGGCGTGACTGTGCACGTTGCGCAGCTCGGCGAGCGACGCGCCACGCGGCGCGAGCAAGCACAGGTGAATCGGCACCCGCAGTTCACTACGCTCCACCACCTCGATGCCGGCGCTCCGCAGTGCGTCGAGCGCCACCTTCACCGCCCCGATGATCGCATTCTCCACCGGAATCACCCCATACTCGGCGGCACCGCTGCGCACGCTGGCAATGGCATCCGGGAACGTGCGGCACGGAATCGCGGTCGCGCCGTTCGGCCATTGCTGGCGGATCGCGAGCTCGCTGAAGGCGCCCAACTCACCCTGAAAGGCGACGCGTGGAATCATGGTTTCAACATATTGACTTGGGGATGCACTCACCGTAGCCTCAATGGTATGACGCGTCACCGCTCCGCCCGCTATTGGTATTATACGCCGACCCGCATGGGCCCCGGTGTATTTGGCGTGTGCGACTGATTCGCTGACGCTCCAACACTGTGAGGCTCGTGCAATCGCACGGGCCTTTTGCTTTTCCGGCTCCGGCGACGCTCGACGCCTCGTGATGCTCCACCGCCCTCCATCATGAGACGACCCGATGATCATCGTTACCGTTCCTGGAATTTCCGAAAGCGCCCTCGCCCGACTGATCGAGCACGTCGAGGCCGCGGGATTGCGTACCCATGTGTCGCGCGGCGAGCACCGCACCATCGTGGGATGCATCGGCGACGAGGGTCTGCTGAGCGATCACGGTCTTACGCAGCTCGAGGGTGTGGAGCGCGTCCTCCCGGTGCTCAAGCCGTACAAGTTGGCCTCGCGCGAGTTCTCGGTGCAGTCGACGGCGATTCGCTTGGGCGATGCGGCCGATACGGTGATCGGTGGACGCGATCTGGTGGTGATCGCCGGTCCGTGCTCGGTGGAAGGGCGTGAGATGATGCATGAGACGGCACATGCGGTGCAACGCTCGGGAGCGCGACTGCTGCGTGCCGGCGCCTTCAAGCCGCGTTCGTCTCCCTACGCATTTCAGGGCATGGGCGAGGAAGGGCTCAAGATTCTGGCCGAGGTGCGCGCGGAAACGGGCATGCCGATCGTGACGGAAGTGATGGACACACGACAGGTGGAGCTGGTAGCGAGCTACGCCGACGTGCTGCAGATCGGCGCGCGCAACATGCAGAACTTTCCGCTGCTCACCGAGGTCGGTCGCACGCAGCGTCCGGTCTTGCTCAAGCGCGGTTTGTCGGCCACGATCACCGAGCTGCTGATGGCGGCCGAGTACATCATGGCGCAGGGCAACGGCGACGTGATTCTGTGCGAGCGAGGTATCCGCACCTACGAGACGGCCACGCGCAACACGCTCGACGTGGCGGCAATTCCGGTGCTCAAGCGCGAGACGCACTTGCCGGTCATGGTGGACCCGTCACATGCCGGGGGCCGGGCGCATCTGGTGGCGCCGCTCGCGATGGCCGCCGTGGCGGCTGGTGCGGATGGTCTGATCGTGGAGGTGCATCCGCACCCGGCCACTGCCAAGTCCGACGGTGAGCAGTCGCTGGAGCCGAGCGCGTTTGCCTCCATGATGCAGCAGGTGCGGTCGGTCGCGCTGGCGGTAGGTCGTGAGCCGAGCTGGGAGGTTGAGCTGGCGTCGGTGTGAGACCCTTACAGCAACAGCAACAGCAACAGCAACAGCAACTGCAACTACAATGACGCGAAGGTCGCGAAGTTCGCGAAGGTACGCGAAGAACAGCAAAAGAGAAAAGCTTTGAATGAAAAACGCGAAGGGCTCGAGGTTAGACTCGGGCTCCTTCGCGTGTCTTCGCGTTCTTCGCGGACTTCGCGTGAACGCAGTTGCTGTTCGCTGACTACGCGCCGCTCCTCACCCGATCGGCTTGCGCTCCGCTGGCGGGATCACGGCGCGGCCGATGGTGCCTTGGTCACTGCCGAACCAGATGGTGCGGGTGTTCTTGTCGAACACCATGTGCCGCACCGTATTCGGCGCGGCTTTGCCGATATCGGTGGGCGTGGTGAACGTGTTGGTGCGTGGGTCGAAGCCCACCAGACGGTTCGGCTGCGTGCCCGTTTCCACGAACCAGAGGCGGTCGGCGTCATCGACCGTCATGGCGTAGGGCAGTGACGTGCTGCCGCCGGGCAGGGGCCAATCTTTCACGGTGCCGCTGACCGGATCGAGGCGGCCCAGATAGCCGCGCGAATAGTCCACGTACCACACGGCGCCGTCGGTGGTGAGGGCGATGCGACGGCCACGGGTGCGCTCGTCGGGTAATACATACTCGCGCACGCGCATGCTGGTGGGATCGACGGTGCCGATCTTGTTCACGCCAAACAGGTTGAACCACGGTCGGCCCTTCGCATCGATCACGATGCCGTAGGGGCGCGCACGCGGCGTGGCAATCTTCATGATCGTCACCTTGCCCGTCTTCTTCACGAGGTGGCCGACCATGTTGCTGTTCTGCAGCGTAAACCAGAGATCGCCCTTCTGATCGAACGCGATCGTGTGCGGATCCTTCGCGTCAGGATCGGGCATCGGGTAGCGTGTGATCGCGCCGGTCTTGCCGTCGATCTTTCCGATCATGCCGTTGCGATTCCCGGTGTACCATGCGTCGCCGTCCTTATCGACCGACACGGTGTGCGGAAAGGTGCCGGCATCGATCTCGAGCTTGGTGAACGCGCCGCTCTTCGGATCGAGACGCGCCACGTAGTTGCCTTCCTGCCCCACGAACCACACGCGACCCTGCGCGTCGAGCGACGGATCGCGGGGGCGCGTGTCGGCCCACGGCACGTTCCACTCCGTCACAGCGGCGGTGTCGGCACCGCGCTTCTGCGCGACGGCGATCGAGGGAGCGAAGGCGGCGGCCACCATCGCGGCATACAGTGCGACGCGGGGCAGGCGTGCGGTCTCTCTGCATCGAGAATTCATGCGACGTCTCCTGAGGCGGAAGCCGAGCGGGGCAGCGTCACGCGGAAACAGGCGCCGTGGGCTCGATCGGTCGACGGACGCAGACCAATATGCCCGCCGTGCGCATGGGCGATAGCCTGTGCGATGGCGAGGCCGAGTCCGGCGCCGCCGCCGTGCCCGCTGGCGTCGTCGTCGGGTTGGGACGAAGCGCCGTGCACGAAGCGCTCGAAGAGCCGGTCACGTAGGGCCGACGGCACGCCGGGCCCCTCGTCGTCCACGTCGATCTGCACGAGCTGATCGGTGGCATCGACGCGCACGTACACCGTGCTGGATGCGGGCGCGTGCTTGAGCGCGTTGTCGAGCAGATTCAGCACCAGACGGTGCAGCAGCACGCTGTCGCCATGTATGCGCAGCTCGGCGGTCGCGGGTGATTCGCTGAGCTGCAGTGAGACGCTTCGCGATTCGGCCAGCGACCGCACACTGCGCGCGGCCGTCGCCACCAGCTCGGCGATCGCCACCTCGCGATACTCGCCGATCGGACTGCCGGCGTCGACGCGCGCCAGCAGGAACAGATCGTCCACGACGCGCGAGAGACGCACCGATTCCTGCTGAATTACCTGCAGGGCTTCGCGATACTCCGTTTCATCGCGGGTGCTGCGACGCAACGTGACATCGGCCTCGCCGCGAATGATGGCGATCGGCGTCCGCAATTCGTGAGAGGCGTCGGCCACGAACTGTCGCTGCGTGCGGAACGCGTCGCCCACGCGACCCAGCAAGCCGTTCACGATGTGGGCCAGTCGACCGAGCTCGTCGTGCGGATTCACGACCTGCAGCCGATCGTCGAGATTCGCGGCGGTGATGCTGGCCGTGCGCGTCGTGATCGCGTCGAGCGGGGCGAGACTACGACGCGCGAGGGCGTAGCCGGCGATCACCGACGCGAGCAGCGCGAGCGGAATCGCCAACAGCAACGTGGTGCGTACGGCGCGCAGCAGCAGCCGATCGTCTTCGAGCGAGTGCAGCGCGGTGACGAGGAGGGGAGGCTCTCCGGGATCCTGCACCATCGGCGCGAGTCGCGTGACGCCGGCGCGCCAGTCGACACCGCGCATGTGAATGGTACCGACGGCAACCTGACGCTCGTCGGCAATCTCGGTGGCACGCGTCTGCACGATGTCGCGCAACAGCGTACGCACTTCATCGGGCAGGAGCACCGCGTCGTCGATCGTGTTGATCGATGTGCGCGACGGTCCGGGCTGACGGGCCGCCATGAGCTGCGCGCCTTCGTCGGCAATGAAGACTTCGAGATCGCCGACACGCAGTTCGCGCAACACGGCTTGCTCGGTTTCGCCACGCACCTCTTCCACATCGCCGCGGGCCTGCGCCGCCGCTCGTTCGGCGCGGATCGCACCGGCGACCACGCGCGCCGACTCGCGCACGGCGGCATCGGTGCGTTGCCGGAGTGTCGTGGTCAGCGTGATCCAGCCAGCCAGCGCGAAGGCGCCGAGGACGAAGGCGAGCACACTGGCATTCCAGAGCGTGAGGCGCATCCGGATGGAGAGGCGCATCACACTGCTCGTCACGCTGCGCCGCGCGCTCGCGCTCACGTCGGCGCAACGTCTGAGAGTATGTAGCCGGCGCCGCGACGGGTGTGGATCAGCGGTGGCCACGGTGCGCGGTCGATCTTGCCGCGCAGTCGATTCACGTACACTTCGACCGCGTTGGTGAACGGATCGTGATTGTCATCCCACACATGCGCGACGATATCAGCGCGCGAGACGACATTGCCGACACGGCGCGCGAGCAGTTCGAGCAACGCATACTCTTTGGCGGTGAGCGCAATGGGCACACCGGCGCGCGAGACCGCGTGCGATTGCAGGTCGATCTCGCAATCGCCAACTCTCACGAGCATGGCCTGCAGCGCTTCTGGTCGGCGCAGCAGCGCGCGCAAACGCGCCAGCAGCTCGCCGAAGTCGAACGGCTTGGTGAGATAGTCGTCGGCGCCCTGATCGAGACCAGCAATGCGATCGGCGACCGCGTCGCGCGAGGTGAGCATGAGCACCGGCGTGCGGACGTTACGGGCACGCAGCGTGGACACGACCCCGAAGCCATCGGTGCCCGGTAGCATGACATCGAGGATGATCGCGTCGTAGCTGTTCACGACGGCCTGGACGATGGCGTCGGAGCCGTTCTCGCACACGTCCACCGCGTACGCCTCCTCGCGGAGACCGCGGGCGATGACGCGCGCGAGGCGGGGATCATCTTCTACGACGAGCAGGCGCATGGCGACCATGGAGAATGGGACGGATGGCGTGGGAGCAGCGGGCCGTCGTTAATCGTGGTGAAAGGTGCCCGCTCGTACTCTCCCCGAGTCTCATCGTTTCGCCCACCCAGGGGCGGGACCCGAAGCAAGCGAACGGTGGACAACGCGGCGTGCCCGGGGAAACCCGGGCACGTCGTGTTTTTGTACGTATCGGGCGCCATTACGCTGAGGATCGCTTCGCCGGTCGCATCGCGACCTTCGTGCGGGCCTTCTCCGCAGGCCGGCGACGGAACCAGCTGGCCACCAGGTAGAACTCGTCGAGATCGTGCGTGGGGATATCGGCCCCCGAGGGGTCGGCCCCGGTGAACACCTTCGCGGCGAGCGCGCGAAGGGCGGCGCGCTCCTCCGGCGTTTTCGGCGCGGGGACCTCGGCGCGCACCGTGCCGCGTCGCACCAGGTATACCCACTCACGATGATCCGGACCCACCGCGTGGTAGCGGAACGTGAGCCGGTCCACGTTGGCGTGAAAGTGCTGCACGCGTTCGTGCAGCCAGCTCACCAGTGCCAAGCGATCACGGATCACCGCCGCCCGCTCGAAGGCGAGCTGTGCGGATGCCTGTTGCATGGCCATCTCGAGCGTACGCACCGGGGCATCGCTCCGACCGTCGAGAAAGGCGCGCACGGCCACCGCCGCCTCGCGATACGGCTGCGACGCGCCGGCGCCGATGCACGGGCCGGCGCAGGTGCCGATATCGTGGCGCAGGCAGCCCGGCGCCCGGGTGCGACTCGCCCCGCGTCGCGGCTGTGCCGTGGGATCGTCGTCGAACCAGAGCGTGCTGCCGCGACTGGCCGCACTGCCGGTGATACGCACGACGTCATCGTGGACGCAGTCGCGCAGCCCCGTGCCTTCCGCGAGCGCGCGTACCGCCTCGCGCAGCTGCGCCACACGACGGAACGGACCGAATAGCGCGATCGCCGATGGATCGTCGGAACGGGCCACGACGCGTAGCCCCGGCACACTGCCGCCGGTGAGTGCCACGTAGGCGCGCGGCCACTCGTCCTGCACCATCATCGCGTTGAAGTGCGGACGATGCTGCTTGATGAGCCGCAGCTCGCGCAGCAAGGCGCCGAACTCGGTGTTGGTGTACTCCCACTCGATCTGAAACGCGTGGCGAAGGATGCGCGCGCCTTTGTGCCGCCCCTTCGCGCGGAAGTACGACAACAATCGCGTGCGTAACACGCGCGACTGCCCTACGTACAGGATCGCGCCGGAGGGTCCGATCATGCGATAGACGCCGGGCCGGTTCTCGCACCCTTCACGCACCAGCGCCCGCAACTGCTTGCGGTGCGTTGGGGTCGATTGCGGCGGTCGAACGTGCAGGCGAGTGCGCTGCGGGGCGGGCGTGTCCACCCGTTCAAGCTAGAGTGCGCGACGCCCGTTCAGCAACGTGGCCGTTACGCGGTGGCGACGACGGCGGGTGGCGCGAAGGCGCTGTCGTAGTCGAGCGCGTCGCGAAACGCCGCGGCCTGCGCGCGGATCTGCACCAGTTCCGGTTCGGCGATGTTCTTCACGTGCACGAACATCATACGCATGCGTGGATGCGTGCCGAAGCGCGCCTGGTGCGACGCGAGGAAGTCCCAGTACAACACATTTACCGGACAGGCATCAGGACCCGAGCGCTGCTTCACGTCGTAGCGACAGCTGCCGCAGTAGTTACTCATGCGGTTGATGTACGCGCCCGACGCCACGTATGGCTTGGAGGCGAGCGCGCCGCCGTCGCCCCACGTGCCCATGCCCACCACGTTGGGCAGCTCCACCCACTCGTACGCGTCGGTGAAGGCGCTCCAGTACCAGCGCGAGAGCGCCGCCGGCTCCACGCCGATCAGGGTGGCGATGTTGCACTGCACCATGAGCCGCGCGATATGATGCACGCGCCCGTAGTCGCGCACCTGTCGGATGGTGTCGGCGAGGCAACGCATCTCGCAGGCCGCGCTCGTGGCCTGTGATTCGTCGTACGCTTCGCCATCCGGTGCCCAGAACCAGCGCGGCAGCTCGCGCGTGGCGTTGAGCGCGTTCGCGGTGCGGAGCCCCGGCATCAGGTGCCAGTACATGCCGCGGATGTACTCGCGCCAACCCAGGATCTGCCGGATGAAGCCTTCGGCCGAGGCGATGGGGACGAGCCCTGCACGCCACGCGGCTTCGGCTTTGCGCACGCATTCGAGCGGATGCAGCAACCCGACGTTGATAATCGACGACAGCGTGGAGTGCAGCAGATCTGGCGCCCCGTGCACGAGCGCGTCTTCGTACGGACCGAATTCCGGCAGTCGTTCGGCAATGAACCGATCGAGCCACGCCTTGGCATCGGGACGGGTAACGGGCAGTGCGAACGTCTCCACGCTGCCCCAGCGATTCCGCCACGTACGCACGCGGTCCATCTGCGCCCGCGTGATGTCGTCGGGCTCGACGCGCCAGACCTCGGGGGCGGCGCGACCTTTGGGCCACGGCTTCCGGTTGTCGGCGTCGAAATTCCACTGTCCGCCGCTCGGCGTGCCGTCGGACTCCATCAGAATGCCGTGTTTCCGGCGCATCTCCCGGTAGAAGAACTCCATCCGGTGCTCTTTGCGCCCGCGGGCCCAGGTCGCGAATTCCTCACGCGTGGCGAGAAAGCCGCGGTCTTCACGGAGGGTCAGGCTGCGGCCGTCGGCGTCGAGGAGGGTGCGGGCGCGATCGAGCTCGTCGACCATATCCTGCTCGCGGCCTTCGGTGGCGACGACTTTGGCTGCACTGAACTCGGCGGCGGCGGCGGCGATGCCTTCGGCGTAGCTGGTCGCTTTCCGGTAGGCGACACGATAGCCGGCCGCTTCGAGGGCCGCGGCAAAGTGCTGCATGGACGACAGCAGCAGGACGAGCTTCTGTCGATGCCAGGGCAGCGAGGAGCCCTTGGCGACCGATTCGAGCAACAACACGACGACATCGTCGCGGGGTTCACGCGGGATATTCGCGACGGCGCGCGAGGATTCCCATGGGGCGACGAAGGCGAGGGTGGTTGGCATTGGTACTGCGGCGAACGGGAGGGGGGAGGGACGGGGTTCCCGTTTGGCGGGGGGGGCTATGGGCGGTGGACTCTGGGGCTTGGGGCCTTTTGCTGTCGGCCATGAGCCGTGGGCCATGGGCTCTGGGTCATGTCCAGCGTTCAGTCGCCAGTGGTGACCCACGGCTCATGGCCCATGGCTCAAGGCGGATAGCCGATAGCCCAAAGCCCCAAGCCTCGGGAGCTCACAGCCCACAGCCGTCAGTCCGTCTGATCCATGTCGACCTGTCCACTCATCGCCTTCGACACGTGCGACCAGCTCATCCCCACCGCGAGCAGCACCGACAGGCAGAGCAACACGACATACGAAATCCCGCGGGCCGATCCGGCGCTGACGATGCCGAAGTCGAGGAGGATCCACACCAGCGCGCCCGAGATCGCGATGACCAGCGCGGCTCCGCCCATACCGATCGATCGGCGGGTGGCGTTCAGGAACACCCCCCATCCTCCCAACAACAGGATGCCGACCAGAAACTTGACCGATGCTGGTCCAGTGCTTGTGGTATGTCCTAATAGTGGCGCGATAGCCCAGTGATAAAACGAGTATCCCTCGGGATTGTACGTCGCAAACACCAGGATGAGGGCGGCGAAAAGCCGAGTGGCGATGCCGCCGGGACCGGGTCCGTTAGCCATGCGCGGGTCGGGGAAAGAGACGTGTCACGAGGGCACCGACGCACCAGGCGGCGGTGAGGAGGACCAGCAGGAACTTGATCGAGGCAGCGACGCCCGCCACCAGCGCCAGCGGAGTCGAGGCACCGGTGACTAGTTCGCGCCAGAGGAGCGCGTTCTCGAGCGCGTCGAGCGGGATGCAGACCAGCACGGCGGCGGCCAGACGGGCGCCGATTCGCTGAAGGTCCGATCCGTCATCGCGTCGCAGCAGTTGGACGAGGCCGCGCAGCATGAAGGGGTAGACCAGGAGAAACGCCACGTCGACCCCAAGACTGACGAGTGCGCTTTCCTTCACACCCATGCTGTCCCACACGCTGAGCATGTCAGCGGCGCGGACCTGCGTGAACGCGAGCTCGAAGCCGACGATCCCCCACGGTGTGTCGGGGGATGTGAGTGCGCCGTCGATGAGGCGCAGCTGGACCATGAGCACCAGGGATAGCGTCGCCAGGAAGAGCCAGCCGAAAAACCGCATGGCACCAGAGTAGTGTGCAGGCGTCGCGGGCGGAACAGCGCTGTGGTATCTCTCGTATATGCGACCGGATGCGTTCCTCACGAGTGACGCCCTGCTGGGTGTGGCGATCGGACTCGGTCTCGCGGCGGCCGCGGGCTTTCGGGTGTTCGTGCCGTTGCTGGCGGCGGCGATTGCGGCCAAGACCGGGGTGCTGGAGCTGTCGCCCGGCTTTTCCTGGCTAGCGACGACGCCGGCCATCGCGGCGCTTGCCATTGCCACGTTGCTCGAAATCGGCGCCTATGCGGTGCCGTGGATCGACCAACTGCTCGACGTGATCGCGACGCCGACGGCGTTGGTGGCCGGCATGCTGGCGGCGGCGTCGGTAGTGGTAGACTTGCCGCCACTCGTGAAGTGGAGCGTGGTGCTCATCGCGGGCGGAGCGGCCGGCATCACGCAGGGCGCCTCGGTACTCACGCGCTTCAAGTCGACCACGCTCACCGGCGGTGTGGGGAATCCCGTGGTGTCGACCATGGAGCTGATCGGCGCCGTGCTCACGAGCGTGCTGGCGATCTTCCTGCCGCTCGTGGCGCTGTTGGCCGTGGTGCTGTCGCTGGTGTTGGTGACGCGAAAAGTCGGACGCCTCGCGTTTGGTCGTCGGGCCGCGCGCGCCATCGCGCCGCCCAGCGCCCCGCCGGGCTCAGGCCCGCCGCGCATTCCGCGCGGTGGCCGCTAGAGGCGGTGGCCGCTAGACGCAGTGGCCGCTAGACGCAGTGGCCGCTAGACGCGGTGGCCGCTAGACGCAGTGGCCGCTAGACGCGGTGGCCGAGCGTCGCTCTTACCGGTACTCGCCCCTACCGTCCCGCCGAAAACCCTTCGCGCTGCAGCGCCTCCACCACCCGCGAGCGCAGGGCATTCGCGTCAGGGGCGTCGGTGCCGACGGCCTCGCGTTGGCTCGATGACAGCGCACTGAGAAACGTGCGGGCGAACTGAAAGTGCTCGACGCACGCCGCGCAGCGCTCCACGTGCGCCGACACTTCGGCCATGCGCGTAGCATCGAGCTCATGGTCGAGATAGTCCCAGAGCCGCTGTACGGCCGTACGGCAGTCGATCGGCTCCGTGGCGACGTCGGTGGATGTGGTCATTGATCGGGGCCGGTTGACGTGTTGGAGACTGCAGCCTTGGTGACGCCAAGATCTCGGGCATACTCGAACAGCTGTTCCTGCAACAAGCGACGCGCGCGAAACAAGCGCGACCGGATCGTGCCGACGGGCACCTCGGCCACCTGCGCCGCCTCCTCGTACGACAGTCCCTCCACATCGACCAGCGTGACCGCCGCCCGATACGGCGCGGCGAGCTGCTCGATGGCGTCGCGGATTGCCGGACCGACATCGATGCTGCACACGTACGCATCGAGCCCCGTGCGTTGCGCTGCCACATGCCCCATCACGGCGCCCATCGTTTCCAGCTCGGCGTCGCCGCCGTCGCTGGAGAGCACCACCCGCTGCTCGCGCTCGTGAATGCGGAGAAAGGCGTGATGACAGATGCTGAATAACCAGCGTCGCACGTCGGAGCCCTGCTGAAACGACGCGTAGCCGCGATACGCGCGCAGGAAGGTTTCCTGCACGAGATCGTCGGCTGCGCTGTCGTTACGGGTAAGGGACCGGGCAAAGCGCGCGACGTCGGGAAGACAGGTCAACGCACGTCGCTCGAATTCGGCGTCGCGATCGGTCATGCCGCACGTAGCCCGGTCGGAGGCGGAAAGTTCCCGGGAACTCGGACCGGCGGTCGGGTCTACGTGAAGGCATGTCCAGCTCCCGCCGTCATCACCCCATCGCCCGGATCACCCATTGGGTCAGTGCCATCGCACTGACCGTGATGGCGGCCTCCGGTATGCGCATTTTCAACGCCGCGCCGTTCTTCGCGCGAAAAGGCGACGCGCCGTTTGCGTGGTGGCCGTGGGAGGGCACGCCGATTCCCGCCGTGCTCACCCTCGGCGGCTGGCTCGGCGGGGCGCGCCACTGGCACTTCGCCATGATGTGGCTGCTGGTAGCCAATGCGCTGGTGTATCTCGTGCACCTGTTCCGGCACGGACGGTGGCGTACGATCGTCCCGCGCGTGAATGCCTGGCGCGACGCAATCGAGATGGCGCGCTTCTACCTGTATGTCCGTAAGGACCATCCGGTGCAGGGCAAGCACAACGCGCTGCAGCAGTACGCGTACACCAGCATGCTGCTGATCGGCGCCGTGATGGTGACGAGCGGTGTGGCGATCTGGAAGCCGGTGTCGTTGTCGTGGCTCACCAATCTGTACGGCGGCTATGCGCTGGCACGCTGGTGGCACTTCGCCGCCATGCTGGCACTCGGGCTGCTCGTGCTGGTGCACGTGATCATGGTGTTCACCGTCGACCCGTATGCACTGCGCGCGATGACGACCGGCGGCTACGACGAAGACCGGTGGTCGCCGGAAGCGCGCAACGCGCGCCCGCTGTCGAACCTGCTGCCGCGGAGCAAGAAGCCATGAGTGGACCCACCGACCGTCGGATGTTTCTGCGACTGCTCAGTCTTGGGATAACGGCCCCACTGATCGCCGCGTGCAACGCACAGGGTACGCCGGGCATGCTCCAACTGCTCGATCTCGTGGGCACCAAGAACGAGAAGCTGGAGCGCTGGCTGCTGAGTCGCGCCGGCAATGACCGCGTAAAGCCCGGCGTGCGCACGGCGGGCGCGAAATTTCCTAGCTACTTCATTTCCGACAGTGTGCCGACGTGGGACCCGGCGGTGTCTGGTGCGTGGCAGCTCGTCGTGGATGGCGCCGTCCGCACCCCGCTGCGACTCGATCTCGCACAGCTGCAACGACTGGCCACGCGCACGCAGACGGTGAATCACTACTGCGTGGAGGGATGGACCGCCGCCGTCAAGTTTCAAGGGGTACCCATGTCCACGCTGGCCAAGATGGCGCAGCCCACGCGCGATGCCGGCTTCGTAGACTTCTCGTCGTTCGACGAGGGCTACCACGAAAGCTGGGACATCGAGAGCACGATGCATCCGCAAACCATGGTCGCCATCGCCAAAGACGGAGAGCTGTTGTCACCGCGCTATGGCGCACCGGCGCGCGTGCACTCACCGGTGAAGCTGGGCTACAAGAACACCAAGTACCTCACGCGCATCACCTTCATGCCGAAGGCGAACGGCGGGTACTGGAGTGACCTCGGTTACGAATGGTACGGCGGAACGTGAGGTGCCTACGGCGCTACACCGGCTTTGCTACCATGCACCACACCGCGTAGAGCAGCGGCGCGGTCGCTGTCCATCCGGCGACGTTCCATCGCGTGTAGGCGCGCACCAGCAGCGTGTCATCGTCCTGACTCGTGCCACTGCGGAGCATGACGCGCTGCGCCGGCACCAGCCACACGAGCCACATGATGGTCGAGACGGCCAGCGCTACGACTGCCTGGCGGATCCACGGCGTTCCCCACAGCGGATAGCCGCGGCCGATGGCCAGCGACACGCCGGTGATCGTGAGCAGCGCGCCACCGCCTACGGTAAAGAGCCAATCGGTGAGGACAATCGCACGCGCCGCGACCCCGAAATCGTGGGTGTGGCGCGCACGGAAAAAGATCGCCGTCCAGATGCCGGTCACGATCACGTTGCCGACGAACAGGATCGCCGCCAGTACGTGCAGCGCCTTGAGCGACGACAGCAGCGTGGGGGACACGCGCCTTACGGCTTGACCGGCGTGATCACGATGTTGCGATACTCCACCGTGGTATGATCGCCCTGCAGATAGATCGGCCCCGGTGCTCCTTCATCGCTGTCGAGCGCACCGCCGGTGATGCCGGGAATGACCTGATCGGCGATGACGGTCTTGCCGTTGAGCACCACCGTCACGCGACGACCGATCAGCGTGATGTCATACGTGTTCCACACGCCTGGGCCCTTGGCCGCGTTCTCATTGGGCACCAGAAATCCATACACGCCGCCGATGTGGGTGGAGTTGAGCTCAGCGTCGCTGATATCCTCAACCTGCACTTCATGCCGACCGCGCAGATACACGCCACTGTTGCCGTTCTTCGGGTAGCGGAACTCGATGTGCAAGGTGAAGTCGGTGAACTTGGCGTCGGTCATCAGATTGGCGCCTGGCTTGGTGTTGGTGAGCACCGAGCTCACCACCTTCCAGTTGTTCGTACCGCCGAACGACCTCCACCCACTGAGATCGCGACCGTTGAACAGCGTCACCGGCGCGCCCCACACCGGCGCGACCGTACGACGTAACGCCGGCGCGCGTTTACCCGTAAACGATTGACGTTCGCCGCCCGATGTCACGATGGTCCCGGTGAGCATGTCGTTGGCCAGCGTGCCTTCGAACGTCATGTCCTTGTTCGCGGCGTCCCACTGCGGCGGGATGGCGAAGCGCATCGTGTTGTCGGCGTACGTGACTTTGGCAATCGGACGCGCACTGCCACCGCCGGCCACGAAGCGGCCCACCAGCGTGCGATTGCCCGACAACGAGACTTCCACCCACGACGGATACGGCCCATTGGCACCTTGCACCGTGAGATCCCATCGTCCGATCACGGGAGCATTGGCCTGCGCACCAGCGGTCGTTGAGAGCGAGGCGACAAGGGCAGCACTCACGATAGCAAAATGGCGGGTCATCCGGTTGATCCTTTGGAAAGTGTAGGGCGCGCCTCCGCGGAGACCGACAGAGCGGCGCGATGAATGGCGGCGCGAATGCGTGGGTAGGTGCCGCACCGACAGAGATTCGCCTGCATGGCTGTGTCGATGTCTTCATCGGTCGGTGTCGCTTTCGCGTTCAGCAGTGCCACGGCCGACATCACCTGTCCCGACTGACAGTACCCGCACTGCGGCACGTCGAGCGCGGCCCAACTGCCTTGTACCGCTTCCGCCACCGGTCCGCGGAGTCCTTCGATGGTGGTGATCGCCTTGCCGGCAGCGGCCGACACCGGCGTGACGCACGAGGGCACGGGCACGCCGTTTACGTGCACCATGCACGCACCGCAGGCCGCGATGCCGCAGCCGAACTTCGTACCCGGTAGCCCAAGCGTCTGGCGCAGCACCCAGAGCAACGGCGTGTCAGCATCGACAGTGACTGACGCAGGAGTGCCGTTCACCACCAGCGCGATCGGCTCAACGTCGGGCGCCGTCATGACGAGGCCTCACTCGGCATACGCAACGGCAGCGAGCGCAGGCGCGTGCCGGTGAGCGTGAACAGCGCGTTCGCCACGGCGGGCGCGATAGGTGGGAGTCCCGGCTCGCCGACACCAGACGGCACGTCGAGACTGAGCACAATGTGCGTTTCGATCACGGGACACTCGTCGATGCGCAACAGGCGATATTCGTGAAAGTTCGACTGACGCGGCGTACCGCCCTCGATCACCAGCTCGCCGTTGAGGGCCGCCGAGAGTCCGTCGATGATACCGCTTTCGATTTGCTGCGTGATGATGTTCGGATTCACCGCGAGTCCACAGTCGACCGCGGCCACCACGCGATGCACACGAATGCGTCCGTCGGCCGCCACTGAGACTTCCGCGACTTCTGCTACGATCGAGCCGAAAGCGGCGTGCAGCGCGATGCCCCGCGCACGGGGGCGGCCATCAGGTGCCGGCGCGAGCGGTGTACCCCATCCACTCTTCTCCGTCGCAAGCTGCAACACGCGCAATGCGCGCGGATGAGACTGCAGCATGGTGGCGCGATACGCCGCCGGGTCCTGCTTGGCCACCGCTGCGAGTTCGTCGATGAAGCTCTCCACGAAGAACGCGTGATGCGAGTGCCCCACGCTGCGCCACGAGCCTACCGGAATCGCACTGTCGGTCTCACTGTGCGACGCGTGCAGTGCGGGAAAGGCGTAGGGTTGATCCCACGTGCCTTCGCTCGACGTGCGATCGGGCCCCGACTGCGTGAGCAGGAACCCGACGCGCTTGCTGTACGCCTTGAATGGCGCCTGCCCGGCCGAGTGTGCCACGAACGCGGTCACGCGACCATCGGCGTCGAGCGCCGCGCGCAAGCGCGACACGGTGGCCGGACGATAGAAGTCATGTCGCATGTCGTCTTCGCGCGACCAGATCACCTGAACGGGCACTCCCGGCGCCGTCTTCGCGATCGCCGCCGCCTGGGCAACGTAGTCCACGTCGAGCCGTCGACCAAAACCACCACCGAGGATGTGCTGATGCACGGTGACCCGTTCGTCGTCGAGGCCGAGCACGTGCGCCACCGCAGCGCGCGCGTAGCCTGGCACCTGCGTGCCGGTCCACAGCTCGGCCCCGTCGTTCGACACACGCACCGTGGCGTTCATCGGCTCCATCGTGGCGTGCGCGAGGTACGGCGCTTCGTACGTGGCGTCGACGGTGCGTGATGCCGCCGCGAGTACCTTCTTGGCGTCACCGAAAAAGCGCAGTGGCATGCCGTCGTCGTTGCGCAGGGTGTCGCGAATGTCCTGCAGCACCGTTACCGTCGACACCGCGCTTGCGCCCGATGCGGTCGCCGATGCCAGCGCACCCGCCGCCTTGTGCGCCTGCCACCACGACTCGGCCACCACCGCCAGTGCCGGTGGGTCGCCGTACCTGCTGCCGGGCAGCGACACGACCGCGCGCACACCGGACATCGCGCGGCTCTGGGCCATCTGCGCCGCCGTCACGGATGGTGCCGTGGTGGCGCCGAAGGGACTCATGAGCACGGCCGCATACAGCATGTTGGGCAACGACGCGTCGATGCCGTAGGTCGCGGTGCCGTTCGACTTGGCCGTCGAATCGAGACGCGGCATCGGTTTCCCGACGACAGCGAAGTCGGCGGCGGCCTTGAGTGTGATCTCACGTGGCCTGTGCGACACGGCGCGCGACGCCAGCTCGCCGAAGCGCAATCGACGGCCGTCCGTGCCGATCACCGCACCCTGTTCGGTGCGGCAGGTTGATGCCGCTACGCCCCACGTGGCCGCCGCGGCGGCGATGAGCGACGCCCGCGCCGACGCCCCGGCTTCGCGCATCGGCATCCAGCAATCGCGCACACTCGACGATCCACCCGTCATCATTACGCCCAGCTCACGCGCCGTCTTGGCCATCATCCAGCGGATCCCGCGCACGAGCGTGCCGTCGGCTTCGGGAGCGAAGGGCAGGCCTTCCACCAGCGCTGACACGTTACCGTAGATCTTGTCGATCGGGCTGTGCTCCACCCGCACGCGGGCCCAATCGCAATCGAGTTCTTCGGCCATGAGCATCGCCAACGCGGTGTGCGTGCCCTGACCCATCTCGGCTTTGGGCACCACCACGGTGATCGTGTCATCGGGGGCGATGGTGAGCCAGCCGTTGAGCGCGACGGCCTTGCCGCCGGTATCGGTGCCACCGCTTTCGGGAAGCGTGCTTCCGACGAGTCGCTGACGCGGGGGGAGCAGCGCCCAGCCCAGGAACAGCGCACCTCCGGTACCCAGCCCAGCCAGCAGAAAGGTGCGACGTTTCATGTTCTCAGCGGCTCGGCGTCATATTGTTCTCTGCTCCACCTGAAGATGCGGCACGAAGCCCCCGCCGACTACTCCCCGCCTTTCTACGCCAGATCGTTCATGTCCTACGTGTCCCGCACTCTCCTGCTGCTGACCACGATCGGTTGTCTGGCCTGCAGTGAGAAGGCCGCACCGGTTGCCAAGTCTCAGACGCTCGGTCCGGAAGACATGCAGCTCGTGTCGTCGGACAAGAGCTTCGCGCTGGAGCTGATCGGTGATTCCGTCCACGTGTACATGCCGGGGAGCCGGGTGAGCGTGCCGTCGACCTACATCGAGAACATGAAGTACGCCGACGGACGACTGCGGTTCGACATCCGCGGACTGGGCGTGCGGATCTTCGAAGTGGGCGACGGTACTGAGCAGGGCGCCGCCATCAGTCAGCAGGAGGCGCTGTTGTTCATGTCGGCCGTTACGCGCAATCAGGCCAAGCAGGAGAATGCGGGCAAGTAAGAAAGCCTGGTGTACGCTACGAAGGTCGTTACGAACTGCAACTCAACATCGAACATCCCGCCTTCACTCGCGCCCATTCCGGTCGGCGTGCGGCGAAGTGCGCGTACTCCGGCTGATCGTCGTACGGTCGCCGCATGACCTCGAGCAACGTCTGCACGAGTGACGCATCGCCATCCGTCGCCGCGTCGATGGCCTGCTGCGCGAGATAATTCCGCAGCACATAGCGGGGATTCACGGCGTGCATCGCCACGCGGCGCTCGGCAGCGCTGCGTCCATGCGTCGATACCAGCGTGTGCCAGCGATACAACCACGCGTTGAGCGCGTCGGCCTTGGCCTCACGTTTCGCGTCGTCGTAGAACACGTCGCCAAGCACGCCGATGGGATTGTCCGCCGGCAAGGTATCACCGATCTCTCCCAGTGCGCGGAAGAACAGCGTGTAGTCCACCTCGGCTTCGTACAACAACGCGAAGCCCTCGCGTACGAGCAGCTGCTCGGCGTCACCACGCACCACGAATCCGAACTTCGCGGCGTTCATCGCTTCGTACTCGGCCATATACACGTCGCCGAACCGCTCGAGGGCGCTCTGCAACACGTCGCCCGACTCGAAGAGTGGCGCAATAGCCTCGGCGAGGCGCACCAGATTCCACTGCGCGATGGCCGGCTGCTGGCCGAAGCGATAGCGGCGCGTGCTGGCGTCGGTGGTGTTGGGCGTCCAGGTGGGATCGAAGTTGTCGAGCCACCCGTACGGACCATAGTCGATCGTAAGCCCCAGGATCGACATGTTGTCGGTGTTCATCACGCCGTGCACGAAGCCCACGCGCATCCAGTGCACGATCATGTGGGCGGTGCGTTCGCACACGTCGGCAAACCACGCCACGCGACGCTCGGTGGCATCGGCGATGCCGGCGAGCTCGGGAAAGTCACGGTCGATGGTGAAATCGACGAGCTGCGCCATCAACGCGAGGTCATCACGCGCGGCGAGAATCTCGAAGTTGCCGAAGCGGATGAATGACGGCGCGACACGACAGACGATCGCACCCGGTTCCGGCGCCGCGTTGCCGTTGTAGAACATGTCACGCACCACACTGTCACCGGTGGATACCAGCGACAGGGCGCGGGTGGTCGGCACCCCGAGATGATGCATCGCTTCGCTGCACAAGAATTCGCGAATCGACGAGCGCAGCACCGCGCGGCCATCGGCGGTGCGTGAGTACGGCGTGGGGCCGGCGCCTTTGAGCTGCAGCTCCCACCGCGCGCCGGCGGCGTTCACCACTTCGCCCAGCGACATGGCCCTTCCGTCGCCCAGCTGACCGGCCCAGTTCCCGAACTGGTGCCCGCCGTAGCAGGCGGCATACGGGGCCATGCCGGGGAGCAGCGCGTTCCCCCCGAAGACCCGGGCGAACGCGGCCGACTGCACGTCAGGCTCGGCGATCCCAACCAGCGCGGCGACCTCGTGCGCGTGGGCGACCAGCGCGGGGCCGGCCACGGGGGTGGGCGCGGCCGCGCTCCAGGCGGCGCCCTGCACCTGTCGGCGCCGGTTCGACCGGTCAGGGTCGCCCGGCAGTTCGTTCACGAAGCGGTTGTCGAAGCGGAGAGTGTCCACCCCTGTAAAATAGGGACATGCGACGGTCGTAGGCACTCCATTGCAGGCACTCCGGGTCGGGCACTCCGGACCCCAGTTCTGTGTATATCCTCTACTATGTCAGACTTCATCAAGCCTCCTGTTGACGAACTGGCTCGGACGCTCACGCGCGAGCAGTTCACGGTCACCCAGCAGTCGGGGACCGAGCCGCCATTCCGCAATGAATTCTGGGATCACCACGAAGACGGGATCTACGTCGATATCGTGAGTGGTGAGCCGCTGTTTTCGTCGCTCGACAAATTCGACTCCGGCTGCGGCTGGCCGAGCTTCACGAAGCCGGTGGCGCCGCAAGTGCTGGAGAAGGAAGACCGCACGCACGGCATGCGCCGTGTCGAAGTGCGGTCGAAGGATGCCGACTCGCATCTCGGTCATGTGTTCGACGACGGTCCGCGCGAGGCCGGTGGGCTTCGCTACTGCATCAATTCCGCGTCATTGCGTTTCATTCCGCTCGAGCAGCTCGAAGCGGAAGGGTATGGCGATTTCCGCAAGTTGTTCGTATGAGCGAGAAGCAGACTGAAGTCGCGATTCTGGCCGGTGGATGCTTTTGGGGCGTAGAAGAGATTCTGCGCGCCGTGCCGGGAGTGCTCGACACCGACGTGGGCTACACGGGCGGCTGGTTGGAACATCCGGTGTATGACGACACGCACGACAGTGCATCGGGACACGCCGAAGCGGTGCGCATCGTGTTCGATCCCACGGTGCTGAGTTTCGAGTCGTTGCTGGAGAACTGGTTCTTCCGGTTGCACGACCCGACCACGTTGAACCGTCAAGGCAACGATGTGGGCACGCAGTATCGCTCGTCGATTTTCTACACCACGCCGGAGCAGCGCGAGACGGCGGAAATCGTGAAGGCACGCGTGGCGCAATCGGGATTGTGGAAGCGGCCGATCACGACCGAGATCGCACCCGAAGCCACGTGGTGGACCGCCGAGGGCGAGCACCAGGACTTCCTGCAGAAAAATCCGTACGGGTACAACTGTCATTACATGCGGTAAACCCGAACAGCCAAAGCAACAGCAACTGCAACAGCGGGAACACGGATTCGTACTCGATTGCACGGATTACACCGATAAGCAAAAACGCCTTTGGTTTATCGGTGTGATCGGTGCAATCGATTTATGATCCGTGTTCCTGCTGCTGCTTTTCAGCTGTTTCGATCTAGCCGTGCAACACCGCCGCCAGCCGCGCGAGGTGTTTGCTCCAGCCGTCGATGTGCGCTTGCATCAGCATCTCACGACGATCGTCGGGGAGCGCGAGCCAGCCGCGGTGTTCGAGGTGCAGCTCGCAGCGGGGCGTGGGCGCATCCGCCACGCTCACGAGTTGCCACGAGACACCCGTCACGACGAGCCAGTCGTCGTCGGCCCACGTAAACGCGATCACGTGTGGTGGCTCGCATACGACGACCTGTCCCACCGTGGTGACCGTACGGTCGCCCTCCGTCCATTGCTCGCGCAGCTGACCGCCGGCGAACGTGTCGAGCGTGACGTGGTCCCCCCACCAGCGAGCCAGACCGGCAGGTGAGGTGAGCATGGCCCACGCGTCGGGCACGCCGACGTTCAGCGTGACCGCCAGCCGGAAGAGATCGGGCTCTCGCGACACCAGCATCGAACGGACTCCTCAACGACGGGGCATGGACGGCTCGGGACGGACTCGCCACATTAGCCCACCGTTGATCGGTTGAGCAACCGCGGCGATACGCTCCCCTCCTCCCGCTGAATCCCTTCATGTCCAGGACACTGCACCGACGCGCTGCTTCATTGGCGGCGCTCACGCTCCTGTGTGCACCGGCATCCTCTCGCGCGCAGGCTGCGCTCGGGGCCACACCGGTCGCGCAGGAGTTCGACAAGCTGCACTTCCGCTCCATCGGACCGGCCACGATGTCGGGGCGTATCTCCGACCTCGCCATCTACGAGGCCAATCCGGCCATCTGGTACGTGGGCACGGCCCACGGCGGTGTGTGGAAGACCACCAGCAACGGCGCGATCTTCACGCCGCTCTTTCAGGATCAGGGGCTGATCGCGATCGGTGATGTTGCCGTGTCTCAAACCAACCCGGATCTCGTGTGGGTAGGCACCGGCGAGTCGAACAACCGTCAAAGCACGTCGTGGGGCAGCGGCATCTACAAGTCGACCGACGGCGGGAAGACGTTCGCGATGATGGGACTGCCGCAGTCGAAGCACATCAATCGCATCGTCATTCATCCCACGAACAACGATGTGGTGCTGGTGGCGTCGACCGGTCCGTTGTTCGGCCCGGGTGGTGAGCGCGGCGTGTACAAGACCACCGACGGTGGTAAGAGCTGGAAGCAGGTGCTCAAGGTGGACGACGAAACGGGTGCGAATGAACTCGTGATGTCGGCGACCGATCCGAACATCATGTTCGCCAGTACGTATCAGCGTCGTCGTACGGCCTGCTGTATGAACGGTGGTGGCCCCGGCAGCGCGCTGTGGAAGTCGACCGACGGCGGCGACACGTGGACCAAGGTGACGGGCACCGGCTTCCCGACGGGTCCGCTCGGCCGTATCGCGGTGGACGTGTTCCGTCAGAGCGCGAACATCGTGTATGCCACCGTGGAAGGCCCGGCACCCGGTGCGCAGCGCGCGGCGGCGGCTACGGAGAACATGGAAGCCGCACCGGCGGCGCCGGCAGGGCGCGGTGTGGTGGCGGGCGTCTCGGGACTCTACAAGTCCACCGACGGCGGCGCCACGTGGACCAAGCAGAGCAACACCAATGCGCGGCCGATGTACTTCAGTCAGTTGCGCATCGATCCGGTGAATCCGGAGCGCATCTACATGGGTGGCGTGGGCCTTCACCTTTCAGTGGACGGCGGACGCACCTTCGAAACCGATGCGGCACTGGTCACGCACGACGACGTGCACGGTATCTGGATCGACCCAAAGAACCCCGATCACGTCATCATCGGGAACGACGGTGGTTTAGCGACGTCGTACGACATGAGCCGCACCTGGCAGTTCATCGAGAATGTGCCGGTGGGATTGTTCTACCACGTGGGCTTCGACATGGAAACGCCGTACAACGTGTGCGGCGGTATGCAGGACAACTACGACTGGTGTGGCCCGAGCGCGTCGCGCATGAACCGCGGCATCTTCAACTACGACTGGTTCCAGATTCTTGGCGGCGACGGCTTCGTGGCCATTCCCGACCTGCGTGACTCGCGCATCATCTACACCGAGTCACAGGACGGCAACATGGTGCGACGCAACAAGGTGACGGGTGAATCGAAGTCGATCCGCCCCACGCCACAGAACGTGGTGAACGCCACCGCCGGCGAAGCGTACCGCTTTCATTGGGATACGCCGCTTATGCTGTCGCCGAACGATCCCGGCGTACTGCTGTCCGCAGCCAATCGCGTGTTCCGCAGCATCGATCGTGGTGACTCGTGGACGGCGATCAGCCCTGACCTCACGAAGAACGAGAAGCGCGACGACATCGTGACGATGGGCCTCAAAGGCAGCGACATCGCGATCTCGCGCAACGACGGCATTTCGCAGTGGCCCACGATCGTAGCACTGGCGGAGTCGCCGAAGCAGAAGGGCGTGTTCTACACCGGTACCGACGACGGCACAGTGAGCATGTCGAAGGACAACGGCGCCACGTGGCAGAACATCACCAAGAATCTACCGGGCTTCCCGGCCGGTCATGCGTTCGTGTCGGAGGTGGTGCCGTCACGCTTCGAGTCGGGCACGGTGTACATCACGGTCGACAATCATCGTCTAAACGACTACGAGTCGTACATCTGGGTGAGCACCGACTTCGGTGCCTCGTTCAAGTCGCTCACCGCGACACTCAAGGGCGAAGTGGTGAAGACGCTCACCGAAGACACGCGCAATCCCGATGTGCTCTACATCGGCACCGAAACGGGAATCTTCCTCACGCTCGATCGTGGCAAGACATGGAAGCGGTTGAAGGCGAACTTCCCCACCGTGCGCGTGGATGAACTCACGATTCATCCGCGTGACAACGCGCTGCTGGTGGCCACGCATGGTCGCGCGCTCTGGATTCTCGATCATCTCGAGCCCATCCAGGAATTCAACGCGGCGCAGAAGGCCGATGCCACGTTGTTCACGCCCGGGCAGTCGTTGCAGTGGAAGTCGAAGGACGACCGCAACGACGAGTTCTGGGGACATCAGTTCTTCACCGGTGAGAACCCGCCCACCGAAACGGTGCTCCAGTTGCACCTGAAGAAGGCGGTTACCAACCCGACGCTGCGCATCAGCGATGCAAGCGGCGCGGTGGTGCGTGAACTCCCGGTGCCTGCGGCCAAGAATGTGGCCGGCATCCAGACCGTGTGCTGGGATCAGCGCGTGGAGCCGATCCGCGATGCGACGCCGGCCGGTGGTCCGCCGGCTGGTGGTCCGCCGGCTGGTGGACCTGGTGGTGGCGGTGGATTCGGCGGCGGTGTTCGTGGTCCGCTGCCCGGCATGCCGACGCCGCTGCCGACGGTGGGCTATCTCCCCGAGAACCCCTGCGCCGCGCCGGGCGGCGGTGGTGGTGGATTCGGTCGTGGCGGCGGTGGCGCCAATCAGGGTCCGCAGGTGTTGCCGGGCACGTACACGGTGGCGCTGGTCGTCGACGGCAAGACGGTGGAATCGAAGCCGCTCACGATCGTGATGGATCCGCTGGTGCAGCTCACGGCGGCGCAGCGTGTCGCGTACAACGCGCTCGCCACTGAGTTACACACCGCGCAGCAGGCGGGCGCCGCGGCGGCGGCTCCGATGACGGCGCTGCTGGCCGAGGTGCGGAAGGCGGCGGCCAAGATGGACTCCACGCCCACGCTGGCTGATAGCGTGAAGACGCAGTTCGCGGCCTTCCGGAAGGACTTCGACGCCGTGCGCGCCAAGCTCGGTGCGGGTGCCCCGGCGGTGGCGTTCGGACCTGGCGGCGGTGGTGGCGGCGCGGGCTTCGGTACCAACGACGCGAACGTGCTGGCACGACTGGGTGCCGTGAAGAGCGGCATGCTGGGCGTATGGGAAAGCCCAAGCGCGTCGGTGCAAAGCCAGGCCACGTCGGCCAAGGCGGCCGTGGAAGCGGCGGTGGCCGAGTCGAAGACGTTCATGGCGCGGGCGCGAGCGATGAGCGCGCTGTTGGCAGCCAACGGCATCACGATGGCGGTGCCGGCGAACTAGTCGTTCGGTGCCGAACCAGCCTTAGCACCTTTGGGGATAGAAACGGAAACAAACAGTTCCTGCCTGACACGGATACGAACCGATAGAAACGGCTGCGAACGGATTTGCTACGTGCGATCGTACCGCCGCCGTCAAAACCGAGCAGTTCAATTTCCAAATTGAACGGCCGTCGAGCCGCCGAGTCCGGGGCGCAACGACGATAATCGGTTGCTATCAGTTCATATCGGTTCGTATCCGTTCAAGCTGGAACAGCCTGTTTCACTTCCTATCCCAGAGCTACTAAAAGCACGAGGGGCCGGCCCACTTTGGACCGGCCCCTCGTGACGTAACCGACGAGCTGTCAGCGCGTTACGGCCTCTTGGCCACTAGTTCGATTTCTACCGAGGCGTTGAGCGGCAGGCCGGCCACGGCGACCGTGGTGCGGGCCGGGAACGGGGCCGAGAAGCGCGTGGTGTAGGCCGCGTTCATGGCGGAAAAGTTCGCCATGTCGGTGAGGTACACGTTGCACTTGATCACGTCGTCCATGGTCAGGCCGGCGTCTTCGACCACGGCCTGCAGGTTATCGAACACGCGGTGCGTCTGCGCGGTGACGTCGCCGTCGATGAGCTTCGTGGTGGTCGGGTCGATGGGCGTCTGACCGGAGCAGTAAAGCAGGTCACCCGCCCAGACGGCGTGCGAGTACGGGCCGATGGCGGCGGGACCGCGCGGGCTGAAGGCGGCAGAACGGGGCATGGGAAGATCGGGAGTGTGGTGGGTCGGTACAGCGTCGCTCAGAGATTGTATCGACGGACGCAAGACCGGTCTACGTGGTGCCGATACTTCGGATGATGCCAGCCAACGCCCCACACCTGCAGATCGACCCGGTCGACCCCGAGGAATCGCCCGTGCGCGCGCGCATGAGCCGCATTCTCGAGGGCAGCGATTTTCCGGCGCTGTCGAAGCAGATCATCGAGACGATCTCCGCGCTGGACGACGACGCCAGCTCGCTGCAGCGCCTGGCCAACGTGGTGCTGCGCGAATACAGCCTCACGTTGAGTGTCGTGCGGACCGCCAATAGTGCGCACTACCGGCGCTCTGGGCGCTCCATTCAAAGCGCGACGCACGCCATGATGATGCTGGGCGCGAAGACCGTGCGTCAGCTGGCCAGCAGCTTGCTGCTCTTCGAGAACTTTCATCGTCGCTCGCCGGCGCTGAAGGAGCTGATGCTGCAGTCGCTGCTGACCGCCAACCATGCGCGCGAAGTGGCGAACAAGCTGGGCATGGAGGAGCCGGAGGAGGCGCACCTGTGCGGCATGTTCCGCAACCTCGGCGAAGTGTTGATCGCCTGTCATTTCGGCGAAGACTACGCGCGCATCCAGACGATGATGCACGACGAGGGCAAGTCGGAAACGGGCGCCACGAAAGCGGTGCTGGGCTTTCCATACGCCGACCTGGGCGCCGAGGTGTCGCGCCACTGGGGGATGCCGGAGACGGTGGTGCAGGGCATGCGGGCACGCGCGTCGACGTCAGTGTCGTTATCGGCGGCGGTGACGGCGTTCAGTCATGACCTCACGCTGGCGCTGTACCATCAGGAGCAGACGCCAGATGGCGCCGGCGTCGCGCTGGAAGAGGTGATCGAGCGGCACAGTGCCAAGGTCAAGATCAGCCGCGAGCATGTACGCGAAGTGATCGCGTCGGCGCTGAACGAAACGCGCGAACTATTCTCGAGCTTACACATTCCGAGCGATCGTCAGCGCTTCAAGCAGCTCTCCGAATCGGCGCGTTCCGCAATTGGTGTGGCCGCGTTCGAAACCGGTGAGTGGATGGCGGCCACGCCCGAGCTCAGCGAAGACACCGCGCTTCAGCTGCGTGACCGTCTGCGTCAGGAGCTCGAGAGCGCCGCCGATGCGTCATCCGGCACGGCACTCGGCGACGTGCTGCTGCTGGCACTCGAAGGTGCGCTGCGCGGTGGCCCGTTCGACCGCGTGATCGTGTGCATCCTCGACGCCGACAAGGGTCGACTGGTGGCGCGCTCAGGACTCGGCGAAGGCATCGAAGCGCTGCTGCCGCATTTCGATTTCCCGATGAACATCCGCGGTGGTCCGGTGGTGACGGCGACGCAGCAGCGCGCGCCAATCTACCTGCCCAACGACCGCAGCATGAACGCGATCGAGGCGCGCTGGGCCGGCACGCTGCGCGTGGCACAGTTCGGCGTGTTCCCGATCGTCGTGTCGGGCAAGATCGTGGGCTGCCTGTTCGTGGACCGCGCAATGGACGGCGAGATGGCGGCAATCACGCCCGATCGCGCCACGCTGCGCTACGTGAAATCGCTGAGTGAGATCGTGGTCACGGCGATCGCGGCGCGGCGGCGGTTGTCGACGGCAGCCGCGGTCGAGCCTGCACGAGATACACCGAAGAGCGCCGTGCCGGCAGCGGCTGGTGTGGAGCCTTCGCGCTCTGGCGCGGATCGGGTGGCGTTGGTGCTGCAGTTGCTGCAGGGGGCGTCGAGTGACGCTGTATCGAAGGAGAGCGGGGTGCCGGTGGCGCAGCTCGAGGCGTGGCGGGCAGAAGTGTTGGCCGCAGCGGCAGCGCGGTTGCAGTGAGATTGGTGCGAAAGCACTGAACTGCTTGACCGCGAATTTGCGCGAATGAACGCGGATTGCTTACCGTTCAGGCATGCGAAATGTCTTTCTTGTTTGTGTCGTCGTCGCTGCTGTGGTTGCCGGTGGCTGCAACAACGTGACGGATCTCGTGTGCCCCGCCGATCCGGCGCGAGTGAAGGTCTCGCCGACCTCGCGTACGATGAATGTCGGTGAGCAATTCACGCCTACCGTAACAGCGGCTGTGTGTGGTGGGACACAGCCCACGCCGTTCGTCGGACGGTTCACGGCCACGAATGTGGCGGTCGCGCGGGTCGATTCCGTTCGAGGGGTTATCACGGGTGTTGCGAGTGGCGAGACCTACGTGTTCGCGAGGTACACGACCGACGGTTTCCCGCTTGGTGGAACGCGCGACTCGATCCGCGTGACGGTGCGATAGTCGGACGGGGAGCGCACGTCATTAACTGCTTCGCCGCGGATCTACACAGACAGAACACGGATCGACCGCGTCGCCGCGACGACCACCGCGGCGCGCACTTTATCAAATTGTTTGGCTGTTCAATTCGCGGTCATCCGCGAAGATTCGTGGTGAAGTTGCCTTAAAAGAAAAAGCCAACCGCCTTACCGCGGGTCTACACGAACACGTCACGGATCGACTTCGTCGGGACGACGACCATTGCGGCGCGCACCCATTCCTAATGTTTAGCTGTTCAATCCGTGGATATCAGCGAAGATTCGTGGTGGAGTTGTTGAAGAAGGGAAACAACGAACTGCCTTACCGCCGATCTACACGGATAGAACACGGATCGACCTCGTCGGCGCGATGACCACCGCGGCGCGTACTGATTCAAAATATTTGGCTGTTCAATTTGCGGATGTCGGCGAAGATCCGTGGTGAAGCTGTTCAGGAAAGCACGAATCCAACCGCGTTCCCGCAGCTCGGCTCCGGCACGGCACGGAAGGTCTTGCTCGCTGCGCCCCTACCGCGCCCCGCGATACCGCCGCGCTGCCAGCACACCCGCAATGAACCCACCCAGGTGTGACTGCCAGCTGATGCCCACCTGTCCCGGCGCGATACCGAGCACGAGTCCACCCCAGAGCACGGCCACGAGGATGCTGAGCGTGATGCTCATGAAGCTGCGCGCGTACCAGCCGCCGAGGAGCAGAAAGCCGAAGTAGCCAAATACGACGCCGCTGGCGCCGATGTGGACGGAGCCCGGCGCGCCGAGCAGCCAGGCCATGAGTCCCGAGCCGAGCATTGCGAACAGGGTGACCGGCAGGAAGTGTCGCGCATCGCGCAGCATGACCAGCCAGCCCATCGCCAGAAACGGAATCGTGTTGGCGATGAGGTGCTGCATGTTGGCGTGCAGGAACGGCGCGAAGAGAATGCCGCGCAGTCCGGTGAGGGTGCGTGGAATCACGCCGTACTGCATGAGCGCGCCGCCGGCGATGCCGTTCACCACGAACGCGGTCCACGTGGCACCCACAGTCGCACTCAGTGTGGTGACTTGCTGCTTGAAGGTGCGCGTGACGCGCTTGGCGCTCTTTACGACGGGTGACTTGGCCACGGTGCGTTATACCGGTGATCCTACGAGTTTACCGATCATCGCCGTCGACACCATCGCGATCGCCCCCCAAAACGTCACGCGTGCCGCGCCGCGCAGCAGCGATGCGCCACCAAGCTGCGCCGCGAGCATGCCTAGGCCGCCCAATGCGACAATCGTGGAGGCGAACACGAGTGGTGTGAGAATCGCTGTGGGCGCGACAAATACGAAGAGCACGGGTAGCCCAGCGCCGACGGCAAAGGCCGCGGCCGAGGCGAGGGCTGCCTGAACGGGACGCGCACGTGTGAGGTCGTGAATGCCCAACTCGTCGCGCGCGTGTGCACCGAGTGCGTCGTGCGCGGTAAGTTCGACGGCCACTTGTTTGGCCAGCTCCGGGCTCAGTCCGCGCGACACGTAAATGCCGGCCAGTTCCGCGAGTTCGTGCTCGGGCTGCGTGGCCAGCTCCATCTGCTCGCGCGCGAGATCGGCGGTCTCGGTGTCGGACTGCGAGCTCACCGACACGTACTCGCCCGCCGCCATCGACAACGCGCCGGCCACCAGGCCCGCGAGCGCCGCCACCACCACCGAGGCGCGATCGGGCTGCGCGGCGGCCACGCCGACCACGAGACTGCTGGTCGAGATCAGTCCATCGTTGGCGCCGAGAACGGCGGCGCGCAGCCAGCCGATGTTGGCGCTCTTGTGGGTTTCGGAGTGCGATGCGGGCATGGATGAACCGGGAGATGTCGAACGGCAACAGCAACAGCAACAGCAACAGCTGGAACACGGAGTGAACGGATTGCGCCGATATCACAGATAAGCAAAGGGCGCACACAAACACAGAAAATCGTTTTTGCCTATCTGTGTAATCTGTGTCATCCGTCGATTCCGTGTTCCCGCTGTTGCCGTTTCCCGACCTCACCCGACACCGTAGCCCGTCGCTAGATCACGTTCCGCTCCACCAGCGGTGCCTCCGCTGCGATCCGCTCGAGCCCAAGTGGCGACAAATCGAGCGCCGCATACAACCCGGTCGCGATCAACTCAGCCATCCCCAGCCCCACCGCCGGCGCCTGCTGCAGGCCGTGTCCCGAGAACCCCGCCGCCACGAACGCGTTGCGCACACCCGGAAGCCGGCCTACCAGTCCGTTCTGGTCGAAGGTGTTGTACTCGTAGTACCCCGCCCATGAGCCCGTGACGCGCAGCTCGTCGAATTGCGGCACCCGCTCGGCCAGTCGCGGCCACAGCCACTCGTCGAACAGGCCGTGATCGACCTGATCCAGCGGCATACTATCGACGTCCACGCCGCGCGGTGGTGAGCCGCACAGGAACTGCCCGGCGTCGCCATCGGGGCGGAACCAGAAGCCACTGGGGTCGATCACCAGCGGACATCCCGGCAGTGGTCCGGGCGCCTGCAGCGAGAACACATCGCGTTTGCGGGCACGCACGGGCAGGTCGAAGCCGAGCATGCCCGCCAGCGGCGATGACCAGGCGCCGGCGGCGATGAGCACGGCGTCGGCGGCGATACGGTCGCCCGCCGAGGTGACCACCGACTGCACCGTGCCATCGCGAACGTCGAAATCGACCGCCTCGGCTTCGATAAAGAGGGCGCCCTGCGCGATGGCGTGGTGCCGGAACGCCTGCAGCGCGGAATAGCCGTCGAACCAGCCTTCGCCGCTCGTGGCCGTGGAGAGCCCCAGCGATCCCAACGCGATCTGCTCCAGTGACAACCACGGGAAACGCCGCGCAAGCTCGCTCGGCGACAACAGTGCCACGGCCGCACCGCACCGCGTCTGCAGCGCCTGATTCTCCTCGAGCACGTGGGCGCCGGCGCTGGTGGCGAGATACAGGTATCCCGGTTCCACCAAGCCGATGCTGGGCCGATCAGTGCCCACCGCCAACTGCGTGCCGATGTCGCGATAGAACGCGAGGCTCTGTTGCGAGATCCGGATGTTGATCTCGGTGGAGAATTGCTGCCGGATGGCGCACACCGACAGCGCACTCGACGCTCGCGCATACGACGCGTCACGCTCGATCACGGTGGCGCGAATGCCGTAGCGCGCCCCAAGAAACGAGGCCGTGGCGGCGCCCATCACACCGCCTCCGATGATGAGCACTCGCATGGACGAGTCCACCTGCTGGTTCCGCAAAGCGCCTGGAGACATAGAATCCCAAGATGCTGCCGTATCATTCCGCCGAACAGGTCCATGCCGCCTTGCCGTGGCCCACATTGGTATCCGCCCTGCGCGACGCCTTCGCGGCCGGTGCCACGGTGCCGCGCAGACACGCGCATGCGCTGAGCGAGCGGGACTCGCTGCTGCTCATGCCGGCGTGGAGCGATGATGCGCTTGGCGTGAAAGTGGTGACGGTCATGCCCGATTCGCGCGCGGCTCGCACCGTACAGGCGCTGTATATCCTGCTGGACCGGCGCACCGGAGAGCCGCAGGCCGTGCTCGACGGCGAAGCGCTTACGGTGCGGCGCACGGCGGCCACGTCGGTGCTGGCGGCCAGCTATCTGGCGCGCGAGGACGCGAGCGACCTGTTGGTGATCGGCACCGGCACGC
Organism: Gemmatimonas groenlandica; assembly: GCF_013004105.1. Taxonomy (NCBI): domain Bacteria; kingdom Pseudomonadati; phylum Gemmatimonadota; class Gemmatimonadia; order Gemmatimonadales; family Gemmatimonadaceae; genus Gemmatimonas; species Gemmatimonas groenlandica. Next base: position 3,841,705 of record NZ_CP053085.1, read on the forward strand.
TGGCCCCGTACACGGTGCGGGCGTACTGCGCCATGCGACCGGCGATCACGCGTGTGCGGCTCTGGGGACGCACGCCGGCTCGCGCGGCGGCGCTGGCCAACGCGCTGGCGAGCGAAGGACTGCCGGTGGAAGCGTGCCCCGATGAACCGCACTCCTTGCACAATGCCCTCGCCGCGTCGCACATCGTCTGCGCGGCCACCACGTCACGCACGCCGATCGTAAACGGCGCATGGTTGCAGGCCGGCACGCACGTGGATCTGGTGGGTGGCTTCACGCCCGCCATGCGTGAAGCCGATGACGACACGATGTGCGCCAGTCGCATTGTGGTGGACAGTTACGATGGTGCCCTGAGCGAGGCCGGAGATCTCGTCGATCCACTCGCTCGCGGCACCATTCCGCGGGCGCAGGTGGTGGCCGAGCTGAGTGAGCTAGTGGCGGGTACCATTCCGGGGCGGACCGACCCGTCGCAGATCACGCTGTTCAAGTCGGTCGGACTCGCGCTCGAAGACTTGGCGGCAGCGACGCTGGTGTGCGGCGCGTAGCATTGTTGGTCACGCTTAATACACACTCCTCCAGATCATGACTCTCCTCTCATCTGTTCGTCGCGCGGGAGTGCTCGGCCTGTTCATCGCCGCACTGCCGCACGGCCCTGCATTGCAGGCGCAAGGCGCGGTGGACGTGCTCATTACCGGTGCGATGGTGTACGATGGCACCGGTGCGCCGGGCCGCGTCACCAATGTCGGCATTCGCGGCGATCGCATCGCGTTCGTGGGCGCGATCCCGAGCGGCACTACGGCCGCGCGTCGTATCGATGCCACCGGTCTGATCGTGTCACCGGGGTTCATCGACCCGCACACGCATGCCTATGAAGGACTGCCGCGGCTGAGCGCCGAGCGACGGTTGAGCGCGTCGAATTTGATGCAGGGCGTGACGACGGTCACGATCGGCCCCGATGGTCGCGGACCGTTCGACGTGAAGCGCGTGCTCGACGAATCCGAGAAGTTGGGGCTTGGCATCAACGCCTATGCGACTGTGGGCTTCGGCACCGTGCGCGCCAACGTGATGGGGGCATCGTCGGCGCCGGCCACCAAGGTGCAGATCGACTCCATGCGCGCGCTCATCACGAAAGCGATGCAGGAAGGCGCGCTCGGTGTGGGCTCAGGCTTGTTCTACGCGCCACAAAGCTACGCCAGCACCGACGAAGCGATCGCCGTGATCTCGGCCGCGAAACCGTTCGGTGGCGTGTACGACACGCATCAGCGCGATGAGTCGAGTTACACGATCGGGCTACTGGCGTCGGTGCGCGAAACGATCCGCATTGGCTGCGAGTCGGGGCTCACGGCGAATGTGGGACACATCAAGACGCTGGGCGTTGATGTATGGGGCAAAGCCGACAGCGTGTTGGGCATCATGCGCGAGGCGCGCGCGAAGGGCTGCGTGGTCACGGCCGATCAGTATCCCTGGACCGCCAGCGGAACAGGGTTGAGTGCCGCGTTGGTACCGCGCTGGGCACAGGCGGGCGGCAATGATTCGCTTAAACTCCGCATTGCCGATGCCGCGTTGCGCGAGAAGATGCTGGTGGAAATGCGCGACAATCTGCGCCGTCGTGGTGGCGACAGCACGTTGTTGCTGACCGGTGGCAGTGCCGCCGCCAAGTCGTATATCGGCAAGACGCTTAAGCAGGCAGCGGCCGAGCGAAACATGCCGGCGGTGGAGACGGCGCTGGCGATGATTAACGAGGGACTCGACATGAGCGTCGCGAGCTTCAACATGACCGAAGCCGACATCGAGACCTTTATGAAGGATCCGTATGTCATGACCAGCTCCGACGGCTCGGGCGGGCACCCGCGGCTCTACGGCACCTACCCGCGCAAGATCCGTCGTTACGTGCTCGACAAGCCGGTGATCACGATGGAGCGGATGGTGCGGGCGTCGTCGGGGCAGGTGGCCGAGACGTATCGCATTCCCGATCGCGGCGTGCTGCGGGCTGGTGCGTTCGCTGACGTGATCGTGTTTGATCCCAAAACGATCCGGGACGAAGCGACCTACGTGGAGCCAACACGATTGTCGAGCGGGATGGTGTGGGTGTTCGTGAACGGACGGGCGGCCGTGCAAGAGGGACGGATGGCGAATGTGTTCGCGGGGCGTGTGCTGCGTCGTTAGGCGCGACATGGCCTGATCAAACCATTGAGGGAGTCGTGCTGTCGGAACAGGCATGCCACGACTCCTTCTGCTTCTCCTGGCCGTGCCTGCTTTGCTGCAGGCGCAGCCCTCCGCGGCGACGATCACGGCGCCCTCGGCTACGAAAGAGCGCGCTGACGCGCCAGCACCGAGCTCGATGCGTAACGCGTCGGCCACCCGCGTGTCGCAGGCGCCGGTGCTCGATGGACGCGATGACGACGCGGCGTGGCGCAGTGCCACGGTGATCGATCAGTTCCTCGAGTACGAGCCTAATCAGGGGGCAACGCCACGCTTCCGCACCGAAGTGCGCGTGACCTACGATGAGCGCTATCTGTATGTGCTGGGACGCATGTTCGATCCGGCCCCAGACAGCATCATCTCGTTGTTGTCGCGTCGCGATGTGCGTACGGAGAGTGAGCAGCTCAAGCTGGTGATCGACTCGTATCATGATCGCCGCACCGCCTACCAGTTCATCACGAACCCGGCTGGTGTGAAGCGCGACTTCTACGTCTACAATGACAACGTCGAAGACCCCACGTGGGATGCGGTGTGGGATGTGGCCACCAAGATCGACTCACTGGGGTGGGTGGCGGAGTTCCGCATTCCCTTCAGTCAGATCCGCTTCAATCAGGACGATACCAAGCGCTTCGGATTCCTGATCGTGCGTGACGTGGCCCGCACCAAGCAGCGCATTTCGTGGCCGCTGTTTCGTCGCGACGTGCAGGGGTACGTGTCGCAGGGTGGCGAGCTGGAAGGGTTCGGGCGGTTGCCGCAGCCGCGTCGCCTCGAGATCACGCCCTATGTCGTCGAGAAGAGCAGCACGCGGCAGAATGCGAACGGCCGCTATTCGTCGCCCATGTCGCAGGCGTTCGGTGCCGACGTGAAGATGGGGCTCGGCTCCAACCTCACGGTGGACGCCACGATCAATCCCGATTTCGGTCAAGTCGAGGCCGATCCGTCGGTGCTGAACCTCTCGGCGTTCGAGCAATTCTTCGAAGAGCGTCGACCGTTCTTCCTGGAAGGTGCGGGCATCTTTCAGTTCCGCACGGCGTGCGACGACATCGACACCGGCTGCACGGGGCTGTTCTATTCTCGGCGTATCGGCCGGTCGCCGCAGCTGTTGAATCGCTACGGTGACGGATCGAGTGCGACCGCCTCGCGCATCATTGGCGCCGGCAAGGTGAGCGGTCGTCTTGCCAGCGGCATGTCGGTGGGCCTCGTGACGGCGGTGACCGAACGCGAGCTCGGCACGCAGCGTCGCACCATCGAACCACAGACGGGCTATGCGGTGTTGCGCCTGCAGCAGGATCTACGCAACGGCAATAGCGGCATCGGCGTGATGCTCACGGGTGTCGATCGTACGAACGACGAATGGAGCCGCAACGCGCTGCGCGGCGGCGCGTACACCGGCGGCATCGACCTGCGCCATCGCTTCGCCGCCAACAATTACGAGCTGGCCGCGTCGGTATCGGGCAGCACCGTGAACGGTACGGCCGACGCGATTGCCGCCACGCAACGCAGCAGCGTGCACCAGTACGATCGGCCCGACGACGACATCGCGTACGATCCCACCCGCACCTCGATGACGGGCGATGCCGAACGTCTGTCGATCTCCAAGTTCGGTGGCGGTATCACGCGCTTTCAGAGCGTGCTGCAGCGTTTCTCACCGGGCTTCGAGAGCAACGATCTTGGTTTTCAGGCGCGGGCTGATCAGCAGATGTTCCGGAACTGGTTCTCCCTCCAGCTGAACACGCCTACCAAGTACTACCGTCGCGCGTTCCTGAACTTCAACACGTTCAACACGTGGAACACGGCAGGGCTCGCGCTGGGGCAGGGGCTCAACATGAACTGGCACGTCGAGCTGCCCAATACGTGGTGGATTCACACCGGCGTGAATGCGAACGCGCTCACGCCCGTGTACAGTGATCGTGCCGCGCGTGGTGGGCCGGCCGTGCGCTTGAGCTCGAGCGGTGGTGCTTGGCTGGGTCTGGAGGGCGATCGCCGTAAGTGGTACACGCCCACGCTGTTCCTGGGCACCAACAGCGGCGACGAAGGGCGCACCGACGGCATGTGGATCGAGCCGGGCATCCAGGCACGGGTGTCGTCGAGATTCAGTGCATCGCTGGCGGCGCGCTACGACCGCGGCAACAACGACGCGCAGTGGCATTCGAACGTGGTGCGCGATGGCGAAACGCATTACACCTTCGCGCGGCTCAAGCAGTCGACGCTGCGTACCACGGCGCGCGTGAACTACACCGCGACGCGCACGCTGTCGCTGCAGCTGTACGCGCAGCCGTTCGTGACCACCGGCCGCTACACCAATTGGCGTGAACTCGACGATCCGCGGGCCACAGCGTACGCCGATCGCTATCAGCCATTCGGTCCCGGCGATCCCGGCGGTTTCCGCGTGCGAGAGTTCCGCTCGAATACGGTGGTGCGCTGGGAGTATCGCCCGGCGTCGGTGCTGTTCCTGGTGTGGCAGCAGGGACGAAGCCTGTACGATCCCACGGCGTCGGATTTCAGCTTCCCGCAGGATGTGACGCGCGTGTTCGACGTCCACCCGATGAATACGCTGTTGGTGAAGGCGTCGTTCTGGTTCAACCCGTGAGGTGACGGGCGGGATTGTTGAACTGATCACGCGGAGACGCAGAGGGCGCAGGGATCGCAGAGAAACGACTCTCTCTGCGGCCTCTGCGCCCTCTCTTTTTATCGGCGTGATCAGTTCAGCGATCCATCAAACCGCACGCGTCACCCGCCGTAGTACTTCCCCATCTTCCGTCCGTAGTACCCACCCGCCGCCGTGAGCACGATACTCACCACGAACGCGGTAAAGATCCCGAACGGTTCGCCGGCGGCCCAGCCCGCGTATCCACCGATTGTGGCGCCGACAAAGGCCATCATGCGTGTCATACCAAATTGACTACGCGCCCAGCAGCTGCGTCACAGTCGCGGTCACGTTGTCGGCGGAGATGCCGTACTTCTCGTACAGCGTGGGCGCCGGGGCGCTGGCGCCGAAGGTGGAGATACCCACGATCGCACCCGTGTCACCCACCCACTGGTGCCACGACATCGGATGCGCCGCTTCCACCGCCACGCGCGGCACGCCAGCGGGCAGAATGCTGGCGCGATACGACGCGTCCTGTTTGGCGAACAGCTCGAGGCTGGGGCAGCTCACCACGCGCGCGTTCATGCCGTTCGCCGCCAGCTTCTCACGCGCCGCCAGCGCGATCTCGACTTCCGAGCCGCTCGCCATCAGCACCACGTTCGGCACGCCGTTCGTATCGGCCACCACATAGGCCCCGCGCGGCACACCGGCCCGTGCGCGCGCCGGCTCGTTGTAGTACGACAGCTTCTGACGCGTGAGCACGATGGCCGACGGCCCGGTGCGATGCGCGATCGCCACGCGCCACGCTTCGCTCACTTCGTCGGCATCGGCCGGACGCAACACCAGCAAGTTGGGAATGCAACGCAGCGCCGTGAGATGCTCGACCGGCTGGTGCGTGGGGCCGTCTTCGCCGAGTCCGATGGAATCGTGCGTGAACACATAGATCGCCTGCACACCCATGAGGGCGGCCAGGCGAATGGCCGGACGCATGTAGTCGCTGAACACCAGGAACGTGCCGCCGTACGGGATGATGCCGCCGTGCAAGCCCATGCCGTTCATGATCGCGCCCATCGCATGTTCGCGAATGCCGAAATGGAAGTTGCGACCCGCCGCCGCCGTGGGGGCGTAGTACGTCGCGCCCTTCACGTTCGTGAGATTCGATCCCGTGAGATCGGCGCTGCCACCCACCAGCTCCGGCGCGGCGGATGCAATTGCGTTGATCACCACACCACTCGCCGCGCGACTCGCCACGTTGCCGCTCTTCGCATCGAACACCGGGAACGCGCTGTCGAGCGCTGCCGTCACCTTCCCTTCGTTGCGACGCAGCAACTCGGCGGCCAACTCGGGATGCGCCGCCTGATACGCCGCCCACTTCGCTTTCCACTCGGTGTGCAACGCGGCCCGCGTGGCCACGCGCTCCGTCCAATGCGCGCGCGCAGCATCGGGTACGAAGAACGGCTCGGTGCTCGGCCAACCGTAGGCCGTTTTGGTGAGCGCAATTTCAGCCGCACCCAACGGTTCACCGTGCGCCTTCGCGGTGTCCTGCTTGTTGGGCGACCCGAAGCCGATGTGCGTCTGCGTGATGATCATCGTCGGGCGCTGCGTATCGGCCTTCGCTTCAGCGATGGCGGCGTCGATCGCGGCGAGATCGTTCACGTCATTCACATGCAACACCTGCCAGCCGTACGCGGCGAAGCGCTGCTCGGCGTTGTCGCTGCAGGAGAGGTCGGTGCTGCCGTCGATCGTAATGCCGTTGTCGTCGAAGAATCCGATCAGCTTGCCGAGCTTGAAGTGACCGGCGTAGCTGGCGGCTTCGTGCGAGATGCCTTCCATGAGGCAACCGTCGCCCGCCACGAAATACGTGTAGTGATCGACGATGTCATGACCGGGGCGGTTGAACGTGGCCGCGAGATGCGACTCGGCTACCGCGAAACCGACGGCGTTGGCGACACCCTGGCCGAGCGGGCCGGTGGTCGTTTCCACGCCGGGCGTGTGATGCACTTCGGGGTGGCCCGGTGTCTTGCTCTGCCACTGACGGAAGCGCTTGATCTCGGCCAACGGCAGGTCGTAGCCCGCCATGTGCAGCGTGCCGTACAAGAGCATGGACGCATGGCCCACCGACAACACGAAGCGGTCGCGGTCGGCCCAATGCGGTGCCGACGGATCGTGACGCAGATGCCGCGTATAGAGCGCGTAGGCCAGCGGCGCGAGCGCCATCGGGGTGCCGGGGTGGCCGGACTCGGCGGCCTGCACCGCGTCCATGGCGAGGGTGCGGATCGTATCGATCGCGAGACGCTCGGTCTCGGTGACGGCAGCAGCAGCGGGCAAAGCGGACACGGAAATCGCTCCGGAATTTCGGTCAGGTGAGGCGCTCCAGTGGAGTGGGCGCCACAGATCTGAAATCTAGCGGATTCCGGGAAGCGAACGCGGCCGATACATCAGCGTGCGAGATACCGTTCACGGGTGAGATCGAGGTGGTGCGCGAAGTGTCCGGCGATCATCCAGGCCAGCGCCCGCGGCGAGATCGGATGTCCGCTGGCCACACCAACTTGGCCCCATGCTTGCTCGTCCAATGACTTCACGAGCGACAGGGTGGCGGCGCGGACGGTCTGGATTTCGGTCAGAATGTCGTCAAGCGGACGGCCGGTGGTGCGGCTCTCCGGCACCCAGGCGTCCTGATCGAAGCCCGGCAGCGGGGTCGTGTCGCCGCGGGCCACGCGCATGAGGCGGTAGGCGAACACCCGCTCGGTGTCGGACACGTGCACGAGCGACTCGCCCAGCGTCCACTTGCCCGGCGCGTAGGCGTAGTCCACCAACGCGGGGTCGACGGCGTCGAGCAGCTCCACGAGGGCCATCGGCTGCGTGACCAGTAGCGACCAGAGATGATCGGTCCCCATGGCGTCGAGGGCCTTGGCAGTGGCGTCGATGTAGGTGCTGGCGAACGGCGCGTGCTCCGATGGCGACGGGCGGGTGATCTTCATGCGACAGGCTCCGGTGATGGGGGAAGAAAGCCGAGTTGCTCGAGCACGATGCGCAGCTGCGACGGATCGGGGACGGCGCCCTGCGCGAGGCGAGGTGACCCGCCACCACGACCACCCACGGCCTGCAGGGCGGTACGGAGACGCTGTCCGGCATCGATTCCGGTGTCCTGTGCCGTCGCCATCAACACCCCGCCGGCGGCGGCGCTCGTGACCACGACCGCGCAGAAGCCGAGGGCGACCAGTTGCTGGGCCAGCGGTTCGGATTCCTTCACTGGTCCCGATGCAGACACGACGATACGTCGCACGCCATCGCTGTCGGGGATACACGCCGTCCAGAGGGCGGCCGCTTCATGTCGTGCGAGTTCGGCGGCCAGGCGCTTGCGCTCGCGTTCGAGGTCGGTCAGGCGTTGGAGCTGCTGCTCCACGAGACCGGGCAGATCGTGCGGCGCGGCGGACAATGTGCGCGCCGCTTTGGTGAGCAGTTCGGCGTCGAGACGGGCGCGGGATACGGCGCGGTGCCCACACACGAACTCGATGCGCGTATTGCCTTTGGTTTTCTCGGCCCGACGCAACAGCAGGGCACCGATCTCGCCGGTGTGATCGACATGCGTGCCGCCACAGGCACTGCGGTCGATGCCGTCGATGGTCACGATGCGCAACTCGCCATCGCGATCGCTCGGCTTGCGAAGGTCCGTGGCCTCGGCCGCGTCTTCGAAGGACACGGTGACACGGCGATTCTGCACGATGAGCGCATTGGCACGCCGCTCGATGGCGGCGAGCGCGGTGGGATCGAAATCGTCGCACGCTACGTCGACGGTGTTGGTGTCGTCGCCAAAGTGCACGCTCACCGTGGGCCAGCCGAATTCGTCGGTGAGCATGGCCGAGAGCAGATGCTGACCGGTGTGCTGCTGCATGTGATCGAAGCGCCGCACCATGTCGATCTGACCCACCAACATCGAGCCCACGGGTACGCCGATCGGTTCGGCGAGGATGTGCGCGATGCGCTCGTCGTCGTCGATGACGTTCACGACGGCGATGCCGCCCAGTGTGCCCAGGTCATGCGGCTGCCCGCCCGAGGTGGGATAGAAGGCGCTGCGGTCGAGCACCACGCGTCGGCCCTCGTCGGTGATATCGAGCACGAAGGCAGTGAAGCGGTCGAGACGAGCGTCGGTGTAGTACAGGCGATCGGTCATGCGGAGGCGGGTCCGTGTCGGAAACGTCGTGCAGCAGGGAAGGGCGCGGATGGTATCTTGCGGAATATGCCGATTCCGCCAACTCCCCGGATGTTCGGGCGCGTCGCCGTGCGCGCGTCGCTGGTGATGCTTGCCGCGTCGACCGCTGGCTGCAGCAGCAGCTTTTTCAAGGTGACGCCGGATGCGGGGGTGGGGGCGACGGGTGCCGATACGCCTGCTGCGGCCCCGGCGCCGAAGCCTGCAGCGAAACCGACGGCGAAAGCCGCGCCGCCCAAAGTGGAGACGAAGGCGCCTCGCCCGGCGCGCGGTGCCGCGCCGGCGGCGGCCGTGACGCCGCTGCCTGCGGCGCCAGTGGTCGTGGATACGATCCTGCCGGAGCCGGACCCGGCGCCCTCCGACTCGGCCGGGGTGGCGCGGTTGCATACGCTGATGCAGGTGTGGCACCTGGTGTCGCTGTATCACCCCGCCGTGATCGAACGCGGCGCGCCGTGGGATTCGGCGTTCATCCGCGCGGCCACGGTGGTGCGGTCGGCCAACGATCCGCAGCAGCTGGCGACGGCGTATCGTCGTATGCTGTCCGTGCTGCAGGATCCGCTCACGCGGGTGGAACTGGCCGATGTGGGGCCTGCGACGGGTGCGACGGAGTCGTTTGCCTTCGGCAGCGAGCGGACGCGCGACAGTGTGCTGATCGTGCGGGTGCCGTTGGGATCGGCCCAGCGCGCGTTGCTGACCGACAGCGCGGCGGCGATGGTGCGCGCGCTGCTGGCTACGGCACCGACGCGGGTGGTGCTCGATGTGCGGGGCTCGGGGTCGGCGAACCGCGCGGCCCCCGGTGGTGCGGACTCACTGGACCTCGACGTCGTGGTCGATCGATTCGCGGCGAACGCCGGACTGGCGACGCAGCTGAACAGCGTGCTCAGCATGACGAGCACGGAGCGCACGCGCCTGGTTGGCGGTGCACGCTACGTTTACGGACAATGGCAGCCGGATGACGCGTGGACCATGCGCACCGGAGCGCCGGTATTCGCGGGTTCAATGCAGCCGCGGCGCGTCATGGTGCTCGCGAACCGTGCCACGGTGTTGCCACGCGCGCTGTTGTCGTTGGTCGCGAGTGGCCGAGCCACATTGATTGCGGAAGAGGGCGTGGATGACACGCCGCTCGTGTCGAGTGTGGTGTTGCCGATCGCCGATCGCGTGACGGTGCGTCTGCGCACGGGTGAACTCGTGCATGCTGACGGCGGAACGGGGCTGATCGCCGACACGGTGCTCCCGCGCGCGGCGCAGGCGTCGGACAGTGCGCCGGTGTTGCGCGCTGCGCTGTCGTTACTGCGCACGAACCGTGTGGCGCGCGCCTCACGTGTGCCCGCGCGGCGACTGCCCGCCGTATTACCGGGCTACTACGACAACGATCCGTATCCGTTCATGGGCGCACGCTTGCTGGCGGCCGCACGGTTGTGGAGCGCGATTCGTGTGCGGCACGTGCATCGCGACTTGTACGATGAAGACATGGACGCCCTGCTCAAGCGCACGATCCCGAAGCTCGAGGCGGCGCGCGTGGCCAGCGAGTACGCCGCCGCGTTGCTGCCGATGGTGTCGGCGCTCGATGACACGCCGTCGAACCTCTGGGGGCAGTCGGCAGACTCCGTCCGCGGCACGGCGTCGGTGCCGTTTCGCGTGCGCTGGATCGAGGATCGCGCCATCATCACCGATGTGATCCGCGATTCGGTCACGAAAGCGCTTGGCATCGAGACGGGAATGGAAGTCACGGCCGCCGACGGCTTTCCCATGCCGGCGTGGGTCATCGATCATCGTGCCGCCGTGTCGGCACCGAACACATGGTCACGGATGCGGCTGCTCATGTCGCTGATGCCGCGCGGCCCAAGCGGTGGTGCGCTCTTCCGGCTGCGCGACATGGCCAACCGCGAGCGTCAGCTCAACATTCCGCGTAGCACGGCCTATCTGGCGCCGCTGATGCTGTCCGAGCGACCCACCATGAGCTCCGTGCGCACGCTGCCGGGCGACATCGTGTACGTCGATGTGGAGCGGCTGTCGGCGGACTCGCTGGCGTCGGTCACGGCGCGCTCACGAAGCGCCCGCGGCTGGGTACTGGATCTACGTGGCACGCTCGGTGCCGGACAATCCGACGCGATCGTGGCGGCAGTGCGCAGCATACCGGAGGCGGTCACCGCGCGCGAAGTGCGGCGATATGACAGTGAACCGTGCGCTACGCCCACGTTGCGCGAGGCACGCGCGTTGTGCGCCGTGACGCGCGAAACGCGTTCGCGGGTGAGTCGCGGTGATACGACCGGGCACTACGCGGGACGCATCGTCGTGCTCATCGACGAACGCACATCGGGCGAGATGGAGCGACTGGCGATCGCGCTCGACGCCGTGGCGCGTGTGACGTTCATCGGGTCATCCAGCGCGGGTGCACCGGGCGAAGTGATGAACGTGGAGTTGCCGGGACTGTTGAACGTCGCGCTGCCCATCGTGGAGCTGCGTCGTGCCGACGATGCACAGTTGCAGCGCGTGGGCATTACGCCGAGTGTGGAGGTGCGCCTCACGGTGCGCGGTGTGCGCAGCGGTTTCGACGACGTGATCGAACGCGCGCAACAGTGGCTCGTGCAGCAGCTCGATCCGCCCGCGCGTCGTCGGCGATAGTTCGGCGTCGTGCGAGACACTACGGCTCTTCCGATCGACGAGATCATTCCGTCGCTGCGTGCGGCGATGGCCGCGCGTGTGGTGGCGGTGCTCGAAGCGCCGCCGGGTGCGGGCAAGACCACGCGGGTCCCTCTCGCGCTGATGCATGAGCCGTGGCTGGCCGGCACGAAGGTGGTGATGCTCGAGCCACGGCGACTCGCGGCCCGCGCGGCCGCGTCGTACATGGCGTCGATACTCGGCGAAGAGGTAGGGCAGACGGTGGGGTACCGTGTGCGCGGAGAGTCGCGCATCTCGAAGCGTACGCGCATCGAAGTCGTTACCGAAGGCGTATTGGCCCGCATGCTGAGCAGCGACGCAGCGCTCGAGGATATCGGACTCGTGATCTTCGACGAATTTCACGAGCGGTCGCTGCACGCCGACCTGGGGCTGGCGCTGGTGCTGGAAGCGCAGCGTCATCTGCGTGACGAGCTGCGCGTGCTGGTGATGTCGGCCACGCTGGATGGGGTGGCGGTGTCGGCGCTGTTGGCCGACGACGGCGGACCGGCCCCCGTGTTGCGCAGCGAAGGACGCATGTTCCCCATCGAGACGCACTATCGCGCGCCGCGTCGTGATGAACGCATCGAGGCCACGACGGCGCGGGTGATACGCGAAGCACTCGATGCCACCGAGGACGATGTGCTGGTGTTCCTGCCGGGTGCGGGTGAGCAGCGGCGCGTGGCCGAGCGTCTCACCGGCGACACGATGTCGGGGGTGCGCGTACACACGTTGCATGGCGGCATGCCGTTGGCTGAGCAGGATGCGGCGCTGGCACCGGCGCGTGTGGGTACGCGAAAGGTCGTGCTGAGTACGAGTGTGGCGGAAACGAGTCTTACCGTCGCGGGCGTGCGCGTGGTGATCGACTGCGGCTTGTCGCGCGTGCCGCGCTACGATGCATCGGCGGGGCTCACGCGGCTGCACACGGTACGCGTGAGTCGCGCGTCGGCCGATCAGCGTCGTGGTCGTGCGGGCCGTACGGCCCCGGGTGTGAGCTATCGGCTGTGGGATCAGCACGAGGATCACACGCTGTTGCCGAGTACGCGGCCGGAGATTGTGGATGCGGATTTGTCGTCGTTGGCGCTGGAGCTGGCCGACGCGGGCATCAGCGATCCGACGACACTACGATGGCTCGACGTGCCGCGGGCGGGGCCGTTCTCGCAGGCGCGCGGGCTGTTGGCGCAGCTCGGTGCGCTCGACGACACGGGGCGTATCACACCACACGGCCGTCGCATGGCGGCGCTGCCGTTGCAGCCGCGGTTGGCGCACTTGGCAATTGTCGCGGCGGAACGTGGTGCCTTGCCACTCGGTGCGGCGATCGCGGCGTTGCTGGAGGAGCGCGACATCGTGCGCTACGACGGGTTGCCGCCGCAGTCGGACATGCGATTGCGCACGGAGCTGCTGCGGCGCGATGGTGCGGCGAGTGCCGCGGGGGTGGCGGTCGATCGCGATGGCGTGCGTCGCGTGCGACAGACGGCCGACGACCTGGCGCGGCGCACGGCGGGCGGTGGATCGAACGTGGTGCGATCGAGCGGATCATGGGATGACGCGGACACGGGTTCGCTGCTGGCGTTGGCGTATCCCGACCGCGTGGCGCAACGTCGCAGCGGGGCCGAGCCGCGGTATCTGCTGCGCAACGGCAGTGGGGCGGTGCTGGCGAAACACGATGCACTGTACGATGCGCCGTATCTGGCGATCGCGGACCTCGAGGGTACGTCGCCGGAAGCGCGCATCGTGCGGGCGGCGCCGATCACGCTGGAGGAGCTACGCGAGGATTTCGGCGACCAGTTCGAGCGCGTGCAGCTGGTGGAGTGGGATGAGCGCACCAAGACCGTGCGCGCGCGCAAGCGTACGATGCTGGGTGCGATGGTGATAGACGAGGTGGTGTGGAGTGACGCCGAACCTTCTGCGCTGCTGCAGGCGGTGCTAGACGCGATTCGCGCCCAGCTCGCACGCAGTGGGGTCGAGGCGTTGCCCTTGTCACAGGCCGCGTCCCGACTGCGCGAGCGGATGGCGTTCGTGCGCGCGCACGACGAGAGCTGGCCCGATGTGTCGGTGGCCGCGTTGTCGGCGTCGCTGGAAGACTGGGCAGGGCCGTACCTCGACGGCGTGCGCACCTGGGCGCAGCTGGCGTCGGTGGACTGGCACGAGGCGCTGCAGTCGCTGATGCCATGGCCGCAGCGGTCGGCGCTGGAGCGGTTGGCGCCGACGCACATCGACGTGCCCAGTGGGTCGCGGATCGCGCTGGACTACAGCGACCCGATGGCCCCGGTGCTGGCGGTGAAGCTGCAGGAAGTGTTCGGGTGGAGTACGACGCCGATGGTGATGGATGGCCGCGTGTCGCTCACGCTGCAGCTGCTGTCGCCGGCCCAGCGACCGGTGCAGGTGACGCGCGACCTCGCGGGATTCTGGCGCAGCTCGTACTTCGAGGTGCGGAAGGAGCTGCGCGGGCGATATCCTCGGCACCCGTGGCCGGAAGATCCGCTCACCGCCGAGGCGACGCGGAGAGCGAAACCGAGGGGCACGTGAACGAACAGCAACTGCCCTGACCGCGAATTGGCGCCAATGTCCACGAATGAACAGCAAAAACATTCGTGTAGTGGTCCGTGGCAATTAGCGGTTATGCAGTTTGTTTTTTGCTTTTAAACAAAAGCAACAGCCTTACCGCGAATGGGCACGAATGCCCGCGAATGAACAGCAACCGCAACTAATCTGTGTAGTTGTCCGTGTTGATTCGCGGTCATGCAGTTTGCTTTTGCTGTTCAACAAAAGAAATCAATTCGTGGCGAACGCGAGGAACAGTGCGTTCGAAAGACAGTGGCGGCGTATTTGTGGTGAGTACGATCCGTCGCCGCTGCTCCAGGTTGTATGTGACTCAACCCGGAGAAATCATGAGCGACGCACCGCGGAAGCCCCTGTTGCACCAGGAGCTCAGCAGCCAGATCATCAGCGCGTTCTACGAGGTGTACAACACCATGGTCCGCGGATTACTCGAAGGGTGCTACCAGAACGCACTATTCGTCGAGCTGCAGGAGCGTGGCATCCCCGTTGATCGCGAAGTGCCCTTCGGTGTTCGCTACAAGGAGCGCATCGTCGGCCAGTATCGCGTGGACCTGCTCGTCGATCGGAAGGTGATCGTCGAATGCAAGACCGCGGATACGTTGCATTCACAGCATGAGTCGCAGATGCTGCACTACCTCAAAGCCACCAACACCGAGCTTGGCCTGCTGATGTACTTCGGCACCAAGCCGCTCTTCCGGCGGTTCGTGCACACCAGCGGCTCGGCGGCCTCCTTCGGCAATGCGGAGGAGGCCGCCGTGACGGAAGACGTTACGCCAGCGCGCCGGGAATCAGCGTGACAAACTGCTTCATCTCCTCGGGTGTCCCGATGCTGATGCGGCACCAATCACCATACGGCTGAAAGGCGCGGCCCACGCGGAAGCCGCCGGCCAGGAAATGCTTTTGCAGTTGCTCCACCGGGCGACCGGCGTGGAAGAACACGAAGTTCGTCTGCGACGGCGCTACGCGACGGCCGGCGTTGGTGAGCGCGGCGGTGAGCAGCGCGCGGCCCTCGCGGTTCTTGGCCTTCACGAACTCCTGATACTCCGTGTCCTGCACCGACGCGAGCGCGGCGCGCATGCCGAAGGTATTCGGGTTACCCGTGGCGAAGACCGCCATTTTCTTGATCACGTCCGGATGTGCGATCGCGAAGCCGACGCGCAGACCGGCGAGCGAATGAATCTTGGACGCCGTGCGTGACACGATGATGTTGTGGCCGGCGGTGACCAGATCCGTCATCGACTTGTAGCTCGGATCGTCGGCAAAGTCGTGGTACGCTTCGTCCACGACCACCAGGCATTTCTTCGCGGTGCTGATCACGAAGTCACGCATGGCCGACTGATTGTCGAGCACCGCGGTCGGATTGTTCGGGTTGCATACGAACACCAGCTTCGTGTTCGCGCCGATCTTTGCGTTCATCGCGGCGAAGTCGTGATGCAGGTCGGCGGTGAGCGGCACCTTGTGCACCGTGACGCCCATCGACGTGGCGTAGTCGGGCAGCTGTTCGAAGGTGGGCCACGGCAGCACCATCTCGCCGCCCTTCATGCCGGTGGCGAGTGCGGCCAGCGACAGCACTTCGCTCGATCCCTGGGTGACCAGCACGTGCCCCGGCTTCACGCCCACGTGCGTCGCATACGCCTCGGTGAGCTCCTTCATGACCGGCGGGTCGTAGTGCGGATGCTCGCCCCACGCGTTCATGATGGCGTCCTTGGCCTTGGGCGACATGCCGAACGGATTCTCGTTGAAGCAGAGCCGGATCGGGCCGGCCGCGCGACGCTGCGTGGTGATGTCGCGTTCGAGCTGCTTGAGCACCTCACCGTACGACGCACCGCCGAGTGCGCGCGAGGCCTCGAGCGCGGGGAGGAGTCCAGGGAGCGCCACGGTGGCGCCGACGCCGATACCGGTCTTGATCAGCCATTGACGACGGGAAACGGTATCGGACATGCGAACCTCTCGTGGGGCTGGGAGTTCAGAGTTGACGCGGCGTGGGTCTAGGATACGGCGTCAACTATCTTTCCGCGATGTCTGCTGTGCGATGGTTCGTGACTGCCCTGTCGTTCGCCGCCATGCTTGGGGTGTCGGCGTGGGTGGTGGCCTCGCATTGGCCCGCAGGGGGCATGCCGTGGCTGGCCTGGCCGGTGCATGCCGCGGCGTTGGCCACGGTCACGGCCGAGATCATTACCCGCGCCCTCAAGATTCAGGCATCGGCGCGGGCGTGCGGGATCCCGCTGCGCTTCGGGACCGCGGTGCGGGTCTGCCTGGCCGGTGACTTCGCGGCGGCTATCACGCCGGCCCGTTCGGGCGCGGAGCCATCGCGGTTTCTCGTGCTGGCCGAGAGCGGCACCGGTCCTGCGGCACGGGTGCTGATTCTCTTTCTCGAACTGTTTCTCGAGATGTGGTCGCTGATGCTCGTGTGCGGCGTGCTGGCGGTGCTCTTCGCCGGACGTGGCGCGTCGGTGGCCGGGCTGCTCAGCCTTGTGGGTGGCTACAGCAGTTTCGTGCTGGGCGTCGGGGCGGCGGGTCTGCTGCTCTCGAAGCGGAACGCCAACGGGCCGCCCCCGGCGTGGGCGCGGCGCATTGGGATACATGCCGGTCGCTGGCGGGCCGTGCAGCGCACGCTGCGCGCGCTGCGGGAATCGGTGCAGTCGCTTCGTCGGGCCGACCCGGCGCTGATGCTGCTGGCCTTCGGCGGCTCGGTGCTGCACGTGCTCTTCAAGGTGGCTACGTTGCCGATTCTTGTGTTTGTGGGCGACCCGTCGTTCCCGCTCACCATGGACGCGCTGGCCCCGCTGGTGCTCTGGCCGTTGGCGCTCTTTTACGGGGGCGTGGTGGTGCCGGCACCCGGCGGCGGTGGGTTTATCGAAGGCGCCTTCGCCGCCACGCTCAGTTCGGCGATCCCGGCGGGTATCTTTGCCGCATCGCTGCTCTGGTGGCGGTTCTACACGTTCTATCTGTATCTCCTCGTTGGTGGGGCGGCGGCCGGTGATGCCGCCCTGCGAGCGCTGCGTCGTCCGGCCTGACGCGATGTCCTCCACGAACCGTCCGATTCCCAGTTCGCCTCCGCCACCGACCGCACAGCCAGTCGCCGCCACCAAGTGGCAGCTCGTCGTCGGCTTTCTGATCATTTACGTGGTGTGGGGATCGACCTATCTGGCGATTCACTGGGGCGTGGAAACGATTCCGCCGTTCGGTATGGGTGCGGTGCGCTTTCTGACGGCTGGCTCTATGTTGTATTCATGGTGCCGCTTTCGTGGCGCGAAAAAGCCGACCAGCAGCCAATGGAAGGCATCGGCGGTGATTGGGACGATGCTCCTCTTCGTGGGCAACGGGGCCGTTTCCTGGGCCAGTCAGCGGGTGCCCTCCGGCCTGACATCGGTGCTCGTGGCCACGGTGCCGCTCTGGCTCGTGCTCTGTGAGCTCTGGCAGGGGAAGCGTCCCGACCTCATCAAGGTCATCGGCGTGTTGATCGGTTTGGCCGGCGTGGCGCTCCTCGTCATGCCCACCGGCACGGCCACGGCCACCGTCGATCCCGTGGGCGCCGTCGTGCTCGCGCTGGGCTCCCTGTCGTGGACCATCGGCTCGCTGTATTCGCGCACCGCGCGGCAGTCCGAGTCGCCGGCGCTGGCGATCGCGATGCAGATGCTGGTGGGCGGCTCGCTGCTGCTGACGCTCTCACTGGCCGTCGGTGAGTGGACGCCCGATCTGCACGTGACCGTCCGGTCGGCCGCCTCGCTCCTCTATCTGATTGTATTCGGGTCGCTCATCGGCTTCAGCACCTACATGTGGCTGCTGAAAGTGGCGAGCCCGACGGCAGTGGGGACCTACGCCTACGTGAATCCCGCGGTGGCCGTGTTGCTGGGCGTGCTGCTGGCCGGCGAGCGTCTGCCCGCTCAGGCCGTGGCGGCGATGACGGTGATTCTGGGCGGCGTCGCCATGGTCAGCATCGCCGGCGGTGGAGCGAAGCGAATGGTCACCGCGGCCTGGCGTACCCGCGACAGAAGTAGCGACGGCAGCCGCGACGGCACCCGCGACGGCACCCGCTGAATCCTGCGCGCCTGCTGGTTCGTACGGACCGACGTACCCACTACTTCGGAGCTGCTCTGTGCGCACCCACATCAAAGTCGTCGGCATCGTCAACCTGATTTACAGCGCGATCGGCATCCTGGCCGCCGCGGGTGTGTTGCTGGGCGGCATCTTCAGCTCGTTGGCCACGCTCAACCCCATCGTGCTGGTCGTCGGCACGGTCACCAGCGCCTTGATCGCCATCGTCATCGGCGCGATCAGTGTGTTCGGGTTGATTGCCGGCTTCGCCCTGCTCAATCATCAGCAGTGGGCCCGTTACGTCATCCTGTTCGTGTCGGCATTGCGTCTGTTCCGTTGGCCGTGGGGCACGCTGTTCGGTGGCTACTCGATCTGGGTGCTGATGCACGACGAGACGCGTCAGATCTTCGCGATGCAGTCGTAACGTCTCCGCACGCCAGAGTTCGTCGATAAACAGCAGTGTGGTAGAGCGCTGGAGGGCTAACGCTGCTGGCGTGATGGAGGGATGAGCGGTAGCGTGCGGGCATGACCGCTGCCGCCGTCAGTTCAGAGATTCGTACGCCACCACGCGTGGTGCTTCCGCACTTGTCGCGGGCACAACGCGAGTCGCTGGCGGCGCTTGCTCCGTGCGTGCTCCGCGGGGCGCCGCCGGGCACGGAGCCCGCCAGCGAGTTTGTCGCCCGATGCGATGCGCGACTCGAGCTGCTCCCCGCCCATCGCCGCGCTCAGCTCGGCCTTGCCCTCGACGTCCTCGGCGGACGCACGTCCGTGCTGCTGGCCATCGGCAAAGCGACGCGTTTCGCGTCCTTGGCCGAGAACGATCAAGCGCGCTGCTTCGATCGCTGGCTCAACTCGGCGCTCGCGCCGCTGCGTTCGGCCTCGCATTCGGTGCGACGCTTGCTGCTGGCGGTGCACTATGCCCGCCCCGAAGTCACCGAGGCGATCGGGTACGCCGGGCCGATGCACCTGCGATCGCCGCGGGTGTCATGGGAGGGGCCGATGGTTGGGATTTCCCGGGCCGATGAGCCGGTGGCCCGAGGCGAGATCTCGCTGCCCACGATCATCGCGCCGGCCCCGCTGCCGCGCGGTGTGATCCCCGCGGTCGCGATGCGGGCCGATCTGCATCGCACCGCGGACGTGGTCGTGATCGGCACCGGTGCCGGTGGCGCGGTGACGGCCGCCCGTTTGGCCGAGGCGGGGTTCAGCGTGGTGGTCCTCGAATCGGGAGCCTATCGCACGCGCGCTGACTTCGACGAACGCGAGGCCGAGCTCACGGAGCAGCTGTACGCCGACGGCGCCTTGCGCACCACGGACGATGCCTCGGTGGCGCTGGTGCAGGGCAATACCGTGGGCGGATCGACCACGGTGAACTGGATGATCATGCTGCGCACGCCGGACTTCGTGCTCGATCAGTGGGCATCGGAATCGGGCGTGTACGGCATGACCCCCCGCGAGATGAGCGCCGTGTTCGAGCGGGTGGAGCGCGAGGTCCACGCCAGCGCGGTTCCCGAAGACGCGCATTCGGCCAACAATCGCATTCTCCTCGACGGCGCGCGGTCGTTGGGGTGGAAGGTGTCCACGGCGCAGATCAATGCCACCAACTGCGTGCGCTGTGGCTTCTGCGGCGTGGGTTGTCGGCATGATGCCAAGCAGTCCACCCTGGTCACCTTCGTGCCACGCGCGCTCACGGCCGGTGCCACGCTCCACGCCGATACGCACGTCGATCGCATCGAAGTCCGCGAACGGGACACCGGCGCCGGCACGCCGCCGCTCAAGCGCGTGCATGCCACCGTGCGCGATCCGTATTCGGGGCGCCCCGCCCGCGCGCTCACGATCGATGCCCCCATCGTGGTCGTGGCCGGCGGCGCGATCGGTACGCCGGCGCTGCTGCAGCGTTCGGGTCTCGGTGGAGGTGGCGTGGGCCAGTGGCTGCGCCTGCACCCCACGACGGCGGTCTGGGGACGCTACGATCACGAGATCGTGACGAGCACCGGTATTCCGCTCACCACCATGTGTGATGAACATTTGCGTTGGCGCGGCACCGACTTCGGCTTCTGGATCGAGACGCCGCCGATGCATCCTTCGTTCACGGCGGCAGCCATGCCCGGGTTCGGGCGGTCGCATCGGGAGCTGATGTCATCGTTCAACCAGCTGGGCGTGCTGATCGGGCTCACCCGCGACGGGGCCGAACGCTCTCGATCGAGCGGTCGCGTGCGGGTGAACCGTCGTGGGGAGACGTCGATCGAGTACGCACTCACGCGGGAAGATCAGCGGCGCGTACGCGCGTCGTTGTCGGCCACGGCACAGCTGCATTTCGCCGCCGGCGCGCGTGAAGTGGGCACCATGCATTCCACGCCAATCGTGGTTCGTGCGGCGGCCGATGTGGCGCGGCTCGAGGAAGGCTCGGTCGGTCCGAATCGCATTGGGCTCTTCTCGGCCCACGTGAATGGCACGTGTCGCATGGGTACCGATCCGTCGACATCGGGTGCGACGCCGGAAGGCGAGCGGCACGGTGTGCGTGGGCTGTACATTTCCGACGGGTCGCTGCTTCCCACTGCGCTCGGTGTGAACCCGCAGGAAACGATCATGGCGGTCGCGACAGTGCTGGCCGAGCGGATGGCGATGCGTCATGCCGGCGTGACCCGCAATTAGTGCGCTGTTCCGCTCTCCCGATGTTCACGTCCTCCGACCACCAACGCCCGCATGAGTAAGGGAGAGAAGAAACGCCGCCGCGCCCTCGATGCCTATTCGACGCTGCAGCGCGCCGCCTCGATGGCGTCCGCGCAAGTCGAGCAGGCGGTGCATCCGTTCGGGCTCTCGGCGTCGCAGTTCGGGGTGCTGGAAACGCTGCAGTCGCGTGGGCCGGTGCATCAGCAGGAGCTGGCCGAGGCGCTGGGACGCAGCAAAGCCCAGATGACGGCCATTATCGACGCGCTCGAAGCGCGCGGCTGGGTGCGCCGTGAGCGGCACGCCACCGATCGACGGTTCATCTCGGTCTATCTCACCGACGACGGGCGTGCGGTGCTGGTGAGCACGGCCCCGGCGCGCAGTGATGCGATCGTGGCGATCATGGCCGAACTGAGCGGTGACCAACGCGCGCGTCTGGCGCGGCTGTGCCGACGGTTGCTGCGCGTGCTCGACCCCGAGCAGTCGATCGAGCCCATCGACGAGTCGCATGCTGAAGCGCACGACGATGCAGCTGATGACGCACACGATGACGACGAGCTGGACGACCCGGCCGTCGAGACCACGCTTCCTTCTCCGACGTAATCGATGGCCGGACGGCACTTTCTTCAGATCCCGGGACCGACACCCGTTCCCGACCGCCTGCTGCGCGCCATGCACCGAGCGATGGAAGATCATCGCTCGTCGGCATTTCCGGCGCTGACGCGATCCATCCTTTCGCGATTGCCGCAGGTCGTGCATCAGACGAAGGGTGAGCCGTTCGTGTTCCCGGCCACCGGCACGGCGATGTGGGAAGCGGCGCTGGTGAACACGGTGAACCCCGGCGGACGACTGTTGGCGGTGCGCTTCGGACAGTTCTCGCACCTGTTCATCCAAACGGCACGTGCGCTCGGCTATCAGGTGGACGTGCTCGAAGAGCCATGGGGTGAGGTGGCTGATCCGTCGCGCATCGAAGCGGCTCTGGCCGCCGATACGGCGCACGAGATTCAGGGTGTGCTGCTAGTGCACAACGAAACGGCGACGGGCGTCACCAGTGATGTGGCGGCGGTGCGCGCGGCGATCGATCGCGCGAAGCATCCGGCGCTGTTGTTGGTGGACGGCGTGAGCTCGATTGCCAGTCTCGAGTTCCAGTTCGATGCGTGGGGCGTGGACTGTGCGATCACCGGCACGCAGAAGGGCTTCATGCTACCGGCGGGTCTTGGCATTCTCTACATGAGCGAAAAGGCGCTGGCGCGGGTCGATACGTGCACGATGCCGCGCGCGTATTTCGACTTACGCGCGATGCGGGCGAACAACGCGCAGGGCTTCTTCCCGAGCACGCCGGCGCTGTCGCTGCTGTTCGGCCTCGACGAAGCGCTCACGATGTTGCTCGACGAAGGCATGGCGGCGGTGGCCGAACGTCACCGGTTCCTCGCGAACGGCGTGCGAGCGGCGGTGAATGCCTGGGGGCTGCGTCAGTGTGCGAAGCGTCCGGAAATCGCATCGAATTCGCTCACGGCGGTGATGGTGCCAGATGGACACGACGCGCGACAGGTGATCGAAATCGCGTTCACGCGCTACGACATCTCGCTCGGTTCGGGACTGAACGAAGTAGCCGGTAAGGTGTTCCGCATCGGTCACCTCGGCGACACGAACAGCCTTACGTTGGCGGGTGCGCTGTCGGGTGTGGAGATGGCGCTGTGTGATGCCGGCATTCCCATTATGCTCGGCAGCGGCGTCGGTGCTGCGCTGCAACAGTGGCGAGTCGGCGCATGAGTGCCCTCTCGACGGACACGAAGAACGTTCGCGTGGTGGTTACGCGGAAGATGCCGGCGGCGGTGGAAGCGGAGATCGCCGCGCGCTACGACGCGCTGTTCAACAAGACGGATCTGGCACTCGCCCCCGATCAGCTGAAGCAGGTGCTGCAGCAGGCCGACATCGTGATGACGACGGTGACCGACCGGTGGACCGAAGAGATCTTCAATGCACCGGGCATCCGGGCGCGCATGCTGTGCAACGTGGGTGTCGGAGTGAACCACATCAACGTGGCGGCGGCGAAGCGCGCCGGCCTCACGATCAGCAACACGCCCGACGTCGTGACCGACGATACGGCCGACATTGCCATCGCGCTGATGCTGATGACGATGCGCCGGTTGGGTGAAGGCGAGCGCCACGTACGCAACGGCGCGTGGGGGGGATTGCGTCCGACGTTCATGCTGGGACGCACGCTGCGCGGCAAGACGCTTGGCATCGTGGGATATGGTCGAATCGGTCGCGCCGTGGCGCGCCGGGCGGCGGCGGCGTTTGACATGAAGATCATCTACCATGCGCCGCGCGATCCGCGCATCGATGACCCGGCCACGGCGGGCCCTGATGGCGCCGAGCGGGTGGACTCGTTGGAGACGCTGCTGGCGCGTGCGGATGTGGTGTCGCTGCATTGCCCCGCCACACCGGAAACGCGTCACCTGATGAACGCGCGCACCTTGGCCCTCATGCCGGCGCACGCGTACCTCGTGAACACGGCACGCGGCGACGTGGTCGACGAGGCCGCGCTCACCTCGGTACTCAAGGAGCGCAAGATCGCCGGCGCCGGTCTCGATGTGTATGAATTCGAGCCGAGTGTCACGGCCGAACTGAAGGAGCTCGAGAATGTCGTGTTGTTGCCGCACCTGGGTAGCGCCACGATCGAGACGCGCACGAACATGGGCATGCGCGCCCTGTCGAATCTCGATTCATTCGTCCAGACCGGGAGCGTAAGCGACCCGGTCTGACCGAGTCAGGGGTAGCGCACGCGCCGCGCATTTCAAGGTATGCCCCGCACCACCCCCACCGCTTAGGTTGCGACCACCGTGGTCCACCGGCCCCCGGTACTCCCGGTCGCCCCCACACGTTCGCCTCCAAACGGCTTCCCCAGCCCCAACACGTTCTCCACCGTGGTCCATGCGGGGCTCTCCGACGAACTGCACCCCACACCGCCGGTTCCCCGGGTGGTGGGTTCTCTGTTGCACTTCACGGAGATCCGGTCGCGCTTTCTGCCGCATCCGCACGACGTCATCGTCTGTCTGCCGCCCGACTATGACCTGAACAGCGACCGACGGTATCCGGTGCTGTATCTGCACGACGGGCAGAACGTGTTCGACGATCTCGCCATGTCGCCGTTCGGTGTGCAGTGGGGCATCGACACCACCGCCCGCGCCCTCATGCATGCGCAGGTGATCGAACCGATGATCATCGTGGCCATCGGCAATGCCGGGCGCGATCGCATCGACGAGTACACGCCGACGCGCGACAACGCGCACGATGCAGGCGGTCTGGCCGATCGCTACGGGCAGATGCTGGTGTACGAACTCAAGCCGTGGGTAGACCACAACTGGCGTACGCGTCGCGGGGCGCGGGACACGGGGCTGGCCGGCAGTTCACTCGGGGGCCTGCTCACGCTGCATCTCGGCCTCACGCATTCGGCGGTCTTCGGCAAGATCGGCTTGTTGTCGCCCAGTGTGTGGTGGGACGATCGTTGGATCGTACGTCAGCTGGTGGCCAACAACGGCCTGCGTCCCGAGCTCAAGATCTGGCTCGACGTGGGCACTGGAGAGGCGCGCATGCTGAAAGGCACGCGGTTGCTGTATCGCATGCTGTTGCGCAAAGGCTGGCAGCCCGGTCACGACCTGTTGTACATGGAAGCGGATGGCGCGCTGCATGACGAGCGGGCGTGGGGCGAGCGTTCCGGGTTGTTTCTGCGCTTTCTTTTTCCCGCCACGACGTCGTCGAATGACGCGCTGGCGATGTCGATGTCCTCGGGGATGGCATGAAAGACCAGATCGGCGACAGCTTCACGCAGTTCACGCCCAAGGCATTCACCTTCCTGCGTGGCATCGCGAAGCACAACCGCAAGGAATGGTTCGAAGAGCATCGTACCGACTTCGAACGCGAGATCAAGCGGCCGCTGGCGCTGCTGGTGGAAGAGGTGGATGTGCACCTTGCCACGATTGCGCCGGAGATCGTGGGCTCACCGAAGAAGTCGGTGTTCCGCATTCATCGCGACGTGCGCTTCTCGAAGAACAAGGCGCCTTACAAAACGCACGCGGCCTGCTGGTTTTTTCATCGCGACGCCGGACGCGGGGTAGGCACCGAGGCGGTGCACGGCGGCGCGGGCTTCTACTTCCACATCGAGCCCGGCAAGTCGTTCTGCGGTGGCGGCATTTGGATGCCGCCGCGCTCGGCGGTCACCAAGATCCGTCAGGCGCTCACCGACGACCTGGAAGGGTTCGAGGAGATCGTAAACGGGCGCACGTTCCGGCGCCGCTTCGGCGACCTGGATACCGACGGCATGCTGACGCGCCTTCCACGCGGATTCGCCGCCGATCATCCGGCCGCGGCGTGGCTGCGCTATCAGTCGTACACGGCGTGGACCGAGCTCACGCCGGACGAGGTCACGAGCCCCAAGCTGCCGCAGACGCTGGCCAAGCATTATGCGGCGATGACGCCGTTTGTGCGGTACTTGAATGGGGCGCTGGGTCTGGCGGTCGCATCAAGCCGGTAGATCGTTAACCGCCAAGGGCTTAGGAGGCAGGAGGGAGGGTGTCAGGGTGGAGGAGGCAGGGTCTGCGCGCGACGTTGCCGCCTCCTCCGCCCGAACGCCCTCCTCCCTGCTTCCTCGGCCGTTGGCAGTTCGCCTTCCTCGCGGGTACCGCCCACCCCCGCCCCCCAGTGAGATTCCGTGTCCATGTCCAAGACACTCAAGCTCGCCCTGGATATCCTCATCGGTGCCGTCGCACCGGTGGTGATCCTGAAATACGGCACCGGACCGCTCGGGACGCTCAATGCGTACCTGCTGGCGGCGCTGGTGCCGGTGGTCTGGGTGATGCTCGACCTGCTCGTGATCACCCGCCGGTTCAACTTCATCACGACGTACGGTGGTCTGTCGGCGGTGATGCGTGGGGCGCTCGCGTTCTGGTACGTGGACGGCGCGCTGTTCGCGTTCAAGGACAGCGCCAGCTATGTGCTCGCGTTCTTCGTGTTCGGCGTGACCGCAATGTTGGGCACACCCGTCACGCGCTCCATCGCGCTGCAGGGGCTTGGTCCCGATACGCCGGAGCGCGAAAAGCAGATGGACCGGCTGCTGAGCGAGCCGACCGTACTGACCGCCATGAAGCGCGCCGGTGTGTTGATCGGCGTGACGAATCTTGGTGCCGGCCTGGTGAACTATGTGATCAACTACCGTATGGTCGTGGCGCCGTTCAACACGCCGGCGTTCAATGACCAAGTCGCCAACGTGAACGCGATCACGCGGTTGGTGCTGGTGCTTCCCGACATGCTCGCGTTGTTCTTCGCGTTCAGCATGATGTACAAGGCGATGTATGCGCTGCTGCCGGCCGATGAAGGAGCCGATCCTGACGCGGGCGAGTTCTGGACGCTACTGGCGCGCCGCGAAGATGCGATGGCGCTCGTGAAGGCCGGCGAGGCCACTGGCGCGGCGTTGGGCGCCGACGATGTGCAGCACCGCGCGGCGCGTCAGGCGCGCGAAGAGTTCGGGCTGAGCTGAGGCACGCCAGCGCGAAGGACGCGCAGTTCAGCGCGCACGCCGTCGTACTCCGACTGCAGTAGCACGAGCCCTGTCGCGGCTGGCCCGGCGAGTCGTTGTCCGGTGAAGTCGAACTCCGAGCCGTGGCATGGACAGATGAGGCGTGGTCGATCGACCACGGATACCCCGCAACCGGCGTGTGGACATTCCGCCGACAGCGCGCGAAATGTAGCGGGGCCGGTACGAATCACGATGATCCGCGCGGCCAGCAAGACGACGGCACTGTCCGCGGCCGAGAGCGCCGGGATGCGATCGACGCGCACGTAGATCGCGTCGCTTGAAAGCACGACGGCGTCCGGCGGGATCGCGTCCGGGAGCGTCTCGTCCGTCCCCGTCATGACGCCGCGACAGCCGATGGTCGGAAGCATGGCCGCGGCGACGCGAAGCATGTCTCGTCGTGTGAAGGATGTCACAATCGAAGTCTGGGCGCATCGTGGTCGAGCACAAACGGCGAGATACAAGGATTGTACTCGGCCGTCCAGACAGCAGGCCCATCACCATTCCGCGACCGCATGGTGACCGTTTGGTGACGCAAGCGTGAGGGAATCGTCGCCGGAGCCATCGTATGTGACTCGTCCGATACGATCACGCTTCTGATCGTCTCATTCTGCTATGCACTATCATATCGAGGACGCAGGGCGCATGCGCATTCCTACCGCTTTTGCTTCACGCACGCTCGCCGCATCGTGCGGATTGTTCATTGCCGCCTGCAGCGACGATGCCGGCACCGACATCAAGCCGATCGCGCCCGTTGCGCTCAAGAATCAGTCGGTCACGCCGGTGCTCGCGAAGTCACTCGTCTCCGGCGTCGAGATCTATAGTCTGATCGGCAGTGATGATGTGTTGCCGGGTTCGCCGAGCTATGTGTTCGGCGGCTCGGCCGACGGCGCCGGCTTTACGCGAAACACCGACGGCAGCTTCACGGTGCTGGTGAATCACGAAGACAACTTCTCGGTGTCGCGCGTGAAGTTCGACGCGACGCTCAAGCCGGTGTCGGGCGACTACATCGTGAACTCGACGGCCGGCCGTTACCGCCTTTGCTCGGCCACGCTGGCGACGCAGGAAACGCATGGCTTTGGCCCGCTCTTCCTCACCAACGGCGAGAGCAGCGAAGAGTCCGAAATCCTGGCGGTCGATCCGTCGGCGCCGGCCAATACGCCGCGTTATCTCTCGGCACTCGGTCGCTGGAACTCCGAGCAGTCGCTCCCGCTCCCCAAGGTTGCCTATCCGAACCGCACCGTGATCATGATCGGTGACGACGACTCCGGCGCCGAAGGCGGTCAGCTGGCGATGTACGTCGCCAACACGGTGGGTGATCTCGACAACGGCAACCTGTACGTGTTGGCACGCACCGACAACAACACGCGCGAGCGCGACATGGTCGTCGGGCAGACGTATCCCGTGCAGTTCCGTCAGATCCCGAATCAGAAGACGCTCACGGGTCGCGGGGTCAACTTGGCCACGGTCACCGTGAACGCGATGCGCTTTGCCCGCGTGGAAGACGTAGACTACCGGAAGGGATCGGCGGCCAACAACCGCGAGATCTACTTCACGGTGACTGGCCAGAACAACACGGGCATCAACGCCGACTACAGCCGCAGCAAGTACGGGCGCGTGTATCGCGTGAAGCTCGACGAGAGCAACCCGCTGAACGGCACGCTCGAGCTGGTGATGGATGGTGACGATCGCACCGGACCGGCGAAGCTATTCCAGAATGTTGACAACATCTACGTGGGCACGAACTACGTGTACGCGCAGGAAGACGACAACGGCTACGGTGACGAAACGCACGACGGCTACATCTACCAGTACAACATCGCCACGAAGGACGTGCGCCCGGTGATCGAGCTCGACCATCGCCGTACGGCGGCCGACGCGGCGATCTACAACGCCGTTGGTGCGCGTCCGGCCGGGAAGGCGGGCTGGGAGTACGGTGCCATGGTCGACGTGTCGGCGGAGCTGGGGCAGGAGAACACGTTCATGCTGTCACTGCAGCCCCACTCGTGGCGCGGCACGAAGTATCAGGGTGTCGATGGCGGTACGGTGCGCCCAACGGAAAATCAGGCGAGCCAGCTGGTCATTGTGAAGGGATTGCCGCGCTAACGGCGCAACGGTGTGGTGTCACAGGCCGGCTCGGAGCATGCCTCCCGGCCGGCCTGTGCTGTCTTTTTAGCGGAGTGTCTTTCGTGCGTCGTGTATTAGCCGTGGTGGTCGCCGTGGGTGTATCGGTCGCCGGTGGGGCGTGTGCCGATACCGTGGTGAAGGATGCGGAGGCGCAACGGAGCGACGAGCGCGCGGGGCGCGCGCTGGCTTCGTGGCGCGTCGAGATGGATTCGCTGGTTGCGCGCGTTGCGCGACTGGACAGCGCGGTGTCGACGCTCGACACGGGTGACGAGGTGCAACGTGCCCGCGAGCTCTTCACATCGGCGCGATCGTCGTTCAAGCATGTCGAACTCGCGCTCGAGTACTACGCGCCGTCGACTTCGCGCGAGCTGAATGGCCCTGCGCTACCGCACGCGGAAGAGCACGAGGGCCCGAACATCGTGACTGCTCCCACCGGGTTTCAGGTCGTCGAAGAAGCGTTGTTCAGCGCCGATCCGCGCGCCGAGCGCGAGGCGCTGCAGACGGAGGTCCGCACGCTGCGTCAGATCCTTACGCGGGCGCGCACCATGATCGGCGTCCAGGTGGTGACGGATGATCGCGTGTGGGATGCGGTCAAGCTCGAAATGGCCCGCGTGGTGTCGCTCGGGATCACGGGCTTCGATTCGCCCGTCGCCGGTCTTTCGCTGCCGGAGGCGGACGCAGCGCTGGAGGGCATCGCCCGTGCCATCGCACCGTACCGCGCCGAGACGACTGGATGGACAGCGGTGGATTCGGCGTTGATCGGAGCACAGCGTGCGTTGCGCATCAACGCGAGCCGCGATGCCTTTGACCATCTGGATTTTCTGGTGCGGCACGCCAATCCCCTCACGCGCGCGCTCAACGCACAGCGGGTGGCGCTCGGTATCGGTCAGCCCGACGAACGTCGTGCGTTCCGTATGCAGGCTGTCACGCTGTTCGATGCGGATGCGTTCGATGTGCTGGCGTTCGCGCCGATCGACACGCGGCAGGAGCCGGCTGCGCGCGTGGCGCTGGGCCGTGCCCTCTTTCATGACACGCGACTCTCGGGCAACAACTCGCGCGCGTGCAGTTCGTGCCATATCCCGGGACGGGCGTTCACCGACGGCCTGAAAGCAAGTCCCGGTCGATCGGGACAACCGCTGCCACGCAACACGCCCACGGTGATCAACATCGGGCTGCAAGTCGGTTCGTTCAGTGATTTGCGCACGACCTACCTCGAAGATCAAGTCACTGAAGTGGTGCAGAATGTCGACGAAATGCACGCGCGTCTCTCGGATGTGTCCACGTCACTGACCGGCGACCGCGCGCTGGCCGCGCAGTTCCGTGCGGCGTTCGTGAGTCGGGCGGGCGCCCTGGATACCGTGGTCACGCCCACCCGCATTCGCGCCGCGCTCGCGGCCTATATGCGTAGCCTCACGTCGTTGAACAGTCCGGTCGACCGTGCGCTGCGTGGTGATACCACAGCGTTGAATGCCGATGAGCGGGCGGGCTTCAACGTGTTCGTGGGTAAAGGCAAGTGTGCGACCTGCCACTTTCTGCCGCTGACCAATGGGACGGTGCCGCCGATGTTCCAGAAGTCGGAGCTGGAGGTGCTCGGTGTTCCGGTACGTGCCGTGACGAACGGCGGACGCATCGATCCGGATGTGGGTCGATATCGCATCTCCATCTCCGCGCCGAACAAGTACGCGTTTCGCACGCCGACCCTGCGCAACGTCGCGCTGACCGCGCCCTACATGCACAATGGGGCGTATCCGACGCTAGAGTCAGTGGTCGACTTCTACAATCGCGGTGGTGGCGCTGGCATCGGTATTGAACTGGACAACCAGACCCTTCCTCCGGATGCGCTGAAGCTGTCGGCGGGCGAGCAGCGGGCGCTGGTGTCGTTCTTGAAGGCGCTGACGGACACCACGGGCACACAGCGACGGTAGCCGTGCGCGCTCCGCACACCGGTGGGTATCCACCGGTGTGCGCCTACAGCGGGGCCTCGACGCCGGTCGCCACGCCGCGCGATGCCACCGAGGGGACGTTCGCCCGTCGTACGACGTTGTACAGCTGCATTCCCGCGATCATGCCAACAACCGGGGCCGCCCAGTACAGCCAGTGCGCGGTCCAGATGCCGCCGAAAACGGCCGGCCCCAGCGTGCGCGCGGGATTGAAGCTTCCGCCGGTGAGCGGACCCGTGACCAAGGCGCCGGCGTACACCGTCGCACCAAGGACGAACGGCGCGACGCTGCCGGGCGCGCGGTCATCAGTGGCCACCGCCATGATCACGAAACCGAGCAGCCCGGTGTACCCCATCTCGATCACGAACGCCCGCGCGAGGGATACGGAGGGCGTCGTCGCCCCGTAGCTGCCCACGGGTCCAAGGAGCCAGCCGAGCAGCGCCGAAGCCGCGATGGCCCCGGTACACTGCGCGATGATGTACGGCAGCACGTCGCGGGTGGGGAACCGCCGGACCGACCAGAAGCCGAGTGTCACCGCTGGATTGATGTGCGCTCCGCCCAGATGTCCGCTGGCCGCCACGATGAGAGCCACCGCGAGGCCGAACGCGAGCGCGACGCCCGAATGACCGAACGCGCCCCTCGACGCGCTCACCATGGCCGCGCCCGGGCCGATAGCCACGAGCGCGAACGTGCCCAGCGCCTCGGCGAAGTAGCACCGAAGGTCGGGCCGACCGGCCGCGTCGCTCATGACAACTCGTGAATACGGCGTGCCTGCTCAGTGAGAGTGGCCGCATCGAAGGATTCGACTGGAAGTGCGAGCAGCGCGGTGACGCGCCGGTCGAGGGCGTCGAACGTCGCGTCGAACGCGCGGCGTGCTGCCTCGGGCGTGGTCTCCTCCGCCGGGTCGGGCAAACCCCAGTGCACCGCGGCGGCACCCGGCAGAAACGGACATGCGTCGCGCGCGTTGTCGCACACGGTGATCACGAGGTCGTGGTGCGATTCGGCCACCGCATCGATGTGCTGTGGCGTGCGACCCTCCCACGGGATTCCGTGCTCACGCAATGTCTCCACCGCATACGGATTCACGCGCGGCGCCGGATGAGAGCCGGCGCTCGAGGCAACGATGCGACCCTCACCCCGCGTCGCGAGCAGCGCCTCGGCGATCTGGCTTCGTGCGGAGTTGCCGGTGCAGAGCACCAGCACCGAAATCGGGCGAGTAGTCGCCGGATTGACGGTATCAGTCATCGTCATGGGGTGAGGGTCGTAGGCAGCAGGCGTTCGACGATCAACACGTCGCGCCACACGCCGTCGAGCTGTGCGTGTTTCTCATAGGTACCCACCTCGCGGAAGCCGTGCCGCGCGCACAGGGCGCGCGACGCCGTGTTGGCAGGGAACAGACGTGCGACAAGCTTCCAGAGGCCCGCGTCGCTGCACGCCGGAATGAATGCCGAGAGCAGCGCGTCGCCGATGCGCTGTCCGCGTGCATGCTCTGCGACGTACACGGAGAAGTCGCCGATCCCGGCGTAGCACGCGCGTGCCCTGTATGATGACGCGCGCACCCATCCCAGTACCCCCACGGCATCATCGGGTGCGGTCGCGACGAGGAACGGGTGCGGGTGGTCAAGCCACGGGCGCACGTCGTTCGGCGTCCGTTCGACCGTCTCGAACGTGGCGCGCCGACTGCGAATGCCCGCATTGTGGATCGCCGTCACGGTCGGCACGTCGGCTGCGGTCGCGGCGCGCACGGCCGCATCCGTGGTCATGACGGACTAGGTATCGGTGTCACGAGCGCTCGGGTCATCGCCACGGCTGACGCCGGACACGCGCTCTTGAACTCTAGGGTGTTCGCGATCTCGGCGGGCACAGCGTCCCGCGCGACAACGTCGAAGCCAAAGCGCGGGAAGTAGTGCTCGGCCGTCATGGTAAGTAGGTAGAGCGCCTCGATGCCGCGAGACTCCGCCTCACAGACGATACGCTGCACGAGTTGGTGGCCGAGGCGGTGCCGTTGCCAGTCGCTTCGCACTGCGACCGAGCGCAGGAGCGCGTTGTTGCAGCAGACCTCCAGTCCGGCGACGGCGACGACATCGCGCGCGTCGGCCTCGGCAACGACGAACTGTCGCGCGTCGGTTGAAAGCAGGTCGGCGACGCCAGCGACGGGCAGACCTGCAGCGGTGAGCAGTTGCAGGATCGCGTTGGTGTCACCGACTGTCGCCCCACGAAACGTCGGCGTCATGGTCAATGAGGTCGACATGATCGCCTCAGGTACAGCAGGTGGGGCCGCAGCAGCTCTTACCATCGGCGGCCGCGGCTGCTGACACCGGCGCGGTCGCAGGCTTCGTGGCGCGCACGAAGGCGGCCATGATTTTCCCCTCCATCGCGGCAACGTTCGCCGTGTCGAGGCCCGACTCGGTCAGGAACTGCAGCGCGTCTTCCGGCTTGTAGATCCGCGTCGGCTCGATGTCCGTGCCTGTGAATCCCGCCTCGAACAGCAGCGAGTGAAACTCCGTCTCTTCAAGCGCACCGGCCACGCAGCCGACCCACAACTCCATGTTGCGCCGGATGTCGTCGGGCATCGCACCGCGCGTGACCACGTCGCTCACCGCGAAGCGACCGCCGGGCTTGAGTACGCGAAACGCTTCGGCGAGCACGCGCCGCTTGTCGCCGGACAGGTTGATCACGCAGTTGGAGATGATGACGTCGACCGAGTTGTCTGGGAGCGGGATCGCCTCGATCTGGCCCTTGAGGAATTCCACGTTCTCGATCTTCGCCTCGGTGGCGTTCTGTTTCGCGAGCGCCAGCATGTCATCCGTCATGTCGAGCCCATACGCCTTGCCCGTCGGTCCTACGCGCCGCGCCGAGAGGATCACGTCGATCCCGCCGCCCGATCCGAGATCGAGCACGACATCGCCGGCCTTGAGCTCCGCGAGGGCCGTGGGGTTGCCGCAGCCGAGGGAAGCAAGGACCGCGGCCGAGGGGAGTTCATCGGTCTCGCCGTTCACGTACAGGTTCGACGTGATCGGGTCGACGCTGCCGTTGAAGGCGTCGCCGCCGCAGCACGAGTTGACCGGGCCGCAGCAGCTCGCGACCTCGCCTGCCGAAAGAACGCGCCGCGCCGCGTCGCCGTACTTCTCCTGTACCAAGGTCGTGAGGGCGGAGTCCGTCGGGGTCGTCGGACCGCGTGAGATGCTGGTGGGGCTGCTGGTCGTCGTCATTCATAGCCTCCGAGCAAGAAATGTTGATGGGTCGAACGCAAAGCAGCGAGAGAACGAGGTCGAGCTATCCGCAGCAGCGGGCGTTGATGGGCAAGGGCCGGCATCCGTCGACCATCGCGGGCCGCATTCCGACCACGAGATCGTGCACCGCTGCGAGCGACTCGGGCACGATGGTGTAGTAGGACCACCGACCTTCCTTCCGGTCGGTCACCAGACCGGCCTCCCGCAGCACCTTGAGGTGGAACGACAGCCGAGACTGGGCCGCATCAAGGTCGGACTGCAGGTCGCAGACGCACCGTTCGCCGTTCTGCAGCATCTCAAGAATCGCCAGGCGCGTCTCGTCGGACAGCGCGTGGAAGAGGCGCGCCGCAATCGTCAGGTCGGAGGCGGTGGTCGTATACATGGGTGAAGTATAAACCAACAAATATTGATTGGTCAAGCGGCGTGTGGCGGTCGACCGTTGGCTGACCGCCGCTCTCGTGCTGCCGACCCTGCAGCGCGGGCACTGGCGCCGGGCCCACCGAGAACCCAGACTCCACGAGTCGACATTCTCACGCCGGGTCTCGTATGGCAACGCTGATCGCCCCCGAAACCGCCGCGGCCAGCACCCGCGCCTTTCCTGCTCAGACCAGTCGCCCGTGGGGACGACCGCGTCGCGCGCGTCACGACATCGGCCACCACGAACTCACGGGCCAGTATCGCATCGATTTGCGCGATCAGGCGCCCGACCTGTTCGACGATGTGAGCGCGATGGATTGGACGACGCTGACGTGGCGCGATGTCGGCCGCCCGTATCGCACCGAGAAGTGGTCGAGCGCGCGCACCAGCTACGAGCAGACACACCAGCAACCGCTGCCCATCGCCGACGGCTGGCGCCTGTTCAACACCGCGTTCCATCAGTTCTTCCTCACCGATGTGCCCGACGCGCAACGCCAGGCGAAAGCGCAGTTTGGCGAGGCCCTGTCGCGCTTCGATATGCACGAAGCCAAGGAAGCATTGCAGGACATCGCGTATCTGGCGGTCTGGAACAAGATCATGCGGGTGGAGGACGCGGTGTGGGATCCCCGCGGCAAGCGTGCCCTGTTCGCCGGCCTCGAGGTGAAGAAACCGCGCATCCTGTTTCTGGGTGCGGCCGACGGATACGAAGCCATGCAGCTGGCGGCGATGTATCCGGGCGGCGAGATCGTGCTGGTGGACTACGACGCCTTCTGCGCTACCGATCGCTTCGGCAAGTTCCCGCTCGACTATCCGTTCCTCGGCGTCGACCCCACCACGGGTCATCAGCGCGTGTGGTACCGCGATGAGATGCCGATCCACTTCGAGGTCGCCGACATTCGCGATCTGCAGTACGGGCAGGAGTTCGACGTGGTGGTCTCGATCGGGCTGCTCGAGCACTTCCCCGACGCGCACAAGGCGGAGTGCCTCGAGATGCACCGGCGATTCCTCAAACCGGGCGGCACCGTGGTGATGACGACGCCGCGCAATCAGTTCAAGTCGCGCGTGTTCTACAATCTCATGGCCGACTGGATGAACCACGGCTATCGAGAGCTCATGGATGTACGCCAGATGGGGCTGTACTGCCAAGAGAACGGCTTCGACATTCGGCGAGCCGGCGTGATCAAGGCGCACAATGGGTTGGTGATGAAGCTGCGGTAAGCGCCAGTACTGCCGTTCGTTCATGCAGGTCGTGCTTTCACTTCGAACATCGGAACGCGTGTGACTCTCCTCTCTCGCTCACCGCGCGTCATCGCGGTCCTCGCGGCGCTCGCGCCCGCCTTCTCGCCGGCTGTGGCGCAGGCGCAGTACCGGCAGCCGCCGCAGCCGATTGCACGGATTCTCGATCAGCCGGCGACGCCGCTGGTGCAGATGAGCCCCGATCGTCAGCGTCTGCTGCTGCTGGAACGTCCGGCGCTGCCGCCGATCAGTGAAGTCGCCGCGTTCGAGTATCGTCTGGCCGGTTTGCGCTTCGACCCGAAGACCAGCGGCCCGACGCGCGGGCAGAGCTACACGGGTCTGTCGCTCCAGGCCGTGAGCGGTGGTGCGGCGCGCAAGATTCAGGCGTCGATTCCCGCTGGCGGCAGCATCGAAAACGTGTCGTGGTCGGCCGATGGTCAGAAGATCGCCTTCACCGTGACCAGCGACGAGGCGATCACGTTGTGGATCGCCGATGTCGCGACGGCGCAGGCCAAGCCGCTCACGTCGCAGCGTCTCACGGCGATTCTGGGTAGTCCGTGTTCGTGGGTGTCCACCGCGTCGCTCACCTGCACGTTCGTGCCGACCGCACGTGGTGCTGGGCCGGCCATGACGTCCGCGCCGGAAGGGCCGATCGTTCAGGAAGCACTCACCGGACGAAGTGACCGCGCGGCGACGTATCAGGACTTGCTCAAGAGCCCGTTCGACGAAGCGATCTTCGAACACTATGGCACGAGTCAGCTCGCGATCGTGTCGCTCGATGGCACGGTGAAGACGCTTGGCGCGCCCGGCATGCGCACCGATGTGAGCGCGTCACCGGACGGCCGCTATCTGCTCGTGAGCACCCTGTCACGTCCGTTCTCGTACACGGTGCCGCTCAACTACTTCCCGACGCGCACCGAAGTGTGGTCGATGGACGGCGCGGTGGTGAAGTCGATCGTGACGCGTCCGCTCATCGAGCGTGTGCCGTGGGGTGGCAACGGCGCCCTGGCTGGCATCCGCAACGTGCAGTGGCGTCGCGATGTCGCTGCCACGCTGGCGTATACGGAAGCACTCGATGGCGGTGACAGCGATTCGAAGGCCGACAAGCGCGATCGCATTGCGTTGCTCGAGGCGCCGTTCACGGGTACGCCGAAGACGCTGCTGGAAACGAGCTGGCGCGCCGGCGCGATCACCTGGGGCACGGCGGGTCTCGCCATCGCCCGCGAGAACGAAGGCAAGACGCGCAAGGCGCGCGCGTGGATCATCGATCCGTCGGGCGCCAAGGCGCCGCGGTTGCTGTGGGAGCGTTCGAGCGAAGATCGCTACGCGGATCCCGGCGACTTCCTCACCACACGCGACGCGCGCGGGCAGACGGTGTTGCTGACCACGCC
This sequence comes from Gemmatimonas groenlandica, assembly GCF_013004105.1. Taxonomy (NCBI): domain Bacteria; kingdom Pseudomonadati; phylum Gemmatimonadota; class Gemmatimonadia; order Gemmatimonadales; family Gemmatimonadaceae; genus Gemmatimonas; species Gemmatimonas groenlandica. The sequence continues at coordinate 3,878,545 of NZ_CP053085.1, forward strand.
CGACAAGAAGGTCGCGTTCCTGACCGGACTCGGCGCCGGACCGGAAGGTGACCGTCCGTTCGTGGATCGCTTCGACCTCACCACGGCGGCCAAGACGCGCCTGTTCCAGAGCGCCGCGCCGTATTACGAGCAGCCCATCGGCATGCTCGACGCGAATGGTACCGTGGCGCTCACGCGTCGTGAGTCGAAGGCCGATGCACCCAATTATTTCGTGCGCGATTTCGTGCGCCGCATCGCACCGCGCGCACTCACGCAGTTCACCGATCCGGCGCCCGTATTTGCCGGTGTCACCAGCCAGCTGATCACGTACACGCGTCCCGATGGCGTGAAGCTGTCGGCCACGATCTATCTGCCGGCCGGCTACGACAAGGCGAAGGACGGCCCGCTGCCGTTCTTCCTGTGGGCGTATCCCCTCGAGTTCCGCTCGCGTGAAGCGGCGTCACAGGTGGTCGGCTCGCCGTACCGCTTCGTGCGGCCCAGTGGTGCGTCGCACTTGTTCATGCTCACGCAGGGCTACGGCGTGATGGACAACCCGACTATGCCGATCGTGGGCGTGGATGGGAAGGAGCCAAATGACACGTACGTCGAGCAGCTCACCGCGAGCGCGAAGGCCGCGGTGGACACGATCGTGGCGATGGGCGTGGCCGATCGCGATCGCATCGGTGTGGGCGGACACTCGTATGGCGCCTTCATGACCGCGAACCTGCTCGCTCACACGCGGCTGTTCCGCGCCGGCGTGGCGGAGAGCGGTGCGTACAATCGCACCCTCACGCCGTTCGGCTTCCAGGGCGAAGAGCGCACCTACTGGGATGCGCCCGAGTTGTACGGTGCCATGTCACCGTTCACGTATGCCAACAAGATCAAGGATCCGATTCTGCTGGTGCATGGCATGGCCGACAACAATACCGGCACGTATCCGATTCAGAGTGAGCGCATGTATCAGGCGCTGAAGGGCAATGGCGCCACTACGCGCTACGTGCAGTTGCCCGGCGAAGCACACGGCTATCGCGCCCGCGAGAGTGTTGGTCAGGCGCTCGCCGAAATGACGGCGTGGCTCGATCAGTACGTGAAGCCGAAGAAGCGCGCCACGATGTGAGCGGCGTGACGATGACGGGAGACGTACAGATTCGCACGCTGCGCGAGCAATCCAATCAGGCGATTGCCGCGCATGACGCCGACCGCACGGTGTCGTTCATGGCACCGGATATCGTGGTCGGCGTGGCCGGTGGCCCCACGCTGAAGGGACGCGACGCGTCGCGCGATGCCTTCGCCGAACAGTTTGCCGACAAGGCCTTCGTGACGTACGTGCGCACAATCGAGCAGGTCAGGCTGGCCGACCCGATACGCGCCACTGAACGAGGACGCTGGGTTGGCCGGTGGCGCCTGAAAGCGGGAATGCACGAGCAGGGTGGCAATTATGTTGCCGAGTGGCGCTTCAGCGAGATGGGCTGGCTGATCCACTCAGAGACATTCTTCGAGGCATAGCGACGCGTTGCGCGTTACTGCTTCATGGCCGGCTTGGCCGTCGCGATGCCGCCGCTCCTGAGATAGTCCACGGCCAGATTCGTCATGGCGCGCACACCCGTGGGCAACGCCGCTTCGTCGGCGAAGAACAACGGCGAGTGATTCGCCGCCTGCGACTTCTGATCCATTCCCTTCGGTGCCACACCGAGGAAGTAGAAGAGTCCCGGAATGTCCTTGGTAAAGGCGGGGAAGTCTTCGGAGCCGGTGACCGGATTGATCGTCTTGAATCCACCGTCGCCGGCCGCCCGCTGCAACGTGGGCGTCATCTTCTCGAGGAGCGACGCATCGTTCTGCGTGATGAGTCCGCCGATGGAGAGCGTCACCCGCGCCGTGGCTCCGCCGGAGTGCGCGATGTCCTCCACGGTGCGCTTCACGCGCGTGTGAATGTCTTTGCGCATCTCAGGGTCGAAGGTGCGGATGGTGCCGATCATCACCACGCTGTCGGGAATGATATTGCCGCGATTGCCGCCCTGAATCATGCCGATCGTGATCACCGCCGGCGCCGACGTGACATCGATCTGCCGGCTCGCCACCGTCTGCAGTCCCATGACGATCTGCGCCGCGATCACAATGGGATCGACACCGGACCATGGTGCGGATCCGTGCGTCTGCCGTCCCTTCACCACGATATCGATCTGATCGGCGGCGGCCATGAAGCCACCGGCGCGTGTGCTGAGTGAACCGAGTGCCGACGGCCACACGTGCAGACCGAAGATCGCCGAGGGACGCGGGTTTTCCAGGGCGCCGTCGTTCACCATCGACTGCGCACCGCCCAGTCCTTCCTCAGCCGGCTGGAAGATGAACTTCACCGTGCCGGGAATGCGCTCCTTCATGCCCGCCAGCACTTCGGCGGTGCCCATCATGATCGCCACGTGATTGTCATGGCCGCACGCGTGCATCACCCCGACTTCCTGGCCGTTGTACATCGTGCGGACTTTGCTCTTGAAGGGCAGGTCCACCAGTTCCGTCACGGGGAGCGCGTCCATATCGGCTCGCAGCGCGACCACGGGCCCCGGCTTGCCGCCGCGCAGAATGCCGATCACCCCAGTCTTGCCCACGTTCGGCTGCACTTCGAGGCCGAGCGCACGCAGGTGCTTCTCGACCAGGGCCGCGGTACGCACTTCCTGATTGGACAGCTCGGGATGCTCGTGAATGTCGCGACGCCAGGCGATCACCTTCGGCATGACCGTCGTCATGCGCGTTTCGATTTCCGCCGCGAGCGGATCGACGGCCTTACCCTGCGCGGCGGCGGGCGACGCCGAGAGCCCGGCCGACGCCACGACTGCGGCGACTACCAGCGAATGAGAGCGGAAACGGATCGTCATGGCAGCAAGCTCGGCGTGAAGGAGATTCAGGATTCGGAGACGATCGCGTCTGCCACGATAGCGTCTGCTTCGATTTCCACTAGATACTCGGCGCCGACGAGCCGCGCTTCCACCAGTGTGTTCGCCGGCAGGATGTGGCCGAAGCGCTCGCCATGGGCGCGCGCGACGGGCTCCCAATGGTCCACATTCGACACGAACACGCGGGTGCGTACGACGTCCTCCAGCGTGCCTCCAAGGGACTGGATGGCACCGGCGATCTTGTCGATCGCGAAGTGTGCCTGCGCCGCTGCGTCGGTGCCACCGATGAGGCGATCGCCATGCGTGGCGGTGGTGCCTGACACGGAAATGGACTGGCCTTTGCGCACGGCGCGGCTGTAGCCGGCCATCGGCTCCCACACGGTACCGCTGAGTGCCAGCGTGCGTCCGTTCACGCCAGGCCGCGTGGTGAACGGCGCAGGAAACTGCGACACATGATGGCTGAGGTCACCGCTGGCCGTGAGATATGGCGCGCGTCGATACTCATCGCCGCAGTCACCGGGAATGGCGGTGAGCGCCGCCTGCGCGTCGGCAATGGCGCGCCGATCGCTCTCGTCGAGCGTGAACGTGAACAGTTTTGCGGTATCGGCGACGTGCGCCGACTGTCCGAGCCGCGCACCGATAATCACGCCCGCCACACCGGGCTGATCGAGCACCCATTTGCTGGCCACGGCGGCAATCGACACGCCGTGCTTCGCGGCCAGGGTGTGCGCGGCGCGAAGCACGCCCTGAAACGGAGCCCAGCCACCGGCGGCGCGAATGAACCGGCCGTACTTCATCTGCGACCAGGTGCTCAGTGTGTCCCAGTCCGGCTCGGCGGCACCAAGCCAACGCTCGCTGAGAAATCCACCAAGCAGTGTACCGTAGCACAGCAACCCGACACCGTTTGCCAACGCGTACGGGGCGAGCTTGGTGGTGAAGCGCGTGTCGAGCAGCGATCCGCTCACCTGATTGCTCGCAATGCGAATGCCGCTGGCCACGGCCACACGCAGGTGTGCGGTATCGACGTTGGTGAGGCCGATCGCGCCGATGCGTCCGGCATCGCGCTCAGCTTCCAGATACCACAACGCATCGAGCCAGCGCGGATCGGCGAAGGTCCACGCGTGAAACTGCAGCACATCGATGCGATCGGTGCGTAGTCGTGCGCAGGCGCGATCGATAGCGGTGCGCACATCAGCTTCCGTGACCGGGCCGGGCTCGGGCACCCACTTGGTGAGGCACTGCACCGACGCATCGGGTCGCACCTGCTGGCGGAAGATACCCGCCACTTCTTCGGCCGAACCGTAGTGATCGGCCATGTCGAATGTCGTGAATCCGTGCTCGACATACTCGGCCATCGCGTGCGCGGCCGCGTCGCGGTCGAACACGCGTCCATCGCGCTCCATGTCGGCCAACTGCCAGAGACCGGTCAACACCCGGGAGATCTCGAGACCGGGCGCGAGCGTGTAACGGGGAATCGTGGTCATCTATTCCGAAGGAAGTACTGCGGTGATCGCCTTCAAGTCGCCGCCGCGGCGCGCGAGGGCCCGCGTTTCGCGCCAGTAGATCGCGCTGCCGATCACCATCACGATGATCCAGACGGGTGTGGAGCGCGCGTACCACACGCTGACATCCGTGTGCAGGTCGCGCCACGTGTGCACCGCCAGCAGGACCGACAGCAGCACGACGGCCGTACCGGACACCACGATCTGCAACGCGCGCGACGGCAGCACCCGCATGGCCCGCGCGAGCGCTGGATTCCGCGACGGTAGTCGTAGTACCGACAGCGCCATGATGATGAAGTTCACCAGCATCGCGGTCACCAGAATGTCGACGCCCAAAAAGAAGTCGCCGGCAAAGTGACCGCCGAAGATGCCGATCGTGGCCAGCACCGCCGACACGAACAGCGCCACATGCGGCGTGCCGTATCGGGTGTGCACGGCGGCGAGTCCTTGCGGAAACACCCCATCTTCCGCCCAGGCGAAGCACAGGCGCGACACGCCCAACAGCATGCCGGGCAGGTCGTTGATGAGCGAGACCGCCGCACCTGAAACCATGATGATCGCTACCAGCGGCGACGTGAGCGGTGCGAGCAAGCCGGGCGCGGTGACATCGCGCACGCGACTCTCGGCCGCTACATGCCACCACGGCACCGTGTGATACACCGCGGCCGTGAACAGAAAGTAGAACGCGCCCACGATAGCGATGGTGAGGCCGATCGCGAGTGGTATGGAGCGCGTGGGGTGCTTCGCTTCACCACCGGCCTGGGCGATGGCGTCGAAGCCGATGAAGCTCGAGAACAGAATCGCGGCAGCGGGGGGCACCACGAGCCAGAACGAGGCGCGGGCGGGCTCAGGTGGCAGCGCGCGCTGTTGCGACGCCAGCAATCCGATGTAGTCGTCTGCCGAGTGCGAGAAGCCGGTGACGATTACCAACCCCCCGCAGATGAACATGATGACCATGAGCGGGAGGAGCGTATTCGCCACGGCGCGCACACCGCGCAGATTCACGAACACGAACGTCCACAGGAAGGCGAGCGCGAGCGCGAGTCGCAGCGGGCGGTGATCGAGTGCCGTCGCCAACGATATCCACTGCGCGGCGGCCGCGATGTCACGCAGAAACGGGGGAATGACGTACGAGACCACGCCGATTGCGATGCAGAGGCCGAACCACTGCGAGAAGCTGGCGAGGAAGCCAGCGTACGGGCCGATCGCGCGGCTGGCGTACACGTATGATCCGCCGGCGCGCGGCATGGCGCTGCCGAGCATCGCGTAGCAGAGCGCCGCGAGTACGGCCGGGACGGCGGCCAGAGCGTACGCCACCAGTACCCAGTCGCCGACACCGAGCACGGTGCGTTGGAGCGCGAACGGGACGATGTTGATGCCGGCGCCCACCATCGAACAGATGCCCG